>NZ_JABFCZ010000059.1 GCF_014692675.1 Roseibium aggregatum | reverse complement strand
CCTCCCAGTTCCCCACCCTTCCGAAGCCCTTGCCGGAGGGCGGCTGACCGTCGATCTCGATGCCATTGCCGCAAACTGGCGCACCTTGTCCGAAAATCTTCGCGACGGGACCGAGTGTGGCGCCACGGTCAAGGCCAATGCCTATGGCACCGGGCTTGCTGAGACCGCCGAGCGGCTTTCACAGGAAGGCTGCAGGACCTTCTTTGTCGCACTGCCCGAGGAAGCTCTGCATCTGCGCGAAACCCTGCCCGACGCAACCATCTACGTTCTGGACGGCCTGTTTCCCGGCACCGCAGAGACCTATGCGGCGGCAAACCTCAGGCCCGTCCTGAATTCCGTTCCGGAGATCGAGGAGTGGTCCGCCTACTGCCGGACGGCGAATACCGCACTTCCGGCGGCTATCCATATCGATACGGGCATGAACAGGCTTGGCCTGCTGCCGGAGATGTTCGCGCAGGTCATGGCCGACAATTATCTCACCGGCCCGTTTACGCCCTGCCTGCTTGTCAGCCATCTGGCCTGCGGCGCAACGCCCGACCATCCGCTGAACCGCATCCAGCTTGACACCTTCCGCGCGGCGACGGCGGATTTCCCGGACATACCGAAATCACTCGCCAATTCTGCCGGCGTGTTCCTCGGGCCCGACTATCACTTCGACATCGCCCGCCCGGGCATTTCCCTTTTCGGCGGCAAGGCCCTGGATCCGGGCGCCAATCCGATGTCGCCGGTCGTTTGCGTCGAAGCGCGCATCCTGATGGTTCGCGACGTCGCGGAAAGCAAGACCATCGGCTATGGCGGCGTGGAAACGGCGACGCGGACCATGCGGCTCGCCATTGTGGCAGCGGGCTATGCCGACGGCTTCATGCGCCGGGCAGGCTCATCCGACAAACGTCCGGGCGGCTTCGGCTGGCTGGATGGCCACCGCCTGCCCATCGTCGGCCGGATTTCAATGGACATGATGGCGCTGGACGTCACGGACGTTCCCGAAACCGTGGCCCGGCACGGCGTTTTCGTGGAACTGCTCGGTCCCAACGTCGCGGCTTCGGATCTCGCCATTTACGCTGAAACCATCGACTACGAATACCTGACCGGACTCGGACGCCGCTTTCACCGGCGGTACGGCCCCCTCGACACTCCGGAAGGCCGAAGCTGATGGCCAGGCGCGCAACCAGTTTCGTCTGCCAGTCCTGCGGGGCGGTGACGGCCAAGTGGACAGGACGGTGCGAATCCTGCGGCGAGTGGAATTCCATCGTCGAGGAACAGACCGGCGGCGGCATCGGCGGGGGCCCGGGCAAGATAAAGCGGTCCAAGGGCCGGGTCGTTCCCCTGGTCGGACTGTCGGGAGATACCAAGGAGGCGCCGCGGATCCTGAGCGGCATTGCCGAACTCGACCGGGTCACCGGCGGCGGCTTCGTCCGCGGGTCCGCGCTTCTGGTCGGCGGCGATCCGGGCATCGGCAAGTCCACGCTCCTGATCCAGGCAGCCGCTGCCCTTGCCCGCCTGGGCCAGCGCGCGGTCTATATTTCCGGCGAAGAGGCGATCGGACAGGTGCGGATGAGGGCGGAACGGCTCGGTCTTTCCGACGCCCCGGTGGCACTGGCCGCCGAGACCAGTGTCGAAGACATCCTCGCAACCCTGGAAGCCGACACGCCGCCTGCCCTGCTCATCCTGGATTCCATCCAGACACTGTGGACCGAACAGGCGGATTCCCCGCCTGGCACCGTGACCCAGGTGCGCGCGTCGGCCCAGGCGATGGTGCGCTATGCCAAGAAACACGGCACGACGCTTGTCCTTGTCGGCCATGTGACCAAGGATGGCCAGATCGCCGGTCCGCGCGTGGTCGAACACATGGTCGACGCAGTGCTTTACTTCGAGGGTGACGGCGCCCATCAGTACCGGATCCTCCGGTCCGTGAAAAACCGTTTCGGCGCCACCGACGAGATCGGCGTTTTCGAAATGACCGGCGCAGGTCTTGCCGAAGTCGCCAATCCGTCTGCGCTGTTTCTGGGCGACAGAACCGCCAATGCGCCGGGATCGGCCGTCTTTGCCGGACTTGAAGGCTCGCGCCCGCTGCTGATCGAGGTGCAGGCGCTGGTCGCGCCCTCGCCTCTCGGCACGCCCCGGCGCGCCGTTATCGGCTGGGATTCCGCCCGCCTGTCCATGATCCTTGCGGTGCTCGAAGCCCGTTGCGGTGTACGGTTTTCCCAGCACGACGTCTATCTGAACGTCGCCGGCGGGCTGAAAATCAACGAGCCCGGAGCGGACCTGGCGGTCGCCGCGGCCCTTGTCTCTTCACTCAGCGGACTTGCCCTTCCGGCGAATTGCGTCTATTTCGGCGAAGTCAGCCTTTCAGGAGCGATCCGGCCGGTCGCCCAGGCTCAGTCCAGGCTGAAGGAAGCGCAGAAACTCGGGTTCGATCAGGCGTATTGCCCGGAGGGCAACCTGAAAGACGGCGCGACACGGAATTTTGCGGTAACGGGACTCCCGGAACTTGGGGATTTCATTGCCAAAATCTCGGCCAAGGCTGGTGCCGGCGGCAACGCTTGAGGCATCAATCGGACGGATCAAGCGGGCGCAAGCGCCCGATGGCTCAAGATAAGGGATCTTTCAGACAGATGCCGATCACGCTGCTCGACGGAATCCTTCTCGTCATCATGCTCATCTCGGCGGTTCTGGCGATGATCCGCGGTTTCGTCCGCGAGGTTCTGTCCATCGCCTCATGGATCGCGGCGGCTATCGCAGCCTTCCTGCTTTACGGGCGCGTGCTTCCCTACGCCAAGCAGTATATCAGTCACGATCTGGTTGCACTGGGCGTTTCTGCCGCAGCCGTGTTTATCGTAACGCTGCTGATCGTGTCCTATATAACCATGCGTATTTCCGATTTCGTGCTCGACAGCCGGATCGGCGCGCTGGACCGCACTCTGGGGTTCGTGTTCGGCGCGGTCCGCGGACTGCTTCTGGTCGTCGTGGCGATGATGTTCTTCAACTGGTTCGTCCAGCCGGAACAGCAGCCGAACTGGATCCTGCAGGCGAAATCGCGGCCGATCCTGATGTCCATCGGCGAACGGCTTGTCGCCGTGCTGCCGGAAGACCCGGAGAAGGCCATTCTGGACAAGATCAAGAAGCGGACGTCCACACAGGCCGAGGGCGAAGACGGGAACGAGAATACAGGCTACAGCGATTCCGAGCGCAAGGGCCTTGACCAGCTTACGACCGGCGGAAACAACTGACGCTCGACAGGCAAGAGTGCGTTTTCTCCGTTCTGCTCGTAAAAGGAGCCGGGCAGGCTGCGACCTGCCGGTATTTTGAACTTAAGGAGCTCCGCCATGCACGGCGAGACCGAAGATACAGAGCCGTTTGATCTCAATGCAGACAGGCTCCAGGAAGAGTGCGGCGTATTCGGTATATTCGGCCATGAAGACGCGAGCGCCCTTACCGCCCTTGGCCTGCACGCGCTCCAGCACCGGGGCCAGGAAGCCGCCGGCATCGTCACGCTGGACGATGAACAGTTCCGGGCGGAACGCCATCTCGGCCTGGTCGGCGACCACTTCTCCAATGCGGAGACCATCAACCGGCTGACGGGCCGGGCCGCAATCGGACATGTGCGTTATTCGACCACCGGCGAACCGATCCTGCGCAACGTGCAGCCGCTGTTCGCCGAGCTGGAAGGCGGCGGTATCGCCATCTGCCACAACGGAAATTTCACGAACGCTCTGACGCTCCGCCAGCAGCTCATCCACGATGGCGCGATCTGCCAGTCTACCTCCGATTCCGAAGTGGTCCTGCAGCTCATTGCCAAATCGCGCGAACGGAAAATCGTCGATCGCTATATCGACGCCCTTTCCAAGATGGAGGGCGCCTATGCCCTGGTGGCGCTGACGTCGAAAAAACTGATCGGCGCGCGCGACCCGCTGGGCATCCGCCCTCTGGTCCTCGGCGACCTCAACGGCGCGCCGATCCTGGCCTCGGAAACCTGCGCGCTCGATATCATCGGCGCGACCTTCATCCGCGAAGTGGAAAACGGCGAAGTCATCGTCTGCAGCCCGAGCGGCATCGAATCCTATTTCCCCTTCGGCAAATGCAAGGCGCGTCCGGATATCTTCGAGTTCATCTATTTCTCGCGTCCCGATTCCGTCATCGGCGGTCGCAGCGTCTATGACGTACGCCGGTCGATGGGCCGGGAACTGGCGCGCGAAGCCCATGTGGAGAGCGACGTCATCGTCCCGGTTCCCGACAGCGGCGTGCCTGCGGCCATCGGCTACAGCCAGGAGAGCGGCGTGCCCTTCGAACTGGGCATTATCCGCAACCACTATGTCGGGCGGACCTTCATCGAGCCGTCCCAGTCGATCCGTGCACTCGGCGTGAAGATGAAGCATTCCGCCAACCGGATGCAGATCCAGGGCAAGCGCGTCATCCTGATCGACGACAGCCTCGTTCGCGGCACGACATCGGTCAAAATCGTCCAGATGATCCGCGAAGCAGGAGCCCTGGAAGTTCACTTCCGGCTGGCAAGCCCGCCGATCCGCTATTCCGACTATTACGGCATCGATACGCCGGTGCGCGAAAAGCTTCTGGCGGCCAAATACAATCTGGAAGAAATGCGCAACTACATCGGTGCGGACACGCTCGCCTTCCTCTCCGTCGACGGCATCTACAGGGCCATGGGTTACGAAGGCCGCGACAACGAGAGCCCGCAGTTCACCGATCACTGCTTCACCGGCGATTATCCGACACCTTTGACAGACCTGTCCGAAGACCGCGATTTCATCCGTCCGCCGCGTCTCGTTGAAGTCCAGTAAACAAGAGGCAGGCATGACGCAGGAATTCGAAGGCCGGGTCGCGGTCGTCACCGGGGCCTCGCGCGGTATCGGCTATCAGCTGGCCAAGGCGCTCGGCGCCCGCGGGGCTCATGTCATCGCTCTTGCGCGCACCGTCGGTGGCCTGGAGGATCTCGACGACGAGATCAAGGCGGCAGGCGGCCAGGCGACGCTGGTTCCGGTCGACATAACCGATTTCGATGCACTCGACCGCCTGGGCGCGGCCATCTTCGAACGCTGGAAGAAGCTCGACATCCTGGTCGGCAACGCCGGCAGTTTCAGCCTGCTCTCGCCGGTCGGACATATCGGCATCAAGGACTTCGACAAGGTGATGTCGACCAATGTCACCGCCAACTGGCGGCTGATCCGGTCGTTCGACCCGCTGCTGCGCCAGTCGGACGCCGGACGGGCCCTGTTCCTGACCGATTCCCACGCTCACAGCTGTACGGCCTTCTGGGGCCAGCAGGCGGTCTCCAAGGCGGCCCTGGAAGCCCTGGTGCGCACCTATGCCAATGAGAGCCTGAAAACCAATCTGAAGATCAACCTGGCCGATCCCGGACCCGTGCGGACCGGTCTGCGGTCAAAGGCGATGCCCGGCGAGGATCCTGAAAAGCTGACGAAACCGGAAGAGGTCGCGCCCGCGCTCCTGAAACTGCTCGGCGCCGATCTGACCGAAACCGGCAAGCTCTACCATCACCCCAGCGGCGAGATGCGGGACTTTCCGACGGCGGTCTGACGGTTCTGCTGTACAGAACATAAAAGGCGCGGAAATCCCGCGCCTCAGACTGCTGACAAACCCCTGGCGTTAGCCGGGGGTTTTTGATTCACTGTTTTGATGTTGAAGAAACCCGGTCCGGATCAGACAGCGCTTGAGATGGTCACACTCGACCAGCTTGTTCCCGCCGAT
>NZ_JABFCZ010000058.1:2500-6511 GCF_014692675.1 Roseibium aggregatum | reverse complement strand
ATGTGCCTTAAACGCAAAAACGGCCTAGCGGATTAGCGCTAAGCCGTTGTTTTATTTGGTTGCGGGAGCAGGATTTGAACCTGCGACCTTCAGGTTATGAGCCTGACGAGCTACCGGACTGCTCCATCCCGCGTCAACTTTGTGGTCTGAGGGAACCTTTGTTTCCTCGATGGGCTGTAGCACAGCCCGGTATTTTGTTTTGGCTTGCCTGGAATGTTGCGCTTGCTTGGGACACGAGTTCCGAGCGCATCGAAGGCAAGGCCGACTGGCCGTCGCCGCTTATGCGGCGCCTCCGCGGAGGCCAGGGCGAAGCCCGGTGCGGCCGTGAGCGCATTGATCGTTGAAGAGAGATTTTATTATCTGCGCTTTGCAGGCCTGGCAGCGACCTACTCTCCCACACCTTAAGATGCAGTACCATTAGCGCTGGGGAGTTTCACGGCCGAGTTCGGGATGGGATCGGGTGGGGGCTCCCCGCTAGAGCCACCAGGCCGGCGAAGGGCAGATAATAGAAACTGGTCTGTTTAACATGTTCTCACGGTTGAGCGGCTCTTCGAGCCTAACCTCCGAACGGGGCGCGCCATAAGGCGCGACGGCCGCTTGGCCTTGCCAAATCCATTGGATTTGGAGACCCGAGGTTTCCATGAGAACTGGTCTATCGATGGTTTTATGCGCGCTTTGGGCACTCAACGAAGCGAAGCTTCGCAAGCGCGAATGCGCGCCGCCAATTGTTTGGCGCCCCCGCGGAGCGCAGCCCGAAGGGCGAACGCGCGTGAGCGCAAACAACTGATCTTTTCAAAGCGCCAGGGGCGCTTTTAAAAGATGAACATGGACTAATGAGAGTAATCAAGCCGAACGAGCTATTAGTAAGGCTCAGCTTCACGCGTTGCCGCGCTTCCACATGCCTCCTATCAACGTGGTGGTCTTCCACGGCTCTTCAGGGAGAACTGGTTTTGAGGTGGGTTTCCCGCTTAGATGCTTTCAGCGGTTATCCCTTCCGTACATAGCTACCCTGCTATGCGGCTGGCGCCACAACAGGTCCACCAGAGGTACGTCCATCCCGGTCCTCTCGTACTAGGGACAGATCCTCTCAATTCTCCTACACCCACGGCAGATAGGGACCGAACTGTCTCGCGACGTTCTGAACCCAACTCACGTACCACTTTAATTGGCGAACAGCCAAACCCTTGGGACCTGCTCCAGCCCCAGGATGTGATGAGTCGACATCGAGGTGCCAAACAATGCCGTCGATATGGACTCTTGGGCATCATCAGCCTGTTATCCCCGGCGTACCTTTTATCCGTTGAGCGATGGCCCTTCCACGAGGGACCACCGGATCACTATGGCCGTCTTTCGACTCTGCTCGACTTGTCAGTCTCGCAGTCAGGCAGGCTTATGCCATTGCACTCAACGAGCGATTTCCGACCGCTCTGAGCCCACCTTCGCGCGCCTCCGTTACCATTTGGGAGGCGACCGCCCCAGTCAAACTACCCGCCACACACGGTCCCGGATATTGTAGTACCGCGGTTAGATATCCATGACGACAAGGGTGGTATTTCAAGGGTGACTCCACCAAGGCTGGCGCCCTGGCTTCAACGTCTACCACCTATCCTACACATGTCGACACGAATACCAGTGTGAAGCTGTAGTAAAGGTGCACGGGGTCTTTCCGTCTGACCGCAGGAACCCCGCATCTTCACGGGGAATTCAATTTCACTGAGTCTATGCTGGAGACAGCGGGGAAGTCGTTACGCCATTCGTGCAGGTCGGAACTTACCCGACAAGGAATTTCGCTACCTTAGGACCGTTATAGTTACGGCCGCCGTTTACTGGGGCTTCAATTCGGAGCTTGCACACCTCCTCTTAACCTTCCAGCACCGGGCAGGCGTCAGACCCTATACGTCGCCTTGCGGCTTCGCAGAGCCCTGTGTTTTTGATAAACAGTCGCCACCCCCTGGTCTGTGCCACCCCCGCCTGGTTGCCCAAACGGAGGTCTCCCTTCTCGCGAACTTACGGGAGCAATTTGCCGAGTTCCTTCAGCATAGTTCTCTCAAGCGCCTTGGTATGCTCTACCAGTCCACCTGTGTCGGTTTCGGGTACGGTTTATACGGTGGAGCTATTTCCTGGAACACCTTCACCGCACCCCCAATCCAGTAAGGGGATACGATACACGGCATCCGTCACTACCACCAAGCTGCAGAATATTAACTGCATTCCCATCGACTACGCCTTTCGGCCTCGCCTTAGGGGCCGGCTAACCCTGCGCCGATTAGCGTTGCGCAGGAACCCTTGGACTTTCGGCGAGGGAGTCTCTCACTCCCTTTATCGTTACTCATGTCAGCATTCGCACTTCTGATATCTCCAGGAGCCCTCACGGGTCTCCCTTCGCAGACTTACAGAACGCTCCGCTACCGCGTGCTTACGCACACCCGCAGTTTCGGTGTATGGCTTGAGCCCCGGTACATTTTCGGCGCGGGACCCCTTATTTAGACCAGTGAGCTGTTACGCTTTCTTTAAATGATGGCTGCTTCTAAGCCAACATCCTGGTTGTTTTGGGAGTCCTACATCCTTTCCCACTTAGCCATAACTTAGGGACCTTAACTGGCGGTCAGGGTTGTTTCCCTCTCCACAATGGACGTTAGCACCCACTGTGTGTCTGCCGGATAGTACTTCTCGGTATTCGGAGTTTGGTTAGGATCAGTAAGGCGGTAAGCCCCCATAGCCCATCCAGTGCTCTACCCCCGAGAGTATTCATCCGACGCTCTACCTAAATAGATTTCGCGGAGAACCAGCTATTTCCGAGTTTGATTGGCCTTTCACCCCTAGCCACAGCTCATCCCCGACTTTTTCAACAGGCGTGGGTTCGGTCCTCCAGTGCGTGTTACCGCACCTTCAACCTGGCCATGGCTAGATCACTCGGTTTCGGGTCTAATCCAACGAACTGAACGCCCTGTTCAGACTCGCTTTCGCTACGCCTACACCTATCGGCTTAAGCTTGCTCGTTAAATTAAGTCGCTGACCCATTATACAAAAGGTACGCTGTCACCCTTGCGGGCTCCAACTGTTTGTAGGCATCCGGTTTCAGGGTCTGTTTCACTCCCCTCGTCGGGGTGCTTTTCACCTTTCCCTCACGGTACTTGTTCGCTATCGGTCGACAAGGAGTACTTAGGCTTGGAGGGTGGTCCCCCCATGTTCAGACAGGATTTCACGTGTCCCGCCCTACTCGAGGACTGCAAAAATTTCTACCCGTACGGGGCTATCACCCGCTGAGGCCCGACTTTCCAGACGGTTCCGGTTCTTAATTCACAGCCACTGGCCTGGTCCGCGTTCGCTCGCCACTACTAGCGGAGTCTCGGTTGATGTCCTTTCCTCCGGGTACTTAGATGTTTCAGTTCCCCGGGTTTGCTCCCTTGCGGGTACTCCATACGGAGTGGGTTGCCCCATTCGGAAATCGCCGGATCAAAGCTTATTCGCAGCTCCCCGACGCTTATCGCAGCGTATCACGTCCTTCATCGCCTCTTGTCGCCAAGGCATCCACCGAATGCCCTTAAGACACTTGATCACTCTCATTATCAATGTTCATCTTTTTTGCACTACCGCCTTTCGGCTACTTGAGTGCAAGTCTTATCCCTCTCACGGTGCGTAGCACCTGCGAGGCGCGCGGCATAAGCCGCGGCGGCCCTTGGCCTTGCGAAGCCTGATGGCTTCGAACACCAAAAACCGGATAAGTCACGATTACGCAGCCTGGTGGATCCGGCAAGGAACGCCAAATCCGGCTGGCAATCGATGAACCATCGATTTTAAGACCAGTTTCTTGAGATCAATCCAACAGCCATGCGGTCAAGCTGGCTTCCTGCTTGAGTGCAGAACCCTACGGTTACCCGCAGAGGTCAGACGATCTTCTCTTCAACGATGTCAAGAACAGGCGGCGATCAGCGATCACCGCAAAACGGTTTCTTCTTCATAAATGAGTTAGTTGCTTGCGCTCACGGCCGTATCGGCTTCGCCTGGCCT
>NZ_JABFCZ010000057.1 GCF_014692675.1 Roseibium aggregatum | reverse complement strand
GCGGTGCCGACCGCGCCGCCTTTATGGTGACACTGCTCAACACGGCGAAGCTCAATGACGTCGACCCGCAAGCCTGGCTTGCCGATGTCCTGGCACGCATCGCCGAAACGCCCGTATCCCAGGTCGAGGGACTGCTGCCTTGGAACTGGAAGGCGAAATCTGCGAGATCGGCGGCATGAGCAAATCGCCGAAAACCGCAGCATCCGACAGCATAAACGAGATCGCAACGGTCCGCATCGAATTGCAGGACACCGATCCCCTGATCTGGCGCGTGGTCGAAGTGCCGACCTCGATCACCCTGAAAGTGCTGCACGACGTCATCCAGGCCGTGATGGGCTGGTTCGACCACCATCTCTGGGAGTTCACCGTCGACAAGCAAAGATACGGCCTGCCGACGGACGAAGATTGGGGGACGGAGCCACGCAAGGAGGCGGCCAAGGTGCGTCTGCGCGACATCCTGAAGCCTCGCAAGACGATGATCGATTACCTCTACGACTTCGGTGACAGCTGGGAGCATCGGCTCACGGTGACCGACGTCAGGATCGGCAACGCGGAGGCCTCCTATCCCCGCTATGTCGGCGGCAACAGAAACGCGCCGCCGGAGGATTGCGGCGGAATTCCTGGCTTCTACGACATGCTCAACGCGCTAGCCGATCGGAGCCATCCCAATCACGCCGACGCAACTGAATGGGCCGACGAATACGACCCGGACACTATCGACGAACTTCCGATCAAATATGCGCTTTTGCGCATCGCAAACCGCCGCAATGCCGCAAAAGTGCGATTGACCAAAAATACCCGCTCGAAATCCGACAACTGATCAAACCGCAATCGCCGCGGTGCTCACCGGACGCTTACGGAAAGACTCATCTCATTGCGTCTGCGCTCCAACGACATGACGATCCGAAACCAATTCTGATCCTAACGCATACCAATGCTGGTGTAGCCGCCTTACGCGCCCGTCTGACGCAAATGGGTGTTTCCGAGCGCGCGTTTCGGATTACAACAATTGATGGCTGGGCTATGCGGCTGATCGGAACTTTCCCGATGCGTAGCGGTCATGCAGAAGCCACACTCGATCTCAGCGATCCGAGAAATGACTATCCTGCGATCCGGCAAGGAACCATCAATATCCTCGCAGGCAACCATCTCAACGACGTGTTGCAATCGACGTATGCACGTTTGTTTGTAGACGAATATCAGGACTGCATTGTCGAACAACACGCGATGATTTCAAAGATCGCAGAAGTTCTGCCAACCTGTGTTCTGGGTGACCCGATGCAGGCGATATTTGGATGGGGGACTAATATTTTGGTCGATTGGCATGCCGATGTTCAGTCGAGATTTCCTCCTGCAGGCGAACTCGATACGCCGTGGCGGTGGCGAAACGTTGGGGCAGAGGCGTTAGGTAGATGGCTGTTGAGCGTAAGGGCTGCGCTGCAGAGTGGTCAACCTATCGACCTGCGCCAAGCTCCGGCAGAGGTGGAATTGATTGAAATCGCTGGCGAAGACGACGTACCAAGGCAGACCCAGGCCGCCAACACTCGATCTCCGGTTGAAGGAGGAAGTGTCCTTATCGTCTGCGATGCCAGAAGGCCTCCGCGCCATCGCGAAATTGCCGCCAGGGCGCGAGGTGCCGTTGTGGTTGAAAATGCTGATTTGACCGATTTTATTCGGTTTGCAGCGTCATTCGATATGCTTGCGCCTACAGCTGCGGACGATCTGATTGATTTTGCTGGCAGTACGATGACCGGTGTCGGCGCTGCGCAAATGAAGCAGCGGCTGCGCGTGCTCCTGTCAGGCCGCGAACGATCGCCACCAAACGACGCCGAAATAGCTGCACTTGCTTTTGCAAGAACACCAAGCCCAACTACAGCTGTTACTCTGTTGGTCGAAATAAACCGTCAGGCAGGCGTATTTCCGTTGCGCCCCGCCTTAGTGCGTTCTGCGATCCAAGCATTCAATGGGTGCATAGACGCGAATGATTTTCATGAAATGGCAGTGCGTACCCGCGAGCAATCGAGGGTCAAGGGTCGTGCCTTACCACGCCGAGCTGTCGGAAGCACGTTGCTTCTCAAAGGATTGGAAGCGGACGTGGCGGTAGTTATCGATACCGATCAGCTGGGTGCCCGGGATCTCTACGTTGCTATGACTCGAGGTTCCCGCAAGCTAGTTATTTGTACGAGCGATCCGATCCTCGTGCGACCGGCCTCTCAACCGCCAATTTATTCCGTTTGAGATCATGCCCCCAAAGTCGGGTCGGCATATTTAGGCTGCTTATCGCGCCGTTCGTTCTAAGGTCCGCCGGTCTGCGACCTGCCCCTGAACCGACTTTTCAGCAATCCGTCGCGATCAGCCTCACCTAAACCAACTTCTCCCTCTCACTACTGGCAGCAGCAGCGCTTCTGCACTGCCTCCCGATCGATCGGAACGTCGAAACAAATTTCCCTCATCCGTGCATTAATGAGACCTTGACCAAATGTGTCCCTTTGCAGAGAAAGAGCCTCGTGTTGATCCGGCGGAGGCTTACTCTGAACGCGAAAATGCATACATGTCGGTTGCAATTCGCCCTCAGATCGCCGACCTTCGGGCCGAATTCCGCGCGGTTTCGGATTGGTAGTGATCATCGCTATGTATCCGAACGGCATGGATTCCTGACGACCTGACCAAGAATGAACACCTAAGGAAGACCACCAAATGGCAATCGAGACGACCCATGTTGGCAGCCTGCCGCGCGGCGATAAACTGTCGGCCCTGCTACTGGCGAAGGACAAGGGAGAGGACTTCGACGAGGCGGAATTCGAGGCGGCGGTTCAGGCGGCGATCAACGAGGCCGTCCGGCAGCAGCGCGAGGCCGGGGTAAGCATCGTCTCCGACGGCGAACTGGGCAAGGTCGGCTATTCGACCTACATGCAGGAGCGCCTGAGCGGCTTCGGCGGACATATCGACCGCAAGCCCGCGAAGGACCTCGCCGCCCATCCGGACCTCGCCAGGAAACTCAGCGCCATCATGGGCAAGCAGGAATTCACCCGCGCGTCCTGCATCGGCGAGGTCAAGCTCGTCGACCTGCAGCCGGCGCTAGAGGATATCCGCCGTTTCAAGACAGCCCTTGAGGAAAAAGGCGAGGGCACCCGGGCCTTCATGAACGCGGCGTCCCCGGGGCTGATCACGGCGTTCCAGGTCAACCGCTATTACCCGAGCCACGAGGCCTATCTCGAAGCCCTTGTCGCGGCGATGCGGCCGGAATACGAGGCCATTCTCGATGCCGGGTTCGATATCCAATTCGACTGTCCGGATCTCGCCATGTCCGCGCACACCGGCTACCAGGACGCTTCCGAGGAAGAGTTCGTGAAGATCGCCGCCGCCAATGTGGAAGCCCTGAACGCGGCGACGGAAGGCCTGCCGAAGGAGCGGATGCGCATGCATCTGTGCTGGGGCAACTACGAGGGCCCGCACGATCACGATATTGCGCTGGAAAAGGTGATCGATGTCGTCCTGAGCGCGCGCCCGAGCACCATCCTGTTCGAAAGCGCCAATCCCTGCCACGAGCACGAATGGACGGTCTGGCGCGACGCGGACATTCCGGACGACAAGATCCTGGCGCCGGGCGTCATCGACACCTGTTCCAACTACGTGGAACACCCGGAGCTGATCGCCCAGCGTCTGCAGCGCTTCGTGGATATCGTCGGGACCGACCGGGTGATCGCCAGCACCGACTGCGGCTTCGGCACCTTCGCCGGCTATGGCAAGATCGATCCGGACGTCACCTGGAAAAAGCTCCGCAACCTGCGCAAGGGCGCCGATCTGGCAGCTAGCCGGAATTAGGCGCAGAGCAGGGCTTAAGGGCAGGAGCCTTTGCCGTCGACCCGTGCCAGCGCATCGAGATGCCTGGCGCAGCGGTCGGCCGTGTCGGCGAGGAATTTCAGGCTTTCCGCGTGGTCTTTCAGAACCTCCGCCGGGACCGGCTGCCGGCCGAGCTGCTGCAGCTCGCCCAGGTAGGTGAGTCCCGTCTTCAGGCGGGAGAAGTCCGCTAGGATATCCGAGATCAGACGATGGCGGACCTTCTTCGTTTCCCATTCCTCCAGGGCCAGGATGGTGCGGTCGACCTTGTCCTGACACGCGCAGGGCAGGTCCAGGGCGGACAGGGCGCGCTGGACCCGGTTGAGCCACTCGTCGGGACGCTCGCCCGTACAGTTGGCCGTCAAAGACCTCAAAGGCTCAGTATCTCTTTCTTCCACCCTGCGTCTCCGTTCAGATAGGCATTGCAGATGGGCCCCGGCAAGCCGGTTTCCTCCAGCCGGGCCTCCAGTTCGTCCGGGGCGATCTCCCGGTCCAGGCACTGGCGAAAAAGGCTGGCGACCCGCACCATGTCGGTCGAATGGGGCGACAGGCGCAGGCGCGATATGCCGAGGATTTCCAGGTGATCCGGGGCAAGAGCGGCCACCTGGCAGCTGTCGGACAGGGTCTGGATCCCGTTGGCCGCCAGGAAGCGCTGCCCGTCCACCGTGGTGACCGCCATTCCGTCCGGATCCCTGTCGCAGACGAATTGGCAGGAATCCTTGGTCAGGCCGTGGGAGCGGGCGTGGTAACACCTGGAGGAGAGCGCCAGCGGCAGCCGGCCGAAGGCGAAGAGTTCGATCCCGACTTCGGGAACAAGTGCTGCGATCTTGCGGATCGAGGACAGCGGCAGTTCCACCGGCGGGCACCAGTCGGTCGCGCCGCGCGCCGCGAGAAACGTGAGACAGGCCTCATTGTAACAGTTGAGGAGCGGACCGGCGGTAAATGATCTTCCCGAGCGCGCGGGAAGCATGGACATGTCATTGATTTCAATCGGCAGGTCGTAGGCCGCCTGCAGGGTCAGCGCGTTGCGCTCCCGCCTGCTGGAAGGCTGGGCGAGAGCCGAATAGACCACCGTCTTGCCCGCATCTCTCAGCCGTTCGATCGCGTCCGGCCAGATAGGGTCGGTAAAGGGCATGCGCTTGCCGCAGACGACTTCGCCGACATAGACCCGTTCGACCGGGGCCTCGTCCGCGATCCTTGCATAGAAATCGGCCATGCGCTCCGCCGGCCAGTTGAAGAGACAGGGCCCGAGGGCGAGTTCGATGGGAGAGGCGCTCATGCCGGTCTATCTCCAGGTTTTCCGGTAGGAGCCCGTCGTCTGGCGCCCGCCTTCCGACAGGTTTTTAAGGGCGGCCATGTCGGGAAGGGTACCGGTGCCGGAGGCAAGCGCGTCCACGGCGGAGCGGAAGGCCCGCACCACCTGGCCGATATAGGCCTTTCCCCGCTGGCGTCCCTCGATCTTCAGGGCGGTGACGCCGGCTCGCGCCAGATCGGGCAGCAGGTCGGCGGCGTTCAGGCTGACCGGGTCCTCAAAGAGGTGGCTGGTCTTGCCGCGAGCCGTGAACTGGCCCTTGCACAGCGTCGGGTATCCGGCCGCTTCGCCCTGTGCGAAGCTGTCGATGGTGAAGCCGCCGAGCCGCGTCAGCAGTTTGCCGGACGGGTCTTCCGAATAGGACACGTGGTCGGGCGGCGAACACACGCCGGTCAGGTTGGGGGACTTGCCGGTGGCATAGGAGGACAGCGCGCAGCGGCCTTCCGTCATCACGCAGAGCCCGCCGAAGACGAAGACCTCCGTCTCGACGGAGATCTCCGCGTTGAGCGCGGCGATTTCAGGCACCGAGAGGACGCGCGGCAGGACGACGCGTTTGACGCCGAAGGTCTCCGCATAGAATTCGATCGCCTCCGGCGTGTTGGCGGCGGCCTGCACGGAGAGATGCAGGCGCTGCTCCGGGTGCCGTGTCGCGCAATGGTCGAGAACGGCGATATCCGCCGCGATGATCGCGTCCGCGCCGCTTGCGACCGCCCGGTCGACAGCGGTCCGCCAGGTGTCGGTTGCACCGGCCGTGGCGAAGGTGTTGATGGCGACCAGAACCTTCGCGCCCGCCTTGTGCGCATAGGCGATGCCGTGGTGCAGTTCGTCGGGTGAGAAGTTGAGCCCCGGAAAATTGCGGGCGTTCGTCTCGTCGTTGAAGCCGCAATAGACCGCATGGGCGCCGGCATCGACCGCGGTGCGCAGCGAGGATGGGGTGCCGGCCGGGCAGACCAGCTCAAGGCAAGGAGCGTCGGTCATCAGCGCGCGCTTCCCGGATCCTGCGGATCCAGTTCGCGAGCGCCGGCCATATAGCGCGCCATGTCGAGCGCCCGGCCGGCGAACCGGTTGGCAAGATCGGCCGCCGTACCGGTGAGGCCAGCGAATTCGGCCGGTGTCAAGTCGGCCTCCTCCAGCGTGTTGCGCAAGGCCAGCACGTGATCCATCCGCCCTTCGATCCGCAGGCTGCGGCTGAAAAAGACCGCGTCACCGTCGAACGTGCCGTCCAGAAGCCCCAGCAGCACGAGAAAAGGCGCCCTGATGATCGCCGAGGCATCCCTGGCCTGCTCCTTGTCCACGATGCGGACCCTGGGATTGTAGCGGTCGAGGGAGAGGCGGAAGGCGTGGGGCAGGTCGTCGGGGACAACGGCGATCGGAACCTCCGCCGTATCCCCGAGGCGGGCCATCAGGTCTGGCCGCCTGGCAATCAGGCTTCGGATCAGGCGGGAGAGAATTTCTTCCATGGGGGCCCTGGGAAGCGGGGAGATCAGGGATGAGATGAAGCCCGGCAGGAGGCCGGGAGGGGATTGGCTGTCGGACATGGGTCACTCGCTATGATGCGATGACGCTACCGCTCCGGCGACCGGGTGCTACTTGATCTAAGTCAAGGATGTTTGGAAAT
>NZ_JABFCZ010000056.1 GCF_014692675.1 Roseibium aggregatum | reverse complement strand
ATGAACCGTGCACTGACACCGAACATTCTGACGCCGCAGGATCTTGAGCAGCACTGGCGCTGGGAGGGGCGTTTGCCCGCGTGGGGACACACGTCGGTGGATTTCGAGCGTCGTGTCGATCACGACCGGCTGCGCCGCTACCGGCTGGCCCGGACGCGCCAGGCCCTGAAGGCGTCCCCGGCGGGCACGCTGCTTCTGTTCGACGTGAACAACATCCGCTACGTGTCGTCGACCAAGATCGGCGAGTGGGAGCGGGACAAGATGTGCCGGTTCTGCCTGCTGACCGGCGACGATTCCCCTTACGTGTGGGATTTCGGCTCGGCCGCGGTGCATCACAAGAAGTTCTCCGACTGGCTGGAGCCGGATCACTGCCGCGCGGGCGTGGTCGGCATGCGCGGGACGATCCCGCCGGAATTCGGCCTGATGCAGAAATACGCCCGGGAGATTGCCGGTCTGATCCGCGATGCCGGGATGGCGGACATGCCGGTCGGGGTCGACTACGCGGAAACGGCGATGTTCTTCGCGCTGAAGGAAGAAGGCCTCAACGTCATCGACGGCCAGCAGATCATGCTGTCGGCGCGCGAGATCAAGAACTGGGACGAGATCCAGCTTTTGACCCAGGCCGCCTCCATGGTCGACGGCGTCTACCACATGATCTACGAGGAGCTGAAGCCGGGCATTCGCGAGAACGACATCGTCGCGATGTCGAACAAGATGCTCTACGAGATGGGCTCCGACGATGTCGAGGCGATCAACGCGATCTCCGGCGAGCGCTGCAATCCGCATCCGCACAACTTCACCGACCGGTACTTCCGCCCCGGCGACCAGGCGTTCTTCGACATCCTGCAGTCCTACCAGGGCTACCGGACCTGCTACTACCGGACCTTCAACATCGGCCGGGCGACGCCGGCCCAGCACGATGCCTATGTGAAGGCGCGCGAATGGATCGATGCGTCCATTGCCATGATCAAGCCGGGCGTGTCGACCGACAAGGTCGCAGCCGTCTGGCCGAAGGCGGAGGAATTCGGCTTCCCGAGCGAGGAAGCGGCCTTCGGCCTGCAGTTCGGTCACGGGCTGGGGCTGGCGCTGCACGAGCGTCCGATCATCTCCAGGGCCGTCTCGCTCGAGCACCCGATGGAGATCAGGACGGGGATGGTGTTCGCGCTGGAGACCTATTGCCCCGCGGCGGACGGCTATTCGGCGGCGCGGATCGAGGAGGAGGTCGTGGTGACGGACACGGGCTGCGAGGTGATCTCGCTGTTCCCGGCCGAAGAGCTTCCGATCGCCAACCGCTACTGAGTTTATCGAAAAGACATGTGGACGGCCCGGCCGGGTGAAGGCCGGGCCTGTTTGCGGGAGTTTATGATGGCAGCCAAATCCGCCACAAAGGCGAAGACCGCTTCGCAGAAATCCAAATCCAATACCGAAGCCTACCTGCGCATGTACCGTCAGATGGTGCGCATCCGCGCGTTCGAGGACAATGCCAACCAGCTGTATCTCTCGGCGAAGATGCCGGGGCTGACGCACATGTATTCCGGCCAGGAGGCGGTGGCGGTCGGCATCTGCGAGGCGCTGGAGGACACGGACTACATCACCTCCACCCACCGCGGCCACGGCCATTGCGTCGCCAAGGGGGCGGAGTTCAGGCAGATGTTCTGCGAGCTCTTGGGCAAGGAGGAAGGCTATTGCCGGGGCAAGGGCGGGTCGATGCATATCGCCGACCAGAGCCACGGCAATCTGGGCGCCAATGCCATCGTCGGCGGCTCCACCGGCATTGCCACCGGGGCAGCCCTTTCGGCCAAGTACCTGAAGACCGGGGCGGTGGCGGTTTGCTTCTTCGGCGACGGCGCGACCGCGCAGGGGCTCTTGTACGAGGCGATGAACATGGCATCCCTTTGGAAGCTGCCGGTGATCTATGCCTGCGAGAACAACGGCTATTCGGAATACACCAAGACCGACGAGATCGCCGCCGGCTCGCTGACGGAGCGGGCGAAGGGCTTCGGCATGGAGGCCTTCACCGTCGACGGCCAGGACGTGCTGGCGGTGAACGAACTGACCCAGGAGCTGGTGGCGCGCTGCCGAAAAGGCGAAGGCCCGTTCTTTGTCGAGCTTCAGACCTACCGCTATCACGGCCACCACGTGGGCGACATCAACCGGACCTACTATCGCTCCAAGGAAGAAGAGGCGGAGTGGAAGGACAAACGCGATCCGATCGTCAACTTCGGCACGTGGCTGACGGGGCAAAAGATCGTGACGGCCGATGACCTGGCTGCGATCGATGCGGAGGTGAAGGCGGATGCCAAGGCGGCCGTCGACTACGCTTTGGAAGCGAAGTACCCGGATGCGTCGGAAGTGACCATGCATGTCTATGCGGAGGCGTCCTGATGCGGCAGATCACGCTCTCCCAGGCGGTCAACGAGGCGATCGCGGAAGAAATGCGCCGGGACCCGAAGATCTTCCTGATCGGCGAGGATGTGGCGGAAGCCGGAACCCCGTTCAAGGTGCTCTCAGGTCTCGTGGAGGAGTTCGGTACGGAGCGGGTCATCGACACGCCGATCTCAGAGCCCGGCTTCATGGGTATGGCGGTGGGGGCGGCCATGACCGGGTCGCGGCCGATCGTCGACCTGATGTTCGGCGACTTCCTGTTCCTGGTGATGGATCAGCTGTGCAACCAGGCGGCCAAGACCCATTACATGTCCGGCGGCAAGCTGAAGGTGCCGCTGGTGCTTCGGACCAATCTCGGCGCCACGCGGCGCTCCGCCGCCCAGCATTCCCAGTCGCTTCATGCGCTTGTGGCCCATATCCCGGGACTGAAGGTGGCGCTGCCGTCGTCGGCCTACGAGGCCAAGGGGCTGCTGAAGACGGCGATCCGGGACGACAACCCGGTCGTGATCTTCGAAGACAAGCTGATGTACAACGACAAGGCGCCCGTTCCGGAGGAGGAATATCTTCTGCCCTTCGGTCAGGCGGCGGTCCTGCGCGAAGGCAGGGACGTTACCCTGGTTGCGACCTCGTCGATGGTGCAGGTGTGTCAGAAGGCGGCGGAGCTGCTGGAGACGCAAGGCATCTCCGCAGAGGTGATCGACCCGCGCACCATCGTGCCGCTGGATGAAGACACCATCGTCGGCTCGGCGAAGAAGACCGGCCGGGCGGTGGTGGTCGACGAGGGCCACCAGAGCTACGGGGTGACGGCGGAGATCGCCGCGCGGATTGCCGACAAGGCGTTTTATCATCTCGACGCCCCGGTGCAGCGCATCGGCGCCATGGACGTGCCGGTGCCGTTCTCGCCCGCACTCGAAGACCTGACCGTGCCGACGCCGGAGACGGTGGCGGAGCGGGCGCAGCAGCTGTGCAAGGGGGAGATCTGATCATGGCCCATGACGTGATCATGCCCGCGCTTGGCATGGCGCAGGAGACAGGCCTGATCCTGGCCTGGCGCAAGAGCCCCGGCGATGCGGTCAAGGCCGGCGACGTGCTGATGGAAGTGGAGACCGACAAGGCGGCGATGGAGGTCGAGGCCCAGGCGGACGGCTTTCTGAGCGAGGTCCGCGCGGAGGAAGGCGCGGAGGTTCCCGTCGGCGAGGTGATCGCGGTGATCTCCGACAGCGCCGACGACGTCAAGGCGGCGCCCTCCAAACAGGAAGCGTCGCAGAAGGAAGAGTCGAAGCCGGAGGCACCTCCCGCACCGAAGGCCGAGCCGGCTCCGCAGGCAGTCCAACAGGCAACTCCCCAAGCTGCTCAAATGGCTCCTTCCGAGCAGCCAGCCGACGGCAAGGTGCTCGCCTCGCCCAAGGCCAAGCGCCTGGCGGCAGAGCGCGGGCTCGATCTGAGCCGTCTGGCAAAGGCAGGCCATCCCCAACCCTACCGGGTGGCGGATCTGGAGGTGCTTTCCGCCATGCCTGCAGCGGGGGCGGCTTCGGCCGTCGACCGGCTTCTGGTGCGCGCCAGTGTGGAAGCAGACGCCTTTGACGCCTTCTGCGGCTGGCTTGCTGCCGAGAGCAAGGTTGAAACAGACATAACGGCGGGCATGGTGCTGGCGTCGTTTGCCGCCCGCAGCCTGCGCGCCGTCACCGGCGCCGCCGACGTTGTTGTGCGGGTCGCAGCCCCGCGCAAGCAGCCGAGAACCTATCAGGACCCGGATCTGGCCGGGCTGACCCGGATGGAAGCCTCGGAGACGGAACCCGAGCCGGACCTGATCGTTTACGATCTGACGGCAACCCGTCTGACCCATGCAGAGCTTGCGGCAGCCCATGTGCCGACCTTGACCGTGGCCCGCGACGGGGTCAGGCTGGTGGTCTCCCTGGCGGCCTCTCCCGACCGGCTCGATGACGCGGCCCTGATTGCCTGCCTCGACGCCTTTGCCGGCCGGCTGGAAGAACCGCTGAGACAGCTTTTGTAGTCTGACAGCCGTGATGAGCTGACAGCTTCTCTGATTTACAAGGACAAGTTCCATGAACAAGCCTGCTTTGAATATCGATGCGCAGCAGTTTTTGTCCGACCTCTATATCAACGGCGACTGGCGCCCCGGCGCCGGCGGGGAGCGCTTTAACGTGCTCAACCCGGCAACGGAAGAGGTGCTGACCTCGGTGGCGTCCGCCGAAATCGCCGATGCGGACGCGGCATTGGACGCGGCCGAGGCCGCCTTTGCCGACTGGTCCGCGCGCAAGCCGCGCGAGCGCTCGGAAATCCTGCGGAAATGCTTCGAGCTGATGACCGCCCGTCTCGACGACTTCGCCAAGCTGATCACGCTGGAAAACGGCAAGGCGGGCAATGACGCCCGGGGCGAGGCGGCCTATTCGGCGGAGTTCTTCCGCTGGTTTGCCGAAGAAGCGGTGCGCGCCGACGGTCTGATCACCCATGCGCCGGCCTCAGGCGCCCGCATCATCGTCCAGCACAAGCCGGCCGGCATCGCCGTGCTGGTCACGCCGTGGAACTACCCGGCCGCCATGGGCACGCGCAAGATCGCACCGGCGCTCGCCGCCGGCTGCCCGGTGATCATCAAGCCCGCTTCGGAAACCCCGCTCACCATGCTGGCGCTGATGCCGCTTCTGGAAGAGGCCGGCGTGCCCAAGGGCCTCGTCAACGTGCTGCCGTCGAAGAAGACCGGGGCGCTGGTCGATCACATGCTGCATGACCCCCGTGTCAGGGTGGTCTCCTTTACCGGCTCCACCCAGGTCGGGCGCAAGCTCTTGCATTCGGCCGCCGATACCGTGCTCAAGCCCGCCATGGAGCTTGGCGGCAACGCGCCGCTGATCGTGTTCGAGGATGCGGACATCGACCTGGCGGTGGAAGGGGCGATGCTCGCCAAGATGCGTAACCTGGGCTCCGCCTGCACGGCGGCCAACCGGATCTACGTGCATGAGGCGGTCGCCGACACCTTTGCCGACAAGATGACCGCGGCCATGGCGGCCCTGAAGACCGGCAACGGCCTCGATCCGGACGTGGATGTCGGCGCGCTGGTCAATGCGGACACCCGCGACAAGGTCGCCGCCTTCGTCGACGATGCGGTCCAGAAGGGCGCGAAGGTCCTGCTCGGCGGCAAGGCGCCCGGCGGCACCGGCTTCTTCTATCCGCCGACGGTGATGACCGACGTGCCGGAAAATGCCGACTGCGTTCATGACGAGATCTTCGGTCCCGTCGCGGCCATCCAGACCTTCACCGACCAGGAGGACGTCATCCGGCGCGCCAACGACACCGAGTACGGGCTGGTGGCCTACGTCTTCTCCGGGGACATGAAGCGGGCGATGCAGGTGTGCGAGCGGCTCGACTACGGCATGGTCGGCCTCAACCGGGGCCTGGTCTCCGACCCGGCCGCGCCCTTCGGCGGCACCAAGCAGTCCGGCCTCGGCCGGGAGGGCGGCCACGAGGGCATGCTGGAGTTCATGGAAACCCAGTACATCTCCGCAAGCTGGTAAGAAGGGGGGACGCGCGCCTTGAACACGGTCATCGCCAGCCCCTCGGTCCGGGCGCTCGCCGCCCGCAAGGGCATCGACCTTGAGACCCTCGGCCGGTCGCTTGGCCGGGAGACCCTGGCGCGCGAGGACGTGGAAGGCACCACAGGCGGAGGGGGCGGCGGCTCAACACCCGCCGCCGCAACCTCACAGCCTTCCGCCGACACCGCCTACTGGGACGTGGACCACAGCCAGTACGGCCCGGTGCGGGAAGAGCCGATGTCGCGGTTCGCGCAAGTGGCGGCGAAGAACCTGGCCGCGGCCAATGCGCTGATCCCCCAGGTGACCCATCACGACGAGGCCGATGTCTCCGCCATCGAGGCCTTCCGGCAATCGCTGAAGGAGGAAGCCGCCGAGGCCGGGGTCAGGCTCACCGCCCTTGCCTTCCACGTCAAGGCGCTCTCCCATTGCCTGCGAGCCTTCCAGACCTTCAACGCCTCGCTCAGCGCCGACGGCAAGACGCTGATCCTCAAGGACTATGTCCACATCGGCATTGCCGTCGATACGTCTTACGGCCTCACTGTGCCTGTGATCCGCGATGCCGACAAAAAAGGCCTTTACGACATCGCCCGCGACATCGCCGAGCTCGCGTCAAAGGCCCAGGCGCGCAAGCTGCCGCCGGATGCCTTCGGTGGCGCCTCCATGTCGATCTCAAACCTCGGCGGCATCGGCGGCATCGGCTTTACCCCCATCGTCAACCCGCCCGAAGTCGCCATTCTCGGGATCACAAGAACGAAGATCCAACCCGTCTGGGACGGGGACACCTTCCAGCCGAAACCCATGGTGCCGCTCGATCTCTCCTACGATCACCGCGTCATCAACGGAGCCGATGCAGCACGGTTCCTGGCTACATATGCAAGCCTCATCAGCGAGCCGAAAAGGATGATGCT
>NZ_JABFCZ010000055.1 GCF_014692675.1 Roseibium aggregatum | reverse complement strand
CCGACGGCCGAGCATTGAGGTGCGTGACCAGAGCCGTCGCATCGTAACCATTTCGGGTCAACGTCGGTTCGAGATCGTCGATGGCGCGGGACAGGACCTGCTCGACGATTTCGGCGGTAACCGGCTTGGCGCCGAGGCGAAAGCCCTGCTCGAATGCGAGGGTGAGATGCATCTCGATCTGAAGCGGCGTGCGCAAACGTTCGGCGATGAGGTCGATGGCTTCTTCCTCGAGGAGTTCGCCAACCTTTACGCCTTCGGCCGCACAGGCGCCAAGCAGCCAGGCAACATAGTCGCGGCGCGCGGAGCCGATCCCCTCGTAGTCAAAAATGGTCGTGCGGTAGCCAATCTCCTCCATTTGCGGCCGGCGCAGATCATTGCGCAACCGGGGATGCCCGACAAGAAGTACGGAAAGGAGCACGCCGGCGTCGGCGACCACCTCCATCAGTCGCTTCAGGCCGGTTAAGGTCTTGTGGTGCAGGTCATGGGCCTCGTCGACCACGAGGACGATCGGCCGTTTGCCTTTTTTCATGATGTCGCGCAGGTCGCGCTCCCGGCGCTCGGCCTGCTTGGGGATCTTGACCTGCGCACGATCGCCGGGAGACAAGTCGTAGAACAGGGCTTCAATGAGCGATGGCAGCGAAGTGCGCCGCTTGTCGACCGCCAGCGATTTGGCGAGTGCGACCTTGCCGGCTTTGGTGAGTTCGGCCTCGATGCGGCGCAAAAGGTGGGTTTTCCCCGAACCGACCAGGCCGGAGACCACGACAAGCCGACCGGTCTGGACGGCCGCACACACCTCGCGGATGATCGTGCGCTGATGCTCGGTCTCAAAGTTGCCGGCCCCTTGGAAAGGCCGGTCGAGGCCGTAACTGGATTGAACGTCAGCGAGCATCATTCTTCCTTTCTTCGCGCCTGGAAGCGTTCGCGGATACGGGCCGCGATCATCTTTTTGTCGAGTGTTTCTCCAAGCAGTTCATTGATGAAGGCGCGGTCACCGGCATTCATCGCGCCGATCGGCCGGCCGAGCTGGTCGGCGATGGCCCCACGGGCTGCGAGGCCATTTGGATAAGCGGTCTCTATTGCGGGTTCCGGAAACGGTGTCCGCCGTACACTCAGCCCAGCCGTGGTCGGGGGCAGCGAAGGCAATGGACGATCCCCGCCGGTGACCGCGGCGCGGGGGAGCCCAAGTTGGTCTGCCAGGCGCACCACCTTGTCGAGCCGCTCTTCGAGCTTGCTCTTCTGGTATTTGCGATAGCGAAAGAGGGGAACCGCCCCGCGCGAAGGTTGGAATGGACCGAAGCGCTTGCCCTCATGCTCGACGAACAGTTCCTGATCGAACAGGCCCCAGAGCAAGGTCACCGTTTCGCCGGCAAGTTCGGGCTCGACCTCATAGGATGCGCCTTCGACCGATACGGTCGCGTCTCCAGCAACCGTCCGTCGTTCCGGTTCGCGCGCAAAGGCGCAGAACCGCTCCCAGGAGCACATCGCCCGCACCCCGTCAGGAGGAAGATGCCGCAGCCAATCCTCGATGCGTGCATGAGACTCTGTGCGATGGTCGCCGTTATTGTAGGTGACCAAGGCGCGCCTGAGCCAAAGGTTGGCTTCCTCTTCGTCCTTCGGCTTGTGGAAATGATAGAGGGTCTCGTGCACTTCCTTGATCGTGCGAAACGGCCGCTCGACCTTGCCTTTCGCTCGCGCCGGCGTGCGCCGCTCGCTGTCCGACGGGGGCATATGCGTGAGAACCCGGACACCAAGGCTACCCATGACGGACTGGAAAACGCGCGAGCGGCTCACCGGCCCGTTATCCATATGGATGGTCGTTGGAATCCCCTGAAGCGGCAGTTCCGGTTCAGGCTTGGCGGCGAAGGCATTGTAGAGAAAGCGCAAGGCGGACTCCGCGTCCTCGCCGTAGACGGAGCGGTATTCCTGATAGCTCGCGCCGGAGCGATCATCGACCACGGAGAACAGCATCAGCGTCGGCCGGCCGCGCCCTTCCTCGACCCAAAGCGGCGCTTCCACCTGCTTCAGGTCGGACGGGCTCATGTCGAAGTGCCAGAGTTCGTTGGAACGCCGCGCCTGGAATCGGACGGCAGCCACCGGGCGGGTGACGCGCGCATAATCCAGGCCGGAAACACGCAGCAGCCGATCGACCGTTGCGCGTTTCAAGATGCCGGGCGGTGCACGGACCAGGCCATCGGGCGTCACCACGCCGTCTTCCTCAAGCAGCTTGATGGCGCGCGCCGTGGAGATATGCCGCCCCTTCCGGTTCGCCGTTCTGATCTTCAGGGCCGCGATGATTTCGGCATAGGTTTCCATCTCCGGCTGCGGGGCGATCCGGGAGGTTCCGTGATCGGCGCGCCGTACGGATTTCGGGCGGTTCAACTCCCGCAGCGCCCGATACAGGGTCCAGATCGAGATGCCGTAGGCATCGGCGGCACGAGCAACAATCTCGGTACGGCCTGGATCACGGGGAGAAAGCAGCGACAATCGGCGTCGAAGATCGACAAGAGCCTCTCCGGGCGGCCGCTTTCTCCGCTCAGCCATGGACGTCCTCGGATTCCACTGTTTTGGGAGAGCCACCCTTCTTGCCGATATGACGATAGAGGGTTGCAACAGAAACCCCCATGCGCTGCGCAATATTGCGTACCGGTATGCTGCCTTCCTTCATCAGGGCGCGCGCCGCGGCAATATCGCCCGGGCGCATCGCGGGCGGGCGGCCACCCTTGCGGCCACGTTGCCGCGCCTCGACCAGTCCAGCCGTCGTGCGTTCGCGGATCAGAGCACGTTCGAACTGGGCGATCGCACCGAAGACATGGAAGGTCAGCATGCCGCCCGGCGTCGTCGTATCAATGCTCTCGGTCAAGGACACGAGCCCGATCTTCGCGCGCTCCAACTCTTCCGCCGTCGCGATGAGCTTCTTTAGCGATCGCGCCAACCGATCGAGTTTCCAGACAACGAGCGTGTCACCAGTGCGAAGCACGTCGGAGAGAATTCGGCCCAATTCCGGGCGGTCATCGCGAGCGCCTGACCCGCGCTCGGTAAACACCTTCTCGCAACCGGCGCGTCTCAGCGCCTCAAGCTGAAGCTCCGGATTTTGATCGATCGTGCTGACCCTGGCGTACCCGACCCGCATAGCCATCCAAATGTTCTTGAAAGTCGTTGGACACATAGCATTTTGCGACAACCGTTTCTATAACAGTTTTGAGAAGATTCCATCGCGCCATTCAAGGGGCGTGACGGCATGCGCTATGGCATGCTCAAAAACCCTCGTTTATGACAAACGATCCATGGAAACCAACTATGTGTCTGACGGCCGAATATTCGCGACATGGAGCAGGGAACCTTACGCATCGAAAATCGGGCGGTCCCCGATCTTGTCCCCCTTGTATGGGATACTCCGGGAATTGAGGCGGCGATACCAAAGGATGCGGTCGGCCAGGCCGTTACCATGTTCGAGCCGCAGGAATGCGCCAACTACTTCAAATCTTGCGGATATGACCCCGAGTAATGTGGACGTGCTCTAGGTCACCCAGAGGGGCGCTCGCATCGAGTATAACCTTAAGCGCGATTGCTTCCGGTGAACCATCCTCCATATGTACGGGATGTACAGCCCACACAGACTTTTCGAGAACCACATTCTCAACAGAAACCTCATAAAGCCTACCCGACGCGAGCTCATCGAGGACAGTGCTCCTCATCACGATCGAAATGCCGAGACCAGCTCGAACTGCATGCTTCACAGCCTCAGTGCTCCCGACATTGAATGAGATTGGGAATTGCTCTGCCGCTTGGCCGAAGGCCTCGCGGAGCACGGATCCGGTACCGGTTCCACGTTCTCCGCCAATGAGGGACTCTTGAAATAACTCTGCCGCTTCAATTGTTTTTCGCGTCCTCCAATTATGCTGTGGGGATACGATTATTACCAGCTTTTCCTTCCGCCAAAGGCGGGCTTGATATCCTTTTCGATCGTCCCACCATTCGGTAAAGGCTAGATCAATCTCCTTCCTCAAGAGCTTTTCGATGATTTCAGGATTTGAGGCAACGGCCACCTCAGGTGGCCGGCCTTGAGCATCCTGTAAACGCTTCAAGTGGACTGGCAAAATATAGGTACCGATGTTAGTACTGGCACCCAACGTAATCCGGCCGCTGTGCAGGCGGTCCAGAGATCTCTTCGTGACGGTCAAAAGGCTGCGTGCGAATGGCAAGAATACGAGCCCTTGCCGAGTCGGCACACACTTGTCCTTCCTCCTCTCGACCAGCCGCACCCCTAGTATATCCTCCAATCGTTTCACATTATGTGAGACAGTCGGTTGGGATATCTGAAGCCGTCGCGACGCCTCGTGAAAGCTGCCAGTTTCGATTACCTCTATGAATGCTGCGACATGCGAAAGGCTAAACATTACTTTCTCTAATCAAGGAATTAGTTGAACCTCGTTAATTGCCGCACGAGGTCTTCGGCCTTGGACAAAATCTATAATGTTGTCAGCAGCCTCGTGCTCGATAGCCAAACGCGACTTCGCCACTGCTGAGCCTATGTGGGGTGTCAAGATCGTATCATGTTCGCGATTGAGGAGACCCCCGTGGACCTTGTCAGGCCGGTCGGGTCTGGCCCAGTCCTCCATCTCATAAACATCAGCGGCGTAGCCTCCCAAGCGCCCCGCCTGCAATGCAGCGACAACAGCCTCTTCATCAACCACGCTTCCGCGTGCAGGATTAATAAGAAGTGCTCCTTTGGGCATTTTGGCGAGTTGTTCAGCGCCGAGGAGATGCTTCGTTTCGGCCGAAAGCGGGAGTGCACACACAAGAAAGGTAGACGACGAGATCAACTGGTCAAATTCAAGAGGCTTTACGTTCAGTCTGATCTCATCGGCTTTGTCCAGGGATTGACGATCCCAGTACGACACAATGGCGCCGAAGGTACTTAGGCGCTGTGCTATAGCTTTTCCGATCGCTCCCATCCCTAAAATGCCGATTGCTGTGCCCTGCAGCCCAAGGCCGTAAAACCGAGGGCGCCAACCTTTGTAATCCCTCCTGACGCTCTTGTCGCCTGGCAGAATGTGCCGCCCAAGAGCAATCATCAGACCGATTGTAAGTTCGGCTGTCGGGTCAGTGAGAAGATCGGACACTATCGTGACGTGGACTCCACGCTGCGTGCAGGCTTCGATGTCGAAGTTATCGAAGCCTTTCAGCGCACATGCCACAAGTTGAAGATCGGGAGCGTGCGCGAGTACAGACGCGTCGATCATGTCCGGCATGAACGCCATCATCGCCTTGGCGTCGCTCAATTCTGCGAGCAGTTTCTCGCGGGGCCATGTATCATCAGTATCGTTGCAAACTAAACGAGCGTGGGGAGATAGCTTTGAGATAATCTCCTCGTGGACGCGATGGGTGATTACTACCTTTGGGAGCATTTAATTTATCCTTCTATTGCAGCTGGCGGCGGAGGAGAGCGCCGACCTGGTCAACGATGGTGACCATCAGAAGGACAACGAGCATGATCGCAAGAACCTCCTGATAATTCATGATCCGGAGGGATGTCATCAACTCGAAACCGATACCACCAGCTCCCACAGTGCCCAGGATTGTCGAGGCGCGGAAGTTGTACTCCCACCGATAGATGGTCACATCGGCCAATTGCGGTAGAACTTGTGGCAAGATCGCCCGCGTCACGATCTGGAACGGCGACGCACCAGCTGCGCGTGCGGCTTCTATAGGCGCATTATCGCAATGCTCGATCGCCTCCGCAAAGAACTTGCCCACCATGCCAACCGAGTGAAGACCAAGAGCCAGCACGCCTGGGAGCGCTCCAAATCCCACTGCCGCCACGAAGACGATGCCCATAATCAGCTCCGGGATCGACCGTAGACCATTCAACAATCCACGCGAGATCATATAGATGACAGCGTTGGGTGCTGTTTTCCCTGAGGCGAAAAAGCCAACTGGAAGTGATATCAGTACCGCGATCGCAGTCCCAGCTATACTCATCGCCAGAGTGTCGATGAGAGGGCTGATCCACTCCAAGCCTCGGTTGAAATCCGGGGGAAACATTTCCGTACCGAGCTGCCAGAGCGCAGGAAACCCAGATCCCAGACGCTCCAGATCAAGAAGACCGGAGTGATAACTGCTAACAATGATCACACACGCAATTGCCAACGCGATCACGCCAGCTCTGGTCCAAGCTTTGTTTTGATGTTGAAGGATAGAGTCGTAGTCGGCCGACGGCTGTGTCATCACATATCCTGGAAGAAAGGACGCAGGCCAGCGCCTGCGTCGAAAGGTGAGAAACTGTCTCGAACGCGCCTTACTGACTCAGGTCCAAGTTCAGCACTTTACCGAGCTCACGGACGACGTCGTAGGCTTTGTCATCGATCGGAGCGAACCCATCGGCTTTGAAGGATGCCAATACCTTTTCGTCTTTAAGGTCGATGAAGGCTTTGGTGATCGCCTCTTTCAACGAAGTGTCAAGATCCGACCGCATGGTCCAGGGGTACTGCGGGAACGGATCGGACTCGGCGAGGGCGATAACTTTCTTAGGATCAATGGTGCCACGAGCGACCATTGAATTGTAGATGGGCAACGAAAGTCCGCCAATCTGAGCATTGCCATTCTGCACTGCAATAGCCACGGCATCATGCGACCCTACGAAGTTCTCGCTATAGTCTTTTCCAGCCTCAACTCCGGCCTTAAGCAGCATAGATTTCGGGATAAGGTGGCTTGAGGTGGAAGCCACGTCCCCAAACGCGACCTTTTTCCCTTTTGCATCTTCAAGGCTTTCGATGCCAGCCTCTGCATTGGCGACAACTACAGCGCGATAGGTAGTTTCGCCATCCTTCATAAGTGCTGCGAAAGGCTCGATATCAGCCTTGGTTTTCGCGAGCGTGTAAGAGAGCGGCCCGAAATAAGCCAACTCAAGCCGGCCGAAACGCATCGCTTCGATCATTGACGAGTAGTCGGTCGTTACGATCAGTTCAATCTCCCGACCGAGTGTCTTCTCAAGATACTCCTCGAGAGGACGATTGTTTTTGATGACAGTGGCGGCGTTCTCGTCCGGTAGCAACGCGACGCGCAATGTCTCTGGATTTGAGCCAGCATGCGCCAACGAACTCCAGCCAAGAACGGCGAGGAATGCGAGGGACAGAAGCTTCTTCATAATGCGGCCTCCATGGCAGCTAAAGGTTGATCATACTCGTAGTTGGACAAATCTTGTGTTGTGGTCGGATTTCTTGGGGCGCTGCGGTAGATCGACGCACACATTTGATCGGTCAGTTCGTCGACAGCGGCGTCCGCAACCACTTCCCCGTCGCGCATAGCAATGACCCGGTCGCCGAACCGGCGAGCTAGATCGATCTGATGAAGGCTGATCACAGCAGTGATGCCGTCGGCTGTGCATATTTCGCGAAGCTGCGACAGGACCTCGACAGCCGTTTCAGGGTCCAGACTTGCAACGGGCTCATCTGCAAGGACCAGTTGGGGCTTCTGGACCAGCGCGCGCGCAATGCCCACCCGTTGCTGCTGACCGCCGGATAGTTGATCCGCCCTGACGAGAGCCTTATCAAGAAGGCCTACGCGTTCAAGGCATTCCAACCCCAGCCTTCGATCCGAACGCGGCATAGGGAACAACGTACGCCAGCCAGAGTGGTAGCCCAGGCGGCCCGTCATGACGTTGTCGAGCGCGCTCAAGCGCCCTATGAGTTGGTGCTGCTGGAATATCATCCCAGTTCGCCTTCGGTGAATGCGAAGCTTAGTTTCCGCATCCAGAGCACCAATATCGTTAGAAGTGATCGAACCAGACGTCGGCGCAACCAAGCCGTTGAGTGTCCGGATGAGGGTAGATTTGCCTGCGCCGGATCTACCGAGGAGCACGACGAACTGACCCTGGTTGAACGTCAATGTCGTTGTCTTCAAAGCTTGGGTGCCGTTGGCATAGGTCACGGCAACTCCGTTCAGAGCCAGCATCACAATAATCCTGATCGTTAGTGGTGCATCGATTGAATATTTGCATCACTATGGGCGACATATGACGTCCGTTTATCAGGCTCGTGAAACTTCAATGACAGCACTTAAACTCAGCTCTACCTCCTCGCGTAGCTGCGATGGAGAAATTTCACCCAGAGCCGCCTGATCATGACGGCCCGGTCCCAATTCTACACCACCTTGACGGATGCTATCCCATATTCGGCCAGATAAACCGGCCCTTCTCCAGCCGCCGGGTAAAAAGGCAGGCGCCCAGACCATCATGCCAGATGATCTTCAAAATATCCGATCTGCGGCCCCTGAAGACGAAGAGATGCCCTGACAACGGATCATGCTGCAGAACCTCCTGCACCCGAAGCGCCAAGGAGGGAAAGCCACAGCGCATGTCCGT
>NZ_JABFCZ010000054.1 GCF_014692675.1 Roseibium aggregatum | reverse complement strand
CATCTGCGGGGCTGAATCGCAAATTGCATTGAAAAATCCATATGGTTAACAAAATCAAATATTTTGTTTAAAGTTTTAAAGATTATCAGGCGCCGAATCTTAAATATCATTCATGAATTCGACATTTCTTAGTTAACAAGATCTCTATGGCGGCTTAGGTAAATTTTAAGCAGAAGGTCGTAGTCTCAAACTCAACCTTGGTCATGGTTAGTGTGAGAGTACAATGACCGAACAGATTCGTTCGCGTGTAAAATATGTAATCGGTCCCGACGGAAGCCCGTTGACGATCTCGGACCTTCCGCCCACCTCGACGAAGCGCTGGGTGATCCGCAGGAAGGCGGAAGTCGTCGCTGCGGTTCGCGGGGGACTTCTATCCCTGGAAGAAGCCTGTCAGCGGTATACCCTGACGGTCGAGGAATTCCTGTCCTGGCAGAGTTCCATCGAAAAGCACGGCCTTGCCGGTCTGCGAGCGACACGCATTCAGCAGTATCGCAATTAATCACCCGTCAGGTGATGTGGCGGACGCTCCGGAAGCGTCTTTTGAAGGTCGGCTTGCGCCGGCCTTTTTGCATTTTGCCGGCCGGCAAAATCGCGCTGGCCCAGCGATCGGTATAATTGCCTTTGCTTTCGATGTTATCGTGGATAAATGGTTAACGCGCTGGGCAGTTTTTCCCCATCTGAATTGCAAATTGCATAATCAAGTTTGGCGGAAGTCCGCCGATTCCGGTCCCGCGCACCTGCTTCATTAACTTCTTGTTAACCTTCTGCGCGGCAAATTTTGCCTATTGGTTGCGGCTGGATGCAGGCAAGATCGGATCTGCGCGAGATTCGATTTCGGGCAAAGATGCGAACGGGGCATTCGTGAACGGTTTAATCGAATTCATCAGGACATTGGGACCGGCAAGAATTGCGGCAATGGGCGCCGTTGCCGCAATTCTGATCGGGGTCTTCGCGTTCATCATTTTCCGGGTCACGTCCCCGCAGATGACGACGCTCTATTCCGAGCTGTCTCTTGAGGATTCCGGAGCGATCGTGAATCAGCTGGAATCCCTGGGCACGCCTTATCAACTGGCACGGGAAGGCAGCACGATCCTGGTGCCCAAGGAGCAGGTTGCGCGGCTGAGGATGCAGCTTGCCGAAGACGGTCTGCCCACCGGCGGGTCGATCGGCTACGAAATCTTCGACCGGACCGACACCCTGGGAGCCACGAGTTTCGTCCAGAACATCAATCACCTGCGTGCCCTGGAAGGGGAGCTGTCGCGAACCATCACCGCCATCGACCGGATCAAGGCGGCGCGTGTCCACCTGGTGATCCCGGAACGGCAATTGTTTCAGCGCGACCGCCGTCCGCCGTCCGCGTCGATCGTCCTTAAAGTGCGCGGTGCTCTCGGTCCGGGCGAGATCCGGGCGGTTCAGCACCTTGTGGCAACCGCGGTCGAGGGGTTGAAGCCGGAGCGGGTGTCCATCGTCGACGAGGCGGGCCGTTTGCTTGCCGACGGCGTCGATGGCAATGCGGAAGGCATGGTGTCCACGAACCTGCAGGAGCGGGTCAACGGCGTCGAGGCGCGGCTGCGCAATCAGGTCGAGGAGATCCTCAACAGCGTCGTCGGTCCGGGCCGGGCAAGGGTGCGCGTTGCGGCCGATGTCGATTTCAACCGGACGACGGAAACGAAGGAAATCTACGATCCGGACGGACAGGTGGTCCGCTCGACCCAGACGAAGGAAGAGGCCTCTTCCAGCACCGATCAGCAGGGGCAGGTCACCGTCGGCAACGAACTGCCCAATGCGCAGGCGAACGACAACAACGGCGGACAGCAGGACCAGTCCAGTTCGACGGAGGAGATCGTCAACTACGAGATCTCCAAGTCGACCAAGACGGAAATCGTCGAGGCCGGTCGGGTCAAGCGCCTGTCCGTGGCCGTTCTGGTCGACGGTACCTACGGTCCGGATGCGAACGGGGATATCGTCTATTCGCCGCGTAGCCAGGAAGAGCTGGACCGGATCGCGGTTCTGGTGCGTTCGGCCGTCGGCTATGACGAAAAACGCGGTGACGTGGTCGAGGTGATCAATCTGCAGTTCGCGGTACCGCCGCAGAATGATCTGACGACGGAAACCGGTGGGCTGTTCGAGTTCACCAAGGACGACATCTTGCGCTTCTCCGAGCTCGGTGTCCTGCTCCTGATCTCCCTTCTTCTCCTGCTCTTCGTTGTCCGTCCGCTGCTGCGGAGGATCGTGACGCCTGAGGAAACGCTTCCCCAGGAGCTGGTGATCGGCCCGGACGGCACCCTGGTCGCGGAGACGGAAGTGCCTGCGGACGAAAAGGATGATGATGAGGACTTCAGGATCGAGTGGCTCGAAGAGGCGAAGCAGCAGGGCGCGCTGCAGGCAAGTTCCATCGCCAAGGTGGGCGAGATGATCGCGGACTATCCGACAGAAGCCGTCACCATCGTGCGCGGCTGGCTCGATGAGGCGGCTTGATCATGGTGGCTGACCAGCTTCAACGACAGCTTACGGTCAGTGCCGACCAGGAAGAGCGCGAGCTGAAAGGCGCCGAGCGCGCAGCCGTCCTGCTGCTTGCGCTTGGAGAGAGCCACGGCAAGCCGATCTGGGACAAGCTCGATGAAATCGAGGTCCGGCAGGTTTCGGCCGCCATGGCCAACCTCGGTCCGGTTACGCCGTCAATGCTGGAAGCCCTGTTCGTCGATTTCGTCCGCAAGATCAGCTCCAAGGGCGCGCTGACGGGGAATGTGGATGCGACCGAGCGTCTTTTAAGTTCCTTCCTGCCCGGCGACCGCGTCAACATCATCATGGAGGAAATCCGCGGTCCCGCCGGCCGGAACATGTGGGAAAAGCTGTCGAACGTTCAGGAAAACGTTCTGGCGAACTACCTCAAGAACGAATATCCGCAGACCGTCGCGGTGGTTCTTTCAAAGATCAATTCCGATCATGCCGCGCGCGTCCTCGGGATTCTGCCGGAAGAGCTGGCGCTTGAGGTCGTCAGCCGCATGCTGCGCATGGATGCGGTGCAGAAGGAAGTTCTGGAGAAGGTCGAACAGACGCTCCGTGTGGAATTCATGTCCAACCTGACGAATACGTCGCGCCGGGACAGTCACGAGATGATGGCCGAAATCTTCAACAACTTCGACCGCCAGACCGAGGCACGGTTCCTTGCCGCGCTCGAAGAGGAAAACCGCGAAGCCGCCGACCGCATCAAGACCTTGATGTTCACCTTCGACGATCTCATCAAGCTGGATGCGGCGAGCGCCCAGACCCTCCTGCGCAACGTGGAAAAGGATCGCCTGGCGATTGCGCTCAAGGGCTCGACCGATGCCGCACGGGAATTCTTCTTCGGCAACATGTCGTCGCGCGCGGCAAAAATGTTGAAGGACGACATGGACGCGCTCGGGCCCGTCCGCCTGCGCGATGTGGATGAAGCCCAGACCGGCATGGTCAACACCGCCAAGGATCTCGCGGCCAAGGGCGAGATCATGATCTCCAAGTCGAAGAGTGATGATGAAATCATCTACTGATGCAGGGAGCTAACACTTACAAACCGATGGGCAGCATGACAAACCCGTCCAAATTCCTGTTCAACCGTGACTTCTCCGCACCGGAGGAGCCGGAGGTTGCTGCTCCGGTGGAGCCGGAAATTCCGATGATGCCGGTCAGCGACCATGAGCGGCTCATGGCCGAAGCCCGGGCGCAGGCCTTCGAGGAAGGCAAGGCCCAGGCGGCGCAGGACCATCTCGGCGCGCAGGAAACCCGCCTCACCGAAGAAGTCGGCCGTCTGGTTGCGGCCGTCGGAAACGTGATGGAGGAACTGGAAGAGCAACAGGTTGCCCAGGAAAAGGATGCGACCAGCTTGGCCTTCCTGATCGCCCGCAGGCTGTGCGCGCATCTGATCGCCCGCCAGCCGCTGGCCGAAACGGTGGCCCTGGTCACGCAATGCCTCGGCCCTTTGCGGCGGTCGCCGCATCTGGTGATACGGGTTGCCGAAAAGGACGTGGACGGCCTGAAGAAGAGGGTCGATCCGATCGTCCATGAAAAGGGTTTTGAAGGACGTCTCGTGATCCTGGGCGAGCCCGAGATCGTCCGGGGGGACTGCCATATCGAGTGGGCGGACGGAGGCATTCTTCGGGACCGCAAGGCGCTCGAACGGCAGATCGATGCGAGTATCAGGGCGTATTTGCAGGCCCGGGCAGACAGCGCGAAGGCGCACAGGTCGCAGGCTGAACCAGGCCGCGGAAAGGAAACCGACGCATGAGCGACGAACAAGACGCAGGCATTCCGCTCGACGAACTCGAGGCTCCGGACCGTCACGGCGGTCTCGAGGAGGAGGCCAGCGGGCCGCAGTCGGCCGCCGATCTGGAGGCTGTGTTTGATGTCCCCGTCCGCATTTCGGCCGTGCTCGGACATTCCAAGATGCATGTTTCCGATCTGTTGAAACTGGCATCGGGAACGGTTCTGGAACTCGACCGGAAGGTGGGTGAGGCCATCGATATCTATGTGAACGATCGCCTGGTCGCCCGCGGTGAAGTTGTGCTTGTCGAGGACAAGCTTGGCGTGACCATGACTGAAATCATCAAAACGGATCGCTAGAGGAGACAGTCATGCGGCTCTTGATTGTTGGTTCATTGGGCGGTCAGCTGACGGTGGCGTCCCAGATCGCCATGAAGCGGGGGGCCAAGGTCACCCACGCCAATGACATCGAAAGTGCGTTGAAGGTGCTGCGCGCCGGGCAGGGCGCAGATCTGCTGATGGTCGATGTCCATCTGGATATCGCGGGCCTTTTGCTGAAATTGCAGAACGAGCGCCTGCATGTGCCGCTGGTTGCCTGCGGTGTCGAGACGGACGCACAGGCGGCCGTCTCCGCCATCCGGGCCGGCGCCAAGGAATACATCCCCCTGCCGCCGGATCCGGAACTGATCGCGGCCGTGCTCGCGGCCGTCGCCCAGGAACGGGGCGAGATGATCTACCGCGACGACACGATGGCGGCGGTCGTGAAACTGGCCGAGCAGGTGGCGCCCTCCGATGCCTCGGTGCTGATTACGGGCGAATCCGGAACGGGTAAGGAGGTGATTGCCCGGCACGTGCACAAGTGCTCCAACCGGGCATCGAAGCCGTTCATCTCGATCAACTGCGCTGCGATCCCCGAGCACCTTCTGGAATCGGAGCTGTTCGGTCACGAGAAAGGCGCCTTTACCGGCGCCGTGGCGCGCCGGATCGGCAAGTTCGAGGAGGCCGACGGCGGAACGCTTCTGCTCGACGAGATTTCGGAGATGGACGTCCGGCTTCAGGCGAAGCTCCTGCGCGCCATTCAGGAACGGGTGATCGACCGGGTCGGCGGCACGCGTCCGGTTCCGGTCAATATCCGTATTCTGGCGACGTCCAACCGGGATCTGGCGGACTGCGTGCGCCAGGGGACGTTCCGCGAGGATCTTCTGTTCCGGCTCAACGTGGTCAATCTGAAAATACCGGCCCTGCGGGAACGTCCGGCGGATATCCTGGAACTGGCGAAGTTCTTCATCGAGCACTATTCCAAGGCCAACGGGGTTCCCGTTCGCGAATTGTCCCGCGAGGCCCGCCAGGCGCTGATGGTCAACCCGTGGCCGGGCAATGTCCGCGAGCTGGAAAACACCATGCACCGGGCGGTGCTGCTGGCGAATGGCGACGAGATCGGAGCGGAAGCGATCCGGATGCCGGACGGCAGCCCGATCACCGTTTCGAAAGGTCCGGCGGAACGGGCCGCGCAGGCTGCGGAAGCGGTGACACGCGCCTTCGTCGGGCGGACCGTGGCCGATGTCGAACGGGACCTGATCCTGGACACGCTGGATCACTGCCTGGGCAACCGGACCCATGCGGCAAAGATCCTCGGGATTTCCATCAGAACCCTGCGCAACAAGCTCAATCAGTACACAGATGAAGGGGTCAGGGTTCCGGGCCCCGGAGAGATGCGTGCCGGTTGAGGCGCGGGAAACATCGGTTTGAAGACGCACACAGGTATCGGTAGCGGTTTGGTCAAGAGCAGATAATGGCGGACACGACAGCAGACGAAGGATTGCCGGTCGCAGCAGCGCCCCAGGGTGGCGAGGCGGCGGATCAGGGAGCGCCCGCGGCTTCCGGGTCTTATTTTTCGTTTGCGGGCATCGTGCAGTCGCTGAAGCGCGGCGACGTCGGCCTCGGCGTCGGTATTCTCGTCATCCTGACGCTTCTGATCCTGCCGATTCCGCCGATGATGCTGGACGTCTTCCTGGCGGTTTCCATTATCTTCTCGGTTCTGGTCCTCATGACCGGCCTGTTCATCCAGAAGCCCCTGGAGTTTTCGTCGTTTCCGACGGTTCTCCTGATTGCGACCATGCTGCGGCTCGGTCTCAACCTGGGCTCGACCCGGCTGATCCTGGCCAATGGCCACGAGGGCACGGCCGCTGCCGGCCAGGTGATCCAGACATTCGGCAACCTGGTGATGGGCGGCAATTTCGTTATCGGGATCATCGTCTTCGCCATTCTGGTGATCGTGAACTTCGTCGTCATCACCAAGGGGTCCGGCCGTATCGCGGAAGTTGCCGCGCGCTTTACCCTGGACGCGATGCCCGGCAAGCAGATGGCGATCGATGCGGACCTGTCCGCCGGCCTGATCGACGAGGGCGAGGCGCGGGCGCGCCGAAGAGCCCTGGAAGACGAAAGCTCCTTCTTCGGGGCCATGGACGGTGCGTCCAAATTCGTTCGCGGCGACGCCATCGCCGGCCTGCTGATCACCTTCATCAACATCCTGGGCGGCATCTTCATCGGTGTGGCCCAGATGAAGCTCACCTTCTCCGAAGCGGCCAACAATTACACGCTTTTGACCATCGGCGACGGACTCGTTTCGCAAATCCCGGCGCTGATCGTCTCGACCGCCGCCGGCCTGCTGGTGTCGAAGGCCGGCGTGCAGGGAGCGGCTGACAAGGCCCTGGTGAGCCAGTTCACCGGCTACCCCAAGGCGCTCGGCATGTCGGCTGCGGTGATGGTGATCCTGTCGCTGCTTCCGGGCATGCCGATGATCCCGTTCCTGGGACTGGCCGGCCTTGCCGGCTATCTCGCCTACAAGGTCGGCTCGCAGAAAAAGCAGGCCGAACACAAGGAAGCGGTGAAGCAGGCGATTGCGGCGGCTCCGCCGCCGCCGCCCGAGCCGCCGATTACCGACGCGCTCAAGATGGACGAGCTGCGGATCGAGCTCGGTTATGCGCTGCTGCCGCTCATCAACGGCAAGGATCAGTCGGGTGGCGATCAGCTGACGGAACAGATCAAGGCGCTGCGCCGCCAGATCGCCGGCGACATGGGCGTGATCATGCCGCCGGTCCGGATCCTGGACAATATCCAGCTCGGCGCAAACGACTACATCATCAAGGTCAAGGAAGTCGAGGCCGGACGGGGCATGCTTTATCCGAACCATTTCATGGTGATGGATCCGGCCGGCGGACAGGTGAAACTGCCCGGAACCCATACGACCGAGCCCACCTTCGGCCTGCCGGCAACCTGGGTGGAGGCCCAGTACCGGGAGGATGCCTCGCTGCGCGGCTACACGGTCGTCGATCCGGCGACGGTGCTGTCGACCCATCTGACCGAGACCATCAAGAACAACATCAGCGAACTTCTCACCTATGGCGACGTGCAGAAGCTCCTGAAGGAACTGCAGGGCGAACAGGCCAAGCTGGTCGACGACCTTATCCCGAGCCAGATCACCGTGTCCGGCATCCAGCGGATCCTGCAGACACTGCTCAGCGAACGGGTGTCCGTGCGCGATTTGGGCACGATCCTGGAAGGGGTGTCGGAAGCCGTCGGCATGACGCGCAACACCAACAACATCGCAGAGCATGTGCGTACGCGGCTCGGCCGGCAGATCTGCGCGGAAAACCTGGCTCCCGGCGGCTACCTGCCGCTGATCGCCCTGTCGCCCCAGTGGGAGCAGGCCTTCCTGGAATCGATCGTGGGCGAAGGAGAGGACCGCCAGCTGGCGATGCAGCCGTCGAAGCTGCAGGAATTCGTCGGCCTGGTGCGCGACCGTTTCGAAGCTGCCGCCCAGGACGGCGAGGTGCCGGTGCTGCTGACGTCGCCGCAGAACCGTCCGTTCGTGCGATCCATCGTGGAACGTTTCCGCGCGCATACAACGGTCATGAGCCAGGGCGAGATCCACCCGCGTGTGAAGCTCAAGACGATCAGTTCTATTTAGTAAGAAAGTCCGGTTCCGGGTTCAGACCAGAATATTGACCCGCGCCATGGCGCTGGCCATGCTGGAATAAGCACCCTTGATGGCACTGACCGTCTGCCGCTGGGAAACCAGAACGTTCGTCGTGAAGATGGACGAGGAGAATTGCGAGCGGATGTTTTGGGACTTCTGGATCGACTTGCGCCGCTGATTCGACCACGCCTTGTTGATCTCCTTGAGGGTCGGAGCCGCGTGTCGCTTGGCGTAGTTGTTTCCGATAGCTGCCATAAGCACACTATTGAAGATCTATGGTTAACAGCTGCTTAATTGTAAGCGCGAAGCTGCGGCCGTTCAGCTCTTGTAGTTCCAGGGCATGAGAGCGCCGATGTCGCTATTGGGCCAACCGTTGGCGATGCGCTCGAGGGTCTGTGTGAGCCAGGCGTGGGGATCAAGCTG
>NZ_JABFCZ010000053.1 GCF_014692675.1 Roseibium aggregatum | reverse complement strand
GGCAACAGCGGCCCGATCACTTCCCATTCTTCGTCTGTAACGCCAATCCGCTCGCCCAAGGCTGCCTCCAAAAGCCAGCCTTGAATCAAGGTCCGAGTCCCCAGTCAAGCTTTGTCCACGAAGCCTAATAGGAAGGGTTATGGGGGAAAAAAGGAGCTAAACGTAAAAACTACCTAGGGGAAATACGGATAAAATTCATTGTCCCTTGATAAAAAAGGGGAAAAATTACTATACATTGTGAAAAGTGCTTATAAACATATAAGTGAAAACATGTATTTGTGCAATTTCGCGTTAATAAATACACTTTAACATAAATCCATATCTGCGGTTGAGGTGTCGATATGGTAGACGCATTTGACGGACGAATTACAGAGCTGACGGCAGCCTTCACGAAGCGGCTCGCCGCTGAATTGGACATGCTCGAGAAATTCGGCCAAGAGCTGGAAAACAGCGCCGCGGACGCGGCCATGTTCGATCGCGTTTGCCATGTGGTTCACCGGCTCGCCGGATCGAGCCGCGTCTTCGGCTTTGGCGAACTGACCGCTCCCGCACAGGAAGTCGAAACGCTCATCGCGAACAAGGCGGCGCCTGAACGGATTGCTGAGGGAACGCGACAGCTTGCCGATGACATTCGCCGGTCCATCAGTCACTGACCTGGTGGCCGGGCGGTGTGGCGCGTTTTTTCAGGATGGTTATATGACATTGGTTTCAATCGTAAAATCCGGCCATCCCAAACTGGACATCGCCGGTTCTTCTTCCGAGGCCAATGCCGGTCGGGCGGAAGGAAAACGCATTTTTCTCTTTGACCGCGACCCCCATCTGACGGATCTCAGCCAGAAGCTGAAGAGCCTGGGCTATGAGGTCACCAGCGGTCCTACGAGTGGCGACGGAGACAAATGTCTTGCCGCGGTGATCCACGAGGCGGCCGATCCCGGTCTCGAACTGGCGGCTTCCCTTGCCCCGGACCACAAGGTCATCGTTTTATGCGAAAGCAAAAGCTTCGAGTTCAAGCTGAAGGCGGTTCGCCTGGGCGTCTCCGCGGTGGTCGGGCTTCCGGTGGATCTTATCGAACTGGAAGGCTGGTTCTCCGATTTCGATCGCGATCAGGAGGCCGAATCCAAGGTGCTGATCGTGGATGATGACGACATCGTCGCCGAAGCCTGCGCTTTCGCCCTTCAGCAGCGCGGTCTGCGGACCGAAACCCTGTCCAATCCATTGAACACCGGACAGGTCGTGGACGACTTCTGTCCCGATCTGATCGTCATGGATCTGGACATGCCCGAGGCGAACGGACTGGATGTGGCGAAGGCCCTTCGGTTGTCGCGGCCGAATCTCTCCCTGCCGATCCTGTTCCTGTCTGCCGAACGGAATGAAGAAATCCAGCATGAGGCCCGGCAGATCGGCGGCGACGATTTCATCGCCAAGCCGGTCGATCTCACCACCCTGACGGACAAGATTTACATCCGGGTCTCGCGCGCACGGGACTTGCGCAAGATCATGGAACGCGACAGCCCGACCGGCCTGTTGAACCATGTGAATTTCAAGGAGCGGCTGGCCGCGGAAGTGGGGCGCTCCAGGCGCACCGGGTCGCCGATGGCTGTTTGCCTGCTGGATCTGGATCACTTCAAGGCGGTCAACGACACCTACGGCCACCAGGTCGGGGACCGGGTCATCCAGATGTTCGGCAATTGCCTGAGCGGGTCCCTGCGCAGCGTCGATGTGATTGCCCGATACGGCGGCGAAGAATTCGGTGTCATCCTTCTGGATGCGACACCGGAACAGGGTGCGCGGGTTCTCGACGGGATCCGCCGGAATTTCTCCAATTGCTTCCAGGATTCGGACCAGGGTCCTCCCACCGTGACCTTCAGCGGCGGTGTCTGCGGGCTTGATGATGCCGCCACGGTCGAAGGTCTGCTGGGGGCGGCCGACGAGGCGCTTTACGAGGCCAAGAGGCAGGGCCGGAACCGGATCGTTCTGCATTCGCAGCTTGAAAATCCGTAATCGGGACGAATTTCCCTGCGGTAGGGGACAGCACGATGAAATCAGGTTTGTCTGTTGAAAACGAACCGAAGGCGCCAGGCCGGACCCGACGCTTGTTTGCGATGTCCATGCAGGCCAGGATCATGGTCCTGGCCTTTTGCTGCGTGATCGTCAGCACCCTTGTGATCGGCACGATTGCCTACAATCGCATCCGGGAAGCGACGTTCGATCAGGCGGCGGAAAGACTGGCCGGTCAAACCAAGTTGATGGCGCAAAGGTTCCGTCTCGCCTATCGGGACATCGAGGAGGATCTTTTTGCCCTTTCGACCACCCCGCCTATCCGGGGGATTATCCGTGCGTCGGCAAACGGCGGCATCGACCCTTATGACGGATCGTCTCTGGAAAACTGGCGGTCCCGCCTGGCGGCGATCTTCGCCTCGATCATGCGCAATCGCCAAAGCTATTTCCAGATGCGGTTCATCGGTATTGCCGATCAGGGCAGGGAAGTCGTCCACATCGATCGTGTCGAGAACGGCGAAAGGGCAACGCCCACGAGCCTGTTGCAGCAAAAAATCGGCGAGCCCTATTTCGCCAGGGCAATGGACGGCGCGTCGGGAAAGGTGCTGTTTTCCGATGTCACGTATAATCGGGAATTCGGCGGCGTGGATCCGCGGAAAATCCCGGCGATCCGCGGGATGCTCCCCATCGACCGGCCTGACGGTACCCGTTTCGGGTTTCTCGTGATCAATGTCGATTACAAGAAAATGCTGCAGGCGACGTTCGAGGAACTGGCGCCGAACACCAACACCTTGGTGGTCAACGGATCCGGCGACTACATGCAGTACCTGAAAGATGGTCCCGTGAAGGAGCATCCCCTCGAGTTGCATGGCGCCTACACCAGGCCGGTTCCCCGAAGCGTGACGGAAACGCTTCGCTCGCCGCTGCAGGGCGGGTTGCTTCACGACAATGAAAGCGTGGCCTATTTCGTCAAGGAAAAAGGCAATATCGGCGCATCGGATTTCATTTCCGTCATTCTGCAGGTGACAGAAGATGAGCTCTATAGCGACGCGCGAAAGACCCGCAGGGAAGTGGTGCTGACCGGTATTCTTCTGATATTGGCCTGTCTTTCCATTTCCGTCCTGATCGCTCGGGCGATGATGGCGCCGCTGAACCGTCTGGTTGGTCTGGTGCGGGGCGTCGACGATCGCGAATTGCTGGCGAAGCTGCCGGTCGACCGCACGGATGAGGTCGGCGATCTTGCCCGCTCCCTGAAGGAGCGGACGCAGGCCCTGTTCGCTTCGGAAGCGCGCGCAGGCGCCATTGTCGACAACGTTCTGGACGGGCTTCTCCTGATTGGAGAAAACGGCATTATCGAACGCTTCAATCCCAGTTGCGAGCGCATCCTCGGCTACAAGGCCGAAGAGGTCATCGGCAAGAATGTAGCCATGTTCATGGAAGCCCCGTTGGCGGCGCGCCATGACGGGTTCCTGAGCGAATATGTGAACGGTCACGGCAGCGGCTTCATCGATACCAGCCGCGAAGTGGTCGCCGTAACCCGCTCGGGAGAGAAAATCCCGATCGAGCTGGCAATCAGCGCCCTGCGGCTCGAAGGTGCAGTCAAATTCAGCGGTGTCATTCGGGACATTCGCGACCGCAAGGAAATGGACCGCCTGAAGGCGGAGTTCGTCTCCACGGTCAGCCACGAACTGCGCACGCCGCTCACCTCCATCCGCGGTTCTCTCGGACTGATCGAGCGGCTCATGCCCGCAGAGCTATCCGAGTCTTTCCGTCAGATGGTGCATCTGGCGCGCAAGAACACCGAACGCCTGATCGTTCTCGTCAACGACATCCTCGATTTCGAGAAACTCTCCGCAAACAAGCTCGAATACGACATGAGCACGGCCGACGTGAACGCGGAACTGAAACAGGCCGCCGAACTCAATGCCGGGTATGCGGAAGAGCATGACGTTTCGATCGATCTGCGACTGGCTGACGAGGCGCTTCGGGTTTCGGTCGATGTCAACCGGTTCCAGCAGATCCTGGCAAACCTGATTTCCAACGCCATCAAGTTTTCCAGGCGCGGGGAAACCGTCGTCATCCGGGCAGAAGGGGTTGGCGATTATATTCGCATATCCGTCATCGATACCGGTGCGGGAATCTCCGACGCGTTCAAGGAAAACCTCTTCACGCCATTTGCACAGGCCGACGGGACATCGAGCCGGGAGAAGAGCGGTACCGGTCTCGGGTTGGCGATTACGAAACGGTTTGTCGAGGGTATGAACGGATCGATCGACTTTACAAGCCAAGAGGGCGTTGGAACCACTTTCCACGTCGAATTTCCTCAGCTGGAGGCCAGCGCTTCGATGGAAGCGCTGGAAAGGGCGGAAGGTGACGGCCGGCTGGTGGGCCTCCATATCGAAGACGACACCGATTTCTACAAAATCCTGGCAGCGAATGTCGACGACGATATCCTGCTGGTCCAGGCAAGGACGCTGGATGAGGCCCGCCGCCGGATGGCGGTTGACTATTTCGACGTTCTGATCATCGACATTTCCCTGGAGGATGGAAACGGTCTGACGATCCTCGATGAGCTCGGCGATGTGGAAAGGATGGTGGTCGTCGTCCTGACTGCCCTCGATATACAGATCGATGATCCCCGGGTGGACCTGATCGTGGTCAAGTCGCGAACCCGGCGCGGAGATCTGCCTGAGATGCTGCGCGACCTCACGGATCGGAAAATCCGGAAAAGGGCGGTCGCCTCCTGACAGCAGTCAATATGGCACCGGGGCATGGCCCCGGTAAACCGGTGCGTGTGTCACGTAGTTGTATGCAAGGCGCTGGAATGCGACCAGCCACGCCCGGACCGGATTACCCGTCTCTTGCAAGGAGTTGGGTGACGTCGTCTGCAAAGGTGATCGGCTCGAAGGGCTTGGCGATGGTGCCCAGGGCACCCAGGCCGGAAAGGTTTTCCAAATCGCTTCGCTGCGTCTTTGCCGTGACGAATATGACCGGAATATCGGCCGTTGCCGGATTGTCCTTCAGTTTCTGGCGCGTGGCCGGCCCGTCCATGACCGGCATCATCACGTCAAGCAGAATCACGTCCGGATTCCAGTCGACGGCGATGTCGATACCCTCGGCTCCACTGGACGCGTGCCGGGCATCGAACGTGCCGTCCAGCTTCAGGCACATGACGGCAATGGTGCCGATGTCTTCGTCGTCATCGATGTAAAGCGCTTTCAAGGACATATGGCTGTTTCCGTGGGTCTCGTGTTTCCGGTGTCAGGCAGCGGCTCTTCCGGTCTTGTGGCGCGCCTTGATGGCGCTTGCCAACTGGTCGAGCCCTTCGATCACTTGGCTGCTCGCATGGTCGAGCTTCTGCAGTGTCTCAAGCATGACCGTGGGGTCGTGCGCCTGCGCGGCCTCGAGCGCCGCCTTCGCATATGCGTGCACTTCCTGATGCGGGACGATCAGCGACTGGAACGCCGGCAGGGAACGAATGCTCTCATCCGTGATCTGGTCGTACCACTTGCCCAGGCGGCAGTGATGGTGGTCCGGAACATCGGCCACGTTCCAGTTGTCGGTCCCCAGGCACGTGTCGATGACGCGTTTCTTGAACAGCGCATGGTCGATTTTGGCCATGTAGCACAGGCCGACATCGGAATGGGCATCGAACAGCTGGTCGGCATTGGCCTTGAACTGGTTCGTGCTTGCGGTCATTGCCGATGCGATGGTCTTCACGTAATCGTGGCTGTCTGCGGCGAGGTTCGCCACGTCGCTGATGCTGAGCGCGATTTCACCGCTGGCCTCTTTCTGCTGGGAAAGCACGCCGGCGATTTCCGACATCCGGCCCGAAACGCTTTCCACCTGCTCTGCGAACCGGTCGATCTGCTCCGAGGTGCGGGCGATCGCTTCCTCGCTTTGCTCGACGGCTTCCGTCGAGGTCTGCATATTGGTCTGGATCGCCGACATGCCCTCGCGCAACGCCGCGATACGCCGGGCAATGTCGTCCGTGGACTGGGCCGTCTGGTTTGCCAGCTGTTTGACTTCGGAGGCCACAACGGCAAACCCCTTGCCGGCTTCTCCCGCGCGGGCCGCCTCGATCGTGGCGTTCAGCGCCAGCAGGTTTGTCTGCTGTGCAATCCCTTCGATCACGCTCAGCATCTGGCCGATCTGGTCGGAGGCCTCGGAGAGCTCGTCGACACTGCTGGAGGTTTCATGAACGGCCCGGGCGATGTTGGACACGACCGTCGACAGCTGGCCGATCGCCGTCCGCCCGCTTGAGACCGATGTATTGCTGTCCTGTGCTTCCTGGGCAGCGTTTTCACTGGAGGTGGCGATACTTTCGACCGAGGAGACGAGTTCGGTAGCCGCCGAGGAAATCGTCTGGCCGTTGTTTGCCACGTCATTCGAATTCCGCTGCAGGAACGCGAGCTGCAGGATCACCTTGTTGAAATCCGTAACCGAGTCGGCGAGCTTGCCAAGGCTTTCTGTCTTGCTTTCCAGTTCTTCGCTCAGGGCCTTCCGGACCAGGGCTTCCTCGTAACCGGTCTGGGACGCGGCCATGTCGGAGAAAAGCCGGAGGATCAATGTGCACAAGACGCCCTCGAGTTCTCCCTTGCGGAAGCGGTGCTTGCGGATGAGCTCCGGCACGAGTTTCATCAGCACCCAGCCATAGGCGCTGATATACCACACCGGGGACAGGCCGACGTGCAGGTGCGTCTTGCCGATCTCTTTCGATTTTTCCAAAGTGAGAGGCGAGAGTTCGTTCTGGAACAGCTCCTGCCAGTGGTTGAGCTGGGCAGCTTTCGCCGAGGCGGCCGTGCCGGCGTCCGGAAACAGCTCCCCCGCAGGAGACGCCAGGACGCGGGCATAAAATTCCTCGAGAACGTCAGGCAGTTTGCCGACGACCCCCTTTCTTATTTCGGCGGCCCGTTCCGGCCCCCGCATTGCGGACGACAGAAATTTTATTGCGGCATCACTGGCGATTTCCATCGGTATTCCCCCGTTTCACGGTTTCGGCCCGCCGAAACCGGAGCAATGCGTTTTCTCGCCCTCCGGAATCTCTGGAGAACTGGAAGTGGGAAAATTGTAGTCGTTAGAAATCTAATAAAGAATTACTCTGCGTCATTAAACATGTATTGGTTATTATCTATGCCTGTTCTAAGTAAAATTAACAGTGATATTGTGACAGTTTGGCCGAAAAGAGCGGCATAAAGGGTGTCGAAAGCAATGATGAGCTAGTAATTAATACTTATATTGGCGCTCGGTCGGGATGTTGGTTCAAAGTCACGGTATCGAATCGGCATGTGTGCCGGCCACATGCGGAAAACGTCAATTTTGCCTCTGATTAAAAATTCGCCTTGACCACAGGCTCGGCAGTTCCCTACGATTTCTTGACCAAATGGTCAGACGTTTTGCCCGCGCGAAAAACCAAAAACAGCGCAGGCATCGGATGGCCGGAGCGGATAGGCTGCCGATGGCGTGCGCGCACGTTCAAACGGCAGGGGCAGAATGCCTGCATTCGCTTCGTTGGTCTTGAAAGTTTCCGGAGAAGGGACCGGCCGGTCCCGACGAAAAAGGAGTAGGGGAATGGCATTGAAGGCTTTGAAAGCTCTGGCGGTTGCATCCGTATTCGGCGCAACGGTCATGGCGGGGGCTGCACATGCAGCCGATGAGCTGACGCTTCAGCTCAAGTGGGTCACCCAGGGCCAGTTCGCAGGCTACTACGTGGCCAAGGACAAGGGCTTTTACGACGAGGAAGGCCTCGACGTCACGATCAAGCCGGGCGGTCCGGACATTGCTCCGCCGCAGGTGATCGCAGGCGGTGGCGCGGACGTGATCATCGACTGGATGCCGTCGGCGCTTGCCAGCCGCGAGAAGGGCGTGCCGCTCGTCAACATCGCCCAGCCGTTCAAGAAGTCGGGCATGGAGCTGACCTGCCGCAAGGACACCGGCATCAAGTCGCCGGAAGACTTCAGGGGCAAGACCCTGGGCGTCTGGTTCTTCGGCAACGAATATCCGTTCCTGTCCTGGATGAGCCACCTCGGCATTCCGACCGAGGGCGGTCCGGACGGCGTGACCGTGCTGAAGCAGGGCTTCAACGTCGACCCGCTGCTGCAAAAGCAGGCCGACTGCATTTCCACCATGACCTACAACGAATACTGGCAGGTGATCGACGCAGGCATTCCGGCGGAAGACCTGATCGTCTTCAAGTATGAAGACCAGGGCGTCGCCACGCTGGAAGACGGCCTTTATGTGCTGGAAGACAGCCTGAAGGACCCGGCCATGGTCGACAAGCTCGCCCGTTTCGTGCGCGCTTCCATGAAGGGCTGGGCCTATTCGAACGAGCATCCGGACGAAGCCGCCGAGATCGTTCTTGAAAACGACGCCACCGGCGCCCAGACCGAAAAGCACCAGAAGCGCATGGTCCGCGAGATCAACAAGCTGGTCGACGGTTCCGACGGCACACTCGACATGGCCGCTTACGAGCGCACCGTGAAGTCCCTGCTGTCCGGCGGTTCCGACCCGGTCATCACCAAGGAGCCGGAAGGCGCCACCACCACGGTCGTCACCGACAAGATGTAAGCCGATCCACTGGATTGGCAAAGGAAAGGGCGCTCTTCTGAGCGCCCTCAGACTGCTGACAAACCCGTCGTTTTCGGCGGGTTTGTTTTTTTGGCTTTGGTTTTGTGGCGCTTGTCCGCGTTTTTGCGTTTGGTCCTTTACGCGCTGGTCTTTGTCACGCGGGAGCTTGTTTCGGAGCTTTGGTGAGTGCCATTGCGATCTTTTTGATGTTTTGGGCAGTGGCGGCGAGTAGGCACTGCACTTGT
>NZ_JABFCZ010000052.1 GCF_014692675.1 Roseibium aggregatum | reverse complement strand
AAAAGCCGAAGGTCGCGATTGTCGCCGTCATGCGAAAACTCATCGTTCTCGCAAATACACTCCTCTCAGAAAACCGGATCTGGTGTCCAAACCATCCTTGACACAAAACACAGATGCTCAAGGGGGGAGACGGGAACAAGGGACACCGTCCAAACATCTCCGTTGAGGTCATCCCGGACGAAGCGTCGGCGGAGATCCGGGACCGGAGAGCCACGGTCTTTGTCAGAGCAAACCAATAGAAATCGATAGGCCTCTGCCTCCCCGGCCCCGGGTCGCGCTCGCGCTTGCCCGGGGTGACGATGGAGAGGTTGGATTTTTGGCTGAAATCAAAAAGCCCGCCGCCAGATGGCGACGGGCTTTATTTTCTCGTGCCGGCTTTGGGCCGGAACAGTCAGCAGATCAGGCGCTTGCCTTGTTGGCGGCCCGTTCCGCGCGCTTGCGCTCGTGCGGGTCGAGCATGGACTTGCGCAGGCGGATGGAGGACGGAGTGACTTCGACCAGTTCATCGTCGGCGATATAGGACAGCGCGGCTTCCAGCGTCAGGCGGATCGGCGTCGTCAGCTTGACCGCATCGTCCTTGCCCGCAGACCGAATGTTCGTGAGCTGCTTGCCTTTGAGGACATTGACCTCGAGATCGTTGCCACGGGTATGTTCGCCGATGATCATGCCCGGATAAACCTTGGTGCCCGGATCGATCATCATCGGGCCGCGGTCCTCCAGGTTGAAGAGCGCATAGGCCACGGCTTCGCCGGTGCCGTTGGACAGGAGCACGCCGGTGTGCCGGCCCTGGATCGGACCCTTGTAGGGCTCGTAGCCGTGGAACAGGCGGTTGAAGATCGCCGAACCGCGCGTGTCCGACATGAGTTCGGACTGGTAGCCGATCAGACCGCGGGTCGGTGCATTGAAGACGAGACGCGTGCGTCCGCCGCCCGACGGCTTCTTTTCCAGAAGATCGGCCTTGCGCTCCTGAAGCTTCTGGACGACCGCCCCGGAATATTCCTCATCCACGTCGATGATGACTTCCTCGATCGGCTCCAGCCGGTTGCCGGCAGAATCGAACTGATAGACGACGCGCGGACGGCCGACGCCGAGTTCGAAGCCTTCGCGGCGCATGTTTTCGATCAGGATCGCCAGCAGCAACTCACCACGGCCGGAAACGACGAAGGCGTCCGGCTCGTCGGTGTCTTCCACCTTGAGCGCCACGTTGCCTTCCGCTTCCTTCATCAGCCGTTCGCGGATCACGCGCGACTGCACCTTGGAGCCTTCGGTACCGGCAAGCGGGCTGTCATTCACGCGGAAGGTCATGGACAGCGTCGGCGGATCGATCGGCTGCGCCTGCAGCGGTTCGGTCACTTCCGGTGCGCACAGGGTGTCGGCGACGGTGGCCTTGGTCATGCCGGCAATTGCGACGATGTCGCCCGCTTCGCCCTTTTCGATCGCCTGGCGTTCCAGACCGCGGAACGCCAGAATTTTCGAGACGCGGCCGTTTTCCAGCACCTTGCCGTCGCGGGACAGCGCCTTCAGCGGCATGTTCGGAACGGCGGTGCCGGAGACGATCCGGCCGGTCAGGATCCGGCCCAGGAACGGATCGGATTCAATCGTGGTCGCCAGCATCCGGAACGCGCCCGGCTCCGAAGCCGGCGGCGCGACCTTGTCGAGCACCATGTCGAACAGCGGATCCATGTTGTCCTTCGGGCCTTCCGGCTCGGTGGCCATCCATTCCTGCTTGGCGGAACCGTAGAGAACCGGGAAGTCGAGCTGTTCCTCGTTCGCGTCCAGGGACGCGAACAGATCGAACACCTCATCGAGGACTTCGTCGGCGCGCTGTTCCGGCTTGTCGATCTTGTTGATGGCGACGATCGGCTTCAACCCGAGCTTCAGCGCCTTGCCGAGCACGAATTTCGTCTGCGGCATCGGGCCTTCGGCGGCGTCGACCAGAAGGATGACACCGTCGACCATGTGCAGGATACGCTCCACCTCGCCGCCGAAATCGGCGTGGCCCGGGGTATCCACGATGTTGATGCGGGTGTCTTTCCAGACCAGGGACGTGACCTTGGCCAGGATGGTGATGCCGCGTTCACGCTCGATGTCGTTGGAGTCCATCATGCGCTCTTCGGTCCGCTGGTTGTCGCGGAAAGCGCCGGACTGCTTCAACAGCACGTCGATCAGGGTGGTCTTGCCATGGTCGACGTGTGCGATGATGGCGATATTGCGCAAGTTCATATAAGGCTCCAAAAGACACAGCGGGCCCCGATGGACCCGCATGTCATGTCTTGGCTATTCAGTTTTCGCTGTATGGCCTGAGTGGCTGAAATTTGCGCCCTATATAGTGCGAACCGGCGGGTTGTGCAATGCAGTAACGCCGCAGTTCACTTGACAAGCCCGAACCCAGGGCGCATATCCATAAGGCTTCCTTACTATAGGTGTCATTATGAACCTCACCGCCCCTGACGGCGGCGCCAGTTTGATGATTGTCGATATTGCCAGACTTCTTCGCCGTCGCTTCGAGGCGGCGCTGACGGAAATCGACACCGGACTGACTGTCGCCGAAGCGCGAACGCTCGCCTTCATCTGGCGCAACCCGGGCCAGCGCCAGGCTTCATTGGCGGAGCGCATGTTCGTCGAACCCATGACGCTGGTCGGCTATCTGGACTCGCTGGAAAAGGCCGGACTGGTCCAGCGTACCATCGACCCGACGGACCGGCGCGCCAAGCTGATCACGCTGACGGACGCAGCCGACCCGATCCTTGCCAAGATCGAAAAAGCCATCGATCAGGTTCACGATGATGCCCTCACCGGAGTGCCCAGGAGCCGCCGGGATGAGCTCGAGGCATTGCTTGAAACGATGAGAATAAACCTCCTCAATTCCGAAGCGGGTAGCTGAATGACAGTTGCTGCAGAACCGGCGATGAGTACGCGCCGGACGACGATCCTTGGCGCCGCCCTCGTGGCGATCGGCCCGATTACCATGTCCCTCTACACGCCGGCGATGCCTCAGCTGGCCGTGGACTTCGGCACGTCGGACGCCCTGATCAAGCTGACCCTGACCACCTATTTCGCGGGCTTCGCGCTGACCCAGCTTGTCTGCGGCCCGCTGTCCGACGCCTTCGGCCGCAAACCCGTGGCCATTGCCTTTCTGGTGCTTTATCTGGCCTCCACGGTGCTGGCCACGCTGGCCCCGGATGTGACCTGGATGCTGATTGCCCGCGCCCTCCAGGGTGTCGGCGCCGCCGTCGGGGTTGCCGTGTCCCGCGCGATCGTCCGCGATCAGTACACCGGGCAGCATTCGGCGCGGATCATGAACACCATCGGAACCATGCTCGCGCTCGGGCCGGCGATTTCACCGACAATCGGCGGCATCATCCTGGAGGTCTTCGGCTGGCGGGAAATCTTCATCTGCATGCTCCTTTACGGCGCTGCCCTGATGGCGGCCGTCATCGCCTTTCAGCCGGAAACCAATGCCTTCAAGAACGTGACGAACATTCATCCCGAGCGGCTGGCGATCAACTACATGACCCTGTTGAGCGACCGGAAATTCATGGCTCCGAGCCTGCTGCTCGGCCTGTGCCTCGGCAACATCTACGCAATGGCGACGGTCCTGCCCTTCGTCCTGATCCATGACGTCGGCCTGACCCCGGCGCAGTTCGGCGTCGGCATGATGATGCAGTCCCTGTCCTTCATATCGGGCACGCTCGTTACCGGCCGTCTCCTCAAATATTTCGACGCCGAAAAGCTGGTCCCGCTCGGCATCGTAGGCATGCTCGCAGCCTCGGCCCTCATGGCGATCCTGCTGCGGCTTTACGAACCGTCCTACCTGATCGTCATGGGGCCGGTCGGCTTCTTCGCCTTCTCGCTCGCCTTTATCCTGCCGGCGAACTTTACCTCGGCCATGCGCGACTTCCCCCATATTGCAGGCGCCTCTTCGTCCATGATGGGGTTCATGCAGTTCGGCGGCGGGATCCTCGGCAGTCTGCTGATCGCCTCCATGGGTGATCCGCTCTTCGGCATGTCGACCATCATCCCCGTCATGCCGCTCGTGGGCGTGATCCTCTATTTCCTGCTTGGAATGAAGACAAAGGACGCCCGCGCCGCGGCTGAATGACCGGCGGGCGACCCGGACAATAAAAAACCGGCGAGGCATTGCGGCCCCGCCGGTCTTTCGTTGCGGTTATTCGTGCCTGATCAGCCGCGGCGAACCGGATCCAGCGTGATCTTGTGCAGCTCGGCGTCCTCCCGGTCCATCAGGCGAACCGTGAGCTGTTCCGTGGCGCCGTCGATATCGACGAGGCCGAAGAACTGCAGTCCCAGGGACGGCGGCAGGTTCACGCCCTGCTCCTTCGTCGGCGCCTTCACGTATTTGACTTCCGGACCGAAGGTCATGTCGAGGTCATTCGGACCGAAGGTGCCGGCATGGATCGGACCGGAGACGAATTCCCAGAACGGCTTGAAGTCCTGGAACTGCGCCTTGTCCGGATTGTAGTAATGGGCCGCCGTGTAATGCACGTCGGCGGTCAGCCAGACCACGTTGTCGATATCCGCCGACTTGATGAAGCGCAGCAGGTCGGCGAACTCAAGCTCGCGGCCTTTCGGTGCGCCGTGGTCGCCGTTGGCAACGGCTTCTGCGCCTGCCTGTTCCTTCCAGTTGTCCCAGACGATCAGGCCGATCGGCATGTCGCAGGCGATCACCTTCCAGGTGGCGCGGGAACTGGCGAGTTCCCGCTTCAGCCAGGCAAGCTGCTGCGCGCCGAGGATGCGCGACGCGTCGGTCATTTCCGTTTCCATCGACGGACCGTTCGGACCGCGGTAGGAGCGCAAATCCAGGAAGAACACGTCGAGCAACGGACCGTAGGCGATCTTGCGATAGATGCGGCCCGGTTCGGCAGGCGTATAACGGATCGGCGCCAGCTCGTGAAAGGCGCGCGCCGAACGGGCGGCAAGCAGGGCGACGTTCTTCTCGGTGTACCGGTCGTCTCCGCTCAGGTCCTTCGACGGCGACCAGTTGTTCATCACTTCGTGGTCGTCCCACTGGAAGAAGGTCGGGACCTCGGCGTTGAACGCCAGCAGGTTCTCGTCCATCAGGTTGTACTTCCACTGGCCGCGGAATTCGGCGAGCGTCTCGGCAACCTTCGACTTTTCTTCCGTGACGATGTTCTTCCACACCGATCCGTCCTTCAGCTCGACGCTTTCCCTGATCGGGCCGTCGGCATAGATCGTGTCGCCGGAATGGATGAAGAAATCCGGAGTGTGCTTGGCCATGGTGGTATAGGTCTTCATGCCGCCGTGGGCCTTGTCGATGCCCCAGCCCTGACCGGCGGTGTCACCGGACCAGGCGAACCTGACCGAGCGGCGCGATCCGGGGGCTGTGCGGAAACGACCGGTCATCGGCTCGGAAACCGCGTTGACGTCGTTGAGATCGGCAAAGGCCACCCGGTAGAAGATCTCCTGGTCGGACGGCAGGCTTTCCAGCAGGCGCTTGGCGGCAAAGTCGGTTTCCGGCAGGGCGTTGATCGGCGCAAGGCGCGTCGGCGCCTCGAACGTGCCGGTCGTGTCGAATTCAACGAGCATTTTCGCCGGACGGTCGGCGCGCGCCCAGATCATGCCGGAACCAGCATCGACATCCCCCGACTGAAGGCCATGGGTGATGACCGGACGGGAAGACGCGCGCGACAGCCCCGGCATGGCAAGGCCGGAGGAAAAGGCGAGGCCGGTGGCGACCGACGATTTGAGGAAAGCACGGCGTGAAACTTGAGAAGACATGTCTGGCTCCAAAGCTGGGGGAGGGCCCATCGCCGCTCCCGTGGCACGCCGCCTGTTTGGCGCAGGAATTTAACACGGAAATCAAGGTCCTGTGACGGCCCGTGCAAATTTTCATGACAGCAAGCCCGTCCTGCCCTTGACCCCCACCTCTCAAGACGTCACACACGCCGGAAGACAAACAGGATGAGCCCCAAATGCCCAGATGTTCCGGCTATAAGCTGCCGACCGCGAGCGAACGCGCCCAGGTGATGGGTATCCTGAATGTGACGCCCGATTCCTTTTCCGACGGCGGTCTGCATTTTGCTGAAGAACGCGCCATTGCACATGCCAGGGCCATGAAGGCGGAAGGCGCCGACATTCTGGACATCGGCGGCGAAAGCACCCGGCCGGGCTCCGCGCCGGTTTCCCTGGAAGACGAATGGTCCCGCATTGCCTCCATCCTGGAACAGGTCGTGGAATTCGGTCTGCCCGTTTCCATCGACACCTACAAGGCGGAGATCGCCCGGCGCGCCTGTGCGGCCGGTGCGCTGATCATCAACGATGTTTGGGGCCTGCAGAAGGATCCGGCCATGCCCGACGCGGCGGCGGAGACCGGCGCCCATGTCATCATGATGCACAACCGGGCGGAAGCGGACGCTTCCATCGACATCATGGACGACATCGACCGCTGGTTCGAACGTTCCATGGCGCTGGCCGACAAGGCCGGCATTCCGAGAGACAAGCAGATCCTCGACCCCGGCTTCGGTTTCGGCAAGACGTTAGACCAGAACTACGTCATCCTGAACCGCCTGGACCGGTTGAAGAAGCACGGCCTGCCGATTCTTGCCGGCGCGTCCCGCAAACGCATGATCGGCGCGGTTCTGGACGTACCGACCGAAGACCGGCTTTACGGATCCCTTGCGGTTCACCTGATCGCCGTGCAAAAAGGCGCATCGATCGTCCGCGCCCATGATGTCCGCCCCCATGCGGATGCGGTTCGGATTCTCCAGGCAACGCTGAGCGAATCGGCAAACCGGAATTAGATAGAATATGACGACCCAGACACCGACCCGCGTTGCCCTCGGACTCGGCTCCAATATGGGAAATTCCCGCGAAAACCTCGATCTGGCGGTCAGATATCTGGATGCGACGCCGGGCATCACCGTCGTTGCCCGCTCGTCCGTTTACCGGACCCCGCCCTGGGGACCGATTCCCCAGGACGACTACTCCAACATGTGCATCACCATCGACACCGTTCTGAAGCCGCGCGCGCTTCTGGAGCGCGGCCTTGCCATCGAAGCCAGGATGGGCCGTGTCCGCGATCAGCGCTGGGGTCCGCGCCTGATCGATATCGACATCCTGATCTTCGGCGACGAAAAGATCGACAGGGACGGGCTGATCATCCCTCATCCGCGCATGAGCGAGCGCGCCTTCGTCCTGATCCCGCTTGCGGAAATCTGGCCGGATGCACCGCTCGGCGACGGCCGCACCGTTGCCGAGGCGCTGGAGACCTGTCCGGACCAGGACGGCGTGGTCAAGCTGGACGCCTAGGTCGCGGACAACCCCATGAAGCTGTCCATGTGAAAGCGTGCCTGTTCCGGCGACTGGCGGAAATCGGCGCCGTAGGGACAGGCATGCCGGGCAAGACAGCCGGAAAAACACGCCTCGCCCTGTCCGCCCGCCAGATGATCCCGGCACCGCGGTACGTCATAGCCCTCAGATCCCGAAATCGCATCGACCGGACAGGCGGCAAGGCAAGGCTTGTCGGTGCAGGCCGGGCACGGTCCTTCGGACGTCTGTTCCGTAATCTGTCCAGGGTCTTCGGCCAACAGAAAGGCCGCGCGGAACCCGGCCCAGGGTCCATAAGTTTCATGCGCCAGAACGCCGAGCGGGCTCGGCGAAAACCCGCCCGCCTTCATCGCCCATTGCTGAAACGGATGGTAGGGCGGCCCGTCAAACGGGAAAACGACCGACAGCCCGAGGTCCCGTGCAACAGCAGAAAGAACCCGCCGGGTGAAGCGGTCGAGCGGGTCGGGCGCGCCATCCTTGAATTCAGGTGATTCGGCAAATTGAGGCCAGATCCCCGGTCCGGTGCTGCCGATGAGGAACAGCGCGCGCGCGGAAAGCCCCGGAGCGACCGCCGGCACGGCATCGCCCGGCGCCGGCGAAAAGCCGCCGAGCACAAGGAAACCGTCCCGGCGGCAACGCTCGGCCATGTCGACAGGCAGGGTATGATCTTTGTTCCGATTGCGCATTTCCGGCCGAATCCCGCTTTTCAGGTCATCTGGTTTCACAGCGGATGAAAATCCTCACGGCGCACCCGGCAGGAAATTCTCCAGTCCGACCCTGACGAATTTGTGTCCTAAATGCCACGGTTTCCGGACAAGAACCCCACAGAAAGAAAAAACCCCGGCAATCAGGGAACTTCCATATTGCTTCCGGGCGACCATCTGTGCTGATTAACTTAATGAAATTCGAAAAGACCACCCGGGCTAAGGTCGTCATGAAAAATCTTGTACGCGGCATGCTCTTTGGAGCACTGATCATCACCGGCTCAAGCACGGTGGCAACCGCTGCAGATCTGACCGGAAACACTTCCGGACTGACGAATGAAGTCAGGGGCGGCGTTCTCTATCACGACCTGATGGGCCGCGAGAGCGGCGTCGACATCAACGCGGAAATCCTGCTTCGCTGGGCCGCCGTCGATTTCACCATTCCCGGTCTCGGCACCAACGGCATGCTGCGTCCGCATTTCGGCGGCAACCTGAACCTCTCCGGCGACACCAGCATGGTCTATGCGGGCTACACGCTGACCCTGGACCTGACCGACTGGATGTTCATCGAAGGCAGCTTCGGCGGCATGGCCCACAACGGCAACACCGAAAAGACCACGCCGAACACGCTGGCCCTCGGCTGCAACGTGATGTTCCGTGAATCCGCGTCTCTCGGCTTCCGGATCAACGAGCGGGTCAACGTCTCCGCGATCATCGAGCACTCCTCGAACAACGGCTACTGCTCGGCCAACAACGGCCTGACCAACGCCGGCGTCCGCCTCGGCTACGCGTTCTAGGCTTTTAAGGCATATCAGAAAAAATCTGGCTTCTCCCCAGTCAACCCGGCCAAGCGACACAGCGAGCCGGAGAGGCAGAAGCTTTGACGGGTCCGGATCTCCGCTACCGCATCGTGCGGGACCCTTTTGGATAAGGAACGGTCGTACCGCTTGCTCGGTGACATCTCCCCCTTGCATGTTGTGTTTGGGTCAAATCGATGAAGATTTGGCTGATCCCCGGAGGTTGGCCGACCTCCGGGGATCGGATGGCCGGGACCGTAATCCCCATGGCCAAGAACCGTCCTT
>NZ_JABFCZ010000051.1 GCF_014692675.1 Roseibium aggregatum | reverse complement strand
CAGGCTGCACACGTTCTTGCCAAGATCAATTCCAAGTACAAAAATCGACATCGGTCCGTTCCTCTCTACCTCAAATACAGAGCAATCCTATCGGATCGCTCCGGAGAGGGGCGGGCCATCCCATAATCACAGCTCAGCTGATTTGATGGGAATCCACTTTGTCAACAGGACCTAAATCAGAGACCGTTCGATAGTAGCCGCTGTGACTATTGGCTGACGACATGCCTCATACCTATTTCCAGCAGTTCCTCAAAGGAACATCATTTGGATTTGTCTCGGCGATCCAGGCGCTCCTGCAGCCAGTCCAGCACCTCCTGCTCGACCCATCCCACCCGGCTGGGGCCTAAAGGGACCCGCTTGGGGAATTGGCCCGCAGCTTCGAGACGGTAAATATGTTGCGGAGAATACAACACCAATTCCCTTACTTGCCGTTTCGACAGGATCCTCATCGCAATGTCTCCCTATTAGAGTACATCCCTATATCCCAGGTTCGCTGAGACGCGGGAGCCCAAAGTAAGTTGGCAGGGTTTCGCACAAAACGACTACCTTCTTCTTTCAACAAAATACGACTGAATTTCTGATCGAAATGATGTTTCGGCATTTCCAGAAAGCCTCCTTCAGATATTAAGCTCTTCAAGAACTTGTCGATTTCAATCTACCTTCTTGCTTCGACATCATGATTGAATTTATTTGATTAATGCCTTCCTTGAGTGCTCGCGGTAGGGAATGTCCGCTTCTTCAGAACAAGGATCGGTCAAAATCGGGAAATTTCTTATATCCTTTATGTACGTTCTAAGGCGTTGTGGGGTCATCCACGCTTGCCGCCATTGTCGGATACGATAGCGTGCGATCGTAGCCCGGCATGAATAATCCAGGTTGTTGCTCTAGTCCGATTTGCACCAGATCAAACAGAACGGACCGCAACTGCTGCCAGGGAAACTCTGCGCAACCTTCAGCATTTTCCCCTTCGCGCAGCACGGCATCGAGCTTGCCCGCGACATCAGCGAGTCTGGTGGCCGGCGCGGCGACCAAGACGTCAAACACACGGTCGGCGGCAATCTGTTCTTCCGACCGCGCTGCCGAATAGCCAATCCGCTCATCCTCGGCGTCCCAGAGGGCCTGATAAACAGTCAGGTCAGCTTCAGTCTTGGCGCATATGGCGCCATCGCTGGATCGTTGCCGAACATCCCCTCGATCTGGTCGGATGAATGGACGGCAACCGTCAAATCCTCATCCGTAAAATGAATTTCCGCGGGAAGGCATCCTGGACCGAATTCAGCAAGAGAAACCTAAACCCGGCACTGATTCCGAACTTCGACGGTCTAGTAAAGAATCCCGTGGACGTATCCGTCCACTGCACCCATACTGATTTAACTTCGCAGCAATCTCTTTTAAAGTAATTGCATGGCAAACTTGTTGTTCTGGATGGGCTTTGGTGCCTTTTTTGGCTGGTGCTACGGTTGGCTTCGTCTTGCTGCAAGTCACGAGCGCGCGATGGAAATCATCCGTGACACGCCCGTTGTTAGCCGGAAGGAGCGCAAGAAAGCAATCGCCTATCAGCGTGGGGTGCGTTTTATCGCAGCACTCGTCCCAAGCATTGGTGGCGCACTTATTGGCGCCACGATTTGGAGCCTTGGTTCATTGCTCACGTCGCTCTTGAATTGAGCGCGGCATCGCCGAAGAAACAATCACGTCAGGAAACCGTCTCGCCGCCTTTCCAGTGCCCGGTTCTGGTGTCGAATAAGGCGTACACCGTAGGCTCTGATAATGAGCCCCGTAATTTCGACAAGCCGACAGGGCGGGAACTGCTGGATCAAATCAGCTACGCCGTCTGTGCCCAGTCGGATACGCTTAGCTCTTCTGGACAAGAAAATTGAAGACACTTTGAGGGAAACGCGGTGTGAACTCGAAGCACCGAAACGGGAGGTCTTTTAGCCTGGGATAGCCTTTAGCATTGTCGTCTTGGTCTTTCCCACCTTCATCTGACCTCATCCCGCCACCGCATCGACCGTCTTTCCTATTTGTGTCTCTCATAACATTTCCGGACCTGCAGTCGCTGGCGTATGCTCGGCTCATGGCGACCGTTCACGATCGTCTCCGATATTGCTTATCCCGTTCGCTCACGGACACACCACATATGGTAATCTGATGTCGCAGGCGTTTGATTTCACAGGTTCATGAAATCAGAATTCGGCTTAGTTTGGCAGGGGACCCACGGGGAAAAACGCGGCCGGCGTTTGATTTGCCCCCGGAACAGGAAAGAACCTGTAGCTGGAGGTCCCTTTGGTGGTTCATGAAGTAAATTTATTGCGTCAGACGGACGGCTTTACGGCCCGGAATTCGTCGAATTGCTTCGGGATCGGGGTCTCGGTGATCCCGCGATCCGTCACCTGAACGAACAATTCGTGATTGGTTTTTGGTTCAGAGCGGATGAGGTGTTTGAGGCGATCGACAAGGTGGGCGCGGCAATCGAAGACGCGAGCGCCATGGTGATCGCGATTGAGCCCGGGGAATTGTACTCGCTTAAGGACTTGAGACGGCGTGCAAGGGATGTCATGGCGGATTGCCCACACTTTGATGCACAGCAAGGCCAACGGCTTTCCAATCCCTATAGCCCGACTGTCCTCGGATCAACCAATATGGAACTGGAAAGAAGTGTCTAGGTGGCTGGCGGAAAAGGGGTTTATCGACCAGTCATATGCCTCAGTGGCCAACTTGATCTTTGCCAAGAACCAACAACTGATCAATGGGAACTTGCCCAACTGATTACAGTGGGATACATTGAACCACAACGTAATCAGGATGATAGTCATGGAGAATGAACGCACTCAAGTTTCCCTCAGACTTCCCTCCGAAATGGTGGCAGACTTCGACAAGATCGCGGCCGGATTGGACAGGGATCGGTCTTGGGTAATGCAGCGGGCCTTTAAGTTCTATCTTGAGCAAGAAGGCCGTGAAATTATTGACGATCTAGATGGGATTGCCGCTCTGGACCGCGGTGAAGGTGTCGATTTCGACGATGTGCTTGATCAGGCTGATGATATCATTGCAACGGCACGAACCAAACCAATAAGGCAGCGTGCTTAATGCCAAGGCGGCGAGCCATCCTCAGTCCGAATGTGCAAAAATGGTTTCTCGAGCAAATTCAATACATCGCTGAACGCAATCCTCAGGCAGCTCAAGATATCGTTGACAGGATGAGACTGCTCAGAGAGCGGCTGGGTGACTACCCTCGACTCGGATCCATTGGTACAATTCCAGGAACACGAAAGGTAGTCCTCAAGCCTTACGTTCTTACAACCCGAGAATTTGGAAACGCTTGTGAAGTAGTGGGAATTCGGCATGTCCGGCAGAAACATGGAATTCGTCCGCAAATAAACCTCCCTCAACCTGATCACTACGCCGATGACAACGACGGCGGAACCGAGATGGATGGTCCTTAGTATGTGGCTAAGCCGTCTGCAGTCATGGACCACCACGGCTTCGGCGGATGCACATGGCGCTTGTTGACCCGCTGTTGTCCTTCCGACCGTGTGGCAGGGATTGGACCCGGCGCCATCCGGCGCTCGTCGCTGCCCATCTCACGCGGCATCTCATGGAACTCGTCGAGGACGTCCCGCCGCTCCGCCCGGGCGATCACCTTGGCCCACTTCATGCGTTCCGGATCAACCAGCCTCAGGATGCGCCGTCGGTGGGCTCGCCTCCATTCGGAGGTGTCGCCAACGATGTCGCCTATGTCTCGGGTCGGGCAGTCCAGGTTCGTCTGGAAACGGCAGCGCCTGTTCCATCGAAACGCTACCCCTGGCCGTTGACCCTATTTCCGCTTCCGGCCCTTGCTCTTCTGTCCAAGCCCCATTTTCTTGGCCAACGCAGACCGCGATGCCGCATAGTTCGGCGCAACCATCGGATAGTCTTGATCAAGACCCCACTTCTTCCGGTATTCCTCTTGTGTCATGCCATATTGGCTCCGCAGGTGACGTTTCAGCGATTTGAACTGCTTGCCGTCCTCCAGGCAGATGATGAAATCAGGTGTGACCGACTTCTTGATCGGCACGGCCGGCTTGAGCGGTTGGGGCTCAGGCCCTGCGGCTTCGGCCGTGGTTTTGAGCAAGGAACCATGAATTTTCTGGATCAGGTTCGGTAGCTCCGCCGAGGCAATCGTGTTGTTGGCGACATAGGCGGAAACAATATCGGCAGTGAGGTAGATAAGGTTAGTTGCATCGGAGTTCTCGGTCATATCTCACCTTATTTCTAAAATAATCACGACGTTTCTAGGCAAATCTTAAGTACAGTTTGCCTGAGTGAAAATACTAAATCGTTACCGCTCCGAACTTTGGTCTCGGTACAAAGCGCCCGCCGCAATAGCGCCTCCTAGATCAGAAAAAGGCCTGTCGAATATTTTGTACTCAAGGCCTGTTTCCATTAATGGCTGACGAACCCCATGCCGAAGACGACGATTAATTGGATCCTAGCCTCGAATCGCTGGCAGCACTGCCGTTACCATTCCGCAGCCGCTTTTCGGACGGCTTTCCATGGACTGCCGGATCCAACCGCACCTCTTGTCTATGTGACTGGACAGCACGCCTCCGGTGCCAGGATGTGGGACCCGCTCCCATTGACACATTGCAGCGGTTCTGGTCCGAGGGCAGTTGGCAACGTGGGCGCCGCAACACCTACTAATTGAAAACAACAGCGCTGCCCGCTCTGACGCTGCGAGCTATGTCTGAAAATGGGCGATGGGGCGTGATAAGGTGGAGGGTCGCGGCGGTGTCGAAGCCTGCCAGCCCCTCCCGGAGCAGCGATACGCCATGAAAGAAGATACCACGATCAGCCAAATTCACCAGCCCGGCTCGATCATCGACCCGCTCGCCGAGATTGCCCGTGACGGTATGCGCCGGATGCTGGCTGCGGCCCTGAAGGCAGAAGCGGCGAGTTTTATTGCCCAGTTTGATGAGGAACGCCTGCCAGATGGCCGCCAGCGCGTTGTCCGGCACGGAAGCGGTCCGGAACGGCTCGACCGGCATCGGGCCTATCCCGATACCGCGCCGGAAGGTGCGCGAAGTGCGGGTTTGGCGGAGCTTGACGTGGCACTTGCCTAGCGCAGCACAGCCCGTCGGGGCAGCATATTAGAAAAATTCGATCCTTTAACCATCTATGATAGCATTTCGACCGTTGTAATTGTTTTTCGGCTCCACACTCGCCCGGGATCTGCCAAGAGAAATCCTGTACCTGAAAAGCCATGACGCGGCACTAAAGGGGATAATGAACACGATTGAAATGCCGGACCGGCTCGCGCAAGACCTCATCATGGACATTCGTCAAAACGACGGAAAGCTTAGCAAAAAGCGTCAGACAGGGATCTTCGAGAAAATGTCGGTCGAGGAAGTTTCAAAATCAGAAGAGATCGTGCAGGACGCATTCGCTGATTTTGACGCTGAATTCGGTTCATAACTGTCGAGACTGTTTTAGTAGGAATGAGTTCACGACTTGTTAGGCGTGGGCATACCGGCCAAGAACGACCCTGAGGTAAAGATCCGGCTCACGCCATGGCAAGGGGCGAAAGCCTACTATTCGCCGTCGAGCGACCATATCCAGATGCCGCATCCTACATCTCTGTCCTCAGCCACGAACATGTTCACGCTGGATAGCGCCAAAGCACCGCGTTGGACGCGATCTTTCGCGCTATCACAAGGATAGCCCGGAACGCGACCGGGAGGAGCTGATCGCAGAACCTGGGATGCTTCCTTTGCGCCGACCTCGGGATCGAGCCCGAGCTCGATCCGCGGCCCGATGATGCCAGCTATCTATACGGCCCTCCGCCGGCCCAGTTCTGCGAAGAGCGGGAGGCGGCCTGATCCTTCCCCTATCGACCACACCTGTGGAGGGCGATGGATGTACGGCAATTTACCGTACAGTTGACGCGTACGCCCATTTCCCGTACATACGTATCCGATTGGGAGTGAAGCGCACTTTAAAAAACACATTCCCAATTAGGGTACATCCAACTTGCTGAAAGGAGACGACAATGTTGGCGTTTGAAGATACGACAGCTTCAGTCGATGAGCCCAAGAGCGCTCGCCTTGAAGCACGCACGCAACCTTCCGTGAAAGACACAATCAATCGCGCAGCCACGCTGAACGGTGTTGACGTCAGTTCCTTTGTCGTAAGCGCTGCCTATAGTGCGGCCCTGTCGACGATAGAAGCGCATAAAGTTACGGTGCTCGAGAGTGAGGCGGACAAAGAGGTGTTCTTTAACGCGCTGGAGAATCCACCCAAGCCGACAAAGCGCCTGAAGAAAGCGTTTGCACAGCGAAAGAAGCTGGTTGCGAATGCCGACTGACCCTGAAAAGCAAGCACCGTTCACAATCCAGCCGTTCGATCCAAAAACACATGATCGGGCGGCTTTTTCTTGTGGTGTCCCGCAGATTGACAATTATCTGAAATTGACCGCGAAGAAGGGGAGCAAGGCTGACGTTGTTCGCATCTGGGTCGTCACAGATGCCGAAAACCATATTGTTGGGTTCTATGGCATTAACATGCATGCCGTAGCTGTCGAAGCCATGCCAGACGCTTACAAAAAGAAGGCCATGAAGCACGGACTGCTTCCGGCCGCTTTTATTGCAATGATCGGTGTCGACCAAGAGCATCAAGGGAATGGTCTAGGCAGCGTTTTGGTCGCAGATGCACTCAACAGGATTGCGCGCGCCTCCGAAGAAATCGGAACGTGCGTGATTATGCTGGATGTCTTTGATGACGGTGACACGGATGCCGTCACAAGGCGAAAGACTTATTACGAAAGCTTCGGTTTCATCCCTCTGCCCGATCAGCCTCTCAGACTGTTTATGCCTGTGGCCACAGCACGTGAAGCGTCTCGATGAATATTGGCCAATGACGACGTTGCCGCAGTTTCAAAAGCAAACGTCCCCCTATGAGGAAGAAGCTTCGAGAGATCATATCGCCATTCATAAGGCAGGTAGCAGCTCAGAGAATAAGCAACCCGATCGATAGTGTTCAGTCCTCCTGGGTTGGCGAGGCGGGAGATGCAAAGAGTGATGAAGACGGTTCGTTTCCATCCTCCGCCTTCGTTTCCGAACCGCTCGCCCGGGAAGCCCGCCCGCGGCGCGCGGGCCGGTCCGGTTCGACCTCCGGCACTCCCTCCTTCCGGGCCTTGGAGAAAGCGCGGTCGCTATCGAGGAAGGCTTCAAGCATGAAGGGGATCAGGTCGGCGACTTTTTCCGACGCACCATAGGTTGCGGCATAAAGCCTCTGATAATCATTGAGCGCCTGGTTAAGACCGGCATCTATTGTGATGGTGATCCGGATCGGTGTGCGATCGGGGAGTTTGGCGAGTTTCAAGTGGGCCATAACAGGTTTTCCTCAGCCTTGGTATGGCTGCAAGATGATGTCTTTCTGGACGACAATGCGCAGCGGCCAACCGGGTCGGATGGTGATGGTGGGCTGGATGTTGAGATTCTTCTCAGTCAGGCGCTGACCCGCCTGTGCGGCATTTTGCTGTGTCGATTCCCGAATGGCGCGCACAACATCGCTTTCATTCGATCCGAAGGTCAATTCCGTCCCGACACCCAAGAGCGTTGCCATGGCGATCCCCTTCATGAGCTGCCAGGTATGATAATCGACGTCATCTGCCAGTCCGGCATAGCCTGCAGAATCGGTGGCCGGTAGATTGTCAATCTCGACGGACCTCCCATTGGGTAAGACGATCCGTTGCCAAACGAGCAGTGCACGGGACTGGCCGAAAGCAACAACGCTGTCATAAGTGCCGATCAGGCGAGACCCTTGAGGGATGAGCAGCGTCGAGCCGGTTGCAGTATCATAGACATTTTCTGTCACCTGAGCCGTGACGAGCCCCGGCAAGTCGGAATTGATTCCTGTGATGAGGCTGGCGGCAATCACGCTGCCCGCCATAACCTGATACGGTGAAGCGGGCGTTTGCAGCACGTGGCGATTGTAGATGCCGCCGGCACCATGCTGTTTCAAAAAATCGAGTTTGCGCTGCTGATTATTCTGGTCCCGATCGGGATCGAGCGCCAAGCGATCGGCATGCGCTGAAGCGTTTGCAGCTGCAGTTGGCATGGGTTTCGCGTCCGCCGCCGATACCTTCGGCCTCAGCCGGTTCTCAATGCGGAAAAACACACCGGCTTCCTTGGCTTGAATTGCTTGGCTCGCAAGGCGCTGTTCAGCAAGAGGCACATTCTCCGCTCCCGGTGCAATGCCAAGTTGGCGCTGGTGTTGAAGGATCGGCCTCCCGAGATCGCCGGGCAGCGGGGGACCCAATTTGGGTATTGAGGGCTGAGCTTGAGAATAATCTGCTGGAAGCGCTGCAAGACTGTCTGGCGTTGGTTTCTTGTCGGTATTGTAAAGTTCTTCGCTGGATTTGCCGATGCGCAAGTTCGGTGTTTGCAGCGCAAGCATCGTAACGCCGAGAAGTCCGCCGGAAGCTATGAAGGCGCCTCCGATCACGATCCCCTTCTTGAATCGAACCAGTTTGCGTTTCGGTCCCCGAAGTTCGAAGGTTTCCTCCTGCTTGGCCGTCATCGCGTGCTCCTTTCATGTCTCAGGAGACTGGCCTGCCGGCGTTTTCGGTCGGTGCGCGAGATGCGCACGACCTGTTGAGGTTTTGTACCAAGCCGAAGTTCGGCAGCGGCAAAAAGGCGGTCGACGATGTAGTAATTGCCGCGCATGCGATAATTGACGAGTTCGTTGCCCCCGTCGGCTCCGACCACGAAGAGCGGCGGCGCCTCGCCCTGGTCGATGCGGCGGGGGAACTCGATATAGACCTTGCGGCCATCGTCGAAGGCGCGCACCGGCCTCCAGGCAGGCGTGTCGCCGGAAATGGCATAGCGGAAGTGGATGTTCTCCAAGGAAAGGTTGGAAGCCACCGGCAAAGCTGCCTTGGCGGCCGTGTTCTGCCGGCGCAAGGCAAGAAGCTGATCGGCGGGATAGGTCCATGAAATTGCCGCCATTGCGGTTTCATTCGTGCTTTCGAGCTGAAGGTGATAGGCACGCCGGTCTGTGGTGATGACCAGATTGGTCTTCAGGTCCGGTGCAAACGGTTTGACCAGTACATGGGTTCGCGCGGTGTCCCCTGCCCCGCTCACCGTGTCGCCAATCACCCAGCGCACGGTGTCGCCGGCGGAAACAGAGGTGAGTCTTTCGCCGGGCTGAAGCCCGATATCGCTGACGCGTTCGGGCGCGGCATAAAGGCGGTAGAGGGCCCCGTCAGTATAGGGATATACCTGGATCGCATTGACGTAGCCGTATTTCGTCGGCTCCTGCGTTGCCGCCTTGTTCGCATCTGCGACGCGCTGGGTGGGTGGGCGGTTGTCTTCGGAACCTTTTCCAGGTTCACGCTGAAGCTGACCGGGCAACGGCAACGCTTTCGGCACCTTCACGATTTGGACCGGCCTTGGAGGCTCCGGCTCTATGGCCGCGGCTTTGAAATCTTCCGCATCATAAGAAACTGCCGGTGGCAATTCCTGGCTGGCACAGGCCGACAAGGCGAACGCGGAGACGGACAGGGTGAGCAGTTTTCTCATTGGGTGGGCTCCTCGGACGATGAGGGGATGGAGACGGGCGGGTTTTGCGGTTCGGATTTCGGCATGTGCGTGTTGAGTTCACGCGACCAGTCGATGGCGCTGACAAAGAGGCCGAGGGGGTTTTTGGCCAAAGTGTCGGCGCTGTGAGGCAGTTGAACGTATGGCCCGCCCCGTCTGCAAGGGGTAATTTGAAGATTGCTCTGTTCAGTCTGCGTCAACGTATCCGGTCTCGGGGTCGAGCCCCGGCCAAGATGGAGATCCGCGCAGTCTGGTCCTCATAAT
>NZ_JABFCZ010000050.1 GCF_014692675.1 Roseibium aggregatum | reverse complement strand
GCTTGATCCCCACGCCTGGCTCACACAGACCCTCGAGCGCATCGCCAACGGTTGGCCCAATAGCGACATCGGCGCTCTCATGCCCTGGAACTACAAGAGCTGAACGGCCGCAGCTTCGCGCTTACGCAAAAACGCGGACAAGCGCCACAAAACCAAAGCCAAAAAAACAAACCCGCCGAAAACGACGGGTTTGTCAGCAGTCTGAGGCCGCCCGAAGGCGGCCTTTCCTCAACTTGCCGACAGACACGGCGGCAGGCTTATTCGGCTGCGCCGCTCAGATCTTCCAGGAGGCCTTCGGCAGCACTTTCGGAAGATTCCTTGCGCTGCTGTTCCTGGATCAGGTCGTCGCGATGGGTCGCAATCTGACGGATGCGCTTCATGACCCCGCCGGTACCGGCCGGGATCAGACGTCCGACGATCACGTTCTCCTTCAGGCCGACCAGCGGATCGACCTTGCCGTTGACCGCGGCGTCGGTGAGGACGCGGGTGGTCTCCTGGAAGGAGGCGGCGGAGAAGAACGAACGGGTCTGCAGGCTGGCCTTGGTGATACCCAGGAGTACCGGGTTGCCCTTGGCCGGCTGCTTCGCCTCGTTGATCGCCTTTTCGTTGGCTTCCTCGAAGTCGATCCGGTCGATCTGCTCGCCCGGGAAGAACTCCGTGTCGCCTGCATCGGTGATCTCGATCTTCTGCAGCATCTGGCGAACGATCACCTCGATGTGCTTGTCGTTGATCGTCACACCCTGCAGCCGGTAGACTTCCTGGATCTCGTTGACGAGATAGGCCGCGAGCGCTTCCACGCCCTTGACCGCCAGAATGTCGTGCGGTGCCGGGTTGCCGTCGAGGATGTATTCCCCCTTCTCGATGGCGTCGCCTTCCTGGAGATGGAAGTGCTTGCCCTTCGGGATGAGGTATTCCACGGGCTCCACGCCCTCCTCGGCCGGATCGATGATGATGCGGCGCTTGTTCTTGTAGTCTCGGCCGAAGCGGATCGTCCCGGAGATTTCCGCGATGATCGCATGGTCCTTCGGACGGCGAGCCTCGAACAGTTCGGCCACACGCGGCAGACCACCGGTGATGTCCTTGGTCTTGGCGCTTTCCAGCGGGATACGGGCCAGAACGTCGCCGGCCTTGACCTTGGCGCCCGGCTGGACGGACAGGATCGCATCTACCGACAGCATCAGACGGGCATCGCTGCCGCGGGCGGTCTTTTCGATCTCACCCTTGTCGTTCTTGACGATAATGGCGGGCTTGAGATCCTGACCGCGCTGCGACGAACGCCAGTCGATGACGACACGCTTGGTGATACCGGTCGCCTCGTCGGCCGTTTCCTGAACCGAAGCCCCGTCGATGAGGTCTTCGAAGTCCACGACACCGTCGACTTCGGCAAGCATCGGACGGGTATAGGGATCCCATTCCGCGATCCGCTGGCCGCGCTTGACGGTATCGCCGTCGTCCACATGCAGCTTGGAGCCGTAGGTGACCCGGTGAACCGCACGCTCGTTGCCGTCGCTGTCGACGACCACGATGGACATGTTGCGGACCATGGCAATGAGATTGCCTTCGGAATCGCGCACCACGTTGCGATTGCGGATCTTGATCGAACCGTCGACGTTGGATTCGATGAACGAGGAGTCCACCACCTGAGCCGTACCACCGATGTGGAAGGTACGCATGGTGAGCTGCGTTCCCGGTTCACCGATCGACTGGGCCGCGATCACGCCGACCGCCTCGCCCAGGTTGACCGGGGTCCCGCGCGCCAGGTCGCGGCCGTAGCAGGTCGCGCAGACGCCGGTTTCGGTTTCACAGGTCAGCACCGAGCGGATCTTGATCTGCTGGACCTTGGCCGCCTCGATGATTTCCACGTCCTTCTCGTCGATCAGCTTGCCCTTCGGCACGATGATTTCGCCGGTGGCATGGTTGTAGACGTCTTCCGCCGTGGTCCGGCCGAGGACGCGCATGCCGAGCGATGCGATGACGTTACCGGCATCGACGATCGCCTGGACGGTGATGCCGCGTTCCGAACCGCAATCCGGTTCCAGGATGATCGAATCCTGCGCCACGTCGACGAGACGACGGGTCAGGTAACCCGAGTTCGCCGTCTTCAGGGCGGTGTCGGCCAGACCCTTACGGGCACCGTGGGTGGAGTTGAAGTACTCCAGAACCGACAGGCCTTCCTTGAAGTTGGAGATGATCGGGTTTTCGATGATCTCACCGGACGGCTTCGCCATCAGGCCGCGCATGCCGGCCAGCTGCTTCATCTGCTGGGGTGAACCACGGGCACCGGAGTGCGACATCATGTAGACCGAGTTGATCGGCTTCTGACGTCCGGTCTCCTCGTCGATCTGAACCGCGGAAATGCGCTTCATCATCTCGTCGGCGACGCGGTCGGTACACTTGGCCCAGGCATCCACGACCTTGTTGTACTTCTCACCCTGGGTGATCAGACCGTCGTTGTACTGCTGCTCGTATTCGGTCGCCATGGCAGACGTATCGGCAACGAGCTTGGCCTTGGTGTCCGGGATCAGCATGTCGTCCATGCCGAAGGAAATCCCGGCGCGGCAGGCATTGGTGAACCCGAGCTGCATGATGCGGTCGCAGAAGATGACCGTCTCCTTCTGACCGCAGGCGCGGTAGACGGTGTCGATCATCCGGGAGATTTCCTTCTTCGTCATCAGCTTGTTGCAGGTGTCGAAGGGAACCTCGTGATGCTTCGGCAGAAGCTCTGCGATGAGCATACGGCCAGGCGTGGTTTCAAAAATCTCGCTGGTCGGGTTGCCGTCGGCATCGACGCCCTTGTACCGGCCGCGGATCTTGGTGTGCAGCGTGATGACCTTGTTCGCCAGCGCATGGTGGATCTCACCGATGTCGCCGAAGGCCATGCCCTCGCCCGGCTCCTTCTCCGCCATGATCGACAGATAATAGAGACCAAGGACGATGTCCTGGGACGGCACGATGATCGGGCCGCCGTTTGCCGGATGCAGGATGTTGTTGGTCGACATCATCAGCGTACGCGCTTCCAGCTGGGCTTCCAGCGAAAGCGGCACGTGAACGGCCATCTGGTCACCGTCGAAGTCGGCGTTGAAGGCCGAACAGACGAGCGGGTGCAGCTGGATTGCCTTGCCTTCGATCAGGGTCGGCTCGAAGGCCTGGATGCCGAGACGGTGCAACGTCGGCGCGCGGTTCAGCAGAACCGGGTGCTCGCGGATCACCTCGTCCAGGATATCCCAGACTTCCGGACGTTCCTTTTCCACCAGCTTCTTGGCCTGCTTCACCGTGGAGGAGAAGCCCTTGGCGTCAAGGCGGGAGTAGATGAACGGCTTGAACAGTTCCAGGGCCATCTTCTTCGGAAGACCGCACTGGTGCAGCTTCAGTTCCGGCCCCACGGTGATCACCGAACGGCCGGAATAGTCGACGCGCTTGCCGAGCAGGTTCTGACGGAACCGGCCCTGCTTGCCCTTGAGCATGTCGGACAGCGACTTCAGCGGACGCTTGTTGGCGCCGGTGATGACGCGGCCGCGACGGCCGTTGTCGAACAGGGCGTCAACGGATTCCTGCAGCATGCGCTTTTCGTTCCGGATGATGATATCCGGAGCGCGCAGTTCCATCAGGCGGCGCAGACGGTTGTTCCGGTTGATCACGCGCCGGTACAGGTCGTTCAGGTCCGACGTTGCGAACCGGCCGCCGTCAAGCGGAACCAGCGGACGCAGATCCGGCGGGATCACCGGGATCACGGTCATGATCATCCATTCCGGACGGTTGCCGGATTCCATGAAGGCTTCGATCACCTTCAGCCGCTTGGCGAGCTTCTTCGGCTTCAGTTCCGTCGTTGCCTCGGCGATCTCCACGCGCAGCTTTTCGCTTTCGCGCTCCAGATCGAGACTCATCAGGATCTCGCGGATCGCTTCGGCGCCGATCATGGCGGTGAAGGCGTCCTCGCCGTATTCGTCCTGGGCAGCCACGAAGTCTTCTTCGGACAGAAGCTGATGCTGCTTGAGCGGGGTCAGGCCCGGCTCGAGAACGACGTAGTTCTCGAAGTAGAGAACCCGCTCCAGATCCTTAAGGGTCATGTCCAGCAGAAGGCCGATGCGCGACGGCAGCGACTTCAGGAACCAGATATGCGCAACCGGCGCAGCCAGTTCGATATGGCCCATCCGCTCGCGGCGAACCCTCGAAAGCGTGACTTCAACGCCGCACTTTTCGCAGATGACGCCCTTGTACTTCATGCGCTTGTACTTGCCGCAAAGACATTCGTAGTCCTTGATCGGGCCGAAGATACGCGCGCAGAACAGACCGTCCCGTTCAGGCTTGAACGTACGGTAGTTGATCGTTTCCGGCTTTTTGATTTCGCCGAAAGACCAGGACATGATCTTCTCCGGGCTCGCAAGCGAGATCCGGATATTGTCGAAGGTCTGTGTCGGAGCCTGCTGATTGAACAGGTTCATGACCTCATGATTCATGGTCTATCTCCTTCGATGCACGGCGGGGGAGCGTATCCGCCTTGGCGCTCCCCTTTGCCGGCATTCCAAGTCCAAATTCGGTCTTTTTCATGCCCATCCGGTTATTCGGCCGCATCTGCTGCCGGTTCGTCCGTGATCATGGGCTGGTCCGTACGCTGCAGTTCAACGTTCAGACCCAAAGACCGCATTTCCTTAACAAGCACGTTGAAGCTTTCGGGAATGCCCGCCTCGAAGGTGTCGTCGCCGCGGACGATGGCCTCGTAGACCTTCGTACGCCCGGCCACGTCATCCGACTTGACTGTGAGCATTTCCTGCAGCGTGTAGGCTGCACCGTAGGCTTCAAGCGCCCAGACCTCCATTTCCCCGAAGCGCTGGCCGCCGAACTGCGCCTTGCCGCCCAGCGGCTGCTGGGTAACGAGCGAGTACGGGCCGATCGAACGGGCGTGGATCTTGTCGTCGACCAGGTGGTGGAGCTTCAGCATGTAGATGTAGCCCACGGTCACCTGGCGGTCGAACTCTTCACCGGTCCGGCCGTCGTAGAGGGTCGACTGACCCGACGGCTTCAGGCCGGCGATGTTGAGTGCCTCGACCACATCCGGCTCACGCGCACCGTCGAAGACCGGCGTCGCGATGGACACACCCTTCTTGAGCTGGTCCGCCAGGCGCACGATGCCATCGTCATCGTATTCCTTGACGTTGTCGCCCTTCAGGTTGTCGCCGTAGATCTCGACGATCTTGCCACGCAGCTGATCGATCTCGCCGGACTTGCGGTATTCGTCGTAGAGTTCGCCGATCCGCTTGCCCATGCCGGAACAGGCCCAGCCCAGGTGCGTTTCGAGAATCTGGCCGACGTTCATGCGCGACGGCACGCCGAGCGGGTTCAGCACGATGTCGACATGGGTCCCGTCCTCAAGGAACGGCATGTCCTCGCACGGGTTGATCTTGGAGACCACACCCTTGTTCCCGTGACGGCCGGCCATCTTGTCGCCCGGCTGGATCTTGCGCTTCACGGCGACGAAGACCTTGACCATCTTCATGACGCCCGGCGGCAGTTCATCACCGCGCTGCAGCTTCTCCACCTTGTCGATGAAGCGCTGCTCGAGACGCTTGCGGCTGTCGTCATACTGACCGCGCAGAGCCTCGATTTCGCTCATGAACTTCTCGTCGTCGACGGCAAACTGCCACCACTGCGACCGCGGGAACTCGTTCAGGGCGTCGCCGTCCAGAACGGTATCCTTCTTGAAGCCCTTCGGACCGCCGACGGCGGTCTTGCCGAGCAGCATCTCGGCCAGACGGCCGTAGACGTTGCGGTCGAGGATCGCCTGTTCGTCGTCCCGGTCCTTGGCGAGACGCTCGATTTCCTCGCGCTCGATCGCCATGGCGCGCTCGTCCTTCTCCACCCCGTGGCGGTTGAAGACGCGCACTTCCACGACCGTGCCGGAAACCCCCGGCGGCAGGCGCAGGGAGGTATCGCGGACGTCGGATGCCTTTTCACCGAAGATGGCGCGCAGGAGCTTTTCTTCCGGCGTCATCGGGCTTTCGCCCTTCGGCGTGATCTTGCCGACGAGGATGTCGCCCGGATGCAGTTCCGCACCGATATAGACGATCCCGGCTTCATCGAGGTTCTTCAGCGCCTCTTCCGAAACGTTCGGAATATCGCGGGTGATTTCTTCCGGGCCGAGCTTCGTGTCACGGGCCATCACCTCGAATTCCTCAAGATGGATGGAGGTGAAGACGTCGTCGGAGACGATACGCTCGGACAGGAGGATGGAATCCTCGAAGTTGTAGCCGTTCCAGGGCATGAACGCGACCAGCACGTTCCGGCCGAGCGCCAGATCGCCGAGATCCGTGGACGGACCGTCTGCAATGATGTCGCCCTTGTGGACCACGTCACCGACACGCACCAGCGGACGCTGGTTGATGCAGGTGTTCTGGTTGGACCGCTGGAACTTCATCAGCCGGTAGATGTCGACGCCGGACTTGCCCGCCTCGATATCTTCCGTCGCGCGGATGACGATACGGGTCGCATCGACCTGATCGACAATACCTGCGCGGCGGGCGCCGATGGCGGCCCCGGAGTCGCGTGCCACGACCGCTTCCATGCCGGTGCCGACGAACGGCGCCTCGGCGCGGACCAGCGGCACGGCCTGACGCTGCATGTTCGAGCCCATGAGGGCGCGGTTGGCGTCATCGTTTTCCAGGAACGGGATCAGAGCCGCGGCAACGGATACGAGCTGCTTCGGCGACACGTCCATCAGATCGACGCGTTCGGACGGCACCATCATGTTTTCGCCGGCGTGACGGCAGGTGATCAGCTCTTCGGTGAAGTGACCCTTGTCGTCATAGACCGCGTTGGACTGGGCCACGTAGTGCTTGGCCTCTTCCATGGCGGACAGATAGACGACCTCATTGGTCACCACGCCGTCCTTCACCTTGCGGTACGGGCTTTCGATGAAGCCGTACTTGTTGACGCGGGCAAAGGTGGCGAGCGAGTTGATCAGACCGATGTTCGGGCCTTCCGGCGTTTCGATCGGGCAGATACGGCCATAGTGGGTCGGGTGCACGTCGCGCACCTCGAAGCCCGCACGTTCGCGGGTCAGACCGCCCGGGCCGAGGGCCGACAGGCGCCGCTTGTGGGTGACTTCCGACAGCGGGTTGGTCTGGTCCATGAACTGGGACAGCTGCGAGGAACCGAAGAACTCGCGCACGGCGGCAGCCGCCGGCTTGGCGTTGATCAGATCCTGCGGCATGACCGTATCGATCTCGACCGAGCTCATGCGCTCCTTGATCGCCCGTTCCATGCGCAACAGGCCGACGCGGTACTGGTTTTCCATCAGCTCGCCGACCGAGCGCACCCGGCGGTTGCCGAGGTTGTCGATGTCGTCGATCTCGCCCTTGCCGTCGCGCAGTTCAAGAAGAACCTTGATCACGGACAGGATGTCTTCCTTGCGCAGGACACGAACCGTGTCCTCGCATTCCAGATCGAGGCGCATGTTCATCTTCACGCGGCCGACCGCAGACAGGTCGTAGCGCTCGTCGTCGAAGAACAGCGACTGGAACATGGCTTCGGCGGTGTCGATCGTGGGCGGCTCGCCCGGACGCATCACCCGGTAGATGTCGAACAGCGCGTCCTCGCGGGACTCGTTCTTGTCGACGGCCAGGGTGTTGCGGATATAGGCGCCGGTGTTGACATGGTCGATGTCGAGGATCGGCAGGTCGGTATAGCCGCGCTCGACCAGCTCTTCCAGGCTCTTGCCGGTGATCTCGTCGCCTGCTTCCGCAAAGATCTCGCCGGTGGAGGGATCGACGATGTCCTCGGCCAGATACTGGCCGTGCAGGTCCTCGTCGGTCACCTTCAGGGCGGTCACGCCCTTTTCGGAGAGCTGCTTGATGGTGCGCGCGGTGATCTTGCGGCCCGCTTCCACGACCACGTCGCCGCTGTCGGCGTCGACCAGGTCGTAGGAGGCCTTGGTGCCCTTCAGACGGTTGCCGTCGAACGGCATGCGCCAGGTGTTCTCGGCCGTGCGGGTGTAGTCGATCCGGTTGTAGAATGTGTTGAGGATTTCCTCGCCGTCGAGGCCGAGCGCCATGAGCAGCGACGTGACCGGGATCTTGCGCCGGCGGTCGATACGCGCATGGACGATGTCCTTGGCGTCGAACTCGATATCGAGCCAGGACCCGCGATAGGGGATCACGCGGGCGGCAAACAGCAGCTTGCCGGACGAATGGGTCTTGCCCTTGTCGTGGTCGAAGAACACGCCCGGAGACCGGTGCATCTGGGAAACGATGACGCGCTCGGTGCCGTTGACGATGAAGGTGCCGTTGTCCGTCATGAACGGCATGTCGCCCATGTAGACATCCTGTTCCTTGATGTCCTTGACGGATTTCGCACCGGTGTCCTCGTCGACGTCGAACACGATCAGACGCAGGGTGACCTTCAGCGGAGCGGCAAACGTCATGCCGCGCTGACGGCACTCGTCCACGTCGTATTTCGGCGTTTCGAACTCGTAGGACACGAATTCCAGCAAAGAGGTACCCGCAAAATCCGAAATCGGGAAAACGGACTGGAAGACCGCCTCCAGACCGTCGTTGATCCGGCCGCCGCCGGGCAGCTCGTCAACTTGCAGGAACTGGTCGTATGATGCCTTTTGAACCTCGATGAGGTTGGGCATTTCCGCAACATCGCGGATGGATCCGAAGAATTTCCGGACCTTTTTGCGACCGTTGAACGTTTGGGTCATTGTCGCTCCTCGTATCGGCCGGGTAACGGCTGGCCGAAACGCCCCTTTTCCAATCGGGCCTGAGCCCGGGCGCTTCGGAAAACCGTCCCCCTATTGGGACTTTTGCCCCGGACACGGGAAACTCCCGCCGGGGCCAGAAAACGGTCCCGGAGTGCTCCGGGACCGCAGGTGGGCGTTAAGCCCGATTACTTCAGCTCGACAGAAGCGCCGGCTTCTTCCAGCTTCTTCTTCAGCTCTTCGGCTTCGTCCTTGGAAACGCCTTCCTTGACCGGCTTCGGAGCGGACTCGACGAGTTCCTTTGCTTCCTTCAGGCCAAGACCGGTGATTGCGCGGACTTCCTTGATCACGTTGATCTTCTTGTCGCCGGCAGACGCCAGAACGACGTCGAACTCGGTCTTTTCTTCTGCAGCAGCAGCGCCTTCGCCACCACCGGCAGCAGCAGCAGCCACTGCGACCGGAGCAGCAGCGGAAACGCCCCACTTTTCTTCCAGAAGCTTCGACAGTTCAGCAGCTTCCATAACGGTCAGCGAGGACAGTTCATCTACGAGCTTTTCAAGATCAGCCATTTTATTTCTACCTTAAAGTTCGAACCAGTATTGGTTACAGACAGTGTTTGTTTGGGTCGCCTTATGCGGCCTCGTCCTTCTTGGCGTACGCGCCGAAGACGCGGGCAAGCTGCCCGGCCGGAGCGTTGACAACCTGGGCGATACGGGTCGCCGGGGTCTGGATCATGCCAACCAGCTTTGCACGCAGCTCGTCGAGCGACGGCATGGTAGCCAGAGACTTGACCCCTTCCGGGTTCAGGTTGGTGGAGCCGAGAGCACCGCCGAGGATCACGAATTGTTCGTGGGCCTTGGCAAAATCCACGACTGCTTTCGGGGCTGCGACCGGATCTTCCGAATAGGCGATCAGGGTCGGGCCGGAAAACAGGTCGGAGATATGCTCCAGTTCCGTGCCTTGAAGGGCAAGTTTCACAAGGCGGTTTTTTGCGACTTTCACAGAACCGCCGGCTGCACGCACCGATGCCCGAAGGGCCGTCATCTGCGCAACCGAAAGGCCTGCATAGTGCGCGACAACCACAACGCCGGTATCACCCAGCTCGCTGTTGAGGGTAGTCACGAACTCGTGCTTTTCCGCTCTTTCCACTTGCCTTCTCCATTTGGCGGCGTTGCCGCCGCCGGTTTGCCTTTGCCGCCTGCCTAGGCCCCGAACCCGGGACCGTCTGCAAACGACGCTCAAGGGTCCTGTCCCCTCGACACATGCGAAACGCAAGCGGCAAGGCCTGGTTCGAACCTTCTGCCCGTTTTACGGGAATTCGGTTCTCACCCATCTATGCAGGCCCGTGTGGCTTAAACCGGTTTCCCGGCACCTGCAGTCTCGGACAGGGCGACCCGGCTATCCGCCGGATCTATCCAGCCGGTCGACCGGCTGGAATTCTGTTGCAGCGCCGGCCTCGACCGGCGCGAAAAATCACTCGACGATGCTCGCCAGATCGATCTTGATGCCCGGGCCCATGGTGGAGGACACGGCAATGCGCTTCAGATACGATCCCTTGGAGCCGCTCGGCTTGGCCTTCTGGACGGCGTCCAGGAATGCCTTGACGTTCTGTTCCAGCGCTTCCTGCGTGAAGGAGGTCTTGCCGACGCCGGCGTGGACGATACCCGCCTTTTCGACGCGGAACTGGACAGCACCGCCCTTGGCATCGTTGACGGCAGCCGCCACGTCCGGGGTCACGGTGCCGACTTTCGGGTTCGGCATCAGGCCGCGCGGGCCGAGCACCTTGCCGAGACGGCCGACTTGCGGCATCATGTCCGGCGTCGCAATGCAGCGGTCGAACTCGATCTTGCCGGACTGGACTTCCTGGACCAGCTCCTCGGCACCGACGATGTCGGCGCCGGCGGCCTTGGCTTCTTCAGCCTTGTCGCCACGGGCAAACACGGCGACCTTGACGGTCTTGCCGGTGCCGTTCGGCAGAATGCACACGCCGCGGACCATCTGGTCGGCATGACGCGGATCGACGCCCAGGTTGATGGCAACTTCCACGGTTTCGTCGAACTTGGCGGTGCCACGTTCCTTGACCATGCCGAGCGCTTCGCCGAGAGCATAGGTCTTGTTGCGGTCGATACCTTCGCGGGCAGCGCGAACTCGTTTTCCTACCTTCGCCATGACCTTATCCCTTAACCTCAAGGCCCATGGAACGGGCGGAACCTTCGACCATCATCATCGCTGCTTCGACGTCGTTGGCATTCAGATCCTTCATCTTGGCTTCGGCGATCTCGCGCACCTGGGCCTTGCTGACGGAACCGACGATGCCGCGGCCCGGGGTCTGGGATCCCTTCTGCAGCTTGGCGGCCTTCTTCAGGAAGAAGCTGACCGGAGCCGTCTTCACTTCGAACGTGAAGGACTTGTCGGTAAAGTACGTAATGACGGTCGGGCACGGAGCGCCCTTTTCGACATCCTGGGTCTGCGCGTTGAACGCCTTGCAGAATTCCATGATGTTCAGACCGCGCTGACCGAGTGCCGGACCGATGGGGGGCGACGGCGTCGCGGACCCTGCCGGCACCTGCAGCTTCAGGTAACCTTCAATTTTCTTCGCCATTTCTCTCTCCAATCACCGGAGTTCGACGGTTGATCCCCGAACTCCTGGGGAGTTGGTGGTCCGGCCCTTATAAGCACCCGGCGAAGAGCGCTCGAACCTGCCACCGACCTACTACTTTCCCCGGCCGACCCATAAGGACCTGCCGGGACCACTTACACGCCGCCGAAGCGGCGCAACACGATCAGATCTTGTCGACCTGACCGAATTCCAGTTCCACGGGCGTTGCCCGGCCGAAGATGGACACCGCGACCTTCAGGCGGGCGCGCTCGTCGTCGACCTCTTCCACCAGTCCGGAGAAGGACGCAAACGGCCCGTCGGAAACGCGAACCTGTTCACCGACCTCGAAGCTGACCGACGGCTTCGGCCGGTCCACGCCTTCCTGCACCTGGTGCAGGATCTGCATGGCTTCCCGTTCCGGGATCGGCATCGGCTTCTGGTCGGAGCCCAGGAACCCGGTCACCTTCGGCGTATTCTTGATCAGGTGATACGCATCATTGGTCATTTCCATCTTCACCAGCACGTAGCCGGGGAAGAACTTGCGCTCGGTATCGACCTTGCGGCCACGGCGCACTTCAACGACCTTTTCCATCGGAACAAGGATTTCCTCGAACAGATCGGACAGCCCCTGCTGCTCGGCCTTTTCGCGGATGGCGTCCGCCACCTTCTTCTCGAAATTCGAATAGGCGTGCACAATGTACCAGCGCTTGGCCATGACCCTCAGATCCGTTCTTTTTCTTCTAAACTGTTCCGCCGCTCAACAAGCGGGCCTTTAACCGCCCAGGCCCAGAAGCAGGCTCACTCCCCAGCCCATCAACTGATCGGCCACGAGGAAAAAAATCGACGCGATCGCTACCATGACGAACACCATCACGGTCGTAACCCCGGTCTCGCGCCGTGTCGGCCACGTTACCTTGGATACTTCGGAGCGCACTTGCTGAACAAATGTAAAGGGATTGGTCTTCGCCATTCCGATTCCGGTCTGTTAAATGCGAGTGGGCGCGCGAAAATGCTTCGCGCGCCTCACCCGAGAAACTATTTAAGCCCTCAGGAGCCGATGATCAAGAGCAAAAATGGCAGGGGCGGAGGGTCTCGAACCCCCGACCTACGGTTTTGGAGACCGTCGCTCTACCAACTGAGCTACACCCCTTCAAGAACGACCGGCCCGAAACACGTCCCGACTGGCCCTGCTCCTGATAGTCCTTCCGCCCTGCCTTGGCAAGGTGTCCGGACAAGTGAATGCCGGGCAGATCGCCTGCCCGGCATTCGAACCCATCTTACTCGATGATGGAAGCGACGACGCCTGCACCGACGGTGCGGCCACCTTCGCGGATAGCGAAGCGCAGGCCTTCTTCCATGGCGATCGGCACGATCAGCTCGACGTCAACCGACACGTTGTCGCCC
>NZ_JABFCZ010000004.1 GCF_014692675.1 Roseibium aggregatum | reverse complement strand
CGCGCTCGCCGTAGGACAGGCACACCACCGTCACGTCGTAGCCGCGCTCCTCGTGCAGCGCGATCGCACCCCCGCACCGCCACACAAAATCTGCCGAATGCGCACTGATTACCAATGCCGTTTTCTTCGATGCCATATTAATTTTTCCGCCCTGAATATCTCGTTTCGCCCCTCGTGCGGCGAGGTTTCCCGCGCACGATGCTTCAGATTGCAGAAAAATCCCATTTCAAAAGGGAACGCTTGCTATAAAATTTTGCTATAATGATTTGTATGGAAGAAACGGTCGCCGAATGAGGTTGAAGGTTCCCAACATCCGCCATCTGAGGGTGTTCAGGCGGGTGGCCGAGTGTCATAGCGTCAGCGCCGCGGCGGAAAAGGAGCATCTGTCCCAGCCGGCCGTGACCCAGGCGATCTCGAAGCTGGAGGACGAGCTCGATATTCAATTGTTCGAGCGGCGGGCGGACGGGATGTTCGCAACCGACGTCGGCGGCCGGCTTCTGGAGCGTGTCGAGCGTGCGCTGGATCATCTGCAGGCCGGTGCAAGGGAAGCGTCCCGGCTTGGCGCGAAACAGAAGGAACGCGGCTTTTCCCATTTCGACCGCCTGGTGACGGCCGCCCAGCTCCGGGCCCTGATTGCCATGTCGGAGGCCAATAATTTCAGTATCGCCGCCCGGAATATCGGGATTTCCCAGCCCTCGATCCACCGCGCGGCGCGCAATCTTGAGCGCCTGTCGGGCATCAAGCTTTTCAACCCGGCGCAGGAGGGTATCTCGCTGACGCCGGCAGCCCAGGTTCTGGCACAGCGGACAAAGCTTGCGCTCGCCGAACTGCAGCAGGGGTTCGACGAGGTCGACGATTTCCTGGGGCGGGATTCCAGCCAGATTATTGTCGGCTCGCTGCCGCTGGCGCGGACCTATCTCCTGCCGATGGCGATCGACCGCATGGTGCGGGTCCGCGACAAGGTGCAGATACGGGTTCTCGACGGGGTCTATGCGGAACTCCTGCAGGGCGTGCGCCAGGGGGATGTCGATTTTCTTGTCGGGGCCCTGCGCAAGACACTGCCGGTCGACGACGTGGTTCAGGAAGCCCTGTTCGACGATCCGCTGGCGATCGTCGTGGGGGCCAATCATCCGCTGTTGAAGAAAAAGAACGTAACGCTGGAGGATACGCTCGCCTATCCGTGGGTGGCTCCGCCCAAGACGACGCCTGCCGGCAGTTATCTCTTCGACACCCTGCGGATCGATGCGTTGCCCGAGACACCGGTCAGGGCGGTGTCCAGTTCGCTCATCCTGGTGCGCGGCCTGCTGATGATGGGGGATTACATCACGATCATCTCGCAAAGCCAGATCCGCAGCGAACTGGAGCGCGATCTTCTGAGGCCGCTTCCCATCGAGCTGACCAACAATTCAAGGCCGATCGGTCTGACCTATCGTGCCGACTGGCGGCCGACGGAAACCCAGAAACAGTTCCTCACTTACTTGCGCGAAATCAGCGCCTCGGACCTGTCATCGGCGCACGAAGAAGCGGCGCTATTGAAAAAATGAATAGCAACCTCTTCGATTGAATACCCTTTCGGCGTTATTGAATGATAGGGAAACAGGCTGTATCGGTCATGTATACATGCTGCAGAAGCAAGACGTGAGGAGGGGTAAGCTTCGCCGGCCGGTCGGGAAGCCCGGAAACGGGCGCCTGGAAAAGGCCTGTTTCGTCCGGACGGGTGAAGCTGAATTTATGATAAGATGAAACATGACGCATGGCATTGAACGGGGCATAGGACGGGTCGCCGGAATGCGTAGATCAGCATCGACCATCGAAGCGCCTGGGCTGAATGCCGAAACGGACGTGCGCCGCGCCTGGAAAGCCGCATGAGGACAGATCTTGGCGGTGTCATGCGGGCGTTGTCGCAATTGGAGGACGCCGGTTTCCCGGTTCGGCCCCGAGGGGCCGCGGGAACCGGGCAGCAAACGGAATTCACAGGAGAAACTTGGCCATGGAAAAGGAATATGAGGATATTCCTGGAACCTTCGTGTTCGATGCCGATCGGTCGCGCGAAGGCTACCATCTGAACCAGTTCTGCATCTCGTTGAGACTGCAGAAGAACCGCGATGAATTCAACGCCGATGAAGAGGCCTATCTGGATAAATATCCGATGAAGCCGGAACAGCGTGACGCGGTGCTGAAACGGGACTGGAACCGGCTGCTCGAACTGGGCGGCAACATCTATTACACCTCGAAACTTGCCGCCAACGACGGCATCAATTTCCAGAATCTTGCCGGGCTGATGACCGGCATGGGGGTGGAAGCCTACCGGGACATGATGCTGCATGGCGGCCGGTCCATTGAAGGCAATCGCTACAAATCCGAATGGAGTGAAGATTAATGGCCCGTATCACCGCAGGCGTCGGTTGTTCCCACGTGCCCGCCATCGGCGTGGCCATGGACACCAAGATCACCGATCAGCCCTACTGGCAGCCCGTTTTCAAGGGCTTCGAGAAGTCGCGCGAGTGGATGAAGGAAAAGAACCCGGACGTCATCTTCCTCGTCTACAACGACCATTGCACGGCCTTCGATGCGTCATGCATTCCGACCTTCGCACTCGGAGCCGCCGCCGAGTTCAAGCCGGCCGATGAAGGCTGGGGGCCGCGTCCGGTTCCGGTGGTCAAGAACCACCAGAAGATGGCAAGCCACATTGCCCAGTCGCTGGTCCTGGACGAATTCGACATCACCATCATGAACGAGATGGAAGTGGACCACGGCCTGACCGTGCCGCTTTCGGTGATGTACGGCGACATGGGGCCGGACGACGAATGGCCGGCGCTGGTCATCCCGCTTGCCGTCAACGTGGTGCAGTATCCCGCACCCACCGGCAACCGCTGCTATAATCTGGGCAAGGCGATCCGCAAGGCGGTTGAGTCCTACGAAGAGGACCTCAACGTGGTTATCTTCGGCACCGGCGGCATGAGCCACCAGTTGCAGTACAAGCGCGCGGGCCTGATCAATGCCGAATGGGACAAGCGCTTCCTCGACCTGTTGACCGAAGATCCGGTCTATGCCAGCAAGATCCCGCATGTGGAATACCTGCGCGAAGCAGGCTCTGAAGGTGTGGAAATGGTGATGTGGCATGTCATGCGCGGGGCGCTTGACGACGAGGTCATCGAGGTGCATCGCCACTACCATGTTCCGGCCTCCAACACGGCGGTCGGCCACATCATTCTGGAAAACAAAGCTGCTTAAAGCGACTGCCCCCGGAAGCTGATTCAGAACCGGTTTCGGGATCGGTTCCGGGGGTGCGTCATCTTGAACGGAGAGGAATTGTCATATGAGAGTTTGTGTCGCCGGCGCATACGGCGCTTTCGGTATCAAGCACCTTGATGCCATTGCAAACATCGAAGACGTTCAGGTCACGTCGGTGATGGGGCCGACCAAGGATAAGATCGAAGCGTTCGCGGCAGAACGCGGGATCCCCCACGCGGGTGCAACACTTGAAGAATGCCTTGCGCGCGATGACGTTGACGCCGTGATCCTGGCAACTCCGACGCAGATGCACGCCGACCAGGCGGTTGCCTGCATGGACGCGGGAAAGCATGTGCTGGTCGAGATCCCGATGGCCGACAGCCTTGCCGACAGTCAGCGCGTCGTTGCCAAGCAGAAGGAAACCGGTCTCGTGGCCATGGCCGGCCAGGTGCGCCGCTTCAATCCGAGCCACCAGTGGATCCACAACAAGATCAAGGCCGGCGAGCTGAAGATCCAGCAGATGGATGTCCAGACCTATTTCTTCCGCCGGTCCAACACCAACGCGAAGGGCGAGCCGCGCAGCTGGACCGACCACCTGCTGTGGCACCACGCCTGCCACACGGTCGACCTGTTCCAGTACCAGACCGGTGAAACGGTATCGGAAAGCTTCGGCCTTCAGGGCCCGATGCATCCGGACCTCGACATCGCCATGGACATGGCCATCGGCATGAAGACGCCGAGCGGCGCGATCTGCACCCTGTCGCTGTCGTTCAACAACGAAGGTCCCTTCGGCACCTTCTTCCGCTACATTTGCGACAACGGCACCTACCTTGCCCGCTACGACGATCTGTTCGACGGCTATGACAAGCCGATCGACCTGTCGGGTGTCGCCGTGTCTAACAACGGCATCGAACTGATCGACCGCGAGTTCTTCTCCGCGATCAAGGAAGGCCGCGAGCCGAATGCGAGCGTTGCCCAGGTCCTTCCGGCCATGGAAACCCTCGACACGATCGAGCGCTCGTTCCGTTAAGCGGCAAGCTGCACATCATGATGCCCGGGCAATTGCGCCCGGGCGTCTTTTTTTTGTAACGTCGAACCGCAAGTTTCCTTCCCGTCAGCATAATTAAAATCCACGAAAGCAGTCTCATGAAGCAACGAAAGCTTGGTCCCTTCACGGTTTCGGCAGTCGGTCTCGGCTGCATGAATTTCGCGCATGGCTACGGCAATGCCCTTAGCCGGGAAGACAGCGCGACACTTCTCCTGAAGGCACTCGACCTTGGCTATACCCACTTCGATACCGCGACCATGTACGGGGCCGGCAAGAGCGAGGAAATCATCGGCGAGACGATCGGCAGCCGCCGGGACGAGTTCTTCCTCGCCAGCAAGTGCGGCCTCTATCCCGGCAAGGGCGACAAGCCGCGCGACATCGACGGCGATCCGAAACGGATCAAGCAGGCTTGCGAGGCGAGCCTCAAGCGCCTGAAGACCGACGTGATCGATCTCTATTATTTGCACCGCTTCGACCGCAACATTCCGATCGAGGACAGCGTCGGCGCCTTCGCCGAACTGGTTCAGGAAGGCAAGATCAAGACTTACGGCCTGTCGGAAATGTCCGCCGAAACGATCCGGCGCGCCCACAAGGTGCACCCGGTCACGGCCGTCCAGACCGAATATTCGCTGTGGACCCGGAACGCGGAAATCGCGGTGCTCGACACCTGCCGCGAGCTGGGCATTTCCTTCGTCGCCTTCAGCCCGCTCGCCCGTGCCTTCCTGACCGGTACCTTCGGCATGGACAACGTGCTCAATCCGAACCCGGGTGACTTGCGGCGCAACATGCCGCGCTTTGCGCCGGAAAACTACGCGCGCAATCTGAAGCTTCTCGACGATTACAAACTGGTTGCCGACGAGGTGGGCTGTTCGATGGCGGAACTGGCGCTTGCGTGGGTGCTTTCCAAGGGCGACCACATCCACGCCATCCCGGGCACGACCAGCCTCGATCACCTGGCCGAGAATGCCCGCGGCGCGGACGTGGAGATCGACCAGTCGGTCGTCGACCGTCTCGATGCGATCATCAATCAGCAGACGGTCTCCGGCCCTCGCTACAGCGCGGCCCAGCAGCCGGACATCGACACGGAACAGTTCCCGGAGGAGCATTGAGACGTTGCGTTACGGCTAGCAATACCTCCTCCCCAGTGTCATTGCCCGGACTTCGCCGTGTGATGATGCTCCGTGGATTGGAGAGTCCGGAAAATCCTTCGGTTGTCATCCCGGTTTGGCGCGTCAGCGGCAAGACCGGGATCCAGTACTCCGTGTCGCCTGTGTTTTGAAAAGAAAACAAAGTCAATGGGTTACTGGATCCCTGCCTGCGCAGGGATGACAACGCTGCGGTTGGATAGGCATCCGAAATCCTGATCTGTGCATTTGTTGATGAAGGCCAGATAGCCCAATCCTATAGACCCTGAACTCATCCCGTCTCGATCGGCGTCGAGCGGAACTGGCTCGGGGTCTTGCTGGTGCGCTTGCGGAAGAAGCGGGTGAAGTAGGCCGGGTCCTGGAAGCCCAGTTCATAGGCGACCATGGCCGAGGTGGCGTTGGTGTAGGTCAGGAGCCTCTTGGCCTCCAGCGCGACGCGGGCGTGGATGATGTCCTGGGTCGGCTTTCCGGCGAAGCTCTGGCACAGACGGTTGAGCCGGGCCGGGCTCATGGCCAGGGCCCTGGCATAGTCTCCGATCGACCAGTGGTCGCGGTAGTGATCCTCCACCAGGCCGGTGAAGCGGGCGAAGGTCTCGTGCGCATAGCCGCGGGCCCCTGTGGCGACGGATTCCGTTTGCGCCCGGCGGGCTACCGCCATCATCACCACACGCAACAGCCAGTCCAGCATGGAACTGCGGCCCGGTAGGGTCCGGCTGAATTCCCGTGCCATCTGCATCAAGGACGTATGAATGAAATCCGCATCCTCCGGGGCATTGGCAAAGTCCAGGATGTGCGCTTCCTTCATGAGCGCCTCGAAGAAGTGCCGCGCGCGGCGGAACCGGGCGTCCATGGCGACCGTGTCCGCGGCGGTGACCACATAGCCGACGGTGCCTTCGGAAAAGGTAAAGCTGTGCACCGCGCCGCCCGGGATGGTGATCGCGCACGGACCGTCAAGCGACTGCGTATGGTCCTCCAGATGCACCTGCACGAAGCCTTCGGCCACGAACACGATCTGGAGCATGCGCTGGTGGACGTGGGGCGTGATCCGCCATTCATACAGGCGCGATCTGGTCCGGATGTCCTCGATGTGAATGAATTCGGGATCTTCTCCGGCCAGCTCTTCGCCGAAGAGCGCGTAGCGGGTGACGCCGATCTGACTTACGGGTTTCTTCATAGGGTCTCGCGAATTTTGGATCAAAAGTACCAGAATTGTTGCGAAAGCTCCATTAATTTGGGTTCTCATTGGACCTATTGTCCTGTCCGAGGCTTGAGGAGCGCCTCCGGAGGACCGAAAGACAATGTTCCAATTCAATCCCTATTCGCCGGCCGTCGATGCGGATCCGTTTCCGTTCTACAAGCGCCTTCGCGATGACTATCCGGCTTTCTGGAGCACAGAGGCCAACATGTGGGTCCTGTCGCGCCATGCGGATATCCTGACCGCGCTCAACGACTGGGAGACCTATTCCTCGGCGAGCGGCAACCTGATGGACGAGTTTCCCGGCCGCGCCGGTGCGACGCTCGGGACCACCGATCCGCCCCGCCACGACCGCCTGCGCGCCCTGATCCAGAAGGCGGTGACCAAGCGCGCGCTCGACCACATCGTCGAGCCGACGCGAGCCGTGACCAACGCCCATCTCGATGCCATCGCGGGTGAGGAGAGTTTCGATTTCGTCACCGACGTGTCGTCGAAGATCACCGTCGACCTGATGGTCTACCTGTTCAACCTGCCCAAGGACGGACAGGACATCATGCGCGACAAGGCCGTGCTCATGGTGCAGTCGGACCCGACGACCCGCAGCAAGGGGCCGGAGCACATGGCGGCCTACAAATGGATGACGGAGTATGCCGCCAATCTGATCGCGGAACGCAAGAAGGCCCCGGGCGAGGACCTGATGAGCCAGTTCATCACCGCGGAGATCGACGGCGAGAAGCTCGACGACCGGGAAGTGCAGATGACGGTGACGACACTGATCATGGCCGGGATCGAATCCCTGTCCGGCTTCCTGACCATGTTCGCGCTCAATCTGGCCGACCATCCCGAAGCCCGGCGCCAGCTCGTCGCCAACCCGGAGCTGATCCCGGATGCGATGGAGGAAAGCCTGCGCTTCAATACGTCTGCGCAGCGGTTCAAGCGCTGCCTGAAAAAGGACGTGGAATTGCACGGTGAGACCCTGAAAGCGGGCGACTTCGTCTGCCTTGCCTACGGGGCGGGCAATCGGGACGAGCGCCGGTTCGAGGATCCGGACATCTACAATATCGCCCGCAAGCCGCGGGGGCATCTGGGCTTCGGCGGCGGTGTGCACGCCTGCCTCGGCACGGCGATCGCCCGGCTCGCCACGAAGATCATCTTCGAGGAATTCCTGAAGCGGGTGCCGGAGTATTCGCGGGTGCAGGAGCAACTGCCCTGGATGCCGTCGACCACCTTCCGCAGCCCGACCCGGCTCGATCTGAGGATCGGCTGACGGGAAGCCTGCCGGCGGCGTTTCACCCTGCCGCCGGCAATTTGAAAACAAAAGACATGTTGGTCCCATCAAAATAACAGAGGAAACATCCATGTCCAAAGTGACCTATGTCGAACATGACGGCACGGCGACCGAAATCGATCTGCAGGACGGCTGGACCCTGATGCAGGGCGCGACCATGAACGGGATCGACGGTATAGAGGGCGAATGCGGCGGGTCCTGCTCCTGCGCCACCTGCCATTGCTATGTGGAGGAAGACAAGCTCGACCTGTTGCCGCCGATGGGCGAGATCGAGGACGAGATGCTGGAATGCGTCGTCTCCGAACGGCGCCCGAATTCCCGTCTTTCCTGCCAGATCAAGATGAGCCCGGCCCTGGACGGCATTGTCGTGGAATTGCCCGAAGCGCAGAGCTGAGCGACTAGTGTCCGCTTTGGATTTGTGAGAATGGGGTGATCTGGTTTGCCAAGAAACTTGGTGTCATCCCTGCGCAGGCAGGGATCCAGTAATCTTTTGAATTTGCTTTCTTTTCCATGCGCAAGCGACACGGAGTACTGGATCCCGGTCTTGCCGCTTCGCGTCAAACCGGGATGACAAGCGGGGAGGCGTTCGAACGGACCCAAGTCGAATATTCCGTTCCTGCCCATTCCGCCGGGCCCGCTCGTCGGAGCGGAAGATCTCATGGGGATGGCGCTTTATCTGCTGAGACATGCATCCGATTTCCGCTATGGACGGGTTATGTATGTGAATGATGGGCACACAGCAGGATAAGCAATGACGGAACATTTGAAGACAGCGGTTATCGGCGCCGGCCTCATGGGGCACGGAATTGCCTGGCTCCTGGCCGAGGCCGGCCATGAGGTCAGGGTCTATGACAGTTCGCAGGAGGCGCTCGACAGCCTGCAATCCCGGCTCGCCGGGATCGAGGAGATGTTCGGCGCCGGACCGGAAGTGCGCGCCCGCGTGACCGGTGTGGGTTCTCTTGCCGATGCGGTCAGGGATGCCTCTTTCGTGGTCGAGGCGGTGATTGAGAATGTTCCGCTGAAGCAGTCGATCTTCGAGGAGCTGGAAGGCTACGTGTCTCCGGAATGCATTCTCTGCTCCAACACGTCCTCGATCCCGACCCGAATCATCGCGGCAAAGGTGAAGACCAAGCACCGTGTGGTTGGAACCCATTTCTGGAACCCGCCGCATCTGGTGCCGCTGGTCGAGGTCGTCCAGATGGCGGAGGAAAATCTGCCGGCCGTCGAAAAGACGATGCAGATCCTGGCCGATGCGGGGCGCAAGCCGGTTCATGCCAGAAAGGACGTTCCGGGCTTCATCGGCAACCGGCTGCAGCATGCGCTGAAGCGCGAGGCGATCGCCATGGTGGCCAACGGCGTCTGCGACGCGGAGACCATCGACGACGTGGTCAAATACGGCTTCGGCCGCCGCATGGCGGTGCTCGGGCCGATGGAGCAGTCCGACCTTGTCGGGCTAGACCTAACCCGCGCGATTCACGAAACGATCATGCCCGATCTCGACAACACGGCCGGGCCGCATCCCTATCTGATCGAATGCTGCGAAGCGGGCAAGCTGGGCATGAAGTCCGGCGAAGGCTTTCGCAAATGGACGCCGGAATCGGCCGATGCGGTCAGGACGCAACTTCGCGATTTTCTGGCCGCGCAGGCACGGGACGGTAATCCGGGGAACGAAGACGGCTGAGGTGCGTCATCCGCATTGAGGACGCGACTGCAGTGCGCGCCCTCTGCTCTCGCCACGACGGAGGCCGGTATTGCCGGGGTCGGGACCATCAACGACTGTTCGGTGTTTGCCGTCCCCGGCGATGATGATCGGCGAACGGGCGGCACGGTTCGTTACGGCCAAGGACGCGCTGGCCTGACGGGCCCTGCAATTGTTTTCGGGTGACTTGAAGCGCTGGTTCGATTGACAAGGAATTTTATCTGACCTAAGTCAGATAACTATGTTGGACGATATTTCCCGCTTCCGCCGGTTCAGCCGCGCCGTCACGTCAGAGGTCGGCGCGCTCGATACTTCGTTTCTGGGGCGTGGCCGTCCCCTGGGCGCCGCACGCGTTCTCAATGCCATTGGTCATGGCCGGACCGATGTGGCGGCCGTTCGTGCCTATCTCGGTCTGGATTCCGGTCTGATGAGCCGGCTCCTGCGCGGCCTTGAAGACGAAAAACTGATTAAGGTGACGACCGATCCGGATGATGCCCGCAAGCGCAGGGCGACCCTGACCGCCAGAGGACAGAAAGAATTCCAGGCCTATGAGCATCTGTCGGACGGGCGGGCGCAGGACCTCCTTGTGAAATACCCGCATCCGGAAACGCTTCTGGAGGCCATGGATCTGGTGGCCTCCGCGCTTGGCCGGGAAAAATGGATCCTGGAGGAATGCGATCCCAGGGACCCGGCCGCCCGCTACTGTCTGGAAGAATATTACGGGGAATTGAACCGGCGCTTCGACGGCGGTTTCGATGTGTCTCTCTCCTGCGACCCGGATGCGACGGACATGATCCGTCCGCGCGGCTGCTTTCTGGTTGCCATGTCCGATGGCCTGCCGCTTGGCTGCGTCGGCTTGAAGGGAACGGACAAGGGCTATGCCGAGATCAAGCGCCTCTGGGTATCGCCGGCGGCCCGGGGCATGGGCCTTGCCAGGCGGCTGATGGCGGAGGTGGAAGACATCGCGCGGGACCTGAATATCGATCTCCTGCGCCTGGACACCAACAGTGCCCTGCCGGAAGCGGTCCGCTTCTACCAGACCGGGGGCTGGACGGAAATCGACCGCTTCAACGACGATCCCTATCCGGACTTCTTCTTCGAAAAGGCGCTGTGAAGACGTCTCTTCTTAAAAAAAGAAAAGGGCGGCACGAGGCCGCCCTTTTCGATTTCCAAATGTGTCGAACCCGATCAGCCGATGATGCCGTTCAGGGTTGCGCTCGGGCGCATGGCGGCGGCGACCTTGTCGGCCGGGGCGTGGTAGTAGCCGCCGGTATCGACCGGCTTACCCTGCACGCCGATGAGTTCCGCCACGATCTTGTCTTCGTTGGCGGTCAGAGCTTCAGCGATCGGCGTGAAATGGGCCTTGAGCTCGGCGTCCTTGTCCTGGGCAGCGAGAGCCTGGGCCCAGTAGAGGGCGATGTAGAAATGGCTGCCGCGGTTGTCGAGGCCGCCGACGCGGCGGCTCGGGGACTTGTCGTTATCGAGCAGTTTCTCGACCGCCGTGTCGAGCGCATCGGCCAGGACCTGGGCCTTGGCATTGCCCTTGACGTTGGCGAGATGTTCCAGCGACGCACCGAGGGCGCAGAATTCGCCGAGCGAATCCCAGCGCAGGTAGTTTTCTTCCATCAGTTGCTGCACGTGCTTGGGAGCCGAGCCGCCGGCGCCGGTTTCGAACAGGCCGCCGCCGGCCATGAGCGGCACGATGGACAGCATCTTGGCCGAGGTACCCACTTCCAGGATCGGATAGAGGTCTGTCAGGTAGTCGCGCAGCACGTTGCCGGTGATGGAGATCGTGTCTTCGCCGCGGGCGATACGCTCGGTCGTGTAGCGGGCGGCATCGGACGGTGCCATGATCTGGAGGTCGAGACCCGAGGTGTCATGCTCGGGCAGGTACTTTTCGACCTTCTTGATCAGTTCGGCGTCATGGGCGCGGTTCTTGTCCAGCCAGAAGATGCCCGGCATGCCGGAGAGCCGTGCGCGCGTGACGCCGAGCTTGACCCAGTCGCGGATCGGCGCGTCCTTGGTCAGGCAGGCGCGCCAGATGTCGCCGCCTTCCACCTTGTGCTCGATCAGCGTGGTGCCGGCCGCATCGACGATGCGGATGGAGCCGTCGGCCGGCGCCTTGAAGGTCTGCGGATGGGAGCCGTATTCCTCGGCCTTCTGGGCCATCAGGCCGACGTTCGGCACGGTGCCCATCTTGGACGGATCAAGCGCGCCGTTCTTCTTGCAGAACTCGATGACCGCGTCATAGACGCCGGCATAGGAGGAATCCGGGATCACGCATTTGGCGTCATGTTCCTTGCCGTCCGGGCCCCAGCCCTTGCCGCCGGCGCGGATCAGGGCCGGCATGGAGGCGTCAATGATGACGTCGGAGGAAACATGCAGGTTGGTGATGCCCTTGTCGGAGTTCACCATGTACATGGCCGGGCCGTTGTCGAGGGCTGCCTTGATGTCGGCCTGGATCTCGGCGGCCTTGTCGGCGGGCAGGGCGGCGACCTTCGCTTCCAGATCGGCGATGCCGAGATCCGGATTGACGCCGGCGGCCGCCAGGGTGTCGGCATGCTTGGCGAAGACATCCTTCAGGAAGACGCTGACCACGTGACCGAAGATGATCGGGTCGGAGACCTTCATCATGGTCGCCTTGAGGTGGACGGAGAAGAGAACGCCCTTGGCCTTGGCGTCGGCGATTTCCTTTTCCAGGAAGGTGCGAAGGGCCTTGGCACTCATGAAGGTGCCGTCGACAACGTCGCCTTCGGTAAGCTTCAGATTGTCCTTCAGGACGGTCACGGCGCCGTCGGTGCCGACGAATTCGATTTTTGCCGTGCCCGCCGAGGCTGCACCTACGGTGACGGACTTTTCGTTGCTGGCGAAATCGTCATGACCCATGGTCGAGACATGGGTCTTGGAGGTCGGCAGCCATGCGCCCATGGAGTGCGGGTTCTTCTTGGCGTATTCCTTGACGGCCTTGGGCGCGCGGCGGTCGGAATTGCCTTCGCGCAGGACCGGGTTCACGGCCGAGCCCTTGATGGCGTCATAGGTGGCCTTGACCGCCTTTTCCTCGTCGGTCGACGGATTGTCCGGATAGGACGGGATTGCATAGCCCTGGGCCTGCAGCTCCTTGATCGCGGCGTTGAGCTGCGGCTGGGACGCGGAGATGTTGGGCAGCTTGATCACGTTGGCGTCCGGCTGGGTCACCAGCTTGCCGAGTTCGGCCAGGTCGTCGGACTGCTTCTGGGCGTCGGTCAGATATTGCGGGAAATTCGCCAGGATACGACCGGCCAGGGAAATGTCCTTGGTGCCGACGGTGATACCTGCCTCTTTGGTGAAGGCCCGGATGATCGGCAGCAGCGAGGCGCTTGCCAGTTCCGGTGCTTCGTCGACCTTGGTGTAGATGATGTCGGCCATGTCAGTGAACTTCCTGCGACTTGATGACGTAACGGTCGGAGACGGACAAAACGCCTCCGGGCGGATCCTGAAACAAGCGTATACAAATGTACGCAATCAAATGCCAGCCCCAACCTGCGGGGCCGGCGCAGTTCTAGCAAACGCAGTCGAAAAGGCAATTGGGACTATCGATGAACGAGGCGGTCCAGAAGATCCCGGTTCATTCGAATTCAGGCCTATTCGCCGCTTTCCGGCCAGAGGGTCTCGTAGACGGCCAGGGTGAAGCCGATGTGTTCTTCCAGAAGACGCGTCGCCGCGTCCGGATCGCGGGCAAGGGCGGCGTCCATAAGCCGGGTGTGATGGGCGATCCCGAGCGTCCTGTCGAAAACGTCCCGGATCCGCTGGCCCTGTTTGCCTCCAAGCTGCTCAGCCACATCGGCACCGTTCAGAATGAAACGGTGATGCCGGTGGAGCTGGTCGCTGGTCTGTCGGGCCAGGTGCGTCAGCCAGGGGGCGTCGGCGGCTGACAGAAGGGCGGCGTGAAAGGCGTCGTGCCGCTCCTCCCAGAGGACGCCCTCGGCCGTCACGGCGCCGGGCGTGGGGGGCGTGGCCTGGGCCAGCAGGTAATGGGCCGCAACGAGATCCGCTTCCCACCTGTCGCCGCCGCGGGCAATGGAGCGGGTGAAGAGCGTGGTCTCGACGGCGGTTCGGGCAAGCTGAAGATCCTTCAGCCCGGCGACCGAGACAGGCGCGACCCGGTATCCCTTGTTCTTTTCGAAGGTCACCAGGCTTTCCGCTTCCAGCCGTGACAGCGCCTCGCGCAGGGGCGTCCAGCCGAAGCCGAAGCGGGCTTTCAGGTTGGAGATTGCCAGCGGCGCATCCGGTGCGATGTCGCAATCCAGAAGCGCGCGGCGCAGGGTTTCATAGGCTGAGTTCGTCTGGGACATCTATTCCTAAAACTGCGACGAGAATATCAAATTTAATAGATTATATATAATCGCTTGAGCTTCGTCATCTCTCTTGTTACCGTCCGCCTGCAAAGAATTATCCATGCGGCCACGGATGGCCGCCCTGACGTTGGAAAGCAAATACAGAATGCCTGTCACCCATCCCCTCGATGAAAACGATCCGCTGGCGGCAAAGAAGACTGCCTTTTCGCTGCCGGAGGGGGTGATCTATCTGGACGGCAATTCGCTCGGCGTTCTGCCCGCCCATGTGCCGGATCGCATGCAGCAGGTGATTAAAAAGGAATGGGGCGAGAGCCTCATTCGCGGCTGGAACGACCATGACTGGATCGACCTGCCGCAGCGGGTCGGTGACAAGATCGCCCGGCTGATCGGCGCGCAACCCGGCACGGTGATCGCCGCGGACAGCACGTCGATCAACGTCTTCAAGGTGCTCGCTGCCGCCCTGGCGCTGCGCCCGGAGAGAAAGGTGATCCTGTCCGACAACGGTAATTTTCCGACAGATCTTTATGTGGCCAGCGGGCTGAAGGATCTGCTCGACCAGGGGCACGAGCTCAGGATCGTCGCGCCGGAAGAGGTCGAGGCTGCGATCGGCGATGATCTTGCCGTCCTGATGCTGACGGAAGTCGACTACAAGACCGGCCGCAAGCACGACATGAAGGCGCTGACGGCAAAGGCCCACGGGGCCGGTGCTCTGGCGATCTGGGATCTGGCGCATTCGGCCGGCGCCCTGCCGGTCGACCTTGCCGGCGCCAAGGCCGATTTCGCCGTCGGCTGCGGTTACAAGTATCTGAACGGCGGTCCCGGTGCTCCGGCCTTTCTCTACGTGGGGCCGGAGCATCAGGACAACGTCCGGCCGCCGCTGACCGGCTGGATGGGGCACGAGGCGCCGTTCGCCTTTGATCTCGACTATCGCCCGGATACGGGCATCGGCCGCATGCGGGTCGGAACGCCGCCGGTCCTGTCGCTCTCCGCCCTCGATGCGGCGCTCGACATCTTCGACGATGTGGACATGACCGTGCTGCGCCGGAAGTCGGTGTCCCTGTGCGAACTCTTCCTGTCGGAAGTTGAGGCGCGCTGTCCTGAGCTGGTGCTGGCAAGCCCGCGCGATCCGGAGCGGCGCGGCAGCCAGATCTCGTTCCGCTTCGACAACGGCTATGCGCTGATGCAGGCGCTGATCGCCCATGGGGTCATCGGCGACTTCCGAGCACCCGATACGGTGCGCTTCGGTTTCACGCCGCTTTACCTGTCCCATGCCGATGTGGTGCGCGCCGTCGACATCCTGGAGACGATCCTGACCGGACGCCTGTGGGATCGGAACGAATTCAAGACGAAGCAGAAGGTGACCTGAGCATGGGTGAGCCGCATACTCCTTACGATCCGGCGGCCGACGGGGCGCAGATGGCCTTCGACGGGCGCATGTCCTACGGCGACTATCTCGCCCTCGACAAGGTGCTGACCGCCCAGTCGCCGCTGTCGTCGGCTCACGACGAGATGCTGTTCATCATCCAGCACCAGACTTCCGAACTCTGGATGAAGCTGGCCCTTCACGAGATGACGGCGGCAAAGGCGGCCATTGCCTCCGGCAACCTGCCGCCGGCCTTCAAGATGCTGACCCGGACCGCGCGCATCTTCGACCAGCTCAATTCAGCCTGGGACGTGCTGCGCACCATGACGCCGAGCGAATACACCACATTCCGCGAAGCGCTTGGGCAGTCCTCCGGCTTCCAGTCCTACCAGTACCGGGCGATCGAATTCCTGGCGGGCAACAAGAATGCCGCCATGCTCCGCCCGCATGCCCATGTGCCGGAGGTCCACGACTGGCTGACCCGGCTGCAGCGCGAAACCAGCCTTTACGATGAGGCCATCGCTCTGCTTGCCCGGTCCGGGTTCAAGATCGATGCCGACCATCTGGCGCGCAATCACGCAGATCCTTATCAGGCGAATGACAGTGTCCGCGACGCCTGGATTGCCGTTTACAGAGACCCGGCAAAGCACTGGCCGCTTTATGAGCTTGCGGAAAAACTGGTCGACTTCGAGGATTATTTCCGCCGTTGGCGCTTCAACCACGTGACCACGGTCGAGCGGGTGATCGGTTTCAAGCGCGGCACCGGCGGCACCAGCGGGGTGACCTATTTGCGCCGCATGCTGGATGTGGTTCTCTTCCCCGAACTGTGGGCGCTGAGAGCGGAGCTTTGATGCAGCTGATCGACATCACCCCGCCGGTTCGGGCGGGCATGGCGGTTTTTCCGGGCGATGCGCCGTGCCGGACGGCGCAGACCTTCGCCATTGGGCCCCAGTGCCCGGTGAATGTCGCGGAGATTTCGCTCTCGACCCATTGCGGCGCCCATGCGGATGCGCCGCTTCATTACGACCCGCACGGAAAATCCATCGACCAGCTCGATCTCGACGATTTTCTGGGACCGGCGCGGCTGATCGATGCGCGGGGAACGGACAGGCTGTGCAGGCCGGAGGACATCGCCGGACAACTGGAAAATACACCGCCGCGCGTTCTGCTTCGGCTTTCGGAGCGCATCGATCCGATGGTCTGGCCGACGGGTTTCCGGACCCTGGCGCCGGAAACGATGGGACTTCTGGCCGAAACCGGGGTAAGGCTGGTCGGCATCGACGTGCCGTCCGTGGATCCGGAAACCTCCAAGGATTTGCCGTCGCATATGGTTGCAAGGGACCGCGACATGCGGATTCTTGAGAATCTGGCGCTTTATTGTGCGGAACCGGGGGATTATGAATTGATTGCGCTGCCAATGAAGCTAGAAGGGCTCGATGCAGCGCCGGTACGGGCTGTCCTGCGAAAAACGTAGGCTGTCCGGCAGGCAGACGGGGAAAACAAAAGATCGCCACAAGATTGGCGGCGAGGAGCCTATATGCTGGAACTGAACCAGCTCGTGATGGACTTCAGCGGTTTTCGTGCGGTCAACGGATGTTCCTTCAATGTCGAAGAGGGAAGCATCACCGGGTTGATCGGACCGAATGGAGCGGGCAAGACGACCCTCTTCAACATGATCGCGGGAGCCCTCGAGCCGACCAGTGGAACAATCAAGTTTCTCAACGAAGACGTGACGGGACTTTCAAGCGACGCCCTTTTTCATAAAGGCCTCGTTCGGACTTTCCAGATCCCGCACGAGTTTCATCATCTCACCACCTTGGAAAACCTGATGATGGTGCCGCCGCACCAGGTCGGCGAGGGACTGTTCGCCAACTGGTTCCGTTGGGGGCGGGTCAGGGAAAACGAGACGGAGGTCGAACGGAAGGCCTACGATACGCTCGATTTCCTGGAGCTGACCCACGTCGCGCACCAGCGCGCAGGCAACCTGTCCGGCGGGCAGAAGAAGCTCCTGGAGCTGGGCCGCACCATGATGACCGACGCCAAGCTGGTCCTGCTCGACGAGCCGGCGGCGGGCGTCAACCGGACGCTTCTGAGGAAGCTGGAGGAAAAGATCCAGATCCTCAACACGGAGCGCGGCTACACGTTCATCCTGATCGAACACGACATGGAGATGATCGAAAAGCTCTGCGATCCGGTCGTCTGCATGGCGGAAGGCGCCGTGCTGATTGAGGGCGATTTCCAGACCGTGCGGTCCGATACCCGGGTGCTCGAAGCCTATCTCGGCGAGACGGTGGGGGATGCCGCGTGAAAATTCTTCTTTCGATGAACGGCGTCACCGGCGGCTACGGCGACGCGGATATTCTCCAGGACGTCTCCATCCAGGTGGACGACAAGGAAATCGTGGTGATCGTCGGTCCGAACGGGGCCGGCAAGTCCACGGCCATGAAAGCGGTGTTCGGCCTTTTGAAAATCCGCGGCGGGTCGATCATCTTCGACGACGACCGCATCACCGGCTGGGCGCCGAACCGGATCGTCCAGCGCGGCATCTGCTACGTGCCGCAGGTGGACAATATCTTCCGGGAGATGTCGATCCACGAGAACCTCGAAATGGGCGCCTTCCTGAAGAAGGGCGATCTTTCGGCAGCCTATGACCGGGTCTACGAACTGTTCCCGGATCTGAAGGAGCGGCGCAAGACGCTGGCCGGGGCGCTTTCCGGCGGTCAGCGCCAGATGGTTGCCATGGGCCGGGCGCTGATGCTCGATCCCAAGCTTCTGCTGCTGGACGAGCCGACCGCCGGTCTGTCGCCGCGCTACATGGAACAGATCTTCCAGATCTGCCGGGACGTGCGTGACACGGGCGTTGCCATTCTTCTTGTCGAGCAGCACGCCAAGCAGGCGCTTGCCTTTGCCGACCGCGGCTATGTGCTTGCCGCCGGGCAGAACCGGCATGAAGGCACGGGCGCCCATCTCCTCGCCGACCGCGAGGTCGCCGAAATGTTCCTCGGCGGGTGAGGAAACGATATGAGCATTCTGGATTTTCTGAACTTCTATTTGATCCCGGGCGTCGTGCTCGGGTCGATCTATGCGCTGGGCGCGGTCGGCATCACGCTGATCTTCGCGATCCTGCGCTATGCACATCTGGCCCACGGCGACCTGGCGACACTCGGCGCCTTTCTCGCCTTTGCCGTCGTCACCGGCTTCGGCCTGTCGCCTCTGGCGGCCCTGCCGATTGCCATGATCCTGACGGCCGGTGTCGCCGTCGGCATCGACAAGGTGTTTTACGAGCATCTGCGCGAGCGGCCGAAGATCGTCACCGTGATGGCGTCGCTCGGTATCGCTCTGATGGTCCGCTCCGTGGTGCAGGTGGTCTGGGGCGTCGACGCGGAAAGCTACGTCCGCGGCATCGTCCGCCCGGAAAACTACTTCGGTCTCCGGATCAAGGATCGCGAGATCTACACGGTGGTGTTCATGCTGGCGCTCGTCGGCGGACTGCAGCTGTTCCTCGCCCGCTCCAAGTGGGGCAAGGCCATGCGCGCCATGTCGGACAATCCCAACCTGGCGCTCCTGTCGGGGATCGACAACAAGAAGGTGGTCATCCTCACCTGGGTCATCGCCGGCGGCCTGTGCGCCGCCTCAGGCGTGTTCTTAGGCATCAACACCGAGCTCAAGTCGATGATGGGCTGGCACATGCTGCTGCCGATGTTCGCCGGCGCCATCCTCGGCGGGGTCGGGCGTGTGGAAGGGGCCGTTCTAGGCGGGTTGATCGTCGGCATTGCGGAGGAACTGTCCGTTCTCGTTCTGCCGAGCGAATACAAGGCCGCGATGGCGTTCGCCATCCTCCTGTTCATGCTGCTGGTGCGCCCGACCGGGCTGCTGCGCGGCAAGGTTCTCTAGAGGGAGGCGTAGGATCATGGAACTTATCGGTCTTGCCAACTACGCCCTCTTCATGGGCATCTTCATCGGCATCTACGCGCTCCTGGCGCTGGGCCTGAACATCCAATGGGGCTTTGCCGGTCTCTTCAACGCCGGGATCGCCGGCTTCTTCGCCGTCGGCGCTTATACCTCGGCGATCCTGACGAGCCCCTATGCGGAAGGCAGGCTCGGCGGGTTCGAACTGCCGTTTTACGTCGGCTGGATCGGCGCGATGATTGCCGCGGCCCTGATCGCCTGGCCGATCGGGAAGATATGCCTGCGTTTCCGCTCCGATTATCTGGCGATTGCCTCGATCGGCGTGGCGGAAATCATCCGCCTCGTCATCAAGTCGGAAGCGGAACTCACCAACAGCGCGCGCGGGATCACCAACATCCCGCGTCCCTACGGCGATCTTCCCTACGTGCAGTCGCAGATGGCCTATCTGGCGATCGTCGCCATTGTCCTGCTCGTCGCCTACCTGATGGTGGAACGGCAGTTCAACGCGCCCTGGGGCCGGATGATGCGGGCGATCCGCGACAATGAACTGGCGGCACGCGCCATGGGCAAGAACGTCGAGTACCGGCGTCTGGAAGCTTTCATCTTCGGTTCGGCCCTGATGGGTCTTGGCGGCGCGCTCTTTGCCCATTTCAACCGTTCAATCACGCCGGAAGCCATCGATCCGATGGTTGCGACCTTCCTCGTCTGGATCATGCTGATCCTCGGAGGATCGGGCAATAACCGGGGCGCAATCCTCGGCGCGGCCGTGGTTTGGACCATTTGGTCAGTTTCTGAGATTGCAACTGATCAACTTCCGCAGGAATATGCGGTCAAGGCGAAATACATCCGTCTGTTCCTGATAGGCCTGATGTTGCAACTTGTTTTGCGCTTCCGGCCGGAGGGACTTCTGCCGGAGCCGCTGCGCGGCGACCTGCGGTCGGATGATGTTTCGTCTGAAAAATAAACTGGGTTCATACGGGCAAAAGCCCGAAAACAAGTGGAGGTAGTACCCATGAAGTCCAAAATTCTCGCAATTGCCGGCGGTCTGCTCGCAGCAACCGCCCTGGCCAGCGCTACGGCCAAGGCCGCCGACGTCAAGATCGGCCTGATCGGCGGCGTCTCCGGCCCGATTGCGGCTATGGCTCCGGCCATGATCGACGCAGCCCAGCTTGCAGTCCAGCAGGTCAACGAGCAGGGCGGCATCCTGGGCGGCGACAAGCTGGTCGGCGTTGTCGGCGACAGTGCCTGTAATCCGCAAGGCGGTACCGATGCGGCCACCAAGGCCGTGAACATCGAAGGCGTCGTCGGCATTGTCGGCCCGCATTGTTCCGGCGCCGTTCTGGCCGCTGCCGGTTCGGTTACCATTCCGGCCGGCATCACCGTGATCACGCCGTCCGGTACGTCTCCGGAAATCACCGGCCTGAAGGACAACGACACCGTGTTCCGTACCGTGCCGTCCGACGACTATCAGGGCCGTGCGCTGGCGCGGACCCTGAAGGGCATGGGCTACGACAAGGTTGCCGTTTCCTACATCAACAACGACTACGGCACCGGCCTTGCCAATGCCTTCAAGTCCGAGTTCGAGACCCAGGGTGGCGAGATTGCCGGCTATGCGGCTCACGAAGACGGCAAGGCCTCCTACCGGTCCGACCTCGCCGAACTGGCAAAGGGTGGCGCGGATACGCTGGTCATCTTCGACTATGGCGACGGCACCGGCCTCACCATTCTGCGTCAGGCGCTGGAAAACGGCTTCTTCGAGAAGTTCGTCGGCGGTGACGGCATGAAGTCCGAAGCTCCGATCAAGGAACTGGGTGCGGAAAACCTCTCGACCTTCGTGGCGTCCTCGCCGGTAGGCGAGAAGTCCAAGTCGCTCGACATGTTCAACGAAGCCTTCAAGGCCTCCGGCGGCGATCCGAGCGCGATCTTCGTGACCACGTCCTATGACGCAGCCTTCCTCATGGCTCTGGCCATTGAAAAGGCCGGTGGCGACAAGGCCGGCGTTTCGGCCGCTCTTCGCGAAGTCTCCAACGGCGAAGGCGAACCGATCATGCCGGGTGAATGGAAGAAGGCCAAGGAACTGATCGCAGCCGGCACCGCCATCGACTACAAGGGCGCTGCAGGCGACGAGAACTTCGATGCAAACGGCGACGTTCCGGGCACCTACGCCCTGTTCAAGGTCGCAGGCGACGGTTTTGAGACCATCACCGAAATGAAGTAAGCGACACGCTCTTCAAGCGCTTGAAACAGGACCGGCGGCTTCCTTTCGGGAGCCGCCGGTTTCTTTTTGCCGAACGGGAATGAAACGGTTCAGAACCTGCCTGTCACCTTGAACAGGAGCCGCAGATTGTCCGTGCCGAGGTTCTTGACGTTCTGATTGTCGTTGAGGAGCGCGGCAAGTCCGACATCGAATTCCAGGCTGTTCGCAGAGGCAAGCCGGATACCGCCGCCGGTGGAATAGAGGGCGTTTGTCTTGTTGTTGCCGAGGCCGTCGAAATTGATGTTCTCGATCACCCCGGCATCGAGGAAGGCGTAGAGCTGGTAGCTCTGCAGGTATTTGCCGTAGTCCAGGGGACGGGTGTACTGCAGCTCCGCCTTGCCGGCGATGCCGCGGTCGCCGAGGATCGTGCTGGGATCGTAGCCGCGCAGGAAGTCCATTCCGCCGAAGCCGATTTCCTCGCTGGAAAGCAGCTCCTCGAAGGCATACTGGCCGCGGGCGGCGACCAGCAGGTTGACGCCCCGCATCGGCAGCCGCTGCTGGCGCTGGAAATCGCCCCACAGGGCGGTGAAGCTGCCGTCCGCGCCGGTCCGAGAGGCAAGCGGATCGCCCGACTTGGTCGCGCCGAAGGCATCGAGCCCGATGCTGATGCGGCCCGAAATCGTCGTGACCGCCGCCATCCCGGCCCCGAACCATGAATCCACGAAATCGTAATCCGCGCTGAGGCGTAGCACGCGCAGATTGTCGTCGGAAATGCTGCCGAAGGTGGTGGAATCGGAGCTCAGATCGACCCAGTCGAAACGGCCGTCGATGAACAGGTTCTGACGGCGCGAGCGGATCAGCGGATGGCGGGCGCCGACGGACACATAAAGGCTGTCGTTGGTGACGCCGAACTGCTGCAGTCCGTTGCCGGGATCGGAGGCGCTGTTGGACAGCCGCGCATAGACGGATGTGCCTTCGGTGCCGACCGGGATCGAACCGACGATTTCGCCGAACAGCAGTTCGTCCACGGAAGGGGCCGTCTGGAACCGCACGCCGATGCGTTCGTGCAGGCCAAGGAGAGAATTTTCGGTAAAGCCGGCGGAAACCGTCCACGGCCCGACATATTCCGACCCGTAATTGGCGACCTGGAAGGCAGCCTCGAACCGGTCATAGGTGGATTTGACGGTCAGGGTCGCGGCCCCCGGCACCGACGGGGACGGAGACAGGTAGCCCTGGACCTGAAGACCGGCCAGATCGCCTGCCAGCAGCAGGTAGCGCTCCAGGTCATCGGAATGCAGCGGGCGGGACCGGGTGATCTTGGACGTCATTGCGAGGACGAGATCGCGCCAGCTGCCGTCCTCGCCTTCAACGACGACGTTGTTGACGTAGCCCTCGACCGCCTGAAGCCTGACGACGCCGCCGTCGACCTCCTGGGGCGGGACGATCACCTGGGACAGGATATAGCCCTTGCTGCGATAGAAGGCGGTTGCTTCCGCGGCCAAGTGGAAGATGACGGCGACCGGAACCTCGCGGCCCGTGTATTTGGAGAAAATCGGCTGAAAGTCGGCCTGGTCGAAGACCGTCGATCCTTCGAGAACCACATTGTTGATGGTGAGGGTCAGATCGACGTCCGGCAATCCCGCGCCTTCGCCTTCCTGGACGATGGGGCCGGGTGAAATCCGGTAAGGCGAGATCGGCAGATTGCGCAGCCATTCTTCGGCGCGGCCCGGCTGGGCCGGACCGGGAATGGTGACCTGTGCGCGGGCGGGGGCAGTCAAAAACAGGGGAGCGAGGACCGCGGCAGCCGCCAGCAGAAACGAGACCAGCGGCTTCAAAGTCATTCCTTTGAGGCTCTTCACGTGAAGGAACTCCGTCCCTGGGCGCCACAAGGAGACACGTGGAGCCATTGCAACCCTGGCAGGGACGAAAGACGCGGAGCCTTCGAACTGTTTCCGCACTACTGCGTTTAATCTAAGTCATTCACACTGAAGGTGAATTTCCGAACAATCGATCCCTGTAATTATTGCGTTAACCATAAATGTGGCATGGTTAATATTTCCTTAAGTACTTGGATTTCTTCGCTTTTGATGGCGGTGGACGTGTTGGCGAAAGCTCGCCAATCAGGATCGGGAAGCGATGCCGACAGATCGGAAAGACCGCATGAACGATCGGGAAAATCCGGAAACGGGGCCTTTGTGAAGATTAACCACGCGCCAAATTAGTTACCGAAACGTTACCGGTAGCATTGAGTTTGGGCCGAAAACGATCCTATTCTGATACGCAGTATTAACAGTGTATTAACCTGGCGGCCGGGTCGGCCCCGCGAGTAGGCGTTTGAGTAATGCGTAGCGCAACGGTGAACCGGTTTTTTCGCGGGGCTTTCTGCTTTGGCTTCACGTTTTTAACGAGCATCCAGCCGCTTCTTGCCGGCCCGTCCGGCGGCCGCGTTACCGCCGGCTCCAGCAGCATCACCCAATCCGGCGCCACCACCACGATCGACCAGTCGTCCGACCGGCTGGTGATCGAATGGAACAGCTTCGACACCAACGCCTCTGAAACCGTCCGCTTCAATCAGCCAGGGTCGTCGGCCTGGGCCCTGAACCGGGTGCTTTCGAATTCGGCGACGAAATTCGACGGATCGCTGTTCGCCAACGGCAATGTCGCCATCGTCAACCGCCACGGCATTCATTTCGGCCCAAATTCCGTTCTGGACGTGGGCGGGTTGATCGCCTCCAGCGCCGATATCTCGAACGACAATTTCATGAACGGCCGGTTCGACTTCGACCGGCCGGGCTTGCCGGATGCAATGGTGACCAACGCCGGGCGGATCTCCGTTCGCGACACCGGGCTCGCGGCCCTGGTCGCCCCCGGAGTGGAAAACTCCGGCTACATTCAGGCGAACCTCGGTACGGGCATCCTGGGGGCGGGGGAGACCCATTCCATCGATTTCCGTGGCGACGGCCTGATCAACTTCACGCTGACGAGCCCGACCAGGGCGAAGCCGAAGAAGGAGGACGGGTCCGACGCGGATGCGCTCGTCTCCAACAAGGGCAAGATCGTCGCCGACGGCGGCTCCATCGTCATGACCGCGAGCCAGGCTTCGCGAGTGCTCGATCAGTAGATCAACATGTCCGGGATCGCCCAGGCCAACTCGGTCGGCGTGCGCAACGGCAGGATCGTGCTCGGCGGCGGACGTGTGGGCAAAGTCCGGGTATCCGGCAAGGTCCTGGCCCGGGTGGATCTTCCCAAGAGCGGACAGGACATTCCCGTTCCGCCGTCGCGCGGCGGCACGGTTCATATCACCGGCGAAGATGTCGAGATCGCATCGGGCGCGGAGATCGACGTCTCGGGCACCAACGGGGGCGGAACCGCCCTGATCGGCGGGGCGAAACACGGCGGCACGCTCGCCGATGACAGCACAGTCGGTTACCTGGATCGCGGCGACGGCACTTATTCGATCGCGGTCGGCGACAATGCCGGGGCCGCAGGTAACGGTTTCATGCCGACGGCGGACAGCCTGCTGATCGAGGCAGGCGCCACAATCGATGCGTCGTCAACGGACGGCGATGGCGGCACGGTCATTGCCTGGGGCAACAACGAGCTCAATTTCCACGGCCTTGTCGACACCATGGGTGGCGATAATGGGGGTGGAAATAACGGCTTCGTCGAAATGTCGACCAAGGGAATCGGCGTGACCGACGGAACCGTCCGGACAGGGTATATGCTGGTCGATCCGGGCGACGTCTGTGTGTCGACCGCCAGCACCTCCGGCTGTACGGCCGGTGCATTCGACCTCGACGACGCCATCATCGAGGGGGTTCTGAACGGCGGCGGAACCTTCGAGCTCAATACGGATACCTACGGCACCAGCGGCACCGGACGAGTCGACTTCGGCGGTGGCGGGAACGTCATCATCAACAACAACACCGGCACCATGGGGACCTTCATCATCCATGCCGCCGACACCATCCACACCCAGCAGGTCGGGTTCCTGACGAACGGGACGACGGGTACCAATTACGAGTGGTATGCGGGAAGCTCCTCGACGGCGAGCCCGGTTTCAAGCGCCGACATCATTCACTTCGGCCAGGTGTTCAACACCGGTGGCGGTCATGTGATCTTCGACGCGGCCAATGACGTGTCCATCGGCGATCCCCTGACCACCAGCGGCGGCGATGTCAGCCTGACCGCGCGCGGCGGCAGCGGGACCTCCAGGGTCATTTTCCGGACCAGCGATGCGCATATCGACACCTCCGGCGGCGCGATCAGCATCCAGGCCGATAATCTTCAGGTCAACGGCAGCGCCACTTTCGATCCGCTGATCAGCGCCGGCACGGGTACAGTTTCGATCCAGTCCCATACGGCGGGCAGAACCATCCTGCTGGGTGGAAACAGTGGCAGCAGCCTCAGCATCAACAACGATGTTCTCGACCGGATCGCGGCCGATACCCTGAGCCTCGGAAACAGTTCCGCCGGCTCCATCACGATTGGCAGTTCGATCGCACCCGCGCAGGTGAACACCCTGTCGCTGACCACCGGCGGCGCCGTTGTGGACGGCAATGCATCGGGGACGGATGTGACCGTCGACAGCCTGGCTGTGCGGGCCGGCAGCGGCATCAGTCTCGATACGGCGGTGTCCAACCTGGCGTTTGACAATACCAGTGGCAATGTCGATATCGCCAATACCGGTGCCCTGACGATCGCATCGGTCGACGGCCTTACCGGTTCTTCCAGTGCTGGCACCACGGCGCTTTCCGCGGCCAGCCCGATGACCTTCGCCGCCAATGTTACCAGTGGCGGAAATCTGACCGCGACTGCTGGCGAATCCGGGACCGTCAATACCGACAACATCACCGTGAATGCGGGCGTGACCGTTCAGTCGACCGGAGGCAATGTCACCCTCCAGGCCGGCGACGATGTGATCGTCGGCAGCGGCGCCACGGTCAGCGCGAACGGAAGCCTCAACCTGACCGCCGGGTATAACGATACGGATTCCGACGGTGGAGTTTCCCTGGCTACGACCGCGACCCTGGCCGGCAGTCCGATCAATCTGACGGCCTATGACGACATCACGTTGGGCAGCGGCAACCAGTCCGGCAACACGGTCAATCTCAACTCGTCCGTCGGCACCATCAATATGAACGACGGGGGAACCTATTCGTTCACGAACCTGTCGGCTACGGGGAACACGGCCCTCGGCGGTACCTACAACAGCACCGGCACGCAGACTTTCAATGGCGGGACGCGGCTCTTCTCCGACACACTTCTGTCGAGTTCCGGCGGCGGCAACATCACCTTCAATTCGACACTGAACGGCTCGCCTGTCCTGACCGTCAACACCTCCGGGACAACCGCTTTCAACGACACGATCGGCCTCTCGACCCGGCTCGGCGGCCTGACCACGGACGCCGGCGGCACGACCGCGTTCAACACCGGCGTGGTCAGTGGAGTCGACATTCAGGGCGATGCGCATTTTGGCGACAACGTCACCGTCTCCGGAGGCGGGCAGATCTGGGCGCTCCGCGGCAATTCCACCTTCGACGGGACGCTGATCGGCGACGTCGACGTTATCCTCAGGGCTTTCGACACGATCACCTTCAATGACGCGGTGTCGTTCAAGGGCCTTCAGGTCACCAGCGGAGGTCAGACCAACCTCAACGGCGGCTCGGTGACCACGACGGAATTCGGGCAGGCCTATTTCAACGATGTCGTTCTCGGCGCGGACACGACGCTGACCTCGAACGACTATGTCCGGTTCCACAACGCACTCGATGGCGCCTACGATCTGACCATCAACGCGCCGGGTGTAACCAATTTCCGCGGCGTGATCGGCGGAACGACCGCACTCGCCAGTCTGACGACGGACGCAGCAGGCACAACCCTTCTGGAAGGCGGTGCGCTCACGCTCTCCGGCAATACGCTGACCTTCAACGATGCCGTGACGCTGGGTGTCGACACGCTGATCACCGATGCCGGCGACGTGACCTTCAACAACACCGTCGACGGCGCTCACGATTTGACGGTGAATTCGGGCGGTACGGTCAGCGTCAATGGATTGATCGGAAGCACGACGGCGCTGACGTCTTTCGCGGCAAGCGCCGACGCCGTGACCATCGCCGCGACAGGCGGAATTGCCGCCGACAACGGTGCCATCGATCTGTCGGCCGACAGCATGAGTATTGCGGGCGCCGTCAATGCGGGCACCGGCATTGTCACGCTTGCACCGGTGACTGCCGGCGAGACCATCAGCCTCGGCACCGAGACCATCGGAAGCCTGAGCCTCACCGATACGGAGCTTGACCTGGTCACGGCTGGCATACTGCGCATCGGCAGCAGCGATGCGGGCAGCATCACCTTCAACGACACGATCAGCCCGGCCAACACGAGCACACTGTCGCTGATCACAGGCGATGAAATTCTCGACCTGAATCCCGGTGTCGATGTCCAGGTCTCCAACCTTGCCATTCAGTCGGTCAACGGGATTGCCAACAACGAGATTCTCGAAACCGAAGTTGACACAGTTGCCGCGCTCAACACGACCGGCGGCGGCATTGCGATCCTGGAGACAAATAACGGCGGCGACCTGACTATCGGTACCGTCGACGGCGTCGTCGGCCTGCGCAACACGGCTTCCACCGGGTTCAGCCCGTTATTGGCCATTCAGCTGGAAACGACGAACGGCGATCTCACCGTCAACAATGATATCTATACCTCTCGCCGCAACATGTTCCTCGTCGCCCAGCAGGGCAACGGTGGGGCGGGCGACAGTACCTTCATCAACAACGCCAACATCATCGACGCGGATTCCGGCATTAGTGCGAGCAACGCCAAGATCGATATCCGTGCCAACAACATTGAGCTGAACCAGGGCAGCACCATCTCCGCGGTGAACCGGGTGATCCTCGAGGATGATCCGTCTTCTACCGCAACCGTTGCCATCGATCTCGGCGGGTCGGATGGGGTCAATACACTGGGCCTGACCGATGCCGAACTCGACACGGTGACGGCACCCGGCGTGCTTCAGATCGGTCACTCAGGCTCGGGCGATATCACCATCACCGACGCAATTACCCTCGACCCTGCAAAGGTCGGAGCTTTGGAGTTGCGGACGGGTGGAAGCATCATCGACAGTAACGCCGCCGATCCGGACATCACCGTCGGCGACCTGACCATTGTGAGCGCGACCGGTATCGGTGCGGCCGACGATCTTAATGTCGATGCGACGTCGGTGACCTTTACCAACTCCACCAGTGGCGATGTGAACATCACCAATACGGGTTCGGTGACCGCAACCGGCACCAGCGCTGTCGGCTCGATGGCAATCGGCGCTTCCATCTTCAATGTCGCCAACAGCGCCAGCGTCACCGCAAGCGGTTCGATCTTTGTCGATGCGCCGACCGTCAACCTCGACGGCAATCTGACGGCACCGAGTGGCATCACCGGCACGGCGACGTCCGTTAACGTGCTCGGCTCGACCGGCGGGGCGGAATTGAACGACGCGGTTGACGTTGCCGCCATGGGTGCGACCGTCAATGTTCTGGGCGGGACGTACAACACGATCGGCGGTGTGGTCCTCGATGTCGCCGGGCTGACGATGCAGAACGTCGACGACGTCAGCAATCCGGTCAATATCGTCAACGACGCGGTTGTCGTTCCGGCGAGCCCGGGCTTCACCGTCAGCGCCGACGGCGTGACCCTGAACGGTTTTAGCTATTCCGGAACCGGTGGCGATCCCGCGATCCTGCTGACCGCCGGTGCGGATAACGTCACCATCGAGAACGGTACCGTTACCGGAACGGCCGCGGGCGGTGCGGGCATTCTGATCGACAACACTGTCACCACCGGCCTCGGTCTCACCGTCGACAATGTGACGATGAGCGGTGTTACCGGAAGCGGGATTGAGTTTGACAATGCGCTCAGCGGCGCCGATATCCAGATCCTGAACAGCGCCATCTCCAGCGATAAAACGGCAATTCTCTTTAACGGGAATATATCGAACGCGAGCCAGGTCACGATTCAGGGCAATAGCCAGATCGCGGCGCTGGTCGATGCCGGTGGCAATGACGACGGGATCAAATTCCTCGGCGACATCTCCGGAGCCTCCACACACATTCTGATCGAGGACAATACAGACATCAGCGGTGCGGATCGGGGGATCGCGTTCAGCGGCTCCGTGACGGATGCATCCGTCACCATTCGTGCCAATACGATTGAATCCCTCGATCTCGACGGCATTCTTTTCGATGCCTCGCTGACCAATGCGACCATTCTCATAGGCGGCGCCAGTGCGGCTGACGGCAACAGTATCGCCGCCGCTCAGGACGGAATGGACATCGACGTCATCTCCGGCGGATCGTTCACGATTGCCAACAACAGCCAGATCGTGGGTGCGGCCGGTGACGGTATCGAGTTCGAACAGCAGATCTCCGGCGGTGCGCAGGTCAATGTCAGCGACAACACGCTGATCCAGGGCCAGTCGCAAAACGGTATCGTCTTTGAGAGAAACATCAACGGCGCCTCGATGGTGACCATTGCGGGCAACACCGACATCATCGGCAATCAGGACGGCATTGCCGTTCGCGGCAATATCACCGGCGGCAGTGCGTTCACCGTTGGCGGAGCAACGTCTGCACAAGCGAACGGCATCCTGGGTCTTGGTGACGGTATTCAGATCGGCGAACTCGACGGTGGATCGGTTTCGATCCTGAACAACACCGGCATCTCCGGCGTTGGCGGGGACGGCATCAAGTTCTCCAACAACATTACCGACGGAATGATCGAGATTTCCGGAAACGGCCCCATCAACGGCTGGTATTCGGGGATCCTGTTTACCTATGACGGTCCGGCGATCATCGACAATTCCATGATTTCGATTGCCGGCAACACGGGCATCACCGGTCAACTGGACTCCGGCATTCTTGTCGATGCATCGCTTATCAACGGCACGCAGTTCGACATCACCGGCAACACGAATGCGGGCATTTCACCTCTGCCCGCCATTGGCGGTTTCTTCAACGGGATCGAATTCAGTGGCGATATTTCCGACAGCGGCGTGCTGATCAACGGCAACCAGCAGATCTTCGGAGGCTATAACGGCATCCTGTTCGGACCGCCCGAGGGGATCGGCAATATCGACAATTCGGTTATCACCATCGCCGACAATACCGCGATCGACGGCACGCTCGTGGACGGTGTCCAGGTGGCGTCCCGGGTGACGGGCGGCTCCGAATTCAGCGTGGCCGGAAACGACGCGGTCACCGGCGGCGAGACCGGTCTCGACTTCCTCGGCGTGGTGCTCGACAGTACCGTCAATGTGGCGGGCAACACCTCCATCGAGGGTACCATCGATGACGGTATCTGGTTCTATCGCACCGTCCGCAACTCCTCGGTGAACATCGGTCCGGCAACCATCGACGTCGGCGGCACCGCCACGACCTATGGCGGCAACGGCACCATCTCGGGCGGCACGACCGGCATCGAGACCTGGATCCTGAACAACACCGATTTCACCGTCGCCAACAACACCGAAATCACGGGCGGCTCGTCCGGTATCGATTTCGATGCCCCGGTTCGTGTCGGCTCGACCGTCAACATCGTCGGCAACACGTCGGTCAACGGCGGGGACGGCGGCATCGCCTTCTGGGCGCCGGTTACCCACTCGACCGTGAATATCGCCGGCAATGACGAGATCCGCGGCGACACTTACGAAGCGATCTACTTCGACTACGGCATCCGCCATTCGACCGTGAACATCGGCCCGGCCACGGTTGCCATCGACGGCACCGCGACCAGCTTCGGCGGTAACGGCACGATCCGGGGCGGGGACGACGCCATCGAGTTCATGTACATCCTCGACTCGAACGTCACCGTCGCCGGCAACACGTCGATCGAAGGCGATGATGACGGCATCGATGCCAATGACAAGATCGAAGGCGGGTCCACGCTGACCATCGCCGGGAACGGAAGCATCACCGGTCACGGTCTCTTCGCCGACCCCGGCAAGGGCATTACCATCGACGGTCCCGTGACCGACAGCACCGTTGCGGTGACCGGCAACACGACGATCCTGGGCGAAACCGGTGACGGTCTGCTTTTCTACAGCCCGGTCACCGACAGTATCGTGACGGTCGCCGGTAATGGCGCGATCACGGGTCAGGACGGCCACGGCGTTACCTTTGCCGGCCTGATCGATCCGTCCACCGTCGACATCAGCGGCAACACCCTGATCAACGGCATGAACGGCAACGGCATCGATTTTTCCGGCGGTCTGATCGATACGAATGTGACCATCGGCCAGAACGACCAGGTGACCGGAAGCCAGAACGCGGTGTTCTTCAACGGCCTTTCGGGCTCGACGATCTCGGTCAGCGATACCTCCGGCACGGGCGGAACCAACGGCTTCCTGCTGACCAACTATGGCCAGGGCGGATCCGCGAACACGCTGTCGTTCGCCAACTCGAGCTTCACCGGAACGACCGGGGCCGGGCTGTCGGTTATCAACGGCGACTTCTCGCCCGCACTGGACATCGACATCGCCTCGACCGGCGGCAACACTTTCACGGGCGCGCCTTCCATGTATCTGTCCGGTCCGCGTCTGTCGCTTGTCGGCGATACGCTCGGCGATACGGCCTTCAACGCGCCGGGCGGCGGCAACTTCATCGTTCTCGCCAATGGCGGTCTGTTCGAACCGGCCCGGCCGACGATCATCGACGGCAACAGCGCGACCTTCGACGGGGTTCCGGTTCCGGCTAAGTCCCTGCCGGCGCTGATCCAGTCGGTCGAGGACCGGATCATCGACTTCGATGACGACATGACGCTGGGCCAGATCTTCTTCCTGCCGCTGACCCCGGCCGACGTGATGAACCTGCAACAACGGCTCAACGAATTCTTCGGCTTCAGCATCGGCGATATCGAGACCACGAACATCCAGGCGCCGGGCGACTGGATCCTGCGTCCGCCGTTCCCGTGGATCCGGCCTTACGGCAATCCGGTCGACCGGACCTACCGGCTGGGCGGCTGCCGCCCGGTGCTGGACGATGCGGGGCGCATCCGGAGCTATGCCTGCGCATCCTTCATCGACGGACCCTATCCGCACATGTACATGAGCGCCCTGCCGTTCGACGTTGCGGCGGCAAACTAGGAACCCGCCGCAGAGGCGAACGGCCGGAAAATCCGCAGACGGCGGCGCTGCCGCGCCGCTGTCATGTACCGCCGCGGATTAAGGTTAAATTAGTCTTTCATTTGCGGTTTGGCGCTCATGTTGAGACCTTGCGCCGAAAGCTCCGGCACCGGGGGAGGCCAGACACGTTTTTCCGGTGCCCGCGGGCCGATCAGGAGGCATGAGATGTTTAGCTCTCTTTTTAAGGTATTTACCGGAACCGTAGCGGCGGCATTGATCGTGGCTTTGTCGTTCACACCGTCCTTCGCGGCGGAAGACGCGGATACGCCCTCGCAGACAACCGCGACCTTCGGCGACTGGACCGTCCAGTGCCGTCTTCTCGACGACAAGTCGACAAAGCTCTGCGAGATGCTGCAGGCCATTGCTGCGAAAGACAACAAGGGCCTGCTGGCGAAGATTGCCGTCGGCCGGCTTCCGGGCAAGGAGGCGATGCGGGTCGTCGTCCAGCTGCCGCTCGCCGTTCATCTGAGCAGTCCGGTCGAACTCCGCGTCGGTGACAAGGTCGCCGTCAATGCTGCCTATGAAACCTGTTATCCCGATTTCTGTATTGCCGGCGCTTCCTTCAGTGACGATGCGGCCCAGATGTTCAAGAAGGCCCAGGCGATGACCATCGTCTTCAAGGACCGGTCCGGTGCGGCCAAGGGCGTTCCGGTTTCGCTGAAGGGCTTTACCGCGGCCTTCAAGAAGACATTCGATACGCCATCCTGACGACGGCCTGGCCTGACCTTAATCGCGAAAGGCGGCGGCGAAGGGTTCGGGAAGGCCGAATTCTTCCAGAGCCCGCATGCGGCCGTCCGTTGACATCTTTCGGGCGGTCCTGGTCACGATCCGCAAAAGGGCGTCCGGATCCTTTCCCCTGGCGAAGGGCGTGAAGTACCAGCGCAGGAAGACAAAGCAGATCACGTCTTCCAGGCGCTGGACATCCGGATCCCGCTTCAGGCTTTCCTTGCGCAGCATGCGTTCGGCGGCGGCAATGTCTTCGGCACCGTAGCCGGCAGCGGCCATCATCGCGGCCACGCGGGCGGCGTGGCGCCGGCCCTGTTCGCGCCTCCAGGCGTAATAGCCTTCCCGGCCGTCCGGATAATCGCTTCGCGGCAGCAGCCAGCGTTCCACATGCTGGCCCCGTGCCGCGATCCTGAGCGCGTCCCGCGCATCCGGGAACAGCCGGTCAAGTTCTTCCGACATCCGTTCGCCATACAGAAGGGCGGCGGGACGACCCGCCTCGCGCGTCGGGTCTTCGGCATTGGCCTTGTCGATTGCGGCGATGACCGCTTTCAGGCGAATTTCGTTCGAGGGCATTCGTGCTTGGTCCCGACCTGCCAGATTTTCGTCAGCATAGCCCCTTTTTCAGGATAGGCATGAGGAATTGGAAAGGTCCCGGATTTGACGCCGGACGGCGGCGGTCAGAGGCCGGTTTCCTTGTCGACAGTGAGTGCGTCGAGAACGAGATCATGCAGACGCGAGGCCAGCGGATTGATGATCTGGTTCTTGCGGGTGATCAGGTAATACGGGTTGATGATGATCGGCTCGCGCAAATCGATCGCGGTCAGATTTCCGGCGGCAGCGCCGGTGCCGAACAGGTCCGCGACCTCGCGCGAGATCGGGGCAATGGCGTCGGAGGAAGCGAGATAGGCGATCATGACCAGGAGGGAGGTCGTGTTGACGATTTCGTCCGGCAGCGGAATATCCTCGGCGAGGAACGCCTCTTCGACCGCGCGCCGCATGGGCGTGTGCGGGGCCTGGATGACCCATTCGTAACCGGCCATCTCGCGCAAGCCGACCTGGCGGCCATGGGCCAGCGGATGATCCCGGCGGACGAGAAACCGGATCACTTCCACCCGGCCGCGGCGGATCGAGAATTGCCGTGCATCCGTGCCGGCCGGTATCCGGGACAGCACGAAATCGTATTCGCTCTTCAAAAGGCCGTCGATCAGAACGTCGCTCGGCGCGACGTCGACATGAATGTCGGCACCGGCCGCCGTCTTCTTCAGTTCCTGAACCGCCGGCACGACGAAGGCGACAGCGCCGCCGGTCACGGAGCCGACACGGGCGGTTCCGGCGCGCCCCGATCCCACTGCATGGGCTTCCTGCAGGGTCTGGTCCAACCCGTTTAGGAGGCCCATTGCGTTGCGCGCCAGGGTGTCGCCGACCGGGGTGGGCGTCATGCCCTTCGGGTGACGGACGAAGATCCGGGCGTCGATCAGGCGTTCGATGCTGGCCAGCATGCGCGAGGCGGCCGGCTGGGTCATGGACAGCCGTTCGGCGGCTAGGGCGAGCTGGCCGGTCTCGTGGATCGCCTGAATCAACCGGAGATCCTTAATCTGCAACCGATTGGTTAAATTCAGCATGATTTAGTTATCAGTTTTGGTATGCAGATTGTCAATCTAGGCATTTGCAATGCATGTAGCGACGCCGTTTAGTCGGCGCAGGATCAATGGGATCCGGCGCAAGCGCCGCCTGTGGGAGAGACATATGCAGGTGGCGCGCGTCAAAAATTCGGGAGGATTTTATGAGAAAGCTGATTTCCCTGCTGGCTTCGGCCGCGCTTGGCGCAGGCCTGCTGACCGCCCCTGCATTCGCTCAGGACAAGGGCACCGTCGGTATCGCGATGCCGACCAAATCGTCGGCCCGCTGGATTTCCGACGGCAACTCGATGGTGGAGCAGTTTACTAAGGCCGGTTATGAAACCGATCTGCAATACGCCGAAGACGATATTCCGAACCAGCTTGCCCAGATCGAGAACATGATCACCAAGGGCGTCAATGTGCTGGTGATCGCGGCCATCGACGGCACGACCCTGTCGAACGCGCTTGAAAACGCGGCCGCCTCCGGCATCAAGGTGATCGCCTATGACCGCCTGATCCGCGACAGCGGCAACGTCGACTACTACGCCACCTTCGACAACTTCAAGGTCGGCGTGCAGCAGGCGACCTCGCTGGTCAACGGCCTGAAGGAACGTTTCGGCGACGGGCCTTACAACGTCGAACTGTTCGGCGGGTCTCCGGACGACAACAACGCCTATTTCTTCTACAACGGCGCCATGTCCGTACTGCAGCCGCTGATCGATGCCGGCAAGGTCAATATCGTTTCCGGCCAGATGGGCATGGATACGGTCGGTACCCTCCGCTGGGACGGTGCCGTGGCACAGGCCCGCATGGACAACCTTCTGTCCGCCTACTACACCGACAAGCAGGTCAACGGCGTGTTGTCGCCCTATGACGGCCTGTCCATCGGGATCCTGTCCTCCCTCAAGGGCGTGGGCTACGGCTCCGGCGATCTGAAGATGCCGATCGTCACCGGCCAGGACGCCGAAGTTCCTTCGGTCAAGTCGATCCTGGCGGGCGAACAGTACTCGACCGTGTTCAAGGATACGCGCGAACTGGCCCGCGTGACCGTCGGCATGGTCGATGCGCTGCTGCAGGGCAGCGTGCCGGAAATCAACGACACCGAGACCTATGACAACGGCGTCAAGGTCGTTCCCTCCTACCTGCTCGAACCGGTCTCGGTCGATGCATCGAACTGGGAAAAGGTGCTGATCGGCTCCGGCTACTACACGATGGATCAGATCAAGTAAGCTCAAGGCTTCACGACACTCCCGCCCGCGTGGTCGCACGCGGGCGGACGATCCTGACTGCACATTCAGAGCTATCAAGGCCTATCGAGGCCAGGCATATCGAGGGTAGGCGATGACACCCCTGCTGGAGATGCGCTCCATCACCAAGACATTTCCGGGCGTCAAGGCGCTCGATGCGGTGAACCTTTCCGTCGCCGAGGGAGAGATCCATGCGCTGGTCGGCGAGAACGGCGCGGGAAAATCCACGCTGATGAAGGTTCTCTCCGGCGTCTATCCCGCCGGCAGCTATGACGGCGAAATTCATTACGACGGGCATCTGGCGTCCTTCGGCGGGATCAAGGACAGCGAATCCGTCGGCATCATCATCATTCACCAGGAACTGGCGCTCGTGCCGCTGCTGTCGATTGCCGAGAACCTGTTCCTGGGCAACGAGTGCGCGCGCAACGGTGTCGTCAACTGGCGCGAGACCTTCCAGCGGACCGAGGGTCTGCTGCGGAAGGTGGGGTTGGCGGAAACTCCCTCCACGCTGGTGGACAGCCTCGGCGTGGGCAAGCAGCAACTTGTCGAGATCGCCAAGGCGCTGTCCAAGGACGTGCGGCTGTTGATCCTGGACGAGCCGACGGCGGCCCTGTCGGAAAGCGACAGCCAGGCGCTTCTCGACCTGCTCCTGGAACTCAAAGCGCACGGCGTCACCTCGATCATCATCAGCCACAAGCTGAACGAGGTCCGCCGTATTGCAGACAGCGTCACGGTGATCCGGGACGGGGCGGTGATTTCCACCATGGATGCGCGCACCGAGGACATCACCGAGGACCGGATTGTGCGCGACATGGTCGGGCGTGACATGGCCCACCGCTATCCCGCGCGGCAACGGCGCGCCGGCGAACCGCTGATGGAGGTGCGCAACTGGAACGTCTGGCATCCGGAACATTCCGATCGCCAGGTGATCCGCAACGCCAACCTGACCGTGCGTGCCGGCGAGGTGGTCGGGATCGCCGGGCTGATGGGCTCCGGGCGGACCGAACTGGCCATGAGCATTTTCGGGCGCAGCTACGGCCGCAACATTTCCGGCGAGGTGCTGATGCGCGGCAAGCCGGTCGACGTTTCCACCGTTGACCGGGCGATCGGCGCCGGGCTTGCCTATGTGACCGAAGACCGGAAGAGCCTCGGGCTCATTCTGGACGAGACCATCGAGCGCAACATCACGCTTGCCAACCTGCCCGCTGTATCCGGGCGCGGCGTCATCAGCGAGGCACGCGAGACCCAGGTCGCGGAGAAATACCGCGAGGCGATGAATATCCGCACGCCGTCCGTGTTCCAGAAGGTAGTCAACCTGTCGGGCGGCAATCAGCAGAAGGTCGTCCTGTCGAAATGGCTCTTTGCCGGACCGGACGTCCTGATCCTCGACGAGCCCACCCGGGGCATCGATGTCGGGGCGAAGTTCGAGATCTACAACATCATCAACGAGCTTTCGGCGGAGGGCAAAGGGGTCATCATGATCTCGTCCGAGATGCCGGAAATGCTCGGCATGTGCGATCGCATCTACGTCATGAACGAGGGCGCCCTCGTCGGCGAAATGCCGGCGGAAGAGGCCAGCCAGGAGCGCATCATGTCGCTCATAGTCAGGGTATAGGGGAGAAAACGGATGGAAACGGCACAGGCGGCCGAAGGCCATACCGGGAAGGCAAACGGGATTGGTGCTTATCTGGCGAAGCATCTGCGCGAATACGGACTGCTGTTCGCGCTGATCGCCATCATGGCGTTCTTCCAGATCGTCACCGACGGGACGTTGCTGCGCCCGGTCAACATCACCAACCTGTTCCTGCAGAACAGCTACATCATCATCATGGCGCTGGGCATGCTGGTCGTCATCGTGTCGGGCAATATCGACCTGTCGGTCGGCTCGGTGATGGGCTTCATCGGTGCGCTTGCCGCGGTGATGATCGTGGAACTGGACTTACCCGTTTACATGACCATTCCGGCCTGCCTCATCGTGGGTATGGGCATCGGCGCGGCGCAGGGCTATTTCGTCGCCTACTGGAAAATTCCCTCCTTCATCGTGACGCTCGCGGGCATGCTCGTCTTTCGCGGCCTGTCCCTGTGGCTGCTCGAAGGCCAGTCGGTCGGCCCGTTCCCTAAAAGCTTCCAGTTGCTGTCCACCGGCTTCATTCCGGATATCTTCGGCATCGGCCGCCCGAACGGCACCGCGCTTGCCGCGGGTCTCGTCGCCGTTGCCCTGATCATCTGGCTGGGCGTGCGCGACCGGACCCATAACCGCCGCTACGGGATGGAACTTGAGCCGCCGGCGTTCTTCTTCGTCCGCAATGTCATCGTCGCCGGTGCGCTCTTGTTCATCGCCTACAAGCTGTCGACCTTCCGCGGGCTGCCGAACGTGCTGATCTCCATGGTCCTGCTCACGGTGATCTATGCTTTCGTCACGGAGAACACGACCCTCGGCCGCCGGATCTATGCGCTCGGCGGTAACGAGAAGGCGGCGAAGCTGTCGGGCATCAAGACGGAGCGGCTGACCTTCCTGGCGTTCATCAACATGGGCATGCTTGCAGCCCTTGCCGGCCTGATCTTCGCCGCACGCCTGAACACCGCGACACCCAAGGCGGGGTTCGCCGTCGAGCTGGACGTGATCGCCGCCGTCTTCATCGGCGGGGCATCCATGTCCGGCGGGGTCGGCAAGATCGTCGGCGCGGTGGTCGGCGCCTTCATCATGGGTGTGATGAACAACGGCATGTCCATCATGGGGATCGGCATCGACTACCAGCAGGTCATCAAGGGGCTGGTGCTGCTCGCCGCCGTCTTCTTCGACGTCTACAACAAACAGAAACAGGGCTGACGGTGATGTCGCCCGATGCCCGGGCGACGCCGCTGCCGCAGACCCTCAAGGGTGATCACATGAGTTTCAAGCCGGCACAATGGCCGCGCAAGCTGCGCTCGCAGGAATGGTATGGCGGGACCTCGCGCGATGTCATCTACCACCGCGGCTGGATGAAGAACCAGGGCTATCCGCACGACCTGTTCGACGGCCGCCCGGTGATCGGCATCCTCAACACCTGGTCCGACCTGACACCGTGCAACGGCCATCTGCGCGAACTGGCGGAAAAGGTGAAGGCCGGTGTCTGGGAGGCCGGAGGGTTCCCGGTCGAGGTGCCGGCGTTCTCCGCGTCGGAAAACACCTACCGGCCGACGGCGATGATGTTCCGTAATCTGGCGGCCATGGCTGTGGAAGAGGCCATGCGCGGCCAGCCGATTGACGGCGCCGTTTTGCTGGTCGGTTGCGACAAGACCACGCCGTCCCTGCTGATGGCCGCCGCCTCCACCGACCTGCCGTCGATCGTCGTCACCGGCGGGCCGATGCTCAACGGCTATTTCCGCGGCGAACGGGTCGGCTCCGGCACCCATTTGTGGAAGTTCTCCGAAGCGGTGAAGGCCGGGGAAATGACCCAGGAAGACTTCCTGGAAGCCGAGGCGTCCATGTCCCGCTCTTCCGGCACGTGCAACACCATGGGCACGGCCAGCACCATGGCGTCCATGGCGGAGGCGCTCGGCATGGCGCTTTCCGGCAATGCGGCGATCCCGGCCGTCGACAGCCGCCGCCGGGTGATGGCGCAGATGTCCGGCAGGCGGATCGTTGAGATGGTCAAGGACGACCTGAAGCCCTCCGACGTCATGACCCGGCAGGCGTTCGAGAACGCTATCCGCACCAACGGCGCGATCGGCGGCTCCACCAATGCGGTGATCCATCTCTTGGCGATTGCCGGACGTGTCGGCATCGATCTGACGCTGGACGACTGGGACCGCCTCGGCCGCGACGTGGCGACCATCGTCAACCTGATGCCGTCGGGCGAATATCTGATGGAAGAGTTCTTCTATGCCGGCGGCCTGCCGGTCGTCCTGAAGCGGCTGGGAGAGGCCGGCATGCTGCACAAGGATGCGCTGACCGTCTCCGGCGGGGCGATCTGGGACGAGGTGAAGAACGCGGTCAATCACAACGAGGACGTCATCCTGCCGCTGGAAAAGGCGCTGACGCAGCATGGCGGGATCGCGGTGCTGAAAGGCAACCTCGCGCCCAAGGGGGCGGTGATCAAGCCGTCGGCCTCTTCGGCCCACCTGATGAAGCACCGGGGCCGGGCCGTGGTGTTCGAGGATATCGACGACTACAAGGCCAAGATCAATGACGACGCGCTCGATATCGACGAGACCTGCGTCATGGTTTTGAAGAACTGCGGACCGAAGGGCTATCCGGGCATGGCGGAGGTCGGCAACATGGGCCTGCCGCCGAAGGTTCTGAAGAAAGGCATCACCGACATGGTGCGCATTTCCGATGCGCGCATGTCCGGAACAGCTTATGGCACCGTCGTCTTGCATACCTCGCCGGAAGCCGCGGCAGGCGGTCCGCTCGCGGTGATCCGCAACGGCGACATGATCGAACTCGACGTGGAGGCGCGCCGGCTTCATGTCGATATCCCGGACGAGGAACTGGCCGAAAGGCTGGCGGCCTGGGTGCCGCCGGCGGATCAGGCGCCTTCCGGTTATGCCTGGCTGCATCAGACCCATGTGCAGGGAGCGGACACGGGCGCCGATCTCGATTTTCTCAAAGGCTGCCGCGGCGCGCCTGTAGGCAAGGACTCTCACTGATGGCATTGAAAGTGGCACTCGTTGGGATCGGCAAGATTGCGATCGATCAGCACGTTCCGACGATTAATGCATCCGCGGACTGGGACCTGGCTGCGACGGTTTCCCGGCATGGAACCGTTGAGGGCGTGGAAAGCTACAGTGATTTTTCCGCGATGCTGAGAGACCGTCCTGACATCGAGGTCGTGTCTTTGTGTCTGCCGCCGGTGCCGCGTTTCGACTATGCGGCCGAAGCGATCCGGGCAGGGCGTCATGTGATGCTGGAAAAGCCACCGGGCGCGACCCTGTCGGAATGCCGGATGCTGGAGGCGATGGCACAGGACGCGGGCGTTTCGATCTATGCGACCTGGCATTCGCGGGAAGCGGCCCAGGTGGCGGCCGCCAAGGCCTGGCTTTCGACCCGGCGCCTGCGCAGCCTGACCGTGACGTGGAAAGAGGACGTGCGCCGCTGGCATCCGGGTCAGGTCTGGATCTGGAAGGCGGGCGGTCTCGGCGTGTTCGACCCGGGCATCAATGCGCTTTCCATCGTGACGGAAATCCTTCCCGTTCCGGTGCATCTTTCCGCAGCCGAGCTGTTCTTCCCGGAAAACTGCGAAACCCCGATTGCGGCGGACCTGGCATTCGTCCATCCGGACGGCGCCGAGGTCACGGCGGTGTTCGATTTCCGGCAGGAGGGTGAGCAGATCTGGACCATTTCGATAGAAACGGACGACGGCAGCCTCGAACTTGCTGACGGCGGCGCGAAGCTTGCCATCGACGACATCGTTCAGGCGGAAGTCCATGAAGAGGGCAACCCGTTCGCCGGCGAATATCCGCGTCTCTATGCACGTATGGCGAAGCTGGTGCGCACCGGCGGGATCGACATGGATCTCTCGCCCTTGATGCATGTGGCGGATGCTTTCCTGCTTGGCCGGCGGGTCACCGTCGAACCGTTCATCGAGTGAAGCCATGGCGGGAAGCAGCACCATAACCGCACCGGACTGGATTGCCGTCGACTGGGGCACCAGCACCTTGCGGGTCTGGGCGCTCGGACGCGAGGGAGAGGTGCTTGCAACGGCGGTGTCCCAGGAAGGCATGAGTGGTCTTGCACCTGCCGACTACGAACCTGTTTTGATGAGCCATGTCCGGACCTGGCTGCCGGAGACGGCGGCACGCTCCGTGCCGGTGATCGTCTGCGGCATGGCCGGAGCGAAACAGGGATGGAAGGACGCGGGTTATCGACAAGCGCCCTGTGCCGTTTTCGCTGGTGGCGAGATGACCCGCATTCCGACAAGGGATGCAAGACTGTCGGTCTCCATTCTTCCCGGCGTTTGCCAGATGGAACCGGCGGATGTCATGCGTGGTGAGGAAACCCAGCTTGCAGGACTGGCAGCAACCCTCGGTCCGGTGGATGCGACCGTCTGCCTGCCCGGGACCCACAGCAAATGGGTTCGTCTCGAAGGCGGACGGATTGCCGGCTTTCGGACCTTCATGACAGGTGAACTGTTTTCCGTGATCGCCGGCCATTCGCTCCTGCGCCATTCGATTGCACCCGAGGGCGAGAACGCGGCCGCCTTCGCAGAGGCGGTCGAGGATATGCTGGCCGATCCGGCCGGGCTCACCGGTGCCCTGTTTGCAATCCGCGCGTCCGGACTGGTGGGAAAGGCGGACGGGGCAGCCGCACGCTCCCGCCTGTCCGGCTTGCTGATCGGTGCGGAACTTGCGGCGACAAGGCCGCAGTGGGATGGGAAACCCGTTCATGTCGTCGGCAGCGGCGCCCTGATCGATGCCTATGCCAGTGCACTCGAGACGGCAGGGGCGAGCCCTGTGCGCGAAGATGCGGAAGCCCTGACGCTGGCCGGTCTGAAGCAGGCGCGCGCGGCAATGCTGGAGACCCAGTCATGACTCGGAAGCTTGTCGCCATCCTGCGCGGGATCACGCCCGATGAGGCCCTGGATATTGGAGCCGTCCTGCTGGAGGCCGGGATCACGATGATCGAGGTGCCGCTCAATTCGCCGAAACCGTTCGACAGCATCGGCCGGCTTGCGAAGGCCTATGGCAATGACGCCCTGATCGGCGCGGGAACGGTGATCGATCCGGCGGATGTGGAACGGGTGCGGGACGCGGGCGGGAAACTCGTCGTCTCCCCCAACTGCGACCGGGACGTGATCGCGCGGACTGTCGCGCTTTCCATGGTGTCCATGCCGGGGGTGTTCACGCCGACGGAGTGTTTCGCCGCGATCGGCGCCGGGGCGAAGGCGATCAAGCTGTTTCCGGCGTCTCTCGCCGGTCCGGACGGGCTGAAGGCCCTGAAGGCCGTGTTGCCGGAGGCGGTGGATGTCTATGCGGTCGGCGGCGCGTCCGCCTCGAATTTTTCCGATTGGCTGAAGGCGGGAGCGGCCGGGTTCGGCATCGGCACCGCCCTTTACAAGCCCGGCGATACGCCGGATGCGGTCGCTGCAAAAGCCCGCGAGATCGTGGCCGCCTATGACGAGGCCGCCCCTGATAGTTCTGGAGAGTGAATGACATGAGCGATGTTCTTGCCGGGATCCTGCCGGTTGCGCCAACTCCGTTTCACGACGATGGCCGTGTCGATGAAGACGGCATGCGCCGGGTCATCGACTGCATGATCGACCAGGGCGTCGACGCCATCTGCATCCTTGCCAACTATTCGGAACAGTTCCTGCTTTCCGATGAGGAACGCGCGCTGCTGATGCGGCTCAGCCTGGAACATGCGGCTGGCCGGGTGCCGGTGATCGTCACCATCAGCCATTTCTGCACCGACATCGTGGTGCGCCGGGCTCGGGACGCAGAGGCGATGGGCGCTTCCATGCTGATGATGATGCCGCCTTATCACGGCTCCGGGCTGTTCCCGGCGCCGCAGGGAATTTTCGAACATTTCGAGGCGGTCAACAACGCCGTTTCGATCCCGATCATGGTGCAGGACGCGCCGCTTTCGGGCGTCAACCTGTCGGTCGACCTGCTTGCCCGCCTGGCGCGGGAGCTGGAGCAGGTGTCCTATTTCAAGATCGAATGTCCCTTTGCCGCCGACAAGCTGGCGGCCCTGATCGACGTGGCGGGTGCTCATATCAAGGGGCCGTTCGACGGCGAGGAAGCGGTCACGCTGCTGGCCGATCTCGATGCGGGCGCGACCGGCACCATGACCTCGGCGATGTTTCCGGAAAAGATCCGGCCGATCGTGATCGAGCACCGGGCAGGCAATCTCGATGCGGCGCTCGCGCAGTGGCAGGCGTGCCTGCCGCTGATCAATCACGAAAACCGCCAGTGCGGCTTGCGGGCCGCCAAGGTCATCTTCAAGGAGGGGGGCGTGATCGGTAGCGATCATGTGCGGCATCCGCTGAAGCCCATGTCCGACCGCACCAGAACCCGCCTCCTCCAACTTGCCCGCGACCTGGATGTGATGGCGCTGTCCTGGGGCAAGTGAACACGCGCAAAGGAAGTTGACGACCGTGATGACCATGGCCCAAGCGATAACGCAGAAACTGCCCGCCGAGTGCTGCGAGCTCGGCGAGGGGCCGCATTACGACCGGTCAACCGACACGGCCTGGTGGTTCGATATCGTCGGCCGGAAGCTGATCGAATACCGCTTCGCGGAGAACCGGTCGCTGGTCCACGACCTGCCGCGCATGGGCAGTATGATCGCGCCCGTCGACGCGGAACGTCAACTGCTGGCCATGGAAGACGGGCTCTATCTCAGGACCAGGGCGGACGGTAGGCTGAACCTGCTCGCGCCGCTGGAAGCGGACAATGCCGTCACCCGGTCCAATGACGGCCGGGTTCATCCCTCCGGCCGGCTGTGGATCGGCACCATGGGCAGGAACGCCGAACACCAGGCCGGCAGCATCTACTGGTTCGACGGCAGCGAGCTGCGCCGGCTCTACGGCGACATTTCGATCCCGAACTCCATCTGCTTTTCGCCCGACGGGCGGACCGGCTATTTCGCCGATACCGCGCTCAACACGGTGTGGCGGGTCGCCCTTGATCCGGCGACCGGCCTGCCTGTGGGCGAGCCGGAGGCCCACCTGAGCGAAAAGGATCTGCCGCTCGGGGGAAGCTTCGACGGTTCGGTCATCGATGCGGACGGGGTGTTGTGGAACGCGTCCTGGGGCGGCGGGTCGGTCTCCGGTTTTGCGCCGGACGGGTCTCTCGTGCAAACCTTCGAGGTGCCGGCGGCCCAGACCACCTGCCCGTGTTTCGTGGGACCGGATCTGGACCGCATGCTCGTCACATCCGCCTGGCAGGGGTATTCGGCGGCTTCGCGCGCGGCCGATCCGGGTGCTGGATACACCTTCGTCATTGACGGCGATTTCAGGGGACACGCGGATGTGGCGTTTCAACTTCGCCATGAAATCGAACATTCGAAATGAGAGGCATCACATGCTGACAGGAAAACACCTCATTGCCGGCAACTGGACCGGTGGAGACGAAACCTTCACCTCGCAGCCTGCGCATGGACCGGCCCACGCCTTTTCGGTCGGAACGGCCGCCGATGTGGATGCGGCCGTGACCGGCGCGGAAGAAGCATTCTGGTCTTTCGGATATTCATCGCGGGAAAGCCGTGCGGCTTTCCTCAACGCGATTGCCGACGAGATCGAATCGCGCTGCGATGCCATCACCGAGGTCGGCACCCAGGAAACCGGCCTGCCGGAAGCGCGCCTGAACGGCGAGCGCGGACGGACGACCGGCCAGTTGCGGCTGTTCGCATCCCATATCCTCAAAGGCGACTATCTCGACAAGCGCCACGACGAGGCGCTGCCGGACCGCCAGCCGTTGCCGCGTCCGGACATCAAGATGGTCCAGCGCCCGGTCGGTCCGGTCGCCGTCTTTGGCGCCTCGAATTTTCCGCTGGCCTTCTCGACCGCCGGCGGCGACACCGCCTCGGCCCTTGCCGCCGGCTGTCCGGTGGTGGTCAAGGGACATCCGGCCCATCCGGGCACGGCGGAACTCGTCGCCCAGGCGATCGATGCGGCGATCAAAAAATGCGGCGTTCATCCGGGCGTGTTTTCCCTGATCCAGTCCAACGGCATCGAGGTCGGTGAAGCGCTGGTAAAACACCCGCTGATCCAGGCGGTCGGCTTTACCGGTTCCCTGCGGGCCGGGCGCGCCCTGTTCGATCTGTGCGCGGCGCGTCCGACGCCGATCCCATTCTTCGGCGAGCTCGGGTCGGTCAACCCGATGTTCCTGCTGCCCCATGCCCTGAAGAACCGCGGAGCGGAGATCGCCAAGGGCTGGGCCGGGTCGCTGACCATGGGAGCAGGGCAGTTCTGCACCAATCCGGGGATCGTCGTTGCGCTCGACGGCGACGATACGGATGCTTTTTCCGCTGCGGCCACGACGGCGCTGGAAGCCGTCAATGCCCAGACCATGCTGACCGACGGCATCGCTTCGGCCTACCGCAAGGGCCGGGACCAGGTGGCGAAGACGGCCGGGGTCCGGGAACTGATGACCTCGACCTGCGATCTGCGCAACGCGACGCCCTATCTCTACCGGGTGTCGGGTGAAGACTGGCTCGACAACCATGTGCTCGGCGAAGAAGTCTTCGGCCCGCTCGGGATCATCGTGACCGTTTCCGATTTCATCCAGATGCAGGCGATCGCCCGTTCTCTGCAGGGGCAGCTGACTTCTACCATTCATATGGATGATGCGGACATGGACGAAGCGAAAGCGCTGATGCCGGTGCTGGAACGCAAGGCGGGCCGCATTCTGACGAACGGGTTTCCGACCGGTGTGGAGGTTTGCGATGCCATGGTGCATGGCGGGCCCTATCCGGCTTCGACCAATTTCGGCGCCACGTCGGTCGGCACACTCGCCATCCGACGTTTCCTGCGCCCCGTCTGTTACCAGAACATGCCGGACGCGTTGTTGCCGGCGGATCTGGGGTAGGCCTGGCGGCGGTCGGGCCGGGGGCGGTTTAGAGGAAAATCGCCCCTTTGGCACCAGCCGCCTTCCGGGACTTGAAAACCTGTCCGCCGGTTCTTCGGACCGGGATAGAGGACACTGAAATACCGGTGCAGCCGAGCTCGGCTTGCGGCCGGCGTTGCCGTTTTTTTGGCTGCTCGAACCATGCCTTAAAAACCGCAGAAATCATTGCAATTAAAGGCGATTTTGGTCTCGCCGCCCCTTTACAAAAATCATAAAGTATTACTTAATAACGATTGTGAGAATTATAATCTCTCGTGGAGGAAAACGATGAAACTCAAGGCATTGCTCATTGCGAGCGTGATGGCGCTTGCCCCGGCCGCTTCGATGGCGGGCAACATGACGGTCGGCTTTTCGCAGATCGGATCGGAATCCGGTTGGCGCGCCGCCGAAACGACGGTGACCAAGCAGGAAGCCGAAAACCGCGGCATCAATCTGAAATTCGCAGACGCCCAGCAGAAACAGGAAAACCAGATCAAGGCGATCCGGTCGTTCATCGCCCAGGGCGTCGACGCCATCCTGCTGGCGCCGGTGGTTGCGACCGGCTGGGACGAGGTTCTCGAAGAAGCCAAGGATGCCGAAATTCCGGTGCTGCTTCTCGATCGGACCGTGGATGCGCCGAAGGATCTCTATATGACTGCGGTGACCTCCGATCTGGTTCACGAAGGAAACGTGGCCGGCCAGTGGCTCGTCGATGCCATGAACGGCAAGCCGTGCAACATCGTCGAACTGCAGGGTACGACCGGGTCGTCACCGGCGATTGACCGCAAGAAGGGCTTTGCGGAAGCGATCGCAGGCCATGACAACCTGAAGATCATCCGCAGCCAGACCGGCGACTTTACCCGCAGCCAGGGCAAGGTCGTGATGGAAAGCTTCCTCAAGGCCGAGGACGGCGGCAAGAACATCTGTGCGCTCTATGCCCATAACGACGACATGGCCGTCGGCGCCATTCAGGCGATCAAGGAAGCCGGACTGAAGCCGGGCGAGGACATCAAGATCGTCGCCATCGATTCCGTTCCGGACATGCACCTGGCGATCGCCCATGGCGAAGCGAATGCGACCATCGAGCTGACGCCGAACATGGCGGGACCGGCCTTCGATGCGCTCGAGGCCTATCTCAAGGACGGGACCGTTCCTCCGAAGTGGATCCAGACCGAGTCCAGGCTCTACACGGCCAAAGATGATAATATGGCCATCTACGAGAAGAAGAAGAACCTGGGATACTGATCCTGCGGATGTGCCGGGCGGCGGGAGACCGCCCGGCACCGACAATTGGGGGGTGAGACGACCCTCGGGGGGAGCCCGATATATGGCTGAGGACATGCGCCCGGTGCTTCACTGCACGGGCATTTCGAAATTCTTTCCCGGCGCCATCGCGCTGGATGAGGTGGAACTGGAACTTTATCCCGGCGAGGTGCATGCGCTTCTGGGTGAAAACGGCGCCGGCAAGTCGACGCTGATCAAATGCCTGACCGGCGCCTATCGGCGGGACGGCGGAACCATCCGGCTTGACGGCGAGGAGATCGCGCCGCAAAGCACCCAGGCCAGTCAGGACCTGGGCATCGGCACCGTCTATCAGGAAGTCAATCTGCTCCCCAACCTGACTGTCGCCGAGAACCTCTTCCTCGGCCGCCAGCCCATGCGACGCGGCTTCATCTCGCCGCGCCGGATGCGGGACATGGCGCGCGAGACGCTTTCGGAATTCGGCCTTTCGATCAATCCGGACGAGCCGCTTTCGGCCTATTCCGTCGCCGTCCAGCAGGTGGTCGCGATCGCACGCGCTGTCGCCCTGTCCGGCAAGGTCCTGATCCTCGACGAGCCGACGGCAAGCCTCGATCACGACGAAGTGGAACTCTTGTTCTCGGTTATCCGCAAGCTCAAGGACCGGGGCCTGGCGATCGTCTTCATCACCCATTTCCTGGACCAGGTATTTGCCATTTCGGACCGTGCCACGGTCCTGCGCAACGGACGCGTGGTCGGCACGCGGTTGCTTGGCGAAACCTCCCAGACGGAAATCGTCACCATGATGCTGGGCCGGCAACTGGAAAGCCGGATCCATGACCGGGCTCCCGCCGAAGCCGGCAAGACCCTTCTGCAACTGTGCGACTTCGGCCGCCGCGGCATGATCGACCCCTTCGATCTGGATGTCCGCGAAGGCGAGGTCGTGGGTCTTGCCGGTCTTCTGGGATCCGGGCGAACGGAAACCGCGAACCTGATCTTCGGCGCCGTTCAGGCAGATCAGGGAACGGTCTTGCTGCGAGACAGGAAGATCGGTCTTGGCAATCCGCGGGCTGCGATCGCGCATCGTTTCGGCCTTTGCCCCGAGGATCGCAAGACGGACGGGATTGTCGGCGATCTGTCGGTGCGTGAAAACATCATTCTGGCCCTGCAGGCCCGCCAGGGCTGGTTCCGTCCCTTGCAACGCGCCAAGGTGAACGAGCTGGTCGAGGCCTATATCAAGGCGCTCGACATCCGGCTGGCCAGCCCAGACATGCCGATCCGGCTGCTGTCGGGCGACAATCAGCAAAAGGCGCTGCTGGCGCGCTGGCTGGCGACCAACCCGGATTTCCTGATCCTGGACGAACCGACCCGCGGTATCGATGTCGGCGCCCATGCGGAGATCATCGCCCTGATCGAGAAACTGCGCGAAAACGGCATGGCGCTCCTGGTGGCCTCGTCGGAACTGGAGGAACTGGTTGCCTATTCCACACGGGTGATCGTCCTGCGCGATCGCCGTCACGTTCGCGAACTTCGGGGCAAGGAGATCACAACAGCGAATATCGTGCGGGCGATCGCCGACGAAACCGTTGAGGAGCCTGCGTGATGCGTCAGACCCTGCGTTCCGCATTCAAGCGCACGACACCGCAGCTTCTCATTCTGGCGGTGGTGCTCCTGCTCAATTTCCTGGTGTTCCCGGATTTCTTCAGCATCAAGTTCCAGCATGGCCGGCTGTTCGGCAACCTGATCGACGTCCTGAACCGGGGCGCGCCGACGGCACTCCTGTGCATCGGCATGACCCTGGTCATCGCCACAAGGGGGATCGACCTGTCCGTCGGCGCGGTCATGGCGATCGCCGGCGCCGTTGCCGCCTCGCTCGTCGTCGACGGGCACGGCTGGGGCACGGCGCTGATCGGGGCGCTCGCCGTCGGTTGCCTGTGCGGGCTCTGGAACGGGGTGCTGGTCGCCGTGCTTCGGATCCAGCCCATCGTTGCGACACTGGTGCTGATGGTGGCCGGTCGCGGGATCGCGCAGCTCATCACCGAAGGCACCATCCTGACCTTCGTCAATCCGGGGCTGATCCAGCTCGGCGCGGGGACTGTCGTGGGTATCCCGACACCGATCCTGATCTGGCTCGCCCTGGGCCTTGCCGTGACGGCCGTGGTCCGGCGTACCGCACTTGGCATGTTGATCGAGGCCATCGGCATCAACGAGGGCTCTTCGCGCCTTGCCGGTATCAACAGCCGCGTGTTGCTCGTCTGCGTCTACCTGATTTCCGGCTTCTGCGCGGCGCTGGCAGGCGTGATCGTGGCGGCCGACATCAAGGGGGCGGACGCCAACAATGCCGGGCTGTGGCTGGAACTCGACGCCATCCTTGCCGTCGTCATCGGCGGCAATTCCCTGCTGGGCGGCCGGTTCTCCATCATCGCGTCGCTTTTAGGCGCGCTGATCATCCAGTCGGTGAATTCCGTCATCCTGCTTTCCGGGATGCCGCCGGAATTCAACCTGGTGATCAAGGCGCTGATCATCATCGCGATCCTGGTCATCCAGTCACCGACGGTGAAACACGCGCTCTACATCATCCGCGCGTCCGCCCAGCCCATCGTGCCGCCCGAGACACCGAAAGAGCTGAAAGAAAGCACGCAATGATCCGTACGACCCATCTTCCGCTCGCGGTGACCGTCGCCACCTTCCTTCTCGCTTATACGCTGTGCGCCTGGCAATTTCCTGCGATGCTGTCCACGCGGGTGGTGGCCAATCTTTTGACCGACAATGCCTTTCTCGGGATAACGGCGGTGGGCATGACCTTCGTCATCCTGTCCGGCGGCATCGACCTTTCGGTCGGCTCGGTTATCGCCTTTACCGGCGTGTTCCTGGCCGTTATCCTGCGCGATACGTCGATCCACCCGGTCGTCGCCTTCGCCCTGGTTCTGCTGGTTACCGTGTCCTTCGGCGCCGGGATGGGCGCGATCATCCATTACCTGGAGATGCCCCCCTTCATCGTCACGCTGGCGGGCATGTTCCTGGCCCGCGGCGCGGCCTATGTGCTGTCGACGGACAGCGTGCCGATCACCCACGAATTCTACGACACGCTCCAGTCGCTTTACTGGAAGGCGCCGGGCGGTGGACGGTTCCGCCTGATCGGCGGCATCATGATCCTGACCTTCGTGGTCGGCGCTATCGTCGCCCACCGGACCAGGCTTGGCCAGAACATCTATGCGATCGGCGGCGGCCAGGCGACGGCGCGGCTGATGGGGGTTCCGCTCGCCCGGACCACCGTCAGTATCTATGCCATTTCCGGCGGACTGGCGGGGCTCGCAGGGATCGTGTTCTCGCTCTACACCTCGGCCGGCTATTCGCTGGCGACCGTGGGCGTCGAACTGGATGCCATCGCCGCGGTCGTGATCGGCGGGACGCTTTTGACCGGGGGAACCGGTTTCGTCGCAGGCACTTTCTTTGGCATTTTGATTATGGGGTTGATACAAACCTACATCGTGTTTGACGGGACATTGTCGAGCTGGTGGACCAAGATCGTGATCGGAGGTCTGCTGTTTGCATTTATCCTGCTGCAGAAGGGACTGACTTGGGCAACGACAGTGCGCAGAAAACCAGCGATCGATTTCGCCGCGCAATCATGACCTTCGTCGCCTCGGGTGGGCTCGGCAGCCGGATCGGCAATCACACGGCGCATGTCGTGGAACAGCTGGGCCGGGCCATCGTGGCCGGTGAATACCCGCCCGAGACCATGATCCCGCTCGATCCGGACATTTCTGAAATGTTCGACGTCTCCCGGACAGTGGTCCGAGAGGCGAAGAAGACGCTGATCGCGAAGGGCCTGATCCAGTCCAAGGCCAAGGTCGGCACCCAAGTGCGGCCTGCCGAACAGTGGAACATGTTCGATCCGGACGTGCTGCGCTGGCATGCGGCGCTGAAAAACGCCGGACCATTTCTGGACGAGCTGTTCGAGATCCGGCTGATCTTCGAACCGGCGGCGGCCGGGCGCGCGGCGGAACGGGCCACCGAAGAGGACTGCACCCGGCTGTTCAAGCTGGTCGACGACATGGAAACGGGCAATGACAGGGCGGCCATTGCGGTCGCGGACCTGGAATTCCACAAGGCGGTGCTGAAACTTTCCGGCAACCGGTTCCTGCAGTCCCTCGGCGACCTGGTGCAGGCCGCACTCTTCTCCCTGTTCAAGTCAGATATCCGGGAGCGCAACCCGGACGAGGCGGCCGAATTCGTCCAGAACCACCGGGCGATCGTGCGCGCGATCGCCGCCGGCTCCGCCGAAGAGGCACAGGCGGCCATGCATGCAGTCATCCTGGCCGGCCAGCGGGGTCTGGTGTCTTCCCTGAAAAGGTAATCGCCCGATCCGTCTGGGACCCTAAAGGACGGCGGTCAGCAGATTGTCGACCTTGGTTCCCTCCCGATAAAGGCCGCGTACGGCCACGGCGGCAATGATCCCGGTCGCGGCCCCGCCGAGGATGTCGGTGAAATAGTGGGTGCCGACGTAGACGCGTGAAAAACAGACAAGGAGGGCAACCGCGAGAAACGCCAGTCCCCGCCGCTTCGGGCCGTGTAGAAGAAACGCGGCGGCGATGGCGAAGGTTGCCGTGGCGTGGTCGGAGGGGAAGGACCAGTCGCCGCTTCGCTCGATGATGAGCTGGCTCACCCCGGCATCATAGGGCCGCACGCGATGCACAAAGAGCAGAATGACCTGATTGATGCCGAGCCCGATCAGAAACGACAGACCGGCCGCGATACAGGTATGGCGCACATGAAGCCGGTCCTGGCGGCTCCACCATTGTGCGATGACGATCAGGATCAGAAACGGCACGCCGTAACTGGTGAACGCGACCATCGCCGCATCCAGCACGGCGCTGTGGTTGGAAAGCGAATTGATCCATTGGGTGATTGCGACGTCCATGAAGGCGGCCTTTATTATTGATTTCTTTTAGGTGGGAAGGTGATGGAGGGTGAGTTCGATCCGGGTTGCAAAATTGACCGCAATGACGATCGATACGGTGTTCCTTCAGCGTGCCTTTGTCATCTTTTCAGGCGAAACCAGAGAGATTTCAAAAGGCGCTCCTGTTTCGATCATGAGCTCTTGGCCTAGCACCCGCCGGCGCTGGTCAGGGCCGCGCTTTCGATTGTTTCGGCGGTTCTCTGGTCGACGACGCCGGTGACCGGGATGTTGTACTGGGTCTGGAAGGACTCGACCGCCTTCGTGGTGGTTTCGTCGAAGACCATGTTCGGAAACTGAAGAAAGTGACCGAGACGGTTGAGCTTGGTTTCGAGTATTTTCACCCGGGGCGACAGGTCTCCGGCCTGCAGCGCCACGAAGGTCTGCTGCGGGGAGACCGCGCATTCCTCTCCCGGTTTACCGATCGGGGACAGGGCGAAAATGCTGCTCAGCGTCAGACCGTCGGCTTCCATGACAGGCGGCAGCAGCGAGTCAGGTCCCCGGGTCATGTCATAGCGCAGGCCGACGGCTTCGGCGAAGAGGCGGCCGTCTTTCGCCATCTGGAGCCGGAGCTGGCCACCGTCGCATTCGATGCCGCAGACAATCTCGCCGCCTGTGGCGGTGCAGTTGGCGGTAAAGCCATAGGTATCGTTCGGGACACCCCATTGGCTGAGCTGGAAGTCGACGAAGGTATTCCAGCCGTTCTCGTTTGAAGCCGACCGTCGAAAGGAGATGCGAAGGTCCTTCACAGGTCCTTCCTGGCGGGAATAGGACGCGCCGTAGCATTGGCCGGTCTTGGCCATGATATCGGGATCGTCTCCGGCACGGGCCGTTTCGGAGCAGAACAGGCTGCCCGCCAAAGCCGCCGGAATGAACGGCAGCATCATGGATTTCATCACCGATGTTCGGGTCATCGCCAATTTCCGGTCAATACGAAGGGAGCCCAGTAGGCCGGGTGGGAAAAGCCGGGATCAATGCCGTCGGCTGTCTCCCGGAAATTCTCATTGAACCTTTGCGCGGTCTCGTAGACCACGCTCCGCGTGGTGAGGTTTGCCGGGCTGCCGACATCGCCGTGGATGAACTCCCTTTGCACCATGGCAAGGGCCTGGGCCTTGGACATGTCGCCGAGTTCGCGCAGCTCATAGAAGCGCTGCATCAGGATCGCCGTGGAGCTGTCGGCCACGGGCCAGAGGCTGGCGATCGTCGACTTCGCGCCCCGGTCGCCGGTGATCTTGGCGAGGCTCTCGATTTCGCGGCCGTCCCTGTCCGGGTTCGCCCGCCCGGTTTCGCAGGCGGACAGGGTCAGCAACTCGACATGGTCGAAATTGAAATCCTTCGGGTCGTTCTTGATATCAGCGAGGCTCAGATGCTCGCCGGTTCCAAGCAGAAGGAAAGAATCCTTGTCGCTGTCGCCGAGACTGAAGTGCGATGAAATATGGACCACGCCAAGTCCCGACCGGGCGTTCTCGCCAATCCGGAGCGACTGGATCAGCGCCGGCTTGTTGAACGCCTTGTCCATGTAAACCTCGCCGTCGAAGAGGCCGAAGTTGTTGTCGCCCTTGATGATGCCGTCGAGCTCGACTGCGACACCCGGCAGGGCGAGGAAGTTCTCCGTCTCCTGGGTCATGCCGAGACCCGCAAAGGGGACGTCCGTGGTTTTCTGTCCGGAAATCTCGCTTTCGCTGCTGGTCAGAAGCGAAACCGCATAGCGTTCGATCAGGTATTCGCTGCCGTCATAAAGGCTCTGGTAGGGCAGGTACCTCAGCCGCTTGTCCAGGGAGACGAGCAGCATGGACGGTTGGGCGGCCTTCAGGTCCTGTTCCAGAGGCGCGAAGAGCAGGTCATACAGTTCCCGGCTTCGCTTCTTCGGATCATAACCGGGGTCGCTGACCACCGCATGATATTCTTCCAGCTTTTCGTTCAGGCCGGCTTCGGTGAAGGGCGCGCCGTTCCAGGTCCTGATCGTAAAGCTCTTCCGGTCGGAGGGCGTGGTCAGGATGATGTTGAGGCGGTCCGGCATGACCAGGTAGTGGATTGCGACCGCCTTTTCCGTCAGCTTGCCTAGCAGGGTCTTCTGGATCGATTCCGTTTCGGCAAGCGCTGCGGCCGGATCGGCTTTTCCTTTCAGGTTTGCCGCCGCCTCCAGGATCCGTTTGAGGCCGCTTTGATAACCGGCTTCGGCCGCCTGAAGGCGGGTCTGGATATCGGCAAGCTGCGCGGCTTCGGCCTGGGTGAGGCCCTGAAGCTGCTGTTTGGCGAGTAGCTCCTCCCTGCGGCGGACGTCCGTCACCGTCGGCAGCTGCAGGGCGTCGAGGGCGTCCTTCAGTTCCTGTTCTTCCGCCGAGTAGGGAAGCTGGCGGAAGGAATCGCCGGTGAAGTCGTTGTCGCGGCCTGCGAACTGGAAGGCCTCGAAATCTTTCAGAAGCGACAGCACGAATTCGGCTTCGCTCAGCCGGTTCTGGCGCACCAGGAGATCGGCGAGCCAGCGGTAGTTGTCGGCGACGAGATCGCGGAAGCAGCCCTGCAGCCGTTCGGGGATCGTCGACAGATCCCTTCGGATATTCTGAAGCTCGTTGATGGCGTCTTTTGCCAGAACCAGGGCGATGCCGTCGGCGCCGAGGCCGAAGACGCGCTCGCTGGCCTTGGACAGATGACACACGGTGGTCAGCTTGCCCTGAAGCGGACCGGATCCAAGGCCGACGACCTGGTCGAGCTGCCGTTCGGCAGCCAGTGCGGTCAGTTCCAGCTCAAGGGACTTGTTCGTATCGCCGGACGTCTGCAGCGCGGAGGAATAGACGCGTGCCGCATTGACCAGCGACATGCTGAGGCCGCCGCGTGCCTTGACCGCTTCGAAGGTTGCCTCTGCGGCGGAAATATTCGGCTGAACCGGGGCCGGGGGAACGGGTGGTGCCGCGATAAGCCGGAGATAGTCGCGCGCCTGAGTGTCGCCGTTTCGCGCCAGCAGGTTCAGGTATTCGGTAAAGCCTTTGGGCAGGGTCGACATGTCGGAGGGATCGCGCCGGGCGATGAGACGGCGAAGGGTCGGGGCACGCAGGTCGTTCGGATCGAGGCGCAAGCCTTCCTGATCTGACGTTTCCCTCGAAATGATCGAGGAAGTTTCCAGCTGCAGGTCCTTTTCCGCCCTCAAGCCGCGCGCCAGCGCGCCCTTGAAATCGCCATAGGCAGCGAGCGCATCGGTAAGCGCAATGGAGTCCGTCTCCTCAAGACGCTTCAGGCCGACGGCGACCAGATCGGCTCCAAAGGCGCCGGATGCCAGAAACTTGGCGGCTTCGTCGCAGTAGGACGGGCCGTTGTCCGACGGCTTGCACAGGTCGGCGAGCACGCTCTCCACGAAAGAGGGCAGCAGCTCCGGCTGCCCCTTGGTCTTCAGCCGGGCCTTGCCGCTTTCCACCACCAGCCCGATGAAGGCTGCGATATCCGCATCCCATCCGAGCGAGATCTTGCCGTTCTCATCGGCATTGGCGCGTATCAGGCCGTCGATCCCTTCGCGCCCGCTTTCGGCCAGGTCGGGGAACTTCTGGAGGAGGCGATAGAGAACCACGCCGGACTGTTTCACCTTGGCGTCGCGCATGAGGCGCAGCCACTTGGCCGCTTCGGCGTAGTCGATTGCGCCGCCGCAGTCGGCGCAAAGATACATGCTTGCCAGCAGCCCGGCGAAATCCTGTTTCCGTTTCGCCAGATCCTCGATCAGTTTCTTGCCCTCGGGGCTTGCCAGGGCAAGGCTGCCGGCCATGATCCGGTTGGCGACCAGGTCGGCGCCCGCGAAGGGGACATACTCGCCCGCGTCCTGGGCGAAGAGGCGTTTGTACCATTTCAACGCCTCTTCCGGCGCTTCCGGCCGGTCCCGTTCCGCCCGCCGGGCCAGCAGGTAAAGGGCGAAGGGGTCGTCCTTGCCGGCGGCGAACTTCAGAAGCTCCTGGACATGGGTCTGGTCGGCGGTTCCGCCATTGCCGTAGCTCAGCATGAAGGCCAGATGCGAAGCGGCATAGGGCAGGCTCCGTGACGCGGCCTCGAGCAGGACCCGGGCCTGGTCCGTCCCCTTGCCCAGTACACTTGCACCGTCGAGCAGCCGGACCGCGAGCATGTACTGGACTTCGGCGGGTGCGGTTTCGGCCACGATCCGCAGCGCTTCGGGATATTTCATCACCAGATGTGAAAACCGCGCCAGACCGGTCCTGCGCTCCAGGGTCAGCGTAAGCGAACTGTCGAAGACCATCGGGCCGGAGACCGCTTTCGAGCGATAGTCTTCGCTCCAGGTATAGGTCCGGATCAGGTCTTCGGTCAGCGGTTCCACGCCGTTGCCGGTTTCGATGGCCGTTGCATAGCGCTGGTAAAGAGACGGATCACGAGCTGCAGCACTTTGCCAGAAACCTGCGGCCTGGTCGTTCCGCGCAACGCCGATCCCATATTTGAAGATCTGCGCCAGCCTGCCAGCCACCGCGCTGTCGTTTTCCCCGTAGCTCTTGCCCATGACGGACAGGGCAAGCTGCTGCTGGAACGGTGTCCACTCGCCGGCCGCCGCAATCCGGTTCATCGCGTTTTCTAGCGTGGGTGTCCGTTTGCGGAGCCAGCCGCCGAAACCGTCGTCGACAAGAAATGGCAGAACGGCGATCCGGGCACCCGGTCCTTGCGCGCCGTTCGGGCCGCAGGCCGCATCCGAAACCGGAACGGCCGCCGTGTCGATCAGGTCGCTCATGGTCGGGGTGAAGTTATCACCGATCTGCGGTTTTCCGATCGCAGTCAGCAACTTGTTCCAGCTTGATCTGCTGGACGGACCGAAGGCGCCATCCGGCTCGGCGCTTGCGCACCCGTTTATCAGGGTCAGCTGCTGCGCGGCCTTCAGGTAGCCGTGGTAGACGGAGTTGAAGTTTTTCTGCTGCCCATAAAGGCTGTCGATCCGTTCGCCGAGAGCGATGTAGAGGACACCGCACACGCTTGCGCCATGGGTCGCAATATCATTCTCCAACCTTGTGACGGCACTGTCATTGGCGGAGACAGTCGCCTCGATCAGGTCGATATTTCCGGGATCGCCGGCCGGAAAATCGTAGCTGATGTGTGAGCCGAGAGAAGGAACGCCGGCGTTGCGGGCAAGGTCATCGATCTTGCGGCCGGTCCAGGCCGACACGAGCTTCAGGGCGCGGTCGGCCTCTTCGTTCTTGTCCTTGGCCGCGGGCATGCACGGGAGGGTCGCCAGTGCCGACGTGATCCGTCCGATGCCGTCCTTTGTCGCATTCTGGAATCCGTTTTCCCGGGAAACGGGTTTTGGCGCTGCACCCCCGGAGTTCAACGTTCCGCCAATCGCGGCGACCGCGGGCTCGGGCGCTCCGCCGTTGTTTTGACGGACACTTGCGACAATCGATGGGGCTGCGGCCGCAAAGTCCGGCCGGGCATTCTCCTTGAACCTGAAATGCAGCGCCGAATAGCAGTCGCAGTCATCGATGCGGATGTAAAACGAGGTGACCGTCTCGTCACTTGCCGGGTTATGGATCGAGATCGAACACTCGTTGGTACTCGCGTACCGGTCAGAGGCCTCGCTGAAGCCGTACTTCACCCAGTTCCGTTGCCGTTCGTCAATCAGGGCCGTACAGTCGCCATAGCTGTCCTGGATCAGCCGGAGATTGCCGCTGACGCCGCCGATCTCGAACTTCCGGTCGACGCCGTCTTCCCTGAAGGACGCACCGGAGGGGAGGCTCGCGGAAATGTCGTAACGGTGGCCGTTTCGGTAGACTTCAAGGGCCTCGGCAGAGAGGCTGAAATAAAACAATGCACACGCGGCAATGACTGCTTTGATCAACACGGTCAGTTCTTTCTTCTGCCTGTCCGTTCTGACGACGACCCGTTGAGCCGATACTAGTCAGCCGCCAAATCCCGATGAATTGAAGCGGGCTGTCTTCAGATTGGACCATTAGACGGCGAAAAAGGCCAGCTATTTGAAAATGCTAAAATTTGCAGAGCAACCCCTGCTCGAAAAAGCATTGCGATAAAACAGGACTATAGGAGCAAAGCGCAGGCCGGCCCGCAAGCGGAAAAAATCATGGTTCGGCCAAGTCCGTGATCCCGTGCCGACCATGGCCGCAATTGGAAACTAAGACTGGTGTACCATAAGAAATGTCAGCATGGGACAGTCCGTTCCATTCTGACGGCGCTTGCGTGGGTTTCAACGAAGCCCGCATCAATGATTTTCTAATTACGCTGATGTGAAAAATGGCTGATCTGAAATTGACGCTTGAAAGCACGATCACTTGCCCCGAATGCGGGCACGTCGCCGTCGAAACGATGCCCACAGATGCATGCCAATGGTTTTATGAATGCAAGTCCTGTGGCGCTGTTCTCAAACCCAAGCCGGGCGACTGCTGCGTCTATTGCTCGTATGGAACGGTGCCATGTCCACCCATTCAGGCGGGAAATTCGTGCTGCGGCTAGGCGGGATGCGGACCAGCGCGCGGGCCGGTGGGCAAGCTGAAAAATACCGGGTCCGGTCGGATTGAGGCTCGTGGAGTCTGTCAACCAAACAAGACCGGGTGACTCAAAAGCCACCCGGTCTTGCTGATCGCTCTCTCCGCCGAAGCTTACTTCGCGGCGACGATGATGATCTCGACCTTATAGTCCGGCGTTGCCAGTTTGGATTCGCCGCAGGCGCGGGTCGGCGGGTTGGTCGGGTCGACCCAGGCGTCCCAGACCGCGTTCATTTCGGCGAAGTCGGCCATGGAATCGAGCCAGATGGTCGTCTGCAGGATTTTGGACTTGTCGCTGCCGCAACGTGCCAGAAGATCCTCGATGCTTTTCAGGATGGCCTGGGTCTGGGCGGTCACGCTTTCGCCCGGTGCGCCGACCTGGCCGGCGAGATAGACCGTGTCGCCGTGAATGACGGCCTGGCTCATGCGCGGGCCGGAATCGAGGCGGGTGATGTCGGACATGATGTGTTCCTTAGTCTTGAGAAAATGCCGGGAAAGAATCAGGCGAAGCGGTTCGGATCAAGCGCCTTGATCACGTCCCGGTCAAGGGGTGAGGCGCGGCCCAGGCACAGGTCCGCGGTCAGCTGCGACAGGGCCGGCGCGGTCTGCACGCCGTAGCCGCCCTGTCCGGCCAGCCAGAAGAAGCCTTCGGTTCCCTGTGCAAAGCCGACGACCGGGGTGCGGTCGGCGACGAAATTGCGCAGGCCCGCCCAGCTTCGTTCCACCCGGGTGACCGGCATGGTGACCGCCTGTTCGAAACGGTAGAGGCCTTCCGCCAGCACCATGTCATCCGGCCAGGCATCGTGCGGCTCGACCGGATCCTCGTCGGCGGGCGAGACCATCAGCTTGCCCGCATCCGGTTTCGCGTACCAGGCCTCAGACGCACTTGCGACCAGCGGCCAGCGGGTCACGTCCAACCCGTCCGGGACGGGCAGGATAGCGGCGGAGCGGCGCATGGGTACAAGGCCGACCTTTGCCACGCCGACGAGGCCTGCGACCGCATCGGCCCAGGCGCCGGCGGCGTTGATGACGACGGGGGCCTCGAAGGTCCCGGCCGGCGTTTCGGCGGTCCAGGCGGTTCCGGACCGGGTGAGGGCGGAGACCGGCGCGTCGGTGACGATCTTCGCGCCGTTGCGCCGGGCGATGCGGACAAAGCCCTGCAACAGCCGGTCGACATCGATGTCCTGCGCGTCGCGTTCAATGGCTGCGGCCGCGATCGGTTCCGGGCGCAGCAACGGAAACAGGGTAACGGCGTCTTCTGCCGAAATGCGCTCCATGCCCTCCGCGCCATCGAGGTAACTGTCGAAATTCGAAAGCTCGTCCTCGGTGGCGATCAGAAGTTCGCCGCGCGGGGTCAGTAGGCTTTCCTCCGATATGCCTTCCGGCTCCTTCAGGACCGGTTCGGAGGCGGCGTTCAGGGCGCGTAGCGTCCGGTTGCCGTAGTTGCGGATGAAGATTGCCGCCGAACGGCCGGTGGAATGACGGCCGGGCGCGTCTTCCATTTCCAGAAGGATCACCTTGGCAGAAGGTGCGAGCCGGGCAGCCGCGCCCATTCCGGCAATGCCGCCGCCGATGATGATGAAATCCGCCTTTTCGGTCATGCGCTTTTGTATCCGTTCAGAACGCTGGTGAGATTGTGCCCGAGTTCTTCCGAGAGATAGCCGCCTTCCTGAACGAAGAGAACCGGCAGACCGAGGTTTGCAATGGCTGCACCGATCCGGGCGAAGCCGGGGATGGTGACCGCCAGTCCCTGGAACGGGTCGTGTTCGGAGGCATCGAGGCCGAGGGCGACGACAACCACGTCGGCGCCGAAGGCGCGGATATGGGAGAAGGCCGTATCGAGGGTTTTCAGATAATCGTCATCGCCGGTTCCGCGCGGCAGCGGCAGGTTGAGATTATAGCCGCGACCGAGGCCTTCTCCCCGCTCATGGGCATGACCCCAGTAGAACGGATAGAAGCGGATCGGGTCGGCATGGATCGAGACGGTGAGAACGTCGTCGCGCTCGTAGAAGATGCCTTGCGTGCCGTTGCCGTGGTGAACGTCGACGTCAAGGATCGCGGGCCGGTGGCCGAGCTTTCGCAGATGTTCGGCCGCGATGCCTGAGTTGTTCAGGAAACAGAAGCCGCCGGCCAGATCGCCGAAAGCGTGATGGCCGGGTGGGCGGCTGAGCACATAGACGGCCTGTTCGCCCCCGTGGACAAGATCCGCCCCCGACAGGGCGCTCTGTGCCGACCAGTAGGCGGCCTGCCAGGTACCTGCCGCGATCGGGCAGGAAGTATCGGCCTGATGGAAGCCGGCCTGACCAACGGCGGAGCGGGGGTAACTTGCCGTGCGCCGGTCCGGGTGGACGTTGGGGATCACCTCGTCGGAGGCTCCCTCGATCCGGCTCCAGCGGGTGTGGATCGTCTCCAGGAAGACGAGATATTCGGCGGAGTGAAGGGCGGCGATCGGGCCAAGCCCATGATCGTCCGGTGCCTGGAAGGAACAGCCGGCCTTCCCCGCGCCGTCCTGCAGGACCTCGATGCGGCGCGGCTGTTCCGGGTTGGGATAAAGCGTCCCGTTGGCCATGAAATGCTTGGGATCGTGCACCCATTGCCGTTCGTCGAAAATGGCTTTCATGGTGTTTCCTTCAAGTCTTTCAGCGCGGACCCGGCGAGTGTCAGATAGGTCTCGTTCGGATCGTGGGAGAAACCGAGCCGGTCGTAAAAGGCGCGTGCGGACGGATTGTCCTCATAGACGGCGAGCTTGAGGAAGCCGACGGTCCAGTCCTTTGGGGCCGCTTGAAGGGCTGCAGCCAACAGCCGTTTGCCGAGGCCGCTGCCGCGGGTTTCGCCGGAGACCCAGAGATCGGAAACGTAAAGGCCGGCGGAAGCCCGGACCGTGGAGAAGACCGGCGAATAGACGATGACGCCGACGACCGATCGACTGTCTCCCTGTTCCGCCAGCAGCGCATGGAACGCGGCCGACGGGCCGAAACCGTGCCGGATCAGGTCTTCCGTAGACGCCCCGTGATCGTCGCCGATGTCGTCCGACAGGCGCATCAGGGCCGCATTCAGCTTTTCGGCATCCGCCTTTTCGGCGCGCCGGATTGAAATTGTGTACATGCCTTAAAAAGCCGTCCTGTCGGCACCTTTCAGACCGAGCAGATCGCGCGCGTCACCCGGCGTCGCGACCTCGCGTCCGAGCCGTTCGACGATTTCCCGGATCTTGGTCACCTGTTCCGCATTTGACCTGGCCAACTCGCCCTTGCCGATAAAGACGCTGTCTTCCAGACCGACGCGGACGTGACCGCCCATGGCGGCGGCCATGGTCGCAAACGGGATCTGCTGCCGGCCGGCGGCGAGCACGGAAAACATGTAATCGTCGCCGAACAGCTTGTCGGCGATCCGCTTCATGTGCTGCAGATTTTCCGGGTCCGCGCCGATGCCGCCGAGCACGCCGAAGACGAACTGGATGAAGAAGGGCGCCTTGACCAGCCCCCGGTCGGCGAAATGGCGCAGCATGTAGAGATGGCTGACGTCATAGCATTCGAATTCGAACCGCGCGCCGCGTTCCTGGCCGAGACGGCTCAGGATCGTCGCGATATCGCGCGGCGTGTTCTTGAAGACAAGGTCGTCGGAATTTTCCAGGAACGGCTTTTCCCAGTCGTGTTTCCAGTCGTCGTAGCGGGCGGCCATGGGATAGAGCGCGAAGTTCATGGAGCCCATGTTCAGGGAGCACATTTCCGGTTCGGCCTGCGTGGGGGCGGCGAGGCGTTCGTCGAGCGTCATGACCGCGCTGCCGCCGGTGCTGATATTCAGAACCGCGTCGGAGCCCTGCTTGATCACCGGCAGGAAGGCCATGAAATGCTCCGGCCTTGCCGATGGCCGGCCCGTTTCCGGATCGCGCGCATGAAGATGCAGGATCGCCGCACCCGCTTCGGCAGCACCCAATGCCTGGCCGGCGATTTCCGGCCCGGTCACCGGCAGGTAGGGCGACATGGTGGGCGTGTGGATGGAGCCCGTGATGGCACAGGTGATGATGATCTTGTTGGTCATTTTCTATTCCGGTCAGCCGGCCTGAAGCCGGCGGTCGACAACCGTTTCCAGGAATTCGGCGAGCGATGCGTCGAGGGTTTCGATGATTTCGCCCACATGGGCGCTGGTGGCGATCATGGGCGGGCAGACCAGGAAGTGGTCGCCTTCGTAGCCGCCGCGGGTCCGGCGCGAATAGATGATCAGCCCCTTGTCGTAGGCGATGTCCACCAGCGTGTTATAGGCGTTCAGGTCTCGCGGCAGGGGTTTCAGGGTTTCGGGATCGCTGACCAGTTCGAAGGCAAGCAGCAGCCCCTTGCCGCGGACGTCGCCGATGACCGGGTATTTCGCCATCAGGCTTTCCAGACCCGCCTTGAGTTCGTCCCCGATCCGGGCGGCATTTTTCACCATGCCTTCGCGCTCGATTTCCTCCAGCACGGCAAAGCCGGCGGCGCAGGCGAGCGGATTGCCGGCATAGGTGAAGCCGTGCAGGAAGCCGCCGTCGTTGAGCACGTTTTCCACGATCCGGTCGCTTGCCACCATGGCGCCGAGCGGGGCGTAACCGGCGGCAAAGCCTTTCGAGATGACGAGAATATCAGGCGCCACGTCCCAGTGCTCGGCGGCGAAGAACTTGCCCGTCCGGCCGCCGCCGGACATGACCTCGTCATGGATCAGGATCACGCCGTATTGGGTGCAGATCTCGCGGATGCGTTTCATGTAGCCGGCCGGCGGCACCAGCGCGCCGGTCGAGGCTCCGCCCACCGGCTCGACGATGAAAGCGAGCACCGTCTCCGGACCTTCGGCAAGGATGCGTTCTTCCAGCATGTCGGCGTAGTGACGGCCGGTCGCCTCGTCGTCCGGGTCCAGCCGGTCGAGATAGGCGCGGGGTGCGGCGATCTTCGGCATCGGCTGCATCATCGGGTCGAAGGGCGCGGCCAGCGGCGCATAGCCGGTCAGCGCAAGCGCGCCCAGGGTGCAGCCGTGATAGCTGGGATAGCGGGAAATCACCTTGTAGCGCTGGCTTTCGCCGGTCGCGATCGCGTTCTGCCGGGCGAGCTTGATCGCGCTCTCCACGGCTTCCGATCCGCCGGAGACGAAGAACACCTTTTCCATGCCTTCAGGGGCAAGGGAGGCGGTCTTCTCCGCCAGTTTTTCCGCCGGCTCGGTCTCGAAATGCAGCCGGTAGCCGAAGGTCGACTTTTCCATCTGGCGGCGCATGGCTTCCAGCACGTTGGGATTGGAATGGCCGATATTGCAGACCATGGCCCCAGAGGAGCCGTCGAGATAGCGCTTGCCGTCCACGTCCCACATGTAGACGCCGCGGGCCTGGTCCAGCGTGGGCCGCCTCAGGCGGCTCTGGTAGAAGAGATGGGATTTGCCAGATTTCGACATTTCTTAGGTTTCCGGAAGTGCCGCGCAGTCGCGTGGCCTGAAGCGAAGGCTGACGGTCTCCCCTTCAGCGAAGGGGTGGTCGTCGATCATGTTGATGGCCTGGAGCCGGTGGTCGCCGATCCGAAGGAAATAGCGCGCGGCCTGTCCCTGATAATCGACGGCTTCAACGGAGCCGGTAAGATCTATTCGATCATCCTTGGGCGCATTGGAAGACGCCACGATCAGTTTTTCAGCCCTGAGCACCAGTTTTGCAGAACCTTCGGCGGAAAGATGCGGTGCGCGGTCCCGGGGCACCTGGATCGGTCCGATCCCGTTGACATCGAGCGCAACCGTTGAGCCGTCGAGACCGGTGCAGCGTCCGTCGAGGATGTTGGACGTGCCGAGGAACCGGGCGACGAATTCGCTCGCGGGGGTGTTGTAGACTTCTTCCGGCGCGCCGACCTGTTCGACGACGCCGTTCGACATGACGACCAGCTTGTCGGACATGGCAAGCGCCTCGGACTGGTCATGGGTGACGAAGACCGTGGTGACGCCGATCTGATGCTGGATGCGCTTCAGTTCCACGCGCATGTCCTCGCGCAGATTGGCATCGAGCGCCGACAGCGGCTCGTCAAGCAGGAGCACATCCGGCTCGATCACGATCGCCCGGGCGAGAGCAATGCGCTGCTGCTGGCCGCCGGAGAGTTCCTTCGGGTAGCGGTCGCCCACATGGGGCAGCTGCACCAACTCCAGCGCGTCGCGCACCTTCTTCTGCGCATCGGCCTTGGAGACAGACCGGTACTTCAGACCGAAGGCGACGTTCTCCGCCACGGTCTTGTGCGGAAACAGGGCGTAGTTCTGGAACACCAGCCCGAGATTGCGCTTGTGGATCGGAACGTCGTTGATCCGGTTGCCCTTGATGGTGATGTCACCCTCGGTCGGATCGAGCAGGCCGGCGATCATGCGCAAGGTCGTGGTCTTGCCGCAGCCGGAGGGGCCGAGCAGGGTGACGAAACTGCCGTCGGAAATGTCCATGGACATGCGGTGAACCGCGGTCACCTTGCCGAAGCGTTTCACGATATTGGTCAGGGATACAGCACTCACAAGCGTTCTCCGCATTGTGGGGAAAATGGCCTCCCGCGAGTTGCGGGAGACCAAGTTTGCGGGAGGAGGGGCTTAGTAGCCCTTCTGGATCCGGCCGAACATCTTCGACCATTCCTGCTCGTGTCCGTTCCAGTAATCCGGCTTGGCGAAGGTGAGACCTTCCAGGGTGCCTTTCGGATCGAATGCGGGCAGGGTCGGGATTTTCTTGCCGAGATCGACCTTGGTCGGGTCGAGCGCGGGCGGATAGTTCTGGCCTTCCGCGACGGCGATGGAGGTTTCCGGCGCCAGCATGAAGTTCAGCAACTCCTCGCAGGCTTCCATCGGCGAGCCCTTGATGACGAACAGGCACTCCTGCCAGCCGAAGCCGTTGGGCGGGTCCATGTAGCCGATGTCGTGGCCCTGTTCCTGCAGCGCGTAGATGCGGCCGGACCAGCCTTCGGTGACGTAGATTTCCTCTTCGGCGAGAAGGCTCATCAGTTCCGCACCGGAGGTCCAGTATTTCAGGGACAGGTCGCGGTGCTTGCGGATGGCATCCCAGATCGCATCCATGTCGGTGGCGCCGTTCGGGTCCTGACCGGTCTGCAGGGAGGCGTACCAGATGCGGGTGCGCCAGTCGCTCCAGCCGGCGATCTTGCCCTTGTACTTTTCGTCGAGCAGGATCTTGGCGCCCTTTTCCTTCATCTCGTCGTCGGAGATGTACTTGCGGTTATAGGCAAGACCGGTGGTGCCGTAGTCGTAAGGCACGCAGGAGAGCTTTCCGTCGGTCACGGCGCGGAAGACGTCGACCAGTTTCGGAATGACGAACTTCAGGTTCGGGATGTTGTCCTCGTTCAGCACCGAAGACAGGCCGAGATTGTGATAGCGCGCATAGTCGAAGACGCCGGAGAGGTGAGCGATGTTGTATTCGCCCGGTTGGCTCGCCTTGACGCGGGAGAGATATTCGTCGCCGCCGCCGAAGGTGCCGTCGACGACCTTGATGCCGGTCTTCTTGGTGTAGGGATCGAAAGCGTATTTGCGGAAGGCTTCGGAGACGACGCCGCCCCAGCCGTCGAAACGGACCTGTTCGGTTGCCGCCAGCGCCTGGCGGGCGAAGGGCGTTTGTACGCCATAGGCGAGGCCGGCCGCGCCGATCAGGCCCAAAAACTTGCGGCGGTCCAGGTCGCCGTTCAGATAACGTTCGCGGAGGCGTTCGTAACGTTTCGTGTTGTCCATTTTATTCCCCATTTCCGGTTGGTTTTTAATGTCTGTCTTGTGCGTTGCGCGCGGTTCTAGCTGCCGCGCTGGAGAGCCATGCGCCGGGCAACGGCCATGCCGAGAAGCGGCAGCCCGACGGTCAGGAAAATCATCACGGTGCCGAGCGCGTTGATCTCCGGAGAGATGGAATTGCGCAGCATGGCGAAGATCTGGGTCGGCACGGTCTCGACGCCGCCCGGCTTCCAGAACAGGGTGCCGGTGATGTCGTCGAAGCTGATGGTGAAGGCGAAGAGCATGCCGGCGAAGACGGCAGGCGCCAGCAGAGGCAGCGTGATCTGGAAGAAGGCCTGGATCGGATGCGCGCCGAGGCTGATCGCGGCTTCCTCATAGTCCCGGCGGATGCCGACGAGGCGGGCCTGAACCACCAGAATTACGAAGGGCATGGTGAAGATCACGTGGCCCATCAGGAGCAGCAGGAAGCTCTTGTTGAGCGACAGGGCGTTGAGAAACAGAAGCAGGGCGACGGCCAGCACCACCTCCGGCACCAGGATCGGTGCGATCAGGATGGTGGAGATCAGGTTGGAGCCCGGGACCCGGTAGCGGATCAGGGCAAGGCTGGCGAGCACGCCGAGCATCGTCGACACCAGGGCGGTGAGCGATCCGAGAAGGATGGAAGTCTCGAAGGCTCTGAGGATCGCGTCGTTGTTGGCGAGTTCGACGAACCAGTGAAAGGAAAATCCGGTCATCGGGAAGCTGCCGAACTGGCTGGCGTTGAAGCTCAGCATCACGACCACCGCCACGGGCAGGAACATGAAGATATAGACGAGCAGCGCCCATCCGCGGATCAGAAGCCAACCCATCAGCCGAGCCCCTTCATCAGTTGTCCCATGCCGAGGAAGTGGTTGTAGATCAGGACCAGCCCGCCCAGGATCGCCAGCAGCATCAGCGAGAGCGCGGAGCCGAGCGGCCAGTTGAGCTGGGTGATCACCGCCTCGAACACCAGATTGGCGAACATGGCGTCACGCGGGCCGCCGAGCACTAGCGGCGTGATATAGGTGCCCGCACTCAGGACGAAACACAAAAGGCCGCCCGCCGCGAGGCCGGGCAGGGACAATGGCAGTGTGACTTCCAGAAAGCTCTGCCAGCGGGTGGACCCGAGCGAACAGGCCGCGTCTTCCAGGGAGATGTCGATCCCTTCCAGCGCCACATAGACGTTCAGGATCATGAACGGCAGCAGGAAATGCACGAGCCCGAGGATGACCGTGGTCTCGTTGTAGAGCATCTGGATCGGTTCGTTGATGATGCCGAGCGTCTGCAACAGCCAGTTCAGGGCGCCAGAAACACCGAGGATGTTGATCCAGGACATGGTGCGGATGATGTAGCTGATCCAGAACGGCAGCATGAGCATCAGGAGCAGGATCGCCTTGTTGCCCCGGGAACGGGCGATGAAATAGGCGGCCGGATAGCCCATGACCGCGCAGACGACCGTGGTGATCGCGGCGATCCGGAGCGTGCTGAACAGGATGTCCCGGTAGAACGGATCGCCGAGCGCTTCCTGCCAGTTGTCGAGATAGAAGCCCACCTGGTCGGCGCCGGTCGCCGTTCTCAGCCAGAACGAATAGACCACGATGAAGGCGAGCGGCACGAACAGGAGCAGCGTGACCGATGTCAGCGCAGGCGCCAGCAGGATCCATGGCTGACGCCTTTCGCGCGCCTCGATACCCATCGCCGCCTCCCTCGTCAAAATTACCTTGACGGGAAGGTGACAAGAGACGCTTCATAGAACAAATAGATAATGGAAATTCTGACTATAGATCTGATCTATGACCTTGCTTCCCAAACCCCTCCATCCGGAACGGCTTGCTCGCGACCTGGACTGGAACCTGCTCAGAACCTTCATCGTCCTGGCTCGCTCCAGCAGTGTGACGGAGGCGGCCGACCGGCTCCGGCTCAAGCAGCCGACCGTTTCAAGCGCGCTCAAGCGTCTCGAGGAACGGATCGGAAAACGCCTGATCAACCGGTCTCCGGGCCATTTCGAACTGACGGAGGCCGGCCGGCTGCTGCACAAGGAGGCGGTCGATATCCAGGGTGCGATCCTGCGTCTGGGAACCCTGATGCGGGATGTTTCGGACGAGGTTCGCGGCCATGTGGACATCGCCATGGCGAGCCACGTGGTCAGCCCGCTGTTCGACGAGACGCTCCGGCAATTCCACCAGATGCATCCGGCGGCGACCATCTCCATCAACGTTTCCGCCAGCAAGGATGCCCTGGAAGCGGTGACGGGGCGGCGGGCTTCGCTTGCCGTCTGTCTTGTCCGGACCCGGAACCCGAAGCTGGAATATACGCGCCTGTTCCGGGAGTTCTTCGGCCTGTTCTGCGGTCCGTCCCATCCCCTGTTCGGCCGATCGGACCTGACCAAAGCCGACCTTGCCGGCCAGTCCTCGGTCAGCTTCGTTACCGACCGGCTGGAGGATGCGCTGAGACCGGTGACCCTGATGCGTGCGGAAGCCGACCTTGACGACCGCGTCGTGGGCACCTCCGCCAATCTGGAGGAAGTCCGGCGGATGATCCTGGCCGGTCTCGGCATCGGGCCGCTGCCGGTGCATGTGGTCCGACGGGATGTGGAAGATGGCATGCTCTGGCAACTGCCGCCCTACGAGAATCTGCCGGAAATCGACGTTCACGTGGTGTGGAACCCGAAGGCGAAGATGAACCGCGCAGAAACGGCCATGCTCGATCTGTTGCTGGAGCAGATCAAGCAGAGACCGATCGAGGAACGGACGTACCTTTGACGGCTAATTAAACTGACCAGAGTTGAGGGGCGGCGTTGGCCTCAGACGCTTAACGTTGCCTCGACCGCCCGTCTCCAGGCGGCGTAGGCGCTCTCGCGGTCTTCTTCGGCCATAAGCGGCTCGAAGGTTCGTTCCAGTTGCCAGTTACGGGCAAACTCGTCCTGTCCCGGATAGACGCCGGCCTGCTGGCCGGCGAGCCAGGCCGCCCCGAGGGCAGTCGTTTCGGTGATCACCGGACGGTCGACCGGAACGCCGAGGATATCGGCGAGGAACTGCATCGCCCAGTCCGAGCCGGTCATGCCGCCATCGACACGCAGGGTCTGTTCCACGTCCGTCGAACTGTCCCAGTCGGCACTCATCGCCTGCAGGAGATCACGGGTCTGGAAGCCGACGCTTTGAAGGGCGGCGCGGGCGAATTCCGCAGGCCCGGTGTTGCGGGTCAGGCCGAACATGGCGCCCCGGCAGGTCGGGTTCCAGTAGGGGGCGCCGAGCCCGACGAAGGCCGGGACGAGGATCACGTTCTGGCTCGGGTCGGCCGCATCGGCAAGGGTGTGGGTATCGGCAGCATTCTGGATGATCTTCAATCCGTCTCGCAGCCATTGCACCACGGCGCCGGCAACGAAGATGGAGCCTTCGAGCGCGTAGGTCGGCTTGCCGTCAAGCTGGTAGGCGATGGTGGTCAGGAGCCGGTTCTGTGAGGTGACCGCCGTCTCGCCGGTGTTCAACAGGGCGAAGCACCCGGTGCCGTAGGTCGATTTCAACATGCCCGGCTTGAAGCAGGCCTGGCCGACGGTTGCCGCCTGCTGGTCGCCGGCGACGCCCAGGATCGGGATAGAGTGCCCGAAGATGCTTGTCTCGGTCACCCCGTAGTCCGCACCGCAGTCCTTCACCTCCGGCAGCATGGCCATCGGGATGTCGAAGAGATTGCAGATCGTCTCGCTCCAGCGGCCCTTGTGAATGTCGTAGAGCATGGTTCGGGCGGCATTGGTGGCGTCGGTCGCATGCACCCTGCCGCCGGTAAGCTGCCAGATCAGCCAGCTGTCGACCGTGCCGAACAGGAGCTCTCCGCGGGCGGCCTTTTCACGGGCGCCGTCGACATTGTCGAGGATCCATTTCAGCTTGGTGCCGGAAAAATAGGGGTCCGCCAGAAGTCCGGTCTTGGCCGTGATCGTCGCCTCGTGGCCCTGGTCCTTCAGGGTGCGGCAGAAATCGGCGGTCCGGCGGTCCTGCCAGACGATGGCATTGTAGACGGGCCGTCCCGACGCCCGCTCCCAGACAACGGTGGTTTCGCGCTGGTTGGTGATGCCGATGGCGGAAATGGCCGAGGGGGCGATACCGGCATTCTGAATGGCATCGCTGCAGGTGAGGACCGTGGTCGTCCAGAGATCGCGCGGGTCGTGCTCGACCCAGCCGGAAGAGGGAAAATGCTGCGCGAATTCTTCCTGGGCGGTCGCGACCGGTCGCATGTCCTGATTGAAGAGGATGGCGCGGCTGGAGGTCGTGCCCTGGTCGATCGCGAGAATGTGGCTCATCTGCAGGTCGTCTTAATGCCCGTTAAGGGGGGTGGGGAGGCCGAGGCCCGTAGGCCCCGGCCAGGGAGGTTACTGTTTTTGCCAGCTTGCGACCAGCGTGTCGTAGTCGACCGTGATCGGCTCCGGCTTTTCGTTGGCAAGCTTCGGCTTCGGAGCGCCCTCTCGGCTGAGCCAGACTTCCGGATCTTCCGGTTCGTTCAGCTTCGGTCCGAGATCGCCCTGGACGCCGGCGCGTTCAAGACGCTGCAGGACGCGTTCCTGCTGCTGGCACAGGCTGTCGAGGGCTTCCTGGGCGGTTTTCGCACCGGACGACGCATCGCCGATATTCTGCCACCACAGCTGGGCCAGCTTCGGATAGTCCGGAACGTTGGTGCCGGTGGGCGACCAGCGGACACGGGCCGGCGAGCGGTAGAACTCGATCAGACCGCCGAGCTTCGGAGCGCGTTCGGTGAAGCTCTTGTCCTGGATGGTGCTCTCGCGGATGAAGGTGAGACCCACGTGGGACTTCTTCACGTCAACCGTCTTGGAGACGACGAACTGGGCATAGAGCCATGCGGCCTTGGCCCGGTCGGCCGGGGTCGACTTCATCAGCGTCCAGGAGCCGGCGTCCTGGTAGCCGACCTTCATGCCGTCTTCCCAGTATGCGCCGTGCGGGCTCGGAGCCATGCGCCATTTCGGCGTGCCGTCGTCATTGAGAACGGCCTTGGCGCCGTCACCCACCATGTCGGCGGTGAAGGCGGTGTACCAGAACATCTGCTGGGCAACCGCCCCCTGCGACGGAATCGGGCCGGCTTCGGAGAAGGTCATGCCCGCTGCTGCCGGCGGCGAGTACTTGTCCAGCCACTGGGTGTATTTCTCAATGGCATAGACAGCCGCCGGAGAGTTGGTCGCGCCGCCGCGGGCCACGCAGGATCCGGTCGGCTGGGACTTGTCGTTGACGCGAATGCCCCATTCGTCGACCGGCAGGCCGTTCGGCTCGCCCTTGTCGCCCATGCCGGCCATGGACATCCACGCATCGGTGAAGCGCCAGCCGAGCGACGGGTCCTTCTTGCCGTAGTCCATGTTGCCATAGACGGTCTGGCCGTCGATGTTCTTTCCGGTGAAGAACTCGGCGATGTCCTCATAGGCCGACCAGTTGACCGGAACGCCCAGCTCGTAGCCGTATTTGTCCTTGAACTCGGCCTTGATCTTCGGGTCGGTGAACCAGTCGTAGCGGAACCAGTAGAGGTTGGCGAACTGCTGGTCGGGCAACTGGTAGAGCTTGCCGTCCGGACCGGTGGTGAACTTGGTGCCGATGAAGTCGGCCACGTCCAGTCCCGGATTGGTGACGTCCTTGCCTTCGCCTGCCATCCAGTCGGTCAGGTTGCGGGCCTGCTGGTAGCGCCAGTGGGTGCCGATGAGGTCGCTGTCGTTGATGTAGGCGTCGTAGATGTTTTCGCCCGACTGCATCTGGGTCTGCAGCTTTTCGACCACATCGCCTTCACCGATCAGGTCGTGGGTGATCTTGATGCCGGTAATGGCCGTGAAGGCCGGCGCCAGCACCTTGGATTCATACTCGTGCGTAGTGATGGTTTCCGACACCACCTTGATTTCCATGCCGGCGAACGGCTTGGCGGCGTCCACGAACCACTGCATTTCCTTTTCCTGGTCGGCGCGCGACAGCGTCGACAGGTCGCCGATTTCCGAGTCCAGGAACTGTTTGGCCTCGTTCATTCCGGCGAAGGCCGGTCCGGTGAGCACCCCGAGGCTCAACGCGAGCGCCGTTGTCGATTTCAGTAGCAAGTTCATATTTTCCTCCCACGTGTAAACTGTGGTTTTGATGCGGCGGCCTGAGGATTGCCCGTCCCCGGACCGCCGGTTTTTCCCCTCAACTACACCCAGCGGAAAACCGCCGCGGCATAGATCAGGCAAACGATCAGCGCATAGGGTTGCGATACGCCGACAAGTCCGAGCCAGGCCAGGTTGATGAAGGCCGAACCGAGCAAGGTGATGAAGAGACGATCTCCCCGGGTCGTCTCTATGCGGAGCACGCCGACCCGCGGCGTTTCCGGAAACCGGATCGCCAGCACCGTGAAGGTGACGAGCAGCAATGCGATGACTGCGAAGAAAATCGCGGTCGGATATGTCCAGGCCATCCATTCCATGGGTCTGTCTCCTCCGGTCAAACCCGCCCGAGGGCGAAGCCCTTGGCGATGTAGTTGCGGACGAAATAGATGACGAGCGCGCCGGGCACGATGGTGAGCACGCCGGCAGCCGCCAGCACGCCCCAGTCGAGGCCGGAGGCGGAAACGGTGCGGGTCATGGTGGCCGCGATCGGCTTGGCGTTGACGCTGGTGAGCGTCCGGCTCAACAGCAGTTCCACCCAGCTGAACATGAAGCAGAAGAAGGCGGCGACACCGATGCCCGACGCGATCAGCGGCATGAAGATCTTCACGAAGAAGCGGCCGAAGCTGTAGCCGTCGATATAGGCGGTCTCGTCGATTTCCTTCGGCACGCCGCGCATGAAGCCCTCCAGGATCCACACCGCCAGCGGCACGTTGAACAGGCAGTGGGCCAGCGCCACGGCAATATGGGTGTCGAACAGGTCGATGGAGCTGTAGAGCTGGAAGAAGGGCAGGGCGAACACGGCCGGCGGGGCCATGCGGTTGGTCAGCAGCCAGAAGAACAGGTGCTTGTCGCCCATGAAATTGTAGCGCGAGAAGGCGTAGGCCGCAGGCAATGCCACGGTCACGGAAATCACCATGTTCATGACCACGTAGATCAGCGAGTTGACGTAGCCCATGTACCAGCTCGGATCGGTCAGGATCGTCGCGTAGTTGGCGAAGGTCAGGTTCTGCGGCCAGAGCGAGAAGGTCGACAGGATCTCCGAATTGGTCTTCAGGCTCATGTTCAGGAGCCAGTAGACCGGCAGCATCAGGAACAGCAGGTAAAGGGTCATCACGACCGCCTTGCTGTTGATCCCCGGCAGGGCGAGGCCGCGCGTGGCGGCAGGGCTGACGGCAACGTCGGTCATTGGACGCGCTCCGCTTTGTCGAGATTGGTCATCACGGTGTAGAACACCCAGGAAATCAGCAGGATCACCAGGAAGTACATGATCGAGAAGGCGGCCGCCGGGCCGAGGTCGAACTGGCCGAGGGCCATCTTGACGAGGTCGATCGACAGGAAGGTGGTCGAGTTGCCGGGGCCGCCGCCGGTGACGACGAAGGGCTCGGTGTAGATCATGAAACTGTCCATGAACCGCAGCAGGATGGCGATCATCAGAACGCCGCGCATCTTCGGCAGTTCGATGTACCAGAAGATCTTCCAGCGGCTCGCCTGGTCGATCTTGGCGGCCTGGTAATAGGCGTCCGGGATGGACTGCAGGCCGGCATAGGCGAGAAGCGCGATCAGCGAGGTCCAGTGCCAGACGTCCATGACGACCACGGTCGCCCAGGCAGCAAAGAAGCCTTGGGTGTAGTTGTAGGGGATGCCGAGCGCTTCCAGCGTGTAGCCCAGAAGTCCGATGTCGACGCGGCCGAAGATCTGCCAGATGGTGCCGACCACGTTCCACGGAATGAGCAGCGGCAGCGACATGACGACGAGGCAGAACGAGGCCCAGAAGCCGCGCTTGGGCATGTTCAGCGCAACCAGAATACCGAGCGGAACCTCGATGGCCAGGATGATCGCCGAGAAGGCCGCCTGGCGCCCGAGCGCATCCCACATGCGGTCGCTTGCAAGCAGTTCCCGGAACCATTCGATCCCGGCCCAGAAGAACTGGTTGTTGCCGAACGTGTCCTGGACGGAATAGTTCACCACGGTCATCAGCGGGATCACCGCGGAGAAGGCGACGAGCGCCAGAACCGGCAGGACAAGGAACCAGGCGCGCTGGTTGACGGTCTTTTCCATCACGCGGCCTCCCCTTCGACACGCCAGCCGTCGGCATAGACGTTCACCCGTTCGGGGACGAAGCTGATGCGGTTCATGTCCGCGCTGACCTGTTCGTTCTCTTCGGCGATGATGTTGATGTCGTTGCCGAAGAATTCCGCGCGGACGATCTTGTGGCGGCCGACGTCCTCGACCCGGCGGATCTTCACCGGCAGGCCCTCGCTCTGGGAGAGCCGCGCGAATTCCGGCCGCACGCCGATCTCCACCTTGCCCTCGAGCTTGCCGTATCCCTTGCTGAGCGGCAGCCAGGAGCCGTTGATATAGGCCCGGTTTCCCTCGATCTGCGCGGGCATGACATTCATGCCGGGCGAGCCGATGAAATAGCCCACGAAGGTGTGCTCGGGCGTCATGAACAGCTCTTCCGGCGTTCCGATCTGCACCACGCGGCCGTCGTACATCACGACAACCTTGTCGGCGAAGGTCAGGGCCTCGGTCTGGTCGTGGGTCACATAGATCATGGTGTGACCGAACTCGCGATGGAGCGACTTGAGCTGCGTGCGCAGCTCCCATTTCATGTGCGGATCGATCACCGTCAGCGGCTCGTCGAACAGGAGCGCGTTGACGTCTTCGCGGACCATGCCGCGGCCGAGGCTGATCTTCTGCTTGGCGTCGGCGGTCAGGCCGCGGGCCTTGTGGTCGAGCTCGGCCTCCATGCCGATCATCTGTGCAATCTGCTGCACCCGTCCGGCGACATAGGCGGCGTCCGCGCCGCGGTTCTTCAGCGGGAAGGCCAGGTTCTGGCGCACGGTCATGGTGTCGTAGACAACCGGGAACTGGAACACCTGGGCGATGTTGCGCGCCACGGTCGGCGCGCCGGTCACGTCCATGTCGTTGAAAAGGATACGGCCCTGGCTCGGTTTCAGGAGGCCGGAAATGATGTTGAGCAGCGTGGTCTTGCCGCAGCCGGAAGAGCCAAGCAGGGCGTAGGCCTCGCCGTCGTTCCAGACATGGTTCATTTCCTTCAGGGCGTAGTCGTCCTCGCCTTTTGGATGGGGCAGATAGGAATGCGCCAGATTTTCAAGGGTGATCTTTGCCATGGTCCCGTTCTCCTCAGGCCGCCAGGGCGTAAGCTGCGGGCGCGACCAGATGGCCGTCCTCGCCGAAAATGTAGACATGGGCCGGGTTCAGCCAGACCTTGAGCGGATTGCCCAGTTCCAGGTCATGAACGCCCTGCAGGAGGCCGACCCAGCGCTCGCCGTGGTGGTCCAGATGGACGAAGGTTTCCGACCCGGTCAGTTCGGTGACGGCGAGACGGGTGGTGAACTCCATGGCGTCCGGTGTGTGCTGGAAGATCTCCAGGTGGTTGGGACGGAAGCCAGCGGTGTAGCGGCCGTCTGCAAGTTCGGCGAGCTTGCCGGCGGCAGGTGTCGACTGGCCGTCGCCGAACATGAGCTTCCGGCCGGTCTTGGAGATCTGCAGGAAATTCATCGGCGGATCGGAGAAGACCCGCGCCGTGGTGGCGTCGACGGGCCGGCGGTAGACGTCCGGCGTCGGGCCGAACTGGGTGACCCGGCCTTCCCAGAGCGTGGCCGTATTGCCGCCGAGCAGCAGGGCTTCTTCCGGTTCGGTCGTCGCGTAGACGAAGATCGAGCCGGCTTCCTCGAAGATCTTCGGGATCTCGACGCGCAGCTCCTCGCGCAGCTTGTAGTCGAGGTTGGCAAGCGGTTCGTCGAGCAGGACGAGACCGGCATTCTTGACCAGCGCGCGGGCAAGCGCGCAGCGCTGCTGCTGGCCGCCGGACAATTCCAGCGGCTTGCGCTGGAGCATGGGCGTCAGCTTCATCAGGTCGGCCGTCTTGCGGACCGCGGCGTCGATGTCCGCTTTCGATTTTCCAGCAAGACGCAGAGGGCTGGCGATGTTCTCGTAGACCGTGATCGACGGGTAATTGATGAATTGCTGGTAGACCATGGCGACATTGCGCTTCTGGACCCGGACCCCGGTGACGTCCTCATCGTTCCAGAAGACACGGCCGGTGGTCGGCGCATCGAGGCCCGCCATGAGGCGCATGAGCGTCGTCTTTCCCGACAGCGTCGGGCCGAGCAGGACGTTCATCGTGCCGTTTTTCAATTCGAGGTCGGTGGGGTGGATGTGGGTCTGGCGACCCGCCACCTTTGACACCCCCTCCAGTCTCAAAGTCATTGTCGTCCTCCCAGACTATTCCGCCGCCGCTCTGCTCCGATGCGCGGTTTCGTTCTTCATCCATGCATCCAGCGTGGCGATCTCGTTGTCGGACATGCGCAAACCGAGCTTGCTGCGCCTCCACACAACGTCCTCGGCCGTCCGTGCAAATTCCTTTTCCATCAGCCATTCGACTTCGCGCGCCGTCAGCGTCGCACCGAAATCCTGCCCCAGGTCTTCCTTCGCCGTCGCAGATCCGAGCACCTGCCAGGCCTCGGTGCCGTAGGCCCTGACCAGGCGGCGCGCCCAGAAGTCGTTCAGGAACGGAAAGTCCGTCTTCAGGCGGGCGATCAGCGTACGAACGTCGCCGACGGGGAAGTCGCCGCCGGGCAGGGGAACGCCGGCCGTCCAGGGTCCCTTCCGGTCGGGGAAATAGCGGAGAATTTTCTCCAGCGCGCCTTCCGCCAGCCGGCGGTAGGTGGTGATCTTGCCGCCGAAGACGTTCAGGAGCGGCGCGCCGCCGGCATCGTCGATCTTCAGCGTATAGTCGCGGGTTGCGGCCGTGGCGGACGAGGCGCCGTCGTCGTAAAGCGGCCGGACCCCGGAATAGGTCCAGACGATGTCGTCGACTGTGATGTTCCGTTTGAAGTACTGGTTGGCGAAGTCGACCAGATACTCTTGTTCCTCGGGCGTGCAGACCGGATCGACCGACGGATCCGGGTGTTCGGAATCCGTCGTCCCGATCAGGGTGAAGTCGGTTTCGAAGGGGATTGCAAAAATGATCCGCCCGTCGGTTCCCTGGAAGAAGTAGCACTTGTCGTGTTCGTAGAGACGCCGGGTGACGATATGCGAGCCGCGCACAAGGCGGACGCCTTCGCGGCTGTCGACCCGGATCGTGTCGTGGATGATGTCGCCGACCCAGGGGCCGCCGGCATTCACCAGCATTTTGGCGTGGACCCGGCGGGTCTTGCCGCTGTCGGTGCCCTCGATCTCGATCTCCCAGTGATCGCCGACCCGTTCGGCGTTGGTCACTTTCGTGCGGACGAGGACCTTCGCGCCGCGGGCGACCGCGTCGCGGGCGTTCAGGACGACGAGCCGGGCGTCCTCGATCCAGCAGTCGGAATATTCGTAGGCTCGCTCGAACCGGTCCTGAAGCGGCGCGCCTTCCGGCGTGTCCTTGAGGCTGAGCGAGGCCGTGCCGGGAAGAAGCTTGCGGCCGCCGAGATTGTCGTAAAGGAACAGCCCCAGGCGGATCAGCCAGGCCGGGCGCCGGCCCTTCATCCAGGGCATGACGATGTTCAGGATGCGCGAGGTCGGCGTTGAGCCCTCGAAGCGCATGTCCGCGTAAAGCGGGAGGACGAAGCGCATGGGCCAGCTGATATGCGGCATGGCGCGGAGCAGGGTTTCCCGCTCGATCAGCGCCTCGCGCACCAGCCGGATTTCGAAATATTCGAGATAGCGCAGGCCGCCGTGAAAGAGCTTGGTCGATGCGGAGGAGGTGGCAGAGGCAAGGTCGTTCATTTCCGCCAGGACGACAGACAGGCCCCGCCCGGCCGCATCGCGTGCGATTCCGCACCCGTTGATACCGCCGCCGATAATGAACAGATCGCAGGATTGGCTTTCGCCTGCCGACTGCGTCACTGAGGCCTCCCACCCGAAAGTTAACGGCGTGATCGAACCACAGGGAGTTGCGGCGAGTCAATCGAATTTGTTCGGGATTTTTCGTTTTCTTTCCTTATGATCGAAAAATGTGCGACTCTACTTGCGTCATTTCGAAAAAAGAGAACTTTCCTGGTTGTGGCGGAATTCCGCGTATCAGATTTCAACGTCGGCACTGCTCTGAAGGCAATTCCGGGTTCGGATGACCGGTAAACCTCGCGAAACGGATCAATTCTTGCGTTGAATAGAAAAAATTCGCATAGTATTCGCGAAAAAGGGAAAATTGCATGTCTCAGGCATTCAGGCTGCCGGAAATTCTCGAAATCGCGCGCGCCGAAGGAAAGGTGACGGTCGAGGGACTGGCGGAACGTCTGGGCGTTACGGTGCAAACGATCCGCAGGGACCTTTCCGAACTGGCGGATACCGGCAGGCTGGAGCGGGTCCATGGCGGGGCCGTGCTGCCCTCGAGCGTTTCCAATATCGGTTACGAGGAACGCCGGAACCTGAACGATGCCGGCAAGGCGGCCATCGCCCGGGCCTGTGCCCGCGAAATTCCCGAGGGCGCGTCCGTGTTTCTCAACATCGGTACCTCGACGGAAGCCGTCGCCCGGGAGCTGCTGCGCCACCGCAGCCTGATGGTCATCACCAACAACATGAACATCGCCAACATCCTGGTTGCCAACAAGGATTGCGAGATCATCGTGGCTGGCGGCGTGCTGCGTCGGTTCGACGGCGGCCTGATCGGCAACCTGACCATCAACACGATCGAGCAGTTCAAGTTCGACCTGGCCGTGATCGGCTGCTCGGCGCTGGACGAGGACGGCGATCTCCTGGATTTCGATATTCAGGAAGTGGGCGTCAGTCAGACGATCATTGCCCGCTCGCGCAAGACCTATCTCGTCGCCGACCATTCCAAGCTGAAGCGCAGCGCGCCGGCGCGGATCGCGTCTCTTGCCGATGTGGATGCCTTCTTCACCGACCAGCCGCTGCCGGATCGTCTGGAAGCCCGGTGCCGGGAATGGGGCGTCGACGTGCATATCGCCGACTGACCGGAAACGTCCGGCGACTTCTTCGCCCTCGGGTCAGGCCGTCATTCGCCTTCGACCAGCCTTGTCTTCTGCGGCCAGAACGCGAAATACCCCCTGATCGCCGAGGCAACCTCGATCGGGTTTTCATAGGCCCAGCCGAGTTCCTCGCCCTTGAGCGCGATGTAGCTCGCATCGCCCTTGAGTGGGCAATGGGTCGATTTTTCCAGCCGGTCGAAATCCGCGACGAGGTCGTCGCCGGGGACATAGACCACCGGATCGTAGAGGCTCTTGCCGACCTCGATCACGCGCAGCGCCCGGGCGCTGTCGGCCAGAAGCGTGTCGCCCGCATAGATCCGCAGCCGCCGGTTAACGGGCTTCAGCACCATCAGGTGGCCGGGATTTGCCGGATTGCGGATGGCATCGGCGAATGCAGCGGAAAATTCCAGGGACTCGGACATGACTGGCTCCCTTCAGGTCATCAGACATAAATGGGAGCCGCACGCCTTCGGGTCAAATGCCGAAGCGGTCGCGGAAACGGTAGATCAGGACCGAGGGGGCGAGGAACCAGGGATTTCCGGTATAGAGCGGACGGGTCGGGAAGGAGATACGTTCCAGCGCGGAAGGTACGGTTTCCGTTCCCACCGCCTTTCGCCCCATCCGCATGCCCAGGTAACTCGCCATGCCGACGCCCGAGCCGCAATAGCCCATGGCATGGTAGAGACCCTTGTCCTCACCGCAATGGGCAAGCGTATCGAAGGTATAGCCGACGAAGCCCATCCAGGAGTGGCTGATCTTCACATCGCGCAGTTCCGGAAACAGGGCGACCATGTCCCGGTGCAGCTTGACGGCGCTCTTCCTCGGGTCGGTCTCGCTCAGGGAGACGCGCCCGCCGAACAGCACCCGCTTCCGGTCAGGGGACAGGCGGTAGTAGTAGACCAGCTTGCGGGTATCGGAGAGCATCCGGTCGGTCGGAAACAGCCGGTCGACCAGGTCTTGTGGGATTTCCTCCGTGGCAATCACATAGGACCCGATCGGGATGATCCGCCGCTGATGATGCGGCGAGACCGGGCCTGTGTAGCCGTTCGTGGCAAGAATAACCTTGCCGGCTTTGACAGGCCCGGCGGCGGTCGCGACCATGAAACCGGTGCCGAGGCGTTCCAGGGAGACGACCGGACAATGGCTTTTCACCTTCGCACCGGCCTCCAGAACCCGGGCGAGCAGGGCCGGGTGGTACTTGCCGACATCGATGCTGCAATGACGGGGAAAGACCATGCCGCCGTGATAGGCCTCGGTGCCGAGTTCGCTCGCCATCTCCGACTTGGGGACCATGAAGGCGTCCGTCGTCCAGACCTTGTGGCCGGCCGCGCATTCCTTCGCGAGCTTGTCGTAGAGATGCGGCATGTGCGCGCCGTGGAAGCGGCCGACCGGGCGGAAATCGCAATCGAGTGCCTCGTCGCGGACAAGGGCGTGCATGTAGTCCAGCGATGCCTGGCCTTCCTCGAGAACCGCGGTGGCGATCTCGGATCCGTAGCGGCGTTCGAGGGCGGAAAAATCCGGCTTGATGCTGGTGGAGACCTGACCGCCGTTGCGGGTGCTGCAGCCCCAGCCTGCCGCCTCGGCGTCGATAATCAGGGTGGACAGGCCTTCGCGGGCGGTTTGCAGGGCCGCGTTGAGGCCGGTGTAGCCGGCGCCGATCACGACGACATCCGCCTCCGCCGGCAGCTCCGCGGACCGGAAATCCGCCGCGCGGCCGGTCTCCCACCAATAGGGTTCGGCCTTGAAGTCTTGCGAGAAAAGGTCTGCGGCCTGCATCGGCTGTGTTCCTAAGAAACCTGGTGATCTTCCAGGATAAGATCGGCACCCTTTTCGCCGACCATGATCGTCGGGGCATTGGTGTTGCCGGACGTTACCGTTGGAAAGATGGAGGCATCAACCACCCGGAGATTGTCCACCCCGTAGACCTTGAGCCGGGCATCGACGACGTCCGTCTCCGGGTCCGGCCCCATCCGGCAGGTGCTGACCGGATGGAAGACGGTGGAGCAGCGGTTGCGGATATCCGCCACCATGTCCTCGTCGCTTTGAACCTGCGGTCCGGGCGCAATTTCGCTTTCGATGACCGCCTGCATGGCGGGGGAGGATGCGATCTTGCGCATCAGCTTGCAGCCTTCCACCATTTCGGTGACGTCATGCTCCGTGCTCAGCGAGTTCGGGTGGATTTCTGGCAAATCCATCGGGTCGGCGGAGCGGAGCGTAATGTGTCCGCGGCTGGAGGGACGTGTCGGCTGGAAGCCGAGCAGGAAGCCGGGAAACGGGTCCGGGTTCATCAGCGGGCGCTTGCCCTTCGGGGCCTTGGTGTAGCTCACGGGCGAAAAATAAAGCTGCATGTTCGGCCGCTTGCAGTCCGGGTTGGACTTCACGAACCCACCCGCCTGATTGACGCTCAGGGACAGAGGCCCGCGGCGAGTGAGGACGTATCGGGCCCCCTGCAGAAGCTTGCCCCACCACGGGTAAAGCAGGGTGTTCAGGGTCGGAACCCTGGAGCGGTAGAGATAATCGAGGCCGAGATGATCCTGCAGGTTCCGGCCGACGCCGTTGCGGGCAACCGCGACGTCAATGCCTTTCGCCTTGAGATCTTCGGGACGGCCGATCCCTGAGAGCATCAGCAGCCGGGGCGAGGTCACCGCGCCGGCACTCAGGATGACCTCGCGCCGGGCGGTGACGGTTTCTTCCCGGTCGCCCCGGCGATAGGCGACGCCGGTCGCCCGTTTTCCGTCCAGCAGGACCCGGGTCGCATGGGCGTGGGTCACGATGGTGACGTTGGAACGGCGTTTGACCCTGGGCAGATAAGCGCGGGCCGTCGACATCCGGAAACCGTTCTTCGCGGTGATCTGGTACAGGCCGACGCCTTCCTGGTCGGGACCGTTGAAATCGGGATTGCGCCGGAAGCCGGCCTGTTCGCAGGCGTCGATGAACGTGCCGCACAGCGGGTGGACGTCCCGCTTCATCGAGGAGACGTGGACCGGGCCGCTATCGCCGCGATAATCGTCGGCGCCGGCCTCGTTGGTCTCGAAGCGCTTGAAGACGGGCAGGACGTCGTTCCAGCCCCAGCCCGGGTTTCCGAGCGCCTCCCAGTCGTTGAAGTCGTCGTGCTGGCCGCGGATGAAGACCATGGCGTTGATCGAGCTGGACCCGCCCAGCACCTTGCCCCTCGGCCAGTAGCCCTGCCGTCCGTTCAGTTCCGGATCCGGCTCGGTGCGATACATCCAGTTGATCTTCGGATTGTAGAAGGCCTTGCCGTAGCCGATCGGCATCCAGATCCAGAGGTTCTTGTCCGACCCGCCGGCCTCCAGCAGGCAGACGCTGAATTTGCCGCTTTCCGACAGGCGGTCGGCCAGAACGGAGCCGGCCGAGCCGGCACCGACAACGACGAAATCGAACTCACGCATGGGGCGCCTACCGGACGGTCTTGTCGCGTTGAACGAGGATGGAAACGAGGGCGAGGAGTCCCGAGCCGATGATCAGGGCGAAGGAGACGGCGTTCAGGACCGGGGTGGAACCGACCTTGGCCACCCGGTCGTACATGGTGATCGTCAGCGGCGCTTCCGAGCCGACCAGGAACAGGGTGGTGTTGAAGTTCTCGAAGGAGACGAGAAAGGCGACGATGCCGGCCGCTATCATCGCCGGGCGCAGGAACGGCAAGGTGATGGTCCTGAGCACCCGGGCGCGGGAGGCGCCGAGGTTGAGCGCGGCTTCTTCCATGCTTTCATCGAATTTCTTCAAGCGCGCGGTGATGACCAGCGAGGTGATGGTGGTGATGAAGGAAAACTGTCCCATGACCACCAGGAATATGCCGGGTCTCAGCAGTTCCAGCTCCATGTCGAAGCGGTTTTCCAGAAAGTTCGCCGTGTTGCTGGCGAGCACCAGGATCGAGATGCCGAGGATGACGCCCGGGATCACGAGCGGCACGATCATCAGGATGTAGAAGAAGTTCTTGGCCGGGAATTGTCCGCGCACGAACAGGAAGGCGTTGGTCGTTCCGACGGTCACGGAAAGCGTGGACACAAAGGCCGCGATCACGAAGGAATAATAGATCCCGCGCAACAGCCGCCGGTCGTGGAACATGCCGAGCTTGGGCTCGCTGTCGTTGAAGAACCAGTCGAGCGTGAAGCCCTGCCAGGGCAGCGCGGGAAAGACACTGTCGTTGAAGGCGAATATGCTTGCCGCAACAAGCGGCGCGGCAAGAAAGACGAAAAACGCCGCCACATAAAGCCGGTATCCCCAGAGGAACGGCGTGGCCTTGTCCTGTGCAAGCATGCCTCGTCCTCCTCAGCTCTTCGCGACGGTGTTCGCGAGCGTCTGGCCGCTCAGCTTCAGGCCGAGCCAGATGACGATCGACGTGAACAGGAGCAGCAGGATGCCGAAGGCCGCGCCCGCCTCCCAGTTAAACCGGCTGATGAACTGGTTGTAGATCTGCTCGGTGAACCAGCTTGAATTCTTGCCGCCGAGCAGGATGGGCGTGAGGTAGGAGCCGGCGGTCAGCATGAAGACCACGATGCAGCCGGAGACGATGCCCGGCATGGCATAGGGAATGATGATCCGGCGCAGGACGGTAAAGCCGTTGCCGCCGAGATTGTAGCCGGCCTCGATCATGGAATTGTCCATGCCGTCGAGGGTGGAAACCAGCGGCACGATCATGAACAGCATGACCGTGTAGACGAGGCCGATGACGACGGTGACGTCGTTGTAGAGGAACTCGATCGGGTGATCGACGATGCCGGCCCATTGCAGGAACGAGGACAGGACGCCGGTTTCCCTCAAGAGCAGGATCCAGCCGTAGGCGCGGATCAGGTCGCTGACCCAGAGCGGGATCAGGCAGAGCAGGAACAGGGCGCCGCGGGTGCGGTTGCCGGCGAGCTTGGCGATGTAATAGGCGACCGGAAAGCCGATCAGCAGGGCAAGCGCGGTGACCAGGAGCGACATGGAGCCGGTGCGCAGCAGGGTGTTCCAGTAGATCGGCTCGTTCAGGAAATCCATGTAGTTGGCAAAGCCGTATTCATAGACCCTGGGCGCCACCTTCTCGCGCAGGGACAATGCGATCATGCCGATATGGGGCAGAAGGATCAGCAGGATGATCCAGAGCGCGAAGGGCGCGAACAGCAGGATCAGCGCCAGGCGCCTGAAGTCTTTCTGCAGCATCACGCCGATCCTTCGGATGGAAAGCACATGGCCTGCCGGGACGACCAGAACAGGCAGACCTCTTCTCCCGGTTTCAGATCGCCGTGGCCGGTCAGGGTGACATCCGCCTCGATCAGTTCGCCCCTGGAACTCCTGACGAGAACCCGGCTGTTGGCGCCGTTGAACAACAGGCTGTCGACCACGCCGTCCATGCGATTGTCCGCCTCGCCGGGGACGCCATCGGCCTCCGTTCGCCGGACCGTGTGAATGAATTCCGGGCGGACGAACACCTCGACCGCGGTCCCTTCCGCGATGGTCCTGCCGCCCGCGGCGGTGAAGACCATCTGGAGGCCCTGATCGGTCTCGACCGTTCCGCCGCTGCCGTCGCTCGCCTTCACCTTGCCGGACCAGCGGTTGCTGTCGCCGACGAAGCCGGCGACGAAGGCGGTCTCGGGGTGGTGGTAAAGTTCCTGGGGCGTACCGATCTGCTCGAACAGGCCCTGGTTCATGATCGCCACGTGGTCGGACATGACGAGGGCTTCCGACTGATCGTGGGTGATGTAGATGAAGGTCGTGTTGAACTGGTGCTGAAGCTGCTTGAGCTCGATCTTCATCGCCTCGCGCAGTTTCAGATCGAGCGCGCCGAGCGGTTCGTCAAGCAGGAGCACGTCCGGGTCGAGCACCATGCAGCGCGCGATGGCGATGCGCTGCTTCTGGCCGCCGGAAAGCTGATGGATCTCGCGCTCCGCCACATCGGGCAGGGCGATGCGTTCCAGGACGTCATGCACCTTGGCCTTGATCTCGGCGTTCTTCACGCCGTTGCAGCGCAATCCGTAAGCGATGTTCTCAAAGACGTTCATCATCGGAAACAATGCCAGATGCTGGAACACCATCTTGACGTTGCGCTTGTTGGGCGGGGTGCCGAGCACGGACCGGCCCTTGATCCTGATGTCGCCGCTGGCAGGTTCCTCGAAGCCCGCGATCATGCGCATCAACGTGGTCTTGCCGCAGCCGGACGGGCCGAGGATCGAGAAAAAGGAACCGCTTGGAATGTTGAAGGAGACGCCTTTGACGGCGCGGACGGCCCCGAAGGATTTGGCGATATCGATGCATTCAAGATCGTAGGTCGGGGTATTCGTCATGAGGTCTCGCCGGCTGCGATATAAAAGACAGACTGGGGGATGCCGCCCGGGAGCGCCATCCCCCATTTCGGGAGGTAAGTAGGACCGTTACCTTGACCCGGAATTATCCGCCGGTCGCCGCCTTGATCTTCTCAAGCGTGCGGCCTTCCATGTCCTCCACACCGGGAGGAATGTTGGCGAAGAATTTCAGATTGTCGATATCCGCATCGGTGAAGGCGGCGTTCACGGCTGCCTTCTTGTCGGCGGGCAGCAGATCCTTGGCGCCCTTGACGGAGGCGATCGCGCCGGTGCTTGCGGACATGATCGAGACGTTTTCCGGCCGCAGCACGAAGTTGATCCACTTGTAGGCGGCGTCATCGGCCTTGCCCTTGCGGGGGATGGCGAAGGTGTCGATCCAGGCCAGCGCACCCGTTGCCGGCGGAACGAAGACGATGTTCTTGTTCTGGGCGTAGAGCTTGTAAGCGGTGGAGTCCCAGGTCTCCGAGGCCACGATTTCGCCGGACAGCATCATGGCGGACAGGTCGTCGCCGCTGTTCCAGTAGGCCTTGATGTTGTCCTTGCAGGCGATCAGCTTGTCGGCGACCTTGTCGAGGATCGACTGGTATTTCTCCAGATCCGAATAGGCCTCGAACGGGTTGTCGCCCATGGCGAAAGCGGTGCCGAGCAGGATCGTGCGCTTCAGGCGCATCGAGGTCTTGCCCTTGTATTTCGGATCGCAGAGATCGCCCCAGCCCTTGACGTCGGGAGCCTTGGACTTGTCTGCCATCAGGCCCGAGGTGCCCCACTGATGCGGCACGGCATAGACTTCGCCGTCGATCGTGGTGTTGGCCTTCACGCCGTCCAGAAGCTTGGGCTGCATGACGTCGGTGTTGATCTTGGACAGATCGAGCGGCTTGTAGATGTTGTATTCCAGCTGCGCCGCGTAGATGCGGTCATGGCTCGGTTGGGCCAGGTCGAAACCCGCGCCGCCGGTGGCCCGGAGCTTGGCGATCATTTCCTCGTTGTTGGAAAAGGTCACCTCGACATCGATATCCGGATATTCGGCTTCGAACTTCTGGATCAGTTCTTCCGGCGCATAGGACCCCCAGGTCAGAAGCCTCAGGGTTTCAGCGTGTGCGGAGCTTGCTCCCGCGAGCATGGTTGCAGCCAGAAGCCCGGCCACGGTCGTCTTGATCGACATTGCTTTCTCCCTTCAATGCAATCGACACCGATAATTTCGTCTAATCAAATTTACCACTATGAGAAAAGCTTAGGTGCCAATTGGACTGTAAAATATATCCATTGCAGATATTTTTTCAGACCAATTCCGAGGCCGGGTATTCACAATCAGGGGAGGACCCTGCGAAGTGTTTCGATCCCCTTGCGGATGTCGTCGGGCGGTGTGCTGCCAAAGCCGAGAACAACGCCCTGTTGCGGGATCGGTGTCAGGGCGTAGCGGCCAAGGCCGGCGGTGACGACACCGGCGTCCTGGGATTTGCGCACCACCTCCTGCTCCGACAGGCCGTTCTTCAGAAAGCCGACCGCGTGAAAACCGCTCCTGGTCGGCCGGACATCGAGCCTGCCTTCCAGTTTGCGGGCCGCCTCGAGAAGGGTGTCGTGACGCTCCTTGTAGATCTGGCGCATGGTCCGGATGTGGGTGGCGAACATGCCCTCGTCCATGAAATCGGCGACGATCGCCTGGGTCGCGGTCGGCACACCGCTCTGCCAGGCGCTGTAGACCCGTTTGAAGCTGTCGACCAGGCCGACGGGCGAGAGGGTGAAGCCGAGCCGCAGGGACGGGAACAGCGATTTGGAAAAGGTGCCGACATAGATGACCCGTTCCTGCGTGTCGATGCTCTTCAGGGTCGGCGGCGGCTGGTCGCCATAATAGAATTCGCCGTCATAGTCGTCCTCGACGATCATGGCGTCGGCATCCTTGGCCGCCTGCAGCAATGCCAGACGGCGGCTCAGGCTCATGACATGCCCGAGCGGCTGCTGATGGGAGGGAGTGACGAAGGCCAGGCGGAAATAAGGCGCCTTCTCCAGTCCCTCGTGAACGCAGATCCCGTCTTCGTCGACGGGAACCGGCACCAGTTTGGCGCCATTTGCGATAAAGGCATTGCGGGCGCCGATCGCGCCGGGGTTTTCGAACCAGACCGCCTCGCCCGGATTCACCAGCATGGCACTGATCAGCGAGAAGGCATGCTGCGCACCGTTGACGATGAAGATCTGGTCCGGATCGCACTTGATGCCGCGCGACGCGTTGAGCTGCTGGGCGATCGCGGTGCGCAGCCGGCCATAGCCAAAAGCCTCGCCATATCCGGTCACGTGATCCCTGTCCTTGCGCCAGTGACGGGCGGAGAGCCTCGCCCACTGGGCCATGGGAAAGGCGTCGAGCGCCGGCAGGGCGGTGATGAAGGGGGCCGACTTGTGCGGCAGGCGGCTGCGCGGCGAGAACGCCGGCACCGCGTGGGTCGCCGCATGGGAGAGGCGCGGCTCGGCAAACTGTCCCTTCGAGCCGCTCGGGACCGCGGCCAGCTTCTGCTGGGCGGCGAGGGCCGCGCTGACATAGGTGCCGGCGCCGACACGGGATTCCAGCAGGCCTTCGGAGACGAGCCGGTCGATGGCGTCGATCACCGTCGTCCGCGAGACGCCGAGTTCCTGCGCCAGTGTCCGGGTGGCGGGCATCCGGTCTCCGGGACTGAGACCGCCCGATAGCAGCAGTTCCCGGAGTCCCATATAGAGCTGGACCGATTTTCGCCGGTCGGAGGCGTTGTCGATCCGGATCGACGAGAGGACGGCACCGGCATGGCGTTTCATGGCAGGCTCGCAAATTGGTATGACAGTTTCCCCAAAACGGATCTACTAACAGGGCCAATTCCGACTAGCTTTGCAAGCCCGAGTTGCCGAGCCGCATGAATTTGCGTGCCAGAAACGTGGACCGACCATGAAAATTCGTTCGATAGAAACCTTCACCGACCCGTTCGTCTGCTTTGTCCGTGTGACCTCGGACACGGGCGCTCAGGGCTGGGGGCAGGTGGCGCCTTACTACGCCGATATCACGGCGCAGGTGGTCCACCGGCAGGTCGCGCCCTATGCGCTCGGGCAGGACGCTTTCGATATCGCCCACCTGATGGAAATCATTCCGGAGAAGGAGCACAAGTTCCCCGGGTCCTACCTGCGCCGAGCCATGGGCGGGCTCGATACCGCGCTGTTCGATCTGCGCGGCAAGCTGGAAGGCAAGCCGGTGTGCGAATTGCTCGGCGGTACGCCGGGCAAGGTGCGCGCCTACGGTTCGTCCATGAAGCGGGACATCACGCCGGATGACGAGGTGGACCGGCTGAAAAGGCTGCAGAACGAGTGCGGCTTCACCGCCTTCAAGTTCCGCATCGGTGCCGAATGCGGCCACGACCAGGACGAATGGCCGGGCCGTACCGAGGCGATCGTTCCGGCCATGCGCGGGGCGTTCGCCGACGACACCCAGCTCATGGTCGACGCCAATTCCTGCTATTCGCCGGCAAAGGCGATCGAGACCGGAAGGTTCCTTGAGGACAACGGCATTTCCCACTACGAGGAACCCTGCCCCTACTGGCATTATGACCAGACCAAACAGGTGAGCGATGCGCTCAACATCGACGTGGCCGGCGGCGAGCAGGACTGTTCGCTGGTCGACTGGCAACGGATGGTCGACGGACGCGTGGTCGATATCGTCCAGCCGGACGTGTGTTATCTCGGCGGCATGCTGCGGTCCATGAAGGTGGCGCAGATGGCGCATCAGGCCGGCATTCCCTGCACGCCGCATTCGGCCAACCTGTCGCTGGTGACGCTCTTCACCATGCATCTGCTGCGCGCCATTCCGAACCCGGGCAAATATCTGGAATTCTCCATCGAGGAGGGGGATTACTACCCTTGGCAGTACGGCCTGTTCGCCTCCGAACCTTATGAGGTTGAAGACGGTCATGTCACGGTCACCGACGCACCCGGCTGGGGTGTGGAGGTCGCTCCGGAATGGCTGGCGAAATCCGCCTATCAGATCAGCGAGGTCGAAGCGTGATCATGTCGACAGCAGAAACGCTCGCCGCCGAAGTCCTCAAGACCGGGACGCTCGAAGGGCTTCCCGACGGCCACTTCATCGACGGTCAATTCTCCAGACCGTCCCACAACCAGAGCATGGAAAGTTTCGATCCGGGAAGGGGCGAGGCCTTTGCCTCGTTTGCCGCCGGAACGAAGGCGGATGTGGATCAGGCGGTCGAAAGCGCACGCCGTGCCTTTGAAAATGTATGGCGCGACATGGCGCCGGTGGAACGCACGCGCATCTTGCAGCGGGCGTCCGGTCTGATCCTGGAAAACATGGCAAGGCTCGCCGTGGCCGAAAGCCTCGACAGCGGCAAGCCGCTCAACGAAGCGCTGGGAGACGTGCGCGGCGCGGCGCGCTGCTTTGAATATTACGCAGGAGCCTGTGACAAGCTCCAGGGCGACAGCTTTCCGCTGGGCCCGGACTATCTGGGATATTCCATCCATGAGCCGGTGGGCGTGACGGCCCATATCATTCCGTGGAACTACCCGATCTCGACAACCGCACGCGGGCTGGCGCCGGCGCTCGCCGCCGGCTGCACGGTGGTGGCAAAGCCCGCGGAGCAGACGCCGTTTACCGCCCTGCTTCTGGCGGAGATCCTCACCAAGGCCGGGCTGCCGGACGGGGTATGCAATGTGGTGACCGGGACAGGTGCAGAGGTCGGCGCGCCGCTGACGAGCCATCCGGACGTGGATCACATCACCTTCACTGGCTCCGTTGCGACCGGCCAGGCGGTGATGAGCGCGGCTGCGCGCGAGGTCACACGGGTCGTTCTGGAGCTGGGCGGGAAATCGCCCGTGGTGGTCCTGGACGATTGCGATCGCGAGAAGGCGATGGAAGGGGTGATGGGCGCGATTTTCGAAAATGCCGGCCAGATCTGTTCCGCCGGTTCGCGGCTCGTGATCGAACGAGGCATCCATGACGATTTTGTCGAGGAACTGGTCAGGCGGACAAGACCTTTGAGACTCGGTCATGGCCTGCGCAATCCGGATGTGGGGCCGGTGAATTCGGCCTCCCATCTGGAAAAGATCGCCGGCTTTGTCGACCGCGCACGTTCGGCGGGGGCGGAGATTGCGACCGGAGGATCTGTCACCACGGATCCGGATACCGGCAAGGGCTGGTTCTTTGAGCCGACCATCATCGACAGGGCCGCGCCAAGCGACGAGGTGGTCCGGGAGGAAATCTTCGGTCCGGTGCTGACCGTGCAGGTGGCCGACGATGCGGATCATGCGCTGGAGCTTGCCAATGATTGCCAGTACGGGCTTGTTGCCGGCATCTATTCGAGCGATTTTTCAAAGGCGAACCGGCTCGCGCGCAGGATCGACGCCGGTCAGATCTTCATCAATGAGTATTTCGCCGGCGGTGTCGAGGTGCCCTTCGGCGGCAACAAGAAGTCCGGTTTCGGCCGGGAAAAGGGGATCGAAGGTCTGAAATCCTATTGCAAGACCAAGAGCATCGCGGCCCGGATCGGATAATCAGGCCACTCCGGTTCCCACAGAAGCCGAAAATGTCGAATTCGCGCCCGAAATTTGCCACAACAGTCTGTATTTTACGCGCGTTCTCAACGTGTAGATCGGTTAACCGGCGTAATAAGGCTTTGGATATATGCGGGCTCGGGCTCTCTTCAGTTTGGCACCCTTCTTTCTCGTCGGCGGTTTTCTGCCCCTCTCCGCGGCAGCGCTCGACTTGAATCCAACCAAGACCGAGATCAGCGCCTTTATGAAGGCCGACACGAACAAAGACAGGGTCCTGACGCGGGAAGAGTTCAGGACATTCATCCAGGCTATGGCCAGTTCCGGTTCGAAAACGGCAAAGAAGATCCGCTTCCTGCGCGCCTACAGCTATGCCTTTTCCATCGCCGATGCCAATCGGGATGGCGTTGCCACGCCCCATGAAATGCGCGCCGCCGACAACGCCCACGGCGTCGGCAGCAAGTAATCCGACGTTACCCTTGAACTGTTACGCCTGATCGGTCAGCGCTAGATCAACCTGCTTTCATGTAGGAATACATGAAAGCATAAAAGTTGATCGATCTTAAAACGTTAGAGCATCTGGTCTGCGTTCACTTGAACGCAGGATGCACTAGCCTCTGCTGCGACCGCGCCGAAATCCAGTGCCAGCCGAGATAGAGAGCCGCGACGGCCAGGGCCGGCAGTGCAATCATCGGATCGTGCATCATGACGAGCACGGCCAGTCCCATGCGCAGGACGACCTCGGCGCCTCCCATCTTCCGCGCATCGAAGCGGGCCAGTGCGCTGGACAGGAAATAGAGCGAAACCACCAGCCGGGCGAGAACATAGGTCAGGTCTCCCCAGTCGATCCCGGATGTGTAGCCCGCAATGAATTGCGCGCTGCCGGCGGTCGCGCCGGGGTCGAGCTTGGCGGCATCGATCAGCAGCAGTTCCGGATAAAAGGCGAAGATGAACGGCAGCACGAACATCACGACGCCTGACCGCACCGCCGAAAAGCCCGTCGCCATGGGATCCGCCCGCGTTATCGAGGCGGCGGCGAAGGCCGCCACCGCGACCGGTGGCGTGATGGCCGATGCCACCGCAAAGAAGAAGATGAACATGTGGGCGGTGAAGGTGGCGATGCCCAGCCCGACGATCATCGGTCCCATCAGCAGCGCCACGTTGATATAGGCCGGTACCGTCGGCATGCCCATGCCGAGCAGGATTGCCAGCACCATCGTCACGGCGAGCGCCAGGAACAGGAACACGCCACCGGACTGGAGTTCGGGTCCGAAGCTGCGCAGCACGTTCAGCATGTCGCGGGCGATGAAGCCGGACAGGCCTGTGAAGTTCAGGCAGAAGTCGATCACCGACACGGCCAGGAACATCAGGTAGAGCGTGCTGATCAGAATGCCCGCATCGGAAAAGGCCTTGAGCAGCTTCGATGGCTGCTTGCGGATGTCCTTGTCGAGGAAGAACAGGACGGCCAGCAGGGCCGTTGCCCACCAGCCCGCGGATCCTGCGTCGCCCGCGGAATTCTGGACCAGCAGGAACAGCCAGGGCAGGTGCTCCGCCCGGCAGACGCCGTTCTGCACGATGGTCTCGATACCGATCAGCGAGGCGATGGGGCCGCAGCCGATCGCTTCCTTCGGCGTGACCAGCAGAAACAGGATCAGGAGGATCGGCGCCACGATCATGATCAGGTGGATCCAGTCGTCGCGGGTCAGCTTCATGTCGGCGGTCAGTTCGCCAACCGCCTGAATACCCTGCTTGCGCGCCTGGAAGACGACGGACAGGAACAGGCAGCCGAAATAGGCGAGTGCCGGGATGACGGCGGCGATGATCACTTCCCGATAGGGTACGACCGTCATCGCCGAAAGCACGAAGGCGGCGACCCCCATCACGGGTGGCATGATCTGCCCGCCGCTCGAAGCCGCGGCCTCGACACCGCCGGCAAACACCTTGGAGAAACCGCGCTTCAGCATCATCGGTATGGTCAGGACGCCGGTGGAGAGCACGTTGACGACCGGACCGCCGGAAATGGTGCCGAACATGGCCGAGGAGACGATGGCCGCATGGGCCGGCCCGCCGCGTAAGCGCCGCGTGCACAGGAAGGCGATCTTGATCAGCGACTGGCCGCCTGCGGAAATGCCGAACAGGGAGCCGAGCACGATATAGGGGAACACGGTGTTCAAGAGGATGCCCATGAAGCGGCCGAGTAGCCCTTGGGCATTGTTGACCAGGATGTCCTCGACATTGGGCCGCCCGTCCATCAGCAACCTGGGTTCGCCGCCCAGCTTGGTGATCAGGTACTTGTTCATGTCATGGGCGCCGAACACGTACCAGATCAGAACGGTGATCATGGTGTAGGCGGCGATGGCGATGGCGACCGCGACCAGCGGGAAGCCCCAGACCCTGACGTTATAGGCAAGGAACACCGTGATCGCGCCGCCGACGACGGCGAAGATCCAGATGCCGAGATTGTTGATGCAGGCCGGATCGTCGACGCTGGTCGGAACGGGGAGGCCGTAGAGTTCGGCGAATTCCTTTTCTTCCCTCAGCGCCTTTGCGATCAGCTCGGCGCGTTCGCCGGTGAACTGGTCGATCAGGCAGACGGAATCGATCTCGATCAGATAGGACAGGGCAATGATGATGGCGGTTGCCACCAGGGCGATGTCCATTCCAAGCGACAGGGTCTTGTAAAGCGGGCTGCGGTTGATGGCGCTGCGATAGAAGGAATGCTTCAGCGCGACCACCGTCATCATGATGACGAAGGCGAGCGGATAGAGGAATTCGTAAGGGTACTTGCGGATCGCGAAATTCGGATTGCCGGTCAGGTTCTGGAAGAAGGCGTCCAGTCCGGGGATGGACGGGATGGTGTTCATCAGGCCGATGACGACGAGCACCATGCCGAGCATGGCCGCCCACCGGTCCGGCCGGGCAAACAAGGGTTGCGAATGTTCCGTTTCAGCGTTCATGTCCGGGCCTTGTCGCCGTCCGCCTGTGCGTTAAGACGCGCGTGTGTCGGGCGCAGTCGTCGCCCGGTAAATCATTTAGGAAAACGGGCGGGGATTTTACGCCCCGCCGCCTGTTGTCGTTATTTCGCGCAGTCCGGAACCGTGTATCCGGCCTCTTCCCAGGCCTCGACGGCGCCGGGATGGTACTTCAGCGACAAGGCTCCGCAGAAACCGGAATCCGCTGCATCCAGGACACCGATGTTGATGTTCTTCGCATAGGGCGCCTTGGCCTTCAGCTCTTCCATCGACTTGATGTACGAGGCGGTGATCGCCTTGGCCATCTCGTTGCTCATGTCCTTGTTGACGACATCGGCAAACGCCGTGCCCATGCCGCGGAAGGTTCCGTCTTCAGAGATCAGGGTCACGCCCTGGTCGTCGCCGTAGCCCATGTTTTCCCACTTCACGACGATCGGCACGTTGCCCGGCGCCTTGAGCAGTCTCTGAAAGGCCTCGCCCTCAAAGATTTCCTTCGGCGTGGAGACGATGTTCACGTTGCCGGCCGACAGGGCGATGGTGACGCGTTCGGACGGGAAGGTCAGGGGCACAACGAATGCATCAGCCGATCCGTCGACCAGGATGTTGGCAAGCTGACCCCAGTTGGCCTGCATTCCCTTGTAGTCCTCGCCGTCCTTGTAACCGGCGGCCATCTGGATCGCCTGGCGGGCATTGACGAGGGCAGCGCCGCGCGGCGGTCCGTTGAAGACCGTCTTGTTCTTCAGGTCGGTCCATTTCTCGATATTCGAGCTGGTATGGGCAATCAGGCCGTAGGCGCCGGCGTTATAGGGGTAAAGCGCGCGAAGATTGGCAGCGAGCTTGGCACCGTTTTCGCCCTGTTTCGAGTAGGGCCCGCGGCCCTTTTCCAGGAGGAAATGCAGCACGATCGGCAGGGCCGCGATATCGGTCTTGCCCTCGGCCACGTTTTGGATCGAGTTGGTGAGGGTCTGGCCTTCCTGGACCTGCAGATTGGCGATGCCGTCGCGACCGAGCACGTCGGCCAGATGCATGATCGAAAGGTGCGGTGAGTTCCCCGGGCTTGAGGTTTCGGCGGTCAGGTTGGCCTGCGCAAGGGCCGAACCGCTTCCGAGCGCAATCATGGCAGCGCAGGAAACAGCGCCGAAGGCCCGTCTGGTCAATGTCATCATGTTTTCCTCCCAATGATGAACGGTTTTTATTCTCTGATTGACGCCGGTGTTTATTCGCCGGCCTGTTTCATTGTCTCCCTGCGGTCCCTGGCCTTCCGCCCCACATAGTTGGCGGATATCGGCGATGGAACGTCGCCTTCGTCGACGATGCCGATCAGGACCCCCTTGGCGGAGCCCTTGCCGCGCGCGCCGATGAATTGACTTCTGGACATGGTCGTGCGCTGGGACGGCCGACGCGCCCAGGCAAACAGCTTGTCGTAGAGTTCGTCGATCACCGGCTGCAGTTGTTCGCTTTCTCCAAGGTCGACCAGTTCGCCGGGGTCGTTCTTGAGATCGAACAGCATGGGCCGGAAGCCGCCTTCGAAGTGGATCAGTTTCCAGTCCTTGTTTGCGACCATGAACATGCGCGCCTCCGCCGGGTCGAGGCCGAGCTTTCCGGCGAGCGGACTTGCGGAATAATCATATTCACAGATGACGTGGTCCCTGAGCGGCCCCTCCTGCGTGCCATGCAGGACCGGCATCAGCGACTTGCCTTCCAGGATGTGATCGACGGCGGCCACGTCGCCGCCGGCGGCTTGAAGAAAGGTCGGCAGCAGGTCGATGCATTCGACCAGCTCGTCGCACACGGTTCCGCGGGTAGCGTCGGCTTCGGCCGACGGGTCATAGATGATCAGCGGCACCCTGGTGGAGGCGTCCTGGAAGAAGGTCTTCTCGCCGAGCCAGTGATCGCCGAGGAAATCGCCGTGATCGGAGGTGACCACGATCATCGTGTCATCCATCCGCCCGGTCTTTTTCAGCCAGTCGAACAGCACGCCCATCTGATCGTCGCATTGCTTGATCAGGCCCATGTAGGCTTTCAGCACCTTGTCGCGGATGTCGTCGCGCGAGAACGCCCGGCCGACCGGCGCCATCATGAAGCCCTTGAAGACGGGATGGGCGTTGTCGAATTCCTCCTGGCTCCGGACGGCGGGGAGGAAGTCTTCGGGCCCGTACATGTCGTGATAGGGCGCCGGCACGATATAGGGCCAGTGCGGCTTGATGTAGGACAGGTGACAGCACCAGGGCTGGTCGCCCTGAGCCTCGATGAACTCCATGCCGCGCCGGGTCAGGTAGGGCGTTTCGCTGTCCTGCTCGGCGATGTTGGCCGGTTCGTCGGAATTCTTCAGGAACCATCCGGACAGGACATTGCCGCCGTCATCGATCCCGGAGTTGGCATAGTCGTGCCACGGGTTGTCGCCGTCATAGCCCTTTTCGCGGAGATATTCGTTGTACTTGAGCGCGCCGCCCGGATCGTAAAGGCCGTCCGGGCCTTCCGGGCGCATTCCGTCATCGCGCTCGTAGATGTCGAAGCCGCATTCGGCGACGCGGGCGCCGATGACGCTGTCGGGTTCCAGGCCGAGGCGGCGCATGCCTTCCGCATCCGCTTCCATGTGGGTCTTGCCGACCAGCCAGCAGCCCATGCCGTTGTCGCGCAGGTAGTCGCCCATGGTCCGTTCGCCGACCTTCAGCGGCACCTGGTTCCAGGAGGCGCCGTGGCTGTGGACGTAGCGGCCGGTATAGGTGGACATGCGCGACGGGCCGCACAGCGGTGACTGGATATAGGCCCTGTCGAAGCGCACGCCCTTTTGCGCCAGCCGGTCGATATTCGGCGTCTTCAGATGCGGATGACCATAACAACTCAGATAATCCCAGCGCAGCTGGTCGAACATGATGAACAGAATGTTCCTGGTCTTCCGCATGATCTCTCCTGGTTTTGAGGCGTGCAAAGACGGCCATGCCTCAGACTGAAAAGGGAAGAAAATCAGCCGGAACAATAGGATCCGGGCGCGTGATCGCCGGATTTACCTGATATGCCGCTTTTCCTCCCTGAGGCTTCTTTGAGCCTTTGAAATCAACCTAACCGCTGATGACCGGACGCGATAATAGAGATATCGTCCACAATATAACAAATATGTTATGGCCTTGTCCTGGGTCTAGGCGTAGGCGCGGGCTTCCTCGCGCAGGACCTCGACCAGTTGTGCGGCCGCAGGCGAGAGATCGCGGCCGGTCATGAACGACAGGCCGACCGACCCGGTCAGTTCCTCGCCGTGAATGTCGAGGACGACAAGCCGGCCGTCGGCGAGCTCCTGGCGTACAGACCCCAACGGCATGCAGGCGACGGCATCCTGGGCGGCCAGAAACGCCCTGGTGAATTCGAAGGAAACCGTTTCGATCTTGTTGGAGAACTCGGCCAGGCCCCGCCCGGTGGTGAACTTGCCAAGTTCCCGCCGGATGATCGTATTCGGCTGCGGCACGATCACGAGTCCCCGATCGATATCGTCTAGCGTGAGATTGGGTACGTCGGCGAGCGGATGTCCCTTGCGCGCAACAAAGATGAGGGGTTCGGAATAGAGGTGTTCGAAACTGACGCCTGCCATGTGTTCCAGTGACGGCAGACGGCCGACCATGCAATCGATATCGCCCTGGCGCAGCCGGTCGACGATCTCCGCGACATTGGCCCAATAGAGCCGGACGTCGATGTCCGGAGCGATCTCCTTGAACCTGGAAACGGCCTTGGGGACGAGGGTTCGCGACACATTCGGCAGCATGCCGACCGAAACCGTGTGCTGCTGCTCGTCGCCGCTTGCCAGTTGAATGCCGCGCTCGATCTGGGACATGCCGGTGAGCGCGTGACGGCGCAGCGTTTCTCCGGCCTGGGTCGGGACAAGCCCCTTGGCGGTGCGCTCGAACAGCGGCTGGCCCAGTTCCGCCTCCAGTTCGCGCAAGGTGCGCGAAAGTGCCGGCTGCACGGTGTTGAGTGCGGCCGCGGCCTTGGTCACCGAGCCGTGCTCGGCCACGCTCAGGAAACAGCGGATATGACGCAGGCGGACTCGGTTGGGAATTTTCATGAAGCAAGATCAACCCGAATGCGCCGCGTGGTCAATCCGGACATTCGCCGGATCCTGCCCGAATAACGACGAAACGGGCCGGTGCCGGATGAGGCACTGGCCCGCTCTTTGTTTTTTCCGCTGACCGATCAGAACGGATAATGCTGATGCGGATCCTCGATGGTGATCCAGCGCAGGTCCGTGAACTGGTCGATGGCCGCCTTGCCGCCGAACCGGCCGTAACCGGATGCGCCGACGCCGCCGAACGGCATCTGCGCCTCGTCGGCAACGGTCGGGCCGTTGATGTGGCAGATGCCGGAATGGATCTGCTTGGCGACCTCCATCGCGCGCATGATGTCCTTGCCGAAGACCGCAGCCGACAGGCCGTATTCGGTGTCATTGGCAACGGCGATGGCTTCCTCGGTCGACTTCACGCGGATGACCGGTTTGACCGGACCGAAGGACTCTTCGTTGTAGATGCGCATGTCCTTCGAGACGTTGTCGACGACGGTCGCCTGAACGATGGTGCCGTCACGGCCGCCGCCGGCGAGAACCTTGGCGCCCTTGGCCTTGGCGTCTTCCAGGAAGGCGTCCATGCGTTCGGCCGGTGCCAGGTCGATCAGCGAACCGAGGACGACATGTTCACGCGGGTTGCCGGCCGGCAGGCCGGAGGCCTTGGCGGCGAGCTTCGAGACGAATTCGTCGGCGACCTTTTCATCGACGATGATCCGCTCGGTGGACATGCAGAATCTGCCCCTGGTTCATGTAGCAGCCGAAGGCGGCGGCATTGACCGCGGCATCGATATCGGCATCGTCCAGAACCAGCATCGGGTTCTTGCCGCCCAATTCCAGCAGCGCGGGCTTCAGGTGGCGACCGGCGAGTTCGCCGATGATCCTGCCGACGCGGGTGGAGCCGGTGAAGTTGACGCGCTTGACGGCCGGGTGCGCAATCAGCGCTTCCACGATCTGCGGCGCGTCTTCCGGGGCATTGGTGACGACATTGACCACGCCCTTCGGCAGACCGGCCTCGTTCATGCATTCGCCGATGAGGCGGTGGATGCCCGGGCAGAGCTCGGAGGCTTTCAGGACGACCGTGTTGCCGCAGGCGAGCGGCATGGCGATCGCACGGGTGCCGAGGATGACGGGGGCGTTCCAAGGCGCCATGCCGAGAACGACACCGGCCGGCTGGCGGATGCCCATGGCAAGCGAGCCGGGCTTGTCGGACGGGATAACCTCACCGCCGACCTGGGTTGTCATGGACGCGGCTTCGCGCAGCATCTGGCTGGCGAGCATGACGTTGAAGCCGCCCCAGATCGCGGTCGACCCGGTTTCCTCAACGACGAGCCGCATGAACTCGTCCTTCTTTGCCGCCAGTGCCTCGGAGGCTTTCAGGAGCAGGGTGCGGCGTTCGTTCGGGCCGATCCTGGACCAGGCCGGGAAGGCGGCTGCGGCTGCATCGACCGCGGCGATGGCGTCGGCGACGGTGGCCGCCGGTGCGGTGGTGGCGGGCGCGCCGGTTACCGGATCGTTCCGGGTGAAGGTCGCTCCGCCGGTTGCGCCAACCGGCTCCCCGTTGATGAGCATGTCGATTTTCATGGAAACCTCCTTGGTGGTTTTGTTGTGGCCCGAAGACGTGCTGGAAACACGTTTCAGGTCAGGTGTTTGACGATGTCCTTGAGCAGCTCGAGAAGCTCGGCCTTGCGGTCGCCGACGATGGCATCGAGTTTCCTGTCATGTTCCTCGGCATGGGCCAGCAGCGACTTGAGCACCTCTTCCCCGGCGTCGGTCAGCCGCAGGGTGACCCGGCGCCGGTCGATTTCCGACGGTGTCCGGGTGATCAGGCCCTCGCGCTGAAGGGTCTGGACCAGGGGGGTCACGGAAGACTTGTCGCGCGCGATCGCCCGGCTCAGCTCCATCTGGGTGAGACCGGGGTTCTGGTGGATCAACATCATGGCGGCGAATCGGCCGGGTCTCAGATGGGGCTTGCCGACGTGCTGGGCATAGGTCTGGAACGAGGCATCCTGCGCCAGACGCAGGTTGAAGCCGATGAAGTTTTCCAGCGGGCCCAGGCGGATTTTTCCCTCTTCCTCAGACGGGGAGGCTTCAGGTTGCCCCTTGGTTTTGCTCATGCACTCATTCCTCCATCGACCATCAGCATGGCGCCGGTTGTAAAGCTGCTCTGGTCGGATGCAAGGTAAAGTACGGAACGTGCAATTTCGTCGGGGCTGCCGTGGCGGCCGAGCGGAATGATCTCGTTGAAGAATTCTGTTCCGTCCCGTCCGATCTCCTTAGCCAAACCTTCTTCCACGGAGAGCTGGAATGCGTTGTCGATCGGACCCGGATGGATGGTGTTGACCCGGATCCGGCGCGGGGCCAGCTCCTTGGCGAGACAGCGCATCAGTCCGGTCTGGGCATGTTTCGCGGTGATATAGGCATAGACGCCCGGATCGCCGCGGGTGCCTGCGACGGACGAGGTGATGACGATCGAGCCGCCGTCGTTCATGTGCGGCACCGCATGTTTTGCGGCCAAAAACGCGCCGCGGACATGGACAGCGTAGACCGCGTCGAAGATCCCGGTCGGATAGTCCTCGATCGGTGCGACCGTTCCGAAATTTCCGGCATTGGAGAACAGGACGTCGATATTGCCGAAGCGGGTGCAGGTCGCCTCCACATAGCGCTGAACATCGGTTTCGCTGGATACGTCGGCGCTGCAGGTATCGACATTGCCGCCGCCGCCGAGTTCGGCTTTCGCATCGGCAAGGGTATCCGGGTTCAGATCGACCAGCATTACCCTGGCGCCTTCGGCCAGGAACAGCTTCGCGGCCGCAAGCCCGAGGCTTCCGGCCCCGCCGGTGATGATGCAGGTCTTGTTGCCAAGAGCGTTCATGTTCCCTCCGGACTGCAGCGGTGATGTGGTCAGCGGATCAGAGCGTCGATCGCGGCGGCGCCGAGACCGACCTTTTCATAGTGCGCGCGGCACATGGCGAGATAGTCATGGACATCGAAATGACCGGCACTGTTGCCGTCCTCGTCGAGCCAGATCAGGGGACCCTTGACGATGAAATAGGCGCGCATCGGCTCTTCGTGATCGTAGGCGACCAGCGTGTGGCCTTCGCCGGGAGATTCGTAGACGAAGTCGCCGGCGGTTGCGATCCAGTCATGTTCCAGATAGCCCCATTTGCCGGAGATCGTGTAGGCGAAGACCTCGTGGGGATGATAGTGCCGGTTCACCAGGCCGGCGGCCTTGGCATAGAGGATGTCCGCCCATTTGTTCTGGCTCGGCGAGATCCACAGCGGTCGCGAGAACACCGTATCGGAAAACGGAACGTAGTAGCGCTCGTCCTCGGTCGGGGCGTTGGCGACATAGGCTTCCGGCTGGGCGTCGGCGCGGAAAACCTGCTCTATCGGCTTGATGCCGCGCCAGAATTCGCCCCCTTCGATTTTCGGCATGATCTCCTCCCTGTTATGGTTTGATTTCAAACTATATACACAGGCGATCCAGGTCTAGTCATCCAATTAGTTTGCCTTCCAACCATTTTCGCATTATCGTCAAAATTGTGGATCATATCCGTCGTGTTGGAGGAGCAGGGCGGGCGTCATTCCTGGGGAGGAAACATGACCAAGACACCATTTTCCATTAACCGCCGGCAGGCTCTGTCGGGTCTCGCCGCGGGTGCAGCCGCAACCGCCGCGCCGGGTTTCATGACCCGCGCCCTTGCCACGCCGAAGACCATCAAGATCGGCCTCGTGCAACCGAGCACGGGTCCGCTGGCCTTCTTCACCGAACACATACCCTTCGTGCTCGACCAGGTGCAGAAGACGCTCGGCGGCAGCATCGACGTCAACGGGACCAAGCATCCGTACGAGATCATCATCAAGGACAGCCAGTCCAACCCGAACCGGGCCGCGGAAGTCACGCAGGAGCTGATCCTGCAGGACGAGGTCGACCTGGTGGCGACCTTCGCCACGCCGGAAACGGTGAACCCGGTGTCGGACCAGTGCGAAATCAACGGCGTGCCGTGCGTCAGCAACGACGCACCGCTGGAGCCCTATTTCTTCGGCCGTAACGGCGATCCGGCCGTGGGCTGGGATTGGACCTATCACTTCTTCTTCTCCGGCGGCGGATTGTCCCGTGCGCTGGTGCCGTACTGGAAGCGTCTGGAAACCAACAAGGTGATCGGCGGGCTGTGGCCGAACGACGGTGACGGCATCGCACAGTCGGACAAGGCGCACGGCTTCCCGCCGTATTTCGAATCCGAAGGTTTTTCTGTGATCGATCCGGGCCGGTTCGACATGCCGGCGAGCAACTACAATGCGCAGATCGCCGCTTTCAAGGCCGCCAATGTCGAGATCATCCAGGGCGTGCTGCCGCCGCCGGAATTCACGACCTTCTGGAACGGTGCGGCCCAGCAGGGCTTCCAGCCGAAGATCGTCTATGTCGGCAAGGCCTGCGAATTCCCGCAGGCCATGGAGCCGCTCGGGGATCGCGCTTTGGGCCTCAGCACCGAAGTCTGGTGGAGCAAGTACCATCCCTACAGCTCCGGCCTGACCGGCCAGAGTTCGCTTGAGCTCGCCGACGCATACGAGGCCGCTAGCGGCCGGCAGTGGTCGCTGCCGCTCGGCTTCCGCCATGCCCTGTTCGAAGTCATCTTCGACACGCTGAAGCGGACCGAGAACCTCGACGACAAGGGCTCCATCCGCGACGCCCTGAAGACGACCAACTACAAGTCCATCGTGGGTGCGCTCGACTTCACCAAGGGGCCGTTCCCGAATACCGCGGAGACACCGCTCGTCATCGGCCAGTGGGTCAAGGGCGAGAAGTTCCCGCTCGACATGGTGATCGTGGACAACACGACCACGCCGGAAGTTCCGGTCAATGCAGAGCCCATGCTGATCAAGTACAGCTAGGCAGCCTGGACGCCGCGTCCGCTTCTCGGGCGCGGCGTTCCTTTTCGTCTCCCGCCTTGAAATTCCAACAGTTTCCGCAGCACAATGTTCGTATCAAAAGATGGATAGGCCGAGATGCTGAACCTGCATGCTCTATCCAAGAGTTTCGGCGCGCTCAATGTGCTGAGCAATCTCGACCTGAGCGTTCCTCAGGGAGAGGTTCTGGGCATCATCGGGCCGAACGGTGCCGGCAAGACAACGCTGTTCAATCTGATCGCCGGTGTCCAGACGCCGAGCAGCGGCGAGATCCTGTTCGAAGGCAAGGACCTGTCCCGGACAAAGGTGTGGGACCGTTGCCGCCTCGGCATCGCGCGCACCTACCAGGTGCCGAAGCCTTTCACCAACATGAGCGTGTTCGAAAACGTTCTGGCTGCGGGCCTGCACGGCGGCGGCCAGAAGATGCGCGATGCCGCCGAGCGCGCCGAAGAGGTTCTGGAAACCGTCGAGCTCGCCCACCGCAAGAACACGCCGGCGGGGGACCTGTCCCTGCTTGACCTCAAGCGGCTGGAGCTTGCCAAGGCGCTCGGCAGCAATCCGCGTATGCTGTTGCTCGATGAAATCGCCGGCGGCCTGACCGACGCGGAATGCGACAGCCTGCTCCAGATCATCGGCGGCGTGCGCGACAGGGGCACCACCATCGTCTGGATCGAGCATGTCATTCATGCGCTGCGGCGGCTGGCCGACCGGATCGCGGTGCTACATGGCGGCAATATCATCGTTTCCGGCTCGCCCGACGAGGTTCTGCAAAACGCCCATGTGAAACAGGTCTATCTGGGGGTCGAGGGGTGAGCGCAAATCCGCTTCTGAAAATCGACGGCCTGTCTGTTTATTACGGCAAGTTTCGCGCGCTCCTGGACGTCTCGATCGACGTCGGGGAAGGCGAGATCGTTTCGATCATCGGCGCCAACGGCGCCGGCAAGTCGTCGCTCTTAAAGGCTATCGTCGGCCAGGTGCCGAAGGTCGAGGGCGACATCCGCTTCGAGGGGCAAAGCCTTGTCGGCAGGGGAACGCCGGACATCGTGAAGCAGGGGGTGGCGCTGGTGCCCGAAGGCCGGCGGCTGTTTCCTTCGCTCACGGTCGAGGAGAACCGGACCCTCGGCTGGGAAACCGGGCGGCGCGGCGGGATGAGCCGGGAGGATATCTACGGCTTCTTTCCGGTGCTGAAAGAACGTCGCAACCAGCCGGCCAACCAGCTCAGCGGCGGCCAGCAGCAGATGGTCGCCTTCGGCCGTGCCCTGCTGGCGGATCCGAAACTTCTTTTGTGCGACGAGATCAGTCTCGGACTGGCGCCGGTGATCATCGATGAACTGTACAAGATCCTGCCGGATATCCGGGACCGGGGCGTTTCGATCCTTCTGATCGAGCAGGACATCGGCCGCTCGCTCGCGGTCGCCGACCGGTTCTACTGCATGCTCGAGGGCAAGGTGAACCTGTCCGGCAAGCCGGACGAGGTCAGCCGGGACGACGTCATCAAATCATATTTCGGGGGGCATGAATGACCGGCGTCTGGGTCAATCAGATCGTCCAGGGCATCCTGCTCGGCGGTCTCTACGCCATGTTCGCGCTGGGCCTGTCGCTGTCGGCGGGCGTGATGCGCTTCATCAACATCGCCCATGGCGACCTGATCGTGCTCGTCTGTTTCCTGGTGCTGACACTGACGACAAGCCTCGGCCTGTCGCCGCTGGTGGCAGCAGCAATCACGCTGCCGGTGGTCTTCGCCGGGGGGTATCTTTTGCAGCGTCTCCTGCTGCAAAGGGTGCTCGGCCAGCACGTGTTGCCGGTGATCCTGGTGACCTTCGGGCTGTCGATCATCATCCAGAACGCGCTTCAGGGAACCTACGGCGCCGATACGCGTAAAGTTCAGGGCGGGGTGATCGAATACGCCACGATCCATGTTGCCGGCGAGATCAATGTGGGCGTTCTGCCGCTGGTGATTTTCGTGTCGGCGATCCTCATGGTGTGGCTGCTCGACCGGCTCTTGTACCGCACCCGGATCGGCGCCCGCATCCGGGCGGTGTCCGACGATGTGGCGGCCGCCAATCTGATCGGCCTGCCGTCGCCGCATATCTTCGCCCTTGCCATGGGCTTCGTCGGCGTGACGATCGCGATTTCCGCAGGATTCATGTCGGTCTGGACCAATTTCGATCCGACCAGCGGACCGAGCCGGCTCTTGATCGCCTTCGAGGCGGTGGTGCTCGGCGGTCTCGGCAGCCTGTGGGGTACGCTCATCGGCGGAATCATCCTCGGCGTGGCGCAGGCGGTCGGCGGCCAGTTCGATGCGGCCTGGCAGGTGCTCGCCGGCCATATCGTCTTTCTGATCATCTTCGCACTGAGGCCGCAGGGCCTGTTCCCGAGGTACTGACCGATGAAGCCGACCATCCTTCTCGGGCGCCTTGCGCTGATTGCCGGTGTCATCTTCCTGATCGCGGCTCCTGCATTCCTGTCGTTGCGCGGCATGCAGCTGACAACGGAATTCATGTCGCTGCTGGTGCTGGCGATGATGTGGAACCTGCTGGCCGGCTACGCCGATATCGTCACCGTGGGCCAGCATGCATTCGTCGGCATCGGCGCTTATGCCTTCTTCGGCTTCCTGGTTCTGCTCGGCGTCGACCCCTACCTGTCGGTGCTGCTCGCCGGTGTCGTGTCGCTGATCTTCGCGATCCCGGTCATGGGCCTGATCTTCCGCCTGCGCGCCGGTTATTTGGCGGTCGGCAGCTGGGTGGTCGCCGAGACGTTGATGCTGGCGGCCGGGAAGCTGTCGGCCTTTGGCGGCGGCTCGGGCAAGAGCATGCCGGTTTCCTTCGTGAAGTCCTTCGGCGCCTCGACCCCGGACCGTTACGCGAATGTCTACTGGCTGGCGTTTGCGCTGCTGGCGGCCGCGTTCCTGTCCACCTGGTACCTGCTGCGCTCGCGGATCGGCGTCGGCCTGACGGCCATGCGCGACGACGAGGAGGGGGCCGGGGCCATCGGCGTCAACCTGCGCCGGGCCCGGGTGCTTTGTTTCCTGTGGGTCGCGCCGTTCCTCGGCATGGCCGGGGCGATCATCACCATGCAGAAGCTCAGGGTGGCGCCGCCGGCGTCGTTCAGCATCCTCGACTGGACGGTCTATATCATCTTCATCGTCGTCATCGGCGGGGTCGGCAGTTTCGAGGGCCCGATCATCGGCACCATCGTGTTCTTCCTGATCCGGGAATTCCTGAACGATCTGGGCGTCTGGCACCTGATCATTCTGGGCGTGATCTCCATCGGGGTGATCCTGGTCGAGCCGAAGGGGATCTGGGGCCTGCTGCGCCGGTTCGTTCCGGGCGACCTCATTCCGGTCGGGCACAAGCCCCGGCGCTGAGGCACGATCTGCGGTGGCTTAGCCGGCCGATTTAGAAGCCCGTACCCTATTTTTCCGCACCTGATTTCGCGGTCTTCATCGGTGCGCGGCTGAGGTCGTTCAGGGCAGAGGTTGCCTTCTCCAGGAGGCGCATGAATTCCTTCTGCTCCGGTTCGCTCAGCCCGCTCAGCATGATTTTCTGTGTTTCCAGGACGGCCGGCTGGATCTTCTGCAGGGCTGCAAATCCCTCGTCGGTAATGTGCAGAACACGGGCGCGGCGGTCCGTCTCGCTGACCTCGCGAGAGAGAAAACCCTTCTGCACCAGACGGTCGACCACGCCGGTGATGGTGGTCCGGTCATAGGCGATCAGGCCGGCAAGCGTCGCCTGGTCGATCCCGGGATGGGTATTGACCTTGGACAGGGCCGCATACTGGACGGACGTCAGATCGAAACCGGCCGCGCCGACTTCCGCATGAAATATCGCCACTGAGATCTGCTGCAGCCGGCGGATCAGGTGCCCCGGCATTTCCTCGATTTGTTGCACGGCCATCTCCAAAAAAGCGGTCTGCCGAATTGACAAACCAAAAATAGTCAGCATACTGATCATCAGTATACGGACTATATGATCCGCAGGAAAGGTTTTGTTCGAGCAAGGCTGGAACAAAGTCAAGCTCGGCGCCGGACGGGTACTGCTGCGCCGGAAAAATTTGGAGGAAACGCCCATGCAATTTCATCTGAACGGTTTCACCACCGGCGATCCGGAAGTCCTGAAGCAGACTGAAGATGCCGCCTATCTGGCGAACACGGACACGCTTCCCGACGAGGTCGATGTGCTGATCGCCGGCTGCGGCCCGGCCGGCCTGGCGCTGGCCGCCCAGCTCTCCAAGTTCCCGGACATCAAGACCCGGATCGTTGAGCCGAAAGCAGGTCCGCTCACCCACGGCCAGGCGGACGGCATCGCGTGCCGGACGATGGAAATGTTCCAGGCCTTCAATTTTGCCGAAAAGGTCGCCAAGGAAGCCTGCTGGATTTCCGAAGTCACCTTCTGGACGCCGGATGAGGCCGACAGCACGAAGATCACCCGCAGCGATCGCATTCAGGATGTCGAGGACGGACTGTCGGAATTCCCGCACGTGGTGCTGAACCAGGCACGCGTCCACGACAATTATCTGGACGTGATGCTGAATTCGCCGAACCGCCTGGCGCCGAACTACTCGCGCAAGGTGACGGATGTGAAGGTCGTCAACGGCGGCTCCAACGATGCCTATCCGGTCACCGTGACCCTGGAGCGGGTGGATGACGCCCACAAGGGCGAGATCGAAACGGTAAAGGCCAAATACGTGGTCGGCTGCGACGGCGCGCGCAGCGCCGTGCGGACCGCGATGGGCCGTTCGCTCAAGGGTGAAGCGGCGCACCAGGCCTGGGGCGTGATGGATATTCTCGCCGAGACCGACTATCCGGACATCCGCATGAAGTCGGTGATCCAGTCGGCCGATGAGGGCAGCATCCTGATCATTCCGCGCGAGGGCGGTTATCTGTTCCGTGTCTATGTGGAACTCGACAAGCTTGCCGAAGACGAGCGTGTCTCCAACAAGAACATCACCCTCGACTACCTGATCGACGCCGCCAACCGGATCATGAGCCCTTACAAGCTTGACGTGAAGGAGGCCGCCTGGTGGTCGGTCTATGAAATCGGTCACCGCATTTGCGACAAGTTCGATGACGTGCCGGCCGAAGAGGTCGCCACCCGCCTGCCGCATGTGTTCATCGCCGGCGACGCCTGCCACACCCACAGCCCGAAGATGGGTCAGGGCATGAACGTCTCCATGCAGGACACGTTCAATCTCGGCTGGAAACTCGCCTATGTGCTTCAAGGGCGCTCGGGCCCAGAGTTGCTGCACACCTATTCGGCCGAGCGCAAGGCAATTGCACAGGACCTGATCGACTTCGACAGCGCATGGGCAAGGGTGCTGAGCACGCCGGTCAAGTCTGCGGAAAACCCGGACGGGCTTGAGCCGGCCGAAGTCCGGAAGCATTTCCAGCAGATCGGCCGTTATACGGCGGGTGTCGCGACCGTCTACACGCCGTCGGTGCTGACGGGAGAATCCACACACCAGGATCTGGCGGAAGGTTTCAAGATCGGTTCGCGCTTCCATTCCGCGCCGGTGATCCGGCTCGGCGATGCCAAGCCGATGCACCTGGGCCACACGGTGGAAGCCGACGGCCGCTGGCGCATCTTTGCCTTCGGCAACAGGGAAGACCCGACGGGGGCTTCTTCGAAGATCCGCGCCCTGTGCGATTTTCTCGAGCAGTCCCCGGACTCGCCGGTGGTGAAATACACGGCTTCAGGCGCTGACCTCGACAGCGCGATCGATGTCCGTGCCGTGTTCCAGCAGTACTTCCGCGATCTTGAACTGGAAGCCATGCCGTCGATGCTGCTGCCGAAGAAGGGCAAGTACCAGCTGACCGACCGGGAGAAGATGTTCTGCGCCGACGTGAAGAGCGGCAACGACATTTACGACATGCGCGGCATCGACCGGGACAAGGGCTGCATCGTCGTCGTTCGTCCGGACCAGTACATCGCCCATGTGCTGCCCCTCGACGGCTATCAGGACCTCGCCGCCCTGTTCGACGGGTTTCTGCTGCCGAGGAACTGAGGCCACGGAGCGTCACCCCGGGCGAACGCAGTGAGACCCGGGGCCTACTCGTTTCCAGAGCCTTTGTGCTCCCGGTCAAAGCTGCGGCAGGTGGCTCTGCGAGTAGGTCCCGGATCTCCGCTTCGCTGCGTCCGGGATGACGGTCGGTGGGTGAGCAAGGTCTTGCCCCTTTCCATGAGTTCGAAGGGGACGTTGACGCTGTCTCACCCTCCGCTCAATACCCCGATAACGGCCTGGCCCAGAGCCAGGCCGCCGTCATTTGCGGGGACGTGGCGGTGGGAGAGGACATTGAGCCCCTTGCATTTGAGTTGCCTCTTCAGACCTTCGTGCAGGATCTGGTTCTGCAAGACGCCGCCGGAGAGGACGATCCGTTCGACTCCACAGGAAGCGCTAATCTGGCTGACTGTCTCCGCAAGACCATGGATCAGCGCTAGATGAAACCGTGCGGCGATGCGGCCGGTATCCGTCCCTGACGCAAGGTCGGCAAGGAGGTTCCGCCACAGCGGTTCCCACGATATCGACGCCTGCTCTCCCTGCTCAACCGCTAACGGATAGGGCGTTTCGCTGGCGAGGTACGGCCGGGCGAGGCATTCCAGGACGGTGCCGGCGTGGCCTTCGAAATCCTGTTTGTCGAAGCAGACACCGAGCGCCGCGGCGACGGCGTCGAACAGGCGGCCGGCGGAGGAGGACTGCGGTGCGTTGAGGCCGGAGGCGATCATCTTGTCGAGGACCGGAAGCTGCTTTGCTCTTAGTGCGTCGGCCAATTGGCCACTTGGTACGGAGGCCAGATAGCCCGGCCCGAAGGCGGCGGTGAGATGGGCGACCAGGTTCCGCCACGGCTCCCGGATGGCCTTGGCCCCGCCGGGGAGGGCCACGGGCAGGAAGTGACCTTTGCGTTCAAAGCCCCGATAGCCGCCGAGCAGGATCTCTCCGCCCCAGATGGTGCCGTCGTTGCCAAGGCCGAGACCGTCCAGAATGACACCGAGGGACAGGTCTTCGCCCGGAGCGATGCCGTTGTCGGCAAGACAGGCGGCGAGATGGGCGTGATGGTGCTGGACGGGGACAATGCGGGCACCGGTCTCGCGGGCTAACGCTTCGCCCCACTGGGTCGACAGGTAATCCGGATGGCAGTCGACGGCGATCACCTTCGGGTCGTGCCGGAAGATCTGCCGGTAGAGCGCAAGCGTCCGGCGGTATTCCGCGTGGGTGGCGGCTTCTTCCAGATCGCCGAGGTGCTGGGACAGGATCGCCTGACCGTCCTTGAGCAGGCAGAAGGTGGATTTCAGTTCGCCGCCCATGGCGAGCACCGGCAGGCTTTCCTGGAATGCGTCCGGGAGCACCAGCGGCGCCGGGGCAAAACCACGGGCGCGGCGCAGGATCTGGGGACCCGGCGCATCGATCCGTACGACGGAATCGTCGAGCCGGTTCACGATCTCCCGGTCGTGCATCAGCCAGACATCGGCAATCTCCGAGAGGCGGCCCCGGGCATCGTCATTATCGATCGCCTGTGGTTCGTCGGAGAGATTGCCCGAGGTGAACACGAGAGGTCCGTCGACTGCGGCCAGCAAGTGGTGATGCAGGGGCGTGTAAGGCAGCATGAAGCCGAGCCGATCCTGCCCGGGGGCTATAAAGGGGGCGAGGGGTTCCCCTTGAACTTCGAGCAATACGATCGGTGCGGCAGCGCTTTTGAGCTGCGCTTCTTCGGCTGGCGTGACCCGACAATATTTCCGGATCTCCGACAGGCTTGCTGCCATCAGGGCCAGCGGCTTGACCGGGCGCCGCTTGCGCCGGCGCAGTTCGGTGACAGCGGTCTCGTTGAGCGCGTCGCAGGCCAGATGAAAGCCGCCGATGCCCTTGATCGCCGCGATCTGTTCCTGACCGATCCGGCGGGCGGTTTCCTGCAAGGGATCGGCGCAATCGACGGGGCCGGTTTTGTCCTCCAGCCACAGCTTCGGACCGCACACCGGACAGGCGTTCGGCTGGGCGTGGAAGCGCCGGTCGCCGGGGTCTTCGTATTCCGAGCGGCAGGCCTCGCACATGGGAAACGCGTCCATGGACGTGTTGGCCCGGTCATAGGGTATGGCGCGCACGATCGAAAGCCGCGGTCCGCAATGGGTGCAGTTGGTAAACGCATAGCCGTAACGCCGGTTCTCGGGATCGCGGATATCGGCGAGGCAGGCCGGGCAGGTGGCCGCATCGGGAACGATCCCGGTCGAGACTGTGCCATCGACGCTTTTGACGATCTCGAAGGCCGTGCCGGGGGAAGGCTCGGAAAGGTCCTTGAAGGAGATGCTGTCGATACGGGCGAGCGGCGGCGCTTCGGAACGGATGGCGGCCAGAAACCGGTCGAGTCGGTCCGCCTCCGCCCAGGCGTCGATCTCGACCCCTTCGCCGTCATTGCGGACCGAGCCGGAAATGCCGTGGTCCGTGGCAAGGCGCCAGACGTGAGGCCGGAAGCCGACGCCCTGCACCAGTCCCTTTATCCTGATGCGCCGGCCGGTCCGCTCTGCCGTTTGCGTGCCCATGACCGCCTCAATGCACCGTGCAGACGAGGCAGGGGTCGAAGGAGCGGACGATGTGCTGGACCGCGACCGGCTCGGTCTCGCCTGGGCGCACCGGTGCGCCGGCGAGCGCCTGTTCCAGCGCGCCGGGGACGCCGTTTTCATCACGAGGCGAGAAGTTCCAGGTCGTCGGTGCGATGATCTGGTAGTTGGCGATCCGGCCTTTTTCGATCCGGAGCCAGTGGCCGAGCGATCCCCGTGCCGCTTCGGTCAGACCGACACCTTCGCCGGTTTCCGGCAGCTGTCCGTGCGCGATGAAGGGTTGTTCCGGCACCAGCTCATTGGCCCATTGTTCCATGGCGATCACGACCATCGCGATCTCCAGCACGCGGGCTACGACCCGGGTAAAGACATTGCCTCCCGAGGCCGCGACCAGATCGCGGATCAGCGGATGACCGTCGACGAGCTGGCGCGCCAGCGCGCCGACTTCGACAACGTCGCCACTGAGCCGGGGGGCCTTGCACCAGCTGTAGGCCTCGCTTCTCTCCGCATCTGGCTGGGTTGCGCCTTCGAACGGGGCCAGCGGTCCGTCGGAAGCCGCATACCAGGCGTGGCTCAGGTCTTCGGTGATCTGCTGCGGGTCGAGCTCGCCCGGAGCGCCGTTGACGTAAAGGCCTCGACCGAACAGGGGGCTGCTTTCCGTTCCATAGGCGCCGAAGCTCATGTAGCGGCCGGTGGAAGGGCCGAGGGCGGCCAGATCCAGTTCTTGCGCATACTGCAGGAAGCGGCGGAAGTCGCTGCTGATGGCAGGTTTTTCCTCCGCCCAGGCGGCAAGCTCGTCCGCCGACGACAGACCTGCGATCCGTTCCAGCCGGTCGCCGTAAAGATGCCGTTCCAGGAAGCGCCGGAAGGCGGCGAGGATCGCGGCGAGGCGTGCGACTTCTCCGGCTGCCACCGAGCGGGTCGATCCGCCGGGCTGGACAGTGAGCGTGTGCGGCCACTTGCCGGCAAGCAGGCCGAGGACATGCATGAACTGGGCGCGGGCGGGCAGCATATCCTGCGCCGCCGTGCCCTTGATGGCGGTGAACCGGTCGCGGGCGTCTTCGTACCAGCTTTCAGAGGCATACACCTCGCGGGCGAAGTCCGGCATGAAGAACAGGTAGAAATGGGTCAGGTGGTCGGCGACGTTTTCCGTTGCGTGGATCAGACTGACCGCGCGTTCGCCGTTCGCCGGCATGCCGAGACCCATGGCTGCCGACAGGGCCTTTGCCGCGGCGACGGATTGCGACACGGAACAGATGCCGCAGATCCGCGGCGCATAGACGAGGGCATCGAACGGCGCCTTGCCGGTGAGGATCCGCTCAAAGCCCCGGTACAGCGGCGAGACCACCTGTGCCTGACGAACAGCGCCGTCCTGGATGTCGAGCTTGACTTCCAGATCGCCTTCCACGCGGTTGAACGGTCCAACAATCAGGCGGCTCATGAACCCCTACTTCCCAAGGTCGTTACCTTTTCTTCTGTTTGTCGACGGGGGGCTGGCGGAAGTGATCGGCGACGGCGTTTTCCTTCAGGCGTTTCGGGGTCGCGGCCTTGGAGAGCGACGCAAGCGCCACGAACCAGGCCTTGGGCATGTCCGTCGGCAGGCCGACCGGAATGCCGGAGATCTTCGGCGTCTCGGTAAAGCCGTGGCCCGGTTCCTCGAAACCGGGAGCGGTGCAGTTGATGCAGGGGTAATTGCCGTCCAGACACGACCCGGCGCCGTTCCAGGCGCGCATGTTGCAATCGGCGCGGGCCTGGGTGCCCTTGCAGCCGAGGTTTTCCATCATGCAGCCCAGATCGCACAGGCGCTCCGCACTTGCCTTGAACTCGTAGAATTCGTTGCGGGCGCAGCCGTGGTGGACCAGATGCATGGTGTAGGACAGCGGCCGTTCCCACTCGTCGATGTCGCGGGTGGTAAAGCGGCCGGCGGCGATCTGGTGCAGGGTTTCGGTCAGCCAGCCGGGATGGATCGGGCAGCCGGCGACATTGATCACCGGCAGTCCGGCCGCGGACCGGAAATCGGCTCCGAGCAACCCGCCGGGTTTGCGTCCGTCATAGGAAAGGCCGCAGGCATCGACCTCGTTGGAGCCTGCCGCCGTGATGCCGCCGAAGGCCGCGCAGCTGCCGACAGCGATCACATAACGGGACTTCTTTGCCAGCGCCTCGACCCAGTCCATCACCGGACGGTCTGTTCCCGCCATGATGTGGAACTTCCCGGTGCCGTTCGGACCGCGCATGACGGACCCTTCCAGGCACAGGATATCGAGCGGTTCCGAGCCGTCAGAGATCCGTTCCATCAGGTCGATGACCTCGGCGCCGCTGGAAACGCTGAGCGAGGGATGCCACAGCACCTCGATGTTGGCTGCTTCCAGCACGGTCACAAGATCGGGCGCTTCCGCCCCGAGCAGGGACAGCGAACAGCCGCCGCAACCGCCGGACTGAAGCCAGAACAGGCGGACAGGTGCTTTTTCCTCAGCCTTCATTGCGGACATCCGCGGGGACCCTCAGGATGAATTCGGCGCCGCCTTCCGGGCGGTTCTCGACAGAAAGATGGCCGCCCTGTTTGGCCGCCATGTTGTAGCTGACGTAGAGCCCGAGCCCGGTGCCGGAGCCGATCGGCTTGGTGGTGAAGAACGGTTCGAAAATCTTGTCCCGGTGGGCATCGGCAATGCCGGTGCCGTTGTCGGCGACCCGGAGGACGATATCGTCGCCCTGGCGTTCGCCGGAAATGACGATTTCCCCGTCCGGACGGCCGTCGAGCACATCGGCGGCGTTCTGCACCAGGTTGACGACGATCTGGTGCATCTGGCCCTTGCGCCCGGTCATATCGAGACGATCGGGCAGCTCCAGCCGCAGCTCCGGCTTCACCCGCTGTGCCTTGATCACCCAGTCGGCCGCGGTGCGGATCAGCCGGACCACGTTGAAATCCTCGGGCTGTTCCTGCTGGTTGGAGGAGAACCGGCGCAGTTCCTGAACGATGTCGCGCACACGCTCCGCGCCTTCCAGGGTGCCGTCGACCAGCGGGCCGATGTCGCGCAGGACCTGGTCGATCTTCAGGTCCTTGCGCAGGGTCTTCATCTCGTCGCGGGTCTTTTCCTCGTCGCAGGCGGTCAGGTAGCGGGTGATCGCCGCGCCGTAGCGCTTCAGCGCATACATGTTGCCGAAAACGAAACTGATCGGGTTGTTGAGTTCGTGGGCGACCCCGGCGACAAGCCGGCCGAGGGCGGCCATCTTTTCCGACACGAACAGCTGCTGTTGCGTCCGGGTGAGCTTTTCCTGGGCGGCGTCGAGATCGCGATAGGCGCGTTTCAGTTCGCCGACGGGCCGGCCCACCAGCACCATTCCGACCAGGCGGCCGCGATGATCATGCCGGGCGGTGCAGATGGTCGAGATCAGGGCGTTCTGGCTGTCGGTCGCCGCCAGCGAGACGTCGCGCTGGGACACCTTTCCGCCAGTGCGCAGGGCCTGAAGGAAGCCTGTAACAACGCCTTGTGATTTTTCCTGAAATAACTCGGCGATCGGCTGGCCGATCAGCGTCCGCTCCTTCTTGCCGACGATGGCTTCCAGCGCCGGATTGACCTGCTGGATGCGGCCCTCGGTATCGCAGGCGACCAGCACGTCGGTCATGGCGCCGAGCACGGAGCCGATGAAATCCTGGGCTTCCTCCAGGCGCGCGTTCTGTTCTTCGAGCGCCGTCTGGGAATCGACGAGATCCGTATAGACCTCGTCCATCTTCTGGATCACCTCGATCCAGACATTGTCGCCGGTTCCCTCGATCGCGCCGCTCAGCTTCGGCACGACGAGATCGAGAGCGGCATGACTTCCTGGCAGACGCGTTACCATGATCCTACCCGGTTAGCTGGCTGCCCTGCGTACAGACGGCAGCGGCTTGATCTTTTCCAGCTCGTAACGTTCCAGCTTGCTGCGAAGGCCGACCCGTGACAAGCCCAGTTCGCGCGCTGCCTTGGACTTGTTCCAGCGGTTGCGGATCAGCGTCTCGCGGATGATCCGGCTTTCCACCTGGGCCACCCGGTCCTTGAGGGTGCCTTCCAGATCGTCGAGCATGTCTGCATCTTCCTGATCCTGGCTGCGGTCGGCGCGCAGGATGTGGCGGGACAGGAGATCGGCGCCGAGCAGGGTGTCTTCCTTGCCCATGACCAGCATCTGCTGGATCTCGTTCTGCAGCTCGCGCACGTTTCCGGGCCAGTGATAGGTTTGCATGCATTCCAGCGCTTCGTCGGAGAAGCCTTGCACCTGCTTGCCCAGATGATCCATGGCGCGGGACAGGAGAGCCCGGGCGAGGACGGGAATGTCGCCGCGCCGGTCCTTCAGGTCGGGCATGCGGATCACCATGCCGGCGAGGCGGTAATAGAGATCGGCGCGGAACCGGCCGGCCTTGACCTCGTCTTCCAGGTTCTTGTTGGTGGCGGCGATCACCCGGATGTCAACCTTGCGCGTCTTGGCGCTGCCGACGGGCCTGATTTCGCCTTCCTGAAGCACGCGCAGCAGCTTGACCTGGAAGGCGGGAGAGACTTCGCCAATCTCGTCAAGAAAGACGCTGCCGCCGCTTGCCCGTTCGAACAGGCCGACGTGATCCTCGACCGCGCCGGTGAAGGCACCGCGCTTGTGGCCGAAGAGTTCGCTTTCCAGCAACTGGTCGGGCAGCGCGCCGCAGTTTTCCACCACGAAGGGCTTGTTCCAGCGCAGCGAACCGTAATGCAGCGCGCGGGCCGCGAGTTCCTTGCCCGTACCGGAGGAGCCGCACAGGAGCACCGGCACATCATAGGGAGCGACCTGACGCAGGGTGGCGCAGACGTCGTTCATCGGGCTCGCCTTGCCGCGGATGATGCCGTCGTCGAAATCGTAATCCTTGCGCAAGGTCTCGCGGCGGTCGGCAACAACCTTGCGCGCACCGGAGGGAGACATCTTCAGCTCGATCGCGAGCAGCTCGTTCTCGCGCTGAAGCGCGTAGAGGCGGCAGGCGTTCTGCAGGGTCAGGATCAGGTTTTCCGGATGCCAAGGCTTGGTGATGTACTGGAAGATCCCGGCCTCGTTGATGCCGTCGATGATGTCATGGGCGTCCGTGTAGCCGGAGACGATCATGCGGATGATGTCCGGCCAGCGCTGGCGCACGGATTTCAGAAACTCCACTCCGGACTGCTGGGGCATGCGCTGGTCGCACAGGATCACCTGGATCCAGTCCTGTTCCAGAATGGCGTTGGCGTCCTCGATGGTCGCGGCGGTCCTGACCTCGAAATCGTCGCACAGGATCCGTTCCAGGGACTCCAGCGAGCGGATCTCGTCGTCGATCAGAAGGATCGTGGGCAGGTCGGTCATGAAGCAGCCCTCAACATATCCGCGGCAGCTGTTCGCCGGCTAACCAGTCGACGACGCGCTGTCCTCCAAACCCGGTTTTCATGCGCACAAGGCCGTTTTCATCCTCGACCACCTCGCCGATAACGGCCGCCTGCGCCCCGAGCGGATGGCGCCGCATGACTTCCAGCAGTCGCTCGGTGTCTTCCGCCTCGCACAGGCAGATCAGCTTGCCCTCGTTGGCGACATAGAGCGGATCGAGACCGAGCAACTCGCATGCGGCGGCAACATCGGGCTTTACCGGAATGGCGGCTTCGTCGAGCATCATGCCGACACGCGCGGTCCGGGCGATCTCGTTCAAGGTGGCCGCCAGGCCGCCGCGGGTCGGATCGCGCAGAACGGCGATGCCGGGCACTTCCGTGACCATGGCTGCGACCAGCGTGTGAAGTGCTGCGCTGTCGGAGCGGATCTCGGTTTCGAATTCCAGGTTTTCCCGTTTGGACAGGATCGCGACACCATGGTCGCCCATGGACCCGGAGACCAGGATCGCCTGGCCGGGCCGGGCATTGCCGACGGCGATATAGACATCGTCCGGCACGACACCGAGGCCGGTCGTGGTGATGAAAACGCCGTCGCCCTTGCCCTTTTCCACCACCTTGGTGTCGCCGGTCACGATCGGCACGTTGGCCTCGCGCGCGGCATGGGCCATGGAGAGCACGATCCGTTCCAGATCGGCGAGCGGAAAGCCTTCTTCCAGAATAAAGCCGGCGGTCATGTAGAGCGGCCTGGCGCCGGCCATGGCGACGTCGTTCAGGGTGCCGTGGACGGCGAGCGAGCCGATGTCGCCGCCGGGAAAGAACAGCGGCGAGATCACGTGGCCATCGGTGGACATCACCAGCCGGCCGGCGGGCACGCGGAAGCGGGCTGCGTCATGGCCCTGATCCAGGATCGGATTGGAGAGATGGCGGTGAAACAGGTCGCGGATCAGCTCCGCCATGGCCCGGCCGCCGCCGCCATGGGTCATGTCTACCGACCCGGTGCGGAACGAGAGACGATCGTCGATCTTGTTCATGCTGCCGCCTCCTTTTTCTTCGCCGGTTCGCGGAACCGTCCATAGCTCCAGTAGGCAGCGCAGGCGCCTTCCGAAGACACCATGCAGGAGCCCATCGGATTTTCCGGGGTGCAGACCGTGCCGAACAGCTTGCAGTCGGTCGGCTTTTTCGCGCCGCGCAGGATCGCCGGGCATTCGCACGACTTGACCTCGCGCGACTGCTTTTCGCTGACGGCGAAGCGCTTTTCCGCGTCGAAGGCGGCGTAGCACTCGCGGATCTTCAGCGCGCTGTCGGGTACCGTGCCCAGTCCGCGCCATTCGAATTCGTCGCGGCGCTCCATCACCTTGTCGACGAGCGCCTGGGCCTTCGTGTTGCCCTCACGCGTGACGACACGGGTGTACTGGTTCTCCACCTCGTACCGGCCCTCGTTGATCTGGCGGATCAGCATCAGCACGGACTGCATCACATCCAGCGGTTCGAACCCGCAGATCACCACGGGTTTGCGGTAGAGTTCGGCGCCCGCCTCGTAGGGTTTGGAACCGATGACCGCGCTGACATGGGACGGCCCGAGAAATCCATCGATCCGGACCTGTTCCAGATCCCGGGGATCGGGCGACCCGAGGACATGTCCGATGGCGGCCGGGGTGAGCACATGGTTGCAGAAGACGGAGAAATTGGTGAGGCCTTCGGCCTCGGCCTGCAGGATCGCAACGGCCGTCGGCGGGGTCGTCGTCTCAAAACCGATGGCGAAGAAGACGACCTCCCGGTCCGGATTGTCGCGGGCGATCTTCAGGGCGTCGGCGGTCGAATAGATCATGCGAATGTCGGCGCCGTCCGCTTTCGCCCGGATCAGCGAGCGCTGCTTGGTGCCCGGCACCCGCATCATGTCGCCATAGGTGCACAGGATGACGCCGTGGCGTTCCGCCAGTTCCACGGCATCGTCCAGGCGGCGCACGGGCAGGACGCAGACCGGGCAGCCGGGGCCGTGAACGAAGGTGACGTTGTCCGGCATCAGGTCCTGGACCCCATAGCGGAAGATCGCATGGGTGTGACCGCCGCAGAATTCCATCAGGTAATAGTGCCGCGACGGATCCGCCTCAGTGGCGATTGCCTTGGCGAGCTTTTCGGCAAGATTGCGGTCCCTGAATTCGTCGACGTATTTCATGCTGCGCTCTCCCCGATTTCGGCGAGTTCTTCCGAAAGCACGCCGGCCTCCGCCATCAGCTGCAGAGTCCGGGCAGCCTCTTCCGGGCTGACCTTGTGCAGCGCGTAGCCGACATGGATCAGGACATAGTCACCGACCTCGATGTCTTCCACGAGGGCGACGGAAATCCGCTTCTTCACCCCTTCGAGCGCGACGACGGCAATGTTGCCGTCTTCCAGTTCAACCACCCTTGCCGGAATTGCCAGGCACATATCGCTCTCCCTTATTCCGCGGCCGCACCGGCCGGATGGCCGGCAAGCTGCATGGCCCGCGCCGCCTCGATCCAGGCGCACCAGCCGGGCATGCCTTCGCCCGTGCGGGCGGAGACCTGCAGCACCTTGATTGCCGGATTGACCTTGCGGGCGTTGGTAATCGCTGCTTCCACATCGAAATCGAGATGGGGCAGCAGGTCGGTCTTGTTCAGAAGCACCAGGTCGCTGGCGGCGAACATGTCCGGGTATTTCAGCGGCTTGTCCTCGCCTTCGGTCACCGACAGGATCGCCACCTTGTGGGCCTCGCCGAGATCGAAAGCCGCCGGGCAGACCAGATTGCCGACATTCTCGATGAAGACAACGCTGCCGTCCGCCGGTGCAAGATGCTCCAGCGCATGGCCGACCATGTGGCCGTCGAGATGGCAGCCCTTGCCGGTGTTGACCTGGATCGCGGGCGCGCCGGTAGCGCGAATCCGGTCCGCGTCGGCCGAGGTCTGCTGGTCGCCCTCGATGACATAAGGCTTCAGCCGTCCGGCCAGCATTTCGATGGTCTTCACCAAAAGCGTCGTCTTGCCGGAGCCGGGGCTGGAGACAAGATTGAGCGCGAGAATGCCGCGGTCGGCAAAGAACCGGCGGTTTTTCGCTGCATAGGTGTTGTTCTTCGACAGGATGTCCTGTTCCAGCTGGATCAGCCGCGTCTGGCTCATGCCGGGCACGGAGGTTCCGGCCGGGCCTTCGCCGTAATGATGGGCACCATGATCATAGGAATGGTCGTGATGATGGTGGTGGTGGCCGTCGTGCCCATCGTGATGGTGATGATGGTCATGTGCGTGTTCGTGGATGTGGGCGTGACCGTGCTGATGGCCATCACCCTTGCCCTCGATGCGAACCTCGCCGTCGCCGCAACCGCAAACCGTACACATCAGTTGACCTCCAGTTCCTTGATCCGAAGTTCCTCGCCGCCCGTCACCTGCAACTGGTGCGAGCCGCAGAGAGGGCAGGCATCGAAACGCTCTTCGATGGCAACGCTCTGCCCGCAGGGCATGCACCAGGCCGTACCGGGTGTTTCGATAATCTCCAGCCGGGCGCCATCGGCGAGCGTGTCGCGCATGACCACGTCGAAGCCGAATTTCAGCGCCTCGATCTCCACGCCGGAGAGTGGACCGATCTCGAGGCAGACCCGCTCCACCTTTGAAAAATCCTGAGCTTGCGCCTGGTCCCGGAGAAGCCCGAGAATGCTCTCGCAAATGGACATTTCGTGCATCACCCGGTCCTCACTTCATAGGCGAAACAAGGGTCGATGGCATTGACGACCAGGTTGGCGCGCAGGCGCCGTTCGTCTTCATTCGCGGCACGAAGATCATCCAGACAGCGGGCGGCGATGCCGTGGCTCGCGAAATTCCGCTCCGTTGGCGGCAGCATCCGATAGGTGGTGACACGATCCTGCTCGATCGTCGCGGTATGGATCAGCGGGCCGCGCGCAGCTTGCACCGCTCCGTATCCCGTTCCGGTTTCGTCCCGGATCGCCGGGGCCGGACGGGTTTTTTCGGTCAGGACGGCGAGCATTTCACCCGGAAGCCGCGCCAGTTCGACCAGACGGGCGATAAAGCGGGCACCAAGGCCCGGCGTGCCGAGACCTGTCAGAAGCGGGTCGTCCGCGCGACGGATGTAGGATGTGGCTTCCGCCATTCCGTTTTCGCTTTCGGTTGAAAGCCAGGCCGGCAGGGTGCGGGCGTCGAACTCCGGAAGGCGGACCGGTGGGAAGGCGGCGACGCAGAAGCGGTCGGTCGCAAACAGCCACAAGATGAACCGGCCGGCCGCGGTCTTTGCAGATTCCGCCCAGCCGCGAAGGGAGTCAGGGCCGCGGCGCGACAGCCAGCGGTCAAGTGGCTCGCCGAAGACGGTCGCCTTCAGGAACTCTGCGGCTTCCGCGATGATCCGGTACAGCGGCTCCCTGGTCATGGAGACCTTTGCGCCAAGAGAGAAGGGTGCCGACGCTTCCGACAGCGCGGTCTGGAACCGAGGCAGGATGGTCATAGCCTGCCGTGCCGCCAAATTGTCTGCCGTCTGTCCCATGAGCCTTGGCCAGTCCATGATTGCCCGCAGTCCATGTTCCCGCAGACACTCCATCATCGTCAACGCCTGCCGTGCGCGAGCGGTCTCGTCGGCCACCGTTATGTCGAGCGCGCCTTCCAGGGCCAGAACTGCCGCATGGGTCTGGGCGGTCGCGCAGACGCTGTGAAGCGCCGGGACGAGCCTGAGTACCTCTTCCGGCGTCTTGCCGATGAAAAGACGGGTGACGTCGGCCGGCGGACGGAAGGTCACGCCAACCGGTGTGCCGGGCCTGGCCGGCAGCTCGATCAGGACTTTCCCTTCGGTGCTCACAAGTTCGTCTCCCGGAGTTTTCCGGTCAAAAGGCCGCGCCGGCTGAAGGCGGATGGCGCGGCGGCTTCGTCTTCATCTTCCAGGGCTGCCACAGGTTCGGCGTCTGCATCGATCTCCTCCTGGACGCCGCTTTCGGCATCCGGCCATTCGCCGCGCCAGATCTTCTGCATGTCGCGGTCGGCGTCGTTGTCTTCGTCCTCGGATTCGAACAATTCGGTCAGTGCCGCTTCGGCCGCGGCTTCAGCGGTTTCCATGTCCGTAAACTCGAACACCGGCGAGAACAGCGAGCACATCCAGATAGAACCGAGATCGTCCTCATGTCCACGGATGAATTCGAAGGATCCGGCGGGAAAGCCGAACATCCGCTTTTCGCCGGTACGGATTATAACCCCGTCCGTTTCCTGAGGCAGCAGGACCACATTGATGAACCAGGGGGTGATCAGGATGCTCAGCCAGAAGCCGTTCCAGGCATGCGTCCCGACGGCGCGTACCTCAAGCGCATCGTTCAGTATCGGAACCCCGTCCATGCGTTCGGAGTGCACCTGCCGGAAGCAGGTTTCCAGACGTTCGGAAATGGCTGCGGCATCGACCATGTCAGCTTTCCCCGATCACCATGAAGCCGTCCTTGCCGGCGTCGCATTCCGGGCAGGTCCAGTGATCCGGCAGGGCGGCGAACGGCGTGCCTGCCGGGATCTGCCAGTAGTCGTCGCCTTCAACCGGATCGTAGACGTGCCAGCAGATCTTGCATTCGAGCTTCGTCTTCGGCCCGATCTTGCTGGCGTCGCCGCCGTAGGAGCCTGCGAAAAAACCGGCTGTCATCGGTAGACCTCCAGAATTTCGTTCAGACGGTCTGCGGAGTCGGCGATGTCCTCCGGTGCAGCGCAGGCCACTTCGGGAATGCGGCAGATCTCGATCGTGTTCAGGATCAGCGTGTCCTGCGAATTGTAGAACTGGACCCACCACGCATTCTTCGTGGCCGTCGCCGTGATCCGGCAGTTGCCGTAGCCGCGCGACAGGATCGTGATTTCGCCCCGGCCGAGAAGGTCGTTGAGAAGGCCGAGGTCCTCCTCGGTATGCGGCAGCAGCGACAGGTTGATGACATGGGGCAGGGCCGCCCCTTCGGAGCGGGCGACGTAGTCATTGATTTCCGGCAGCAGCGGCGGCGCATTGAAGATATTGGGGCCGAAACGGTCGGGTATCGCGATCTGCGCCTGGGCGCCGTCGAAGGCTTTCGTCAGAACGCCTTCGGGAAAGGGAGAGACTTCCGCATAGTCGGCGACGAGCCTGCCGTCCGCATCGGCTTCCCGGACCCGCCATACACCGGCAAGAACGGATTCCTGCGCCTGCAGCGCCGCGCCGCCGATCACCGAGACCTCGCCCTCGCCAAGCACCTGGTTGACCAGTTCGAGATTGGCGGCATCGAGCTTGCTGAAGTCCGCACGGCCGGCCGCGGCGGACGGGTCGTAGCTTTCGAGCAGCTGCAGCAAGTCCTCCAGAGCGGCCTTGCCCGCGGCGAGATCTTCCGTGTCTTCCGGCTCCGGCAGGTCGGGCGCCGCGAAGATCATCATGCCGGATGGCATGGACATGTAGTCCAGAACGCCGCCGTCCTCATCCGCCGGCTGGCTGCCCGGCCCGACCATCGATCCGATTGGATTGCTCATGTTCCGTCCTCTCCCTCAAATTAGAAACTGTGCACCCGAAGATCAGTGGGTCAGGCCCTCTGGCGCTACGCCGCAACCGTCTGGGAATTTGAATGGCGGCGGATCGCTCGGCTCGCGCGCCAGGATTTCCGGGATCTGGACCTGGTAATCGGCCCAGTCGAGAATGCCCTGCAGGACGCCGAGATAGTCGCCGCGGCGCAGGAACACGATTGCCGGAAAGGCATTGAAGAGATAGCGGCGCTGCAACTCCCGCTCGCTGTCGCGGGAAACGATCAAGGGTGTGACATGCCCGCCGAGCGCCTTGTCGAGTTCCGGCAGGACAACGGCGACATCGTTGCTTTCCGCCAGACGCGCCGCGTCGCCGGCGAAGAACAGCATGACGAAGTCATGGGCCTGGGCGATCTCGTCCAGGGTGTCATGAGTGACGACGTCATAGCCTTCCCGGTCGATGATCGATTGCAATAGCGGTGAAAACATGAGTTTTGCCTCAAGGGTTGGAGGGTTTCGCAACGGCGGGCTGCAGGAAGTCCGGCAGGGTCGGTTCCCGGTCGATCAGGTCGGCGAAGAGATGCTCGAAATCCGTTTCTCCGCGCATGGCCATTTCCAGTGCTTCGATCGCGTCGGCTGATTGTCTTGCCGCTTCCTCGGTGAGGACCTCGCGGGCAGCGCCCAGAAACACCATCAGCCAGGTCCCCGGCGCGACCTCGCCGACGAGGCTGAGATCGATCACCTGTTCCGCGGTTCGGCTCCGGCATCGGGCGGTCAGTCCGGAAACGGAAAGCACCTGCATGGGGACGCCTATGCACATCAGGTCGACCCCGCCGTGGTGTTGACGAGCCGTTCCATTTCCGCCTCGAAGTCTTCCGGCCCGCGCCAGCGGTCATCGGCGATCACCCGGCTGTCACCATGGCGGACAGCCTGGGTCTCGTCCGGCCGTCCGGTCTCGTAGCGGCCTAGGGTCATTTCCAGGGAGGCAATGGTGTCGTCTTCGCCGAGCGGGCGGCTGCGCGGGGAGACGGAAACGCCATGTTCCTTCAGGAAGGAAAGGGCAAGATCGATGGAAGGGCCGATCTGCGCCTTGACCGCGGGCCTGAGGCTGCCGCCGTAGTCTTCGAGCTCCACCGGCTGGACGCCGATGAGCAGCAGATGGTCGGGGTAGTCGCCCAGCATCTCCGACATGGCGAGCACTTCCTGAAAGCCGGTCTGGTGCAGGGAGATCTTCTTGGCACCGAGGAATTTCGGGACTTCCGACCCTTCGACCCGCTTCAACGTTCCGGGCGGCAGGCCGTAGTCGACCGCGTCGAAGACGATCAGGATGTCGGCATCGCGTATGTGCTGGACGAGATAGACGCCTTGAGTGCCGCCGTCCATGACGCGGACATTGTCCGGCGTTTCGTAGTGGCGATGGAATTCCTCGACCGCGCGAACGCCGAAGCCTTCGTCGGCCCACAACAGGTTTCCGATGCCGAGAACGAGCACGGCAGGTGCGTCAGACGTCACAATGCATTCCTCCCTCTTGCAGTCACCTCCCAATGGGTGTGATGCAATCCTCTGCCCCGCCGGCGCATTCGAAGCGCTTCATGAACGTGCGGGACAAAACAGGTATCGCAAGAGCTGTGCCAGACCTTTGGCGGTTCTTATCTTGTTGTTTTTTCAGTATTTTTCATCAAAAGACGATATCTGTATGTTTAAATAGTATCCGTTTTGAAAAATAAATGGAAAGAAAGTATCCAATCGTGATTGAAGGCCGGTTCCAGGAAGCCGCCCAGGCAGCCCCGATTGGAAACGAGGAATCCAATCCGGAACAAAAAAGCGGCGGAACCGAACCGGTCCCGCCGCAGGGAACTGTGATGCGCACAGTCTGAATAAAGTCAGTGCCGGTCATCCATCGGCTTGTCATCCCGGAAGGTCCGCCAGCCGGAGAACATCGAGGAGATGATCGACTGCCGGGACATGATGTCCTCGCGGACAGCGGCATAGACGTGGACGATGACGAAGCACACGATCACCCACAGGCCCAGGTGATGCCAGGTATGAACGTCCTGGCTCTGGCCGAACAGGGGAATGACCCAGCTTGAGAACATCGTGTACTGCCAGGAGCCCATTCCGGTGCCTTCGCCGTAGAGCGCGAAGCCGGTGACGATCATGAAGACGATCGTCCAGACGAACATGACATGCATGACGATCGTCGCGAGCGGATTGTGGCCGGCGTATTTCATCGGCGCACGGGTGATCATGGCATACCACTTGACCTCGTGAACGAGTTCCTTCCAGAAGCTCCCCCGCCAGACCGGCGGCAGGAAGATCTGCCGGGCATGCTTGTTGCCGACGAAGGCCCAGTAGATCCGGAGCAGAATGCCGACGGCCAGGATGTAGCCGGCGGTAAAATGCAGGAACCGGATCCAGCCGAACAGGAAGTGGAACGACGGCTCGCCATGGATGGACGGCAACGGCGACCCGATCAGGTATCCGGTGACGCCGAGGACGAGGATCGCCAGGGCATTGACCCAGTGCCAGATGCGCACCGGGGCCTCATAGACATAGACGGCCTCTTCCTTGTGGGCGGTGGTCTCAACGGTCATCGCGCCCTCCTATCCGCCGGCGAGCACGAGGCCGGCGGTGAGAACCGCCAGGCCCGATGCGGCAAGGCCGTGCCGTGTGGTTGCGAGAACCCGGCCGACGCCATAGCCGGTCAGGTGCAGGGCGGCACTTGTGATAAGGAAACCGGCCATATAGGCGCCGATCGCGCCCGCGGCTTCCGCCCCATGAGCATGGCCGTGCAACAACGCGAAGATGCCGATGACGGTCAGTGCGAACGTCGACGGGATGCGGCGGCCTGCCACGAGCAGAACAGCGAGCCCGAAGATCGAGGCGAGAATGCCCGGCTCGACAAACGGAAGCGGCATGGCGGCAAGGCCGAGGCCCGCTCCGGCGGCAAGCAGGAGTACGAACAGGACCGGTGCCTGCCAGGCCTTTTCCCTTGGCTGTGCCGCCGACCAGAGCCCGACGGCGACCATGGCCAGCAGGTGATCGACGCCGAGGACGGGGTGGGACACCCCGGCCCCGAAGCCCGTGACGACGCCTCCGGTATGCGCCAGCGCCGGCGAAACGGCGACCGCGGCGATCCCGACGAAGGCGAGTGTGGTTTTCATTGCGTTCGACATGATCTTTCCTCCCTCAGCGCACCTTGACTTCGGCCAGTTCCTCGCCGTCCGGACCCATGACATGGGTGGAGCAGGCAAGGCACGGGTCGAAGGAATGCAGGGTACGCAGGATTTCGACGGGTTCTTCCGGCCGCTCCACCTTGGTGTTCATGAGCGAGGCTTCGAAGGCGCCGATGTTGCCGTCATTGTCGCGCGGGCTGCCGTTCCAGGTGGTGGGTACGACGCACTGGTAGTTGTCGATCTTGGTGTCCTTGATCTTGATCCAGTGCGCCAGTGCACCGCGTGGCGCTTCGGTGAAGCCGACGCCCTTGACCTCTGTCGGCCAGGTTGCGGGATCGAACTTCTCCACGTTGGCGGTGGCGGAGTCGCCGGCCTTGATGTTGGCGATCAGCTTGTCCATGAAGTAGCGCTGCATTTCCGCCGCCCACTCGCATTCCAGCGCCCGGGCCGCGGTGCGGCCGAGGGTGGAGAACAGGGCGGTGACCGGCACGTCGAGCGTCTTCAGCGTCCGGTTGATCTGCTCGGTGAAATATTCATGACCCTGGGCGTAGCCGACGACGTAACGGGCGAGCGGCCCGACCTCCATCGCGTGACCGCGCCAGCGCGGCGCCTTGATCCAGGAATATTTCGCGCTCTCGTCGATGTTGACGATGTTGGTCTTCGTGCCGATCAGGTTGGGCCCGAGCGCGTAGTTCGGCTCGGTGATGCCGTCCCAGGGGTGCAGCCCGCTCTTTTCGTCCGGATAGGCATACCAGGAGTGGGGCACGAATTCCTGGATCTGTTCCGGATCGCGGAGATCGATCTCGTGCACTTCCTTGAGGTTGCCGTCGATAATCGCGCCTTGCGGCATCAAAAGGTTGCCGGCCGAATAGTCGTTGGCCTTGTCCGGGATGTCGCCATAGGCAAGCACGCTCTGGCCGGACAGTCCGCCGCCGTAGAGCCAGCCCTTGTAGAACTGGGCGATGGCGAACAGGTCGGGGATGTAGACGTTCTTCACGAAGTCCAGAGTGCGGTCGATGACGCCGGAGACATAGTTCAGCCGGTCCATGTTGACCGGCGCACCGGCAGCCATGTCACCGTCGATGTTGATGGCACAGGGCACGCCGCCGACAAGCCAGTTCGGATGGGTGTCCTTGCCGCCGAAGATCGTGCGCGTGGTCATGATCTCTTTCTGGAAATCGAGCGCTTCCAGATAATGGGTCACGGCCATCAGGTCGGCTTCCGGCGGCAGCAGATAGGCCGGATTGGTCCAGTAGCCGTTCTTGAACGGACCGAGCTGGCCGGATTCGACGAACTTCTTCAGCCGGTTCTGGACGTCCCGGAAATAGCCCGGCGACGACTTGGGATTATGCGGCGAAATCGTCTGTTGTAGCTGCGAGGTCGCCTTCGGGTCCGCCTTGAGCGCATTGACCGGGTTGACCCAGTCGAGCGCGTGCAGGTGATAGAAGTGCACTAGGTGATCGTGTACCTGCAGCGACAGCTGCATGATGTTGCGGATCGAGTTGGCGTTTTCCGGGATGTCGATCTTGAGCGCATCTTCCACGGCGCGCACGGAGGTGAGCGCGTGGGTGCCGGTGCACACGCCGCAGATGCGCTGGGTGAAGGCCCAGGCGTCGCGCGGGTCACGGCCTTTCAGGATCACTTCCAGACCGCGCCACATGGTGCCGGTGGAAACCGCGTTGCGGATGACGTTTTCCTCGTCGATGTTCACCTCGCAGCGCATGTGACCTTCGATGCGGGTGACCGGATCGACGACGACGCGCTGGCCGGAGGTGTCGAGATTGAACCCGTTGGGTGTCTGCCTGGTTGTCATTATTCGTCTCCCCCCTTGTAGCGCGCGCGCTTGATGGCGCTGATCCCGGCATGGGCCGCTGCAGCCGCGCCGACGACGACGGCGGCAGTGCCGCCGATCTTGTCGGCGTTGGCCTCGATGCCGAAGCCGTGGATGTCGGTCAGGCGGTCATAGAAGGAACCCTTGTCCCAGAAGCCGTCTTCCGAACAGCCGAAGCAGGGATGGCCGGACTGGATCGGGAAGGACAGGCCGCCGTTCCAGCGCACGGTGGAGCAGGCGTTGTAGGTGGTCGGACCCTTGCAGCCGACCTTGTAAAGACAGTAGCCCTTGCGCGCGCCCTCGTCGTCGAAGGCTTCCACGAACTGGCCGGCGTCGAAATGGGGCCGGCGGTAGCACTTGTCGTGGATGCGCTGGGAATAGAACATTTTCGGCCGGCCCTGCCGGTCGAGTTCCGGGAACCGTTCGAAGGTCAGGATATAGGTGATCACCGCGGTCATGACCTCGGCGATCGGCGGGCAGCCGGGCACCTTGATGATCGGCTTCGGCGCCAGTCCCGGCACCTTGTGGATCGGCGTCGCCTGGGTCGGGTTCGGCCGGGCGGCCTGGACGCAGCCCCAGGAGGCGCAGGAGCCCCAGGAGATGATTGCCTTGCAGTGATCGGCTGCCTTCTTCAGCTGTTCCAGATAAGGTTTGCCGGCGATGATGCAGCTCATGCCGTCCTGGTTGAGCGGCGGGTTGCCCTCGCAGGCGAGAATGTAGTTGCCGTCGTATTTCTCGATGGTCTCGTCGATGATCGCTTCCGCCTGGTGACCGGCAGCCGCCATGATCGTGTCGTCATAGTCGAGCGAGATCATCGACAGGATGACGTCCTTGGCCAGCGGATGGGCGGAGCGGATGAAGCTCTCCGAGCAGCAGGTGCATTCCAGCCCGTGCAGCCACAGCACCGGAATGCGCGGCTTGTTTTCCATCGCCTCGGCGATCTTCGGCGCAAAGCTCGGGCCGAGCCCGAGCGCCGCCGCCGTCAGCGAACAGAATTTCAGGAAACTTCGGCGGGTAATCCCCTGCCGACGCATCACGTCGTAAAAGGTTTCTGTCATTCGGGCTTTTCCTCCGCTTGCCTCTTTTGGCCCCCAAAAAATGTGCGATGAGCTCGCACGCGTCCGGGAGGAGCAAAGCAACCGCTATGCCAGACCGTCTGAATTCATGTATTTCAATGGCTTATGGGTTTTTTGGCGCGATTGACGTCGATGGAGGGCGGACGCCGGCTGGCAGTTTTCCAGCCGAACTGGAAAGCGTGTTTCCAGCCTGAAACAGGATCTCAGACGTTTTTCGGAAGCGTTTCGGCGATCCGGGCGATCAGCTTTTCCGCCGTTTCCCGCACGGCCGGAGACAGGCGGTCGCCGGCGCTGAAATCGGCGCCTTCGATGCCGTAGACCAGCAGGCTTTGCGGCAGGGCGCCAAGGGCGCGGGCCGTCTCGACCGCTTCCGCAAGACCGAAACGGTGGGTGGAATAATGGAACAGGTCGGCCGGCAGCTTTTCCGCGATCGCATCGAGAACGATCAGCGTTCCGGCGTCAACGCCGCTGCGCGTCGCATCGACCAGGATAATCTCGTCATGGGTCTGAAACAGATCGATCAGTCCCGTACCGTCGCCGGCATGGACGTGGGCGGCAAGGCCCTTTGCGGCGAGCGCCTCGGCGACGAACGGTCCGACACCGTCATCGCCGCGCAGGGCATTGCCGACGCCGACGATCAGCGGCTGAGGGTTGCCGGGCACTTCTTATGTTCTCGCCGTATTCGGGGAAGGCCTTGCCGTTTCCCCCGTGTCATCCCTGCCAGGGTACGGACCGGGGACATAGCTGACAGGTGTTCGGAGACATGGTTGACACATGCCCCGGCGGCTTAAAGAGACACCGGGGGTACTGGATCCCGGTCTCTCGCTGCGCTCGCACCGGGATGATAACCGTGTGTGAGGAATGGACGTGCCACTTGCACCCGTCTCCCCCCTTAAGGGGGAGATGTCACCAAAGGTGACAGAGGGGGGGTGCGGTGTTTGTTTCGTATTCGGGCGTTGGTTCATGCCGGAAGGTCGGACACCTCCCTCTGTCCGCTTGCTCGGTGACATCTCCCCCTCAAGGGGGGAGAGGGGAGTCCAGGCAAAGCGGCCGTATATAAAACAACGCCAGATATGCCCCAAGTTACCTCTCCCATTGGGAGAGGTCGGAGCGCAGCTCCGGGTGAGGGGATGTAGCCTATCCGTATCCCTGAGAGTTTTGCGCCCCTCACCCCAACCCTCTCCCCATGGGAGAGGGGGCCGGCTTTGCCAAAGGAAAATCCCGTCTCAGACACGTTCGACCGTCAGCTTGAGGAAGTGGGTCGCGCAGGAGATGCAGGGGTCGTAGTTGCGGATGGTCTGTTCGCAGCGCCACTGCAGGTCGGCGTCGGTCATGGTCCTATTGGCGGCGACGACGCGGGTCAGGTCGGCCTCGATCTGCGGCTGGTTCTGTGAGGTCGGCGGCACGATCTGGGCGTGGGTGATGCGGCCGTCGTCGTCCACCTTGTAGCTGTGATAGCAGATGCCGCGCGGCGCCTCTGTGCAGCCGTGGCCTTCGCCGGCTTTCGGCGGGACGGGTACGAAGGCGGGACGCGGTTCCTCGTAGCCGCGCACGATCCGGGCGGCTTCCTCAAGGGCGTATTGCACCTCGACCATGCGCACTAGGATCGACTTGAACGGATTGCGCACCACCTCGCCGAGGCCACACAGGGCTGCGGTTTCTTTCGCGCCGTCCGTCAGCTGTGCGTAGTTGTTGGCATAGCGGGCCAGGGGGCCGACCAGATAGGCGGAACCGTCGCGCATGCGCCCGTGCAAGGCGTTGGAGCGCGCAACGTGCTCTTCCTCGAAATGGTCGTTGAACTCCGACACGGCGATATCGAGGCCGCGGTTGGAGGCAAGGCGGCCTTCGCAGATCGCGTAGGTGTCGGGGTGTTTCAGCGAGACGAAGTGATAGTCGTATTCGTCATCGGGAAAATCAAACTTTGCGAAGGCCAGCGCGACTTCGCGCGCGGCGGCAATGCCCCATTCCAGTTCCGGCAGCAGCGCCTTGACCTTGGCCTTGTCCGGTGCGGAATAGAAGCCGCCGACACGGGTGTTGACCGGATGGACCGAGCGGCCGCCGACCACCTCCATCAGGCTGTTGCCGATCTTCTTCAGCCGGAGCGCGGTCTTGACCAGGTCCGGATTGACCTCGGCGATCTTTATCGCGTCGTGCAGCCCGAGGAAATCGGGCGCGTGCAGCATGGCGGCGTGGAGCACGTGGCTCTGGATCCATTCGCCGCAATAGATCAGCCGGCGCAACTCATGGATTTCGGGTGTCACCGAAACCCCGGCGGCTTGTTCCACGGCCTGGCTCGCGCTCATGATATAGGCGATCGGGCAGATGCCGCAGATGCGCGAGGTGATGTCGGGCGTTTCATGGGCGTCGCGGCCCTGAAGAAAGGCTTCGAAGAAACGCGGTGGTTCGAAGATGCGGAACTCGACCTTCTCGATCTCGTCGCCCTTGAGACGCACATAAAGCGCGCCTTCGCCTTCCACGCGGGCCAGTGCGTCGACCTGGAGAATGCGCTCACTCATGCGACTTGCTCTCCTCGGCAAAGGCCGGCGCGCCGGCGTTGAAGGTGCGGTAGAAATCGCGGAGTTCTCTTGACGCCATGCCGAGATCGGCAAGCTGGGCGGACAGCGCCTGAGGGTTCGGATTTTCCTTCGGCCCGAAACAGCCGTAGCAGCCGCGCCCGTGCGCAGGGCAGAGATTGCCGCAACCGGCCTGGGTCACCGGGCCGAGGCAGGGCGTCCCCTTGGCGACCATGACGCAGACGGTGCCATTGAGTTTGCATTCGGTGCATTGCGAGACCTTTGGCACCCGGGGCATGCGCCCGGCGAGTGTTGCCGTGATCAGTTCCAGAAGCTGGTGCTTGGAGACGGGACAGCCGCGCAGTTCGAAGTCGACGGTTACATGATCCGAGATTGCCGTCGAGGTTTTAAGCGTGGAGATGAAGTCCGGGTGGGCGTAGACCGCGCTGGTGAAGGCTTCCACATCGGCGAAATTGCGCAGGGACTGGATGCCGCCCGCCGTGGCGCAGGCGCCGATGGTGATCAGCACCTTGGATTTTTCGCGGATCGCACGGATGCGCTCGGCGTCATGGGCGGTGGTGATCGAGCCTTCCACAAGGGAAATGTCGTAAGGCCCGTCGTCGATTGCGCTGGTCGCTTCCAGGAACTGGGCGATTTCCAGTGCGCCGGCGATTTCCAGAAGCTCGTCCTCGCAATCGAGCAGGGTGAGCTGGCAGCCGTCGCAGGAGGCGAATTTCCAGACGGCGAGTTTCAGCTTGGCCATCGTCACACCTCCTTCTTCGAAATCAGCCGCGAGACCTGGTCGTGGCGGAACACCGGGCCGTCGCGGCAGATGAAATCGGGCCCGAACTGGCAGTGGCCGCAAAAGCCGACGGCGCATTTCATGTTGCGCTCCATGGAAACCCAGATGCGCTCTTCCGGAACGCCGGCGGCGGTCAGGCTCATCACCGAAAAGCGCATCATGATTTCCGGCCCGCACAGGAAGGCGGAGACCTCCGCCTTGTCGATGCCGGCAAGCGCCTTGTCGAGGCCGATGGTGACCACGCCGACCTGTCCGGTCCAGCCGGGCGCGGCATGGTCGACGGTGATTTCGACTTCCGTGTCGAAGCGCGACTTCCAGGATTTGATTTCTTCCGCGTAGAGCAGATCGTCGGGCGAGCGCGCGCCGTAGATCAGCGTCAGGCCGGAATAGTGCGCGCGGTTCTGCAGCACGTGATAGATCGCCGGGCGCAGCGGCGCGAGGCCGAGACCACCGGCAACGAAGACGATGTTACGGCCGGTTTCCTGCGCCACCGGCCATGCCGTGCCGAATGGGCCGCGCACGCCGATGACATCGCCGTCGGAGACCTTCGTCAACGCCGCCGACACGGCGCCGACATTGCGGATGGTGTGGACCAGGCCGGAGCCGTCGGCCGGGTCGCCGGAAATGGAGATCGCGACCTCGCCGACGCCGAAGGCATAGAGCATGTTGAACTGGCCGGGCTGAAACGGCACCGGCTCGCCGTCGATGGGCTCAAGCTCCAGCGAGGCGACATCGCCAAGCTCCTTCCACACCCGCTTGACGCGGTAGCGGCGCGGCAGCATCGGGTCCTGGGCGAGCAGAGCCTCCACGGGTCAGCCCTTCCGTGTTCCGTAGACGTCGAGCAGCTGCAATCGCAACGCCCGGAAGCGCGCGGCAAGATGCGGCACGAAATTCTGGTACATCTGATAGCCGAGCTCGGGGTTCTGTCCGCACTTGGTGCGCAGGCAGTGGGCATCGAGGCTGACGGCGCGCACGCTGTTCAGGGCGCGGGCATCCGACATGTGTTTATAGGGCGGCATCAGCCAGGACCAGCCCAGCACATCGCCTGCGTTCAGGGTTTCGACGATCAGCGGCTCGTGCTGGGGCGCGGAGATCTCGATGGCGACATCGCCCTCGCGGATGAGGAAGACCTTGTCCGCGTCGTCCCCTTCCGAGAAGATCGTTTCCCCGGCGCGGAAGTGCTCGTTGCGCGCGCAGCCGGACAGCAGATCGACCGTGTCCTGGCCGCAGCCCTTGAAGACCGGGTGCTGAGCCAGGATCTCCTCAAAGCCATGAATTTTCATGTTTCCAACCCTCCTGCGTCAGCGGGTTCTGCCGGCTCCGCCGCAAAGGCGGCCGCCTCTTCGGTGATATCGATGCCGACCGGGCACCAGGTGATGCAGCGGCCGCAGCCGACGCAGCCCGAGGTGTCGAACTGGTCGTGCCAGCTGGACAGCTTGTGGGTCATCCACTGGCGGTAGCGTGACAGGGTGGAACGGCGTACCGCCCCGCCGTGAATGTAGCTGAAATCGAGGCTGAAGCAGCTGTCCCAGACGCGCCAGCGCTCGGTGTGGTCGCCGGAAAGATCATTAACATCTTCCACGTCGGAACAGAAACAGGTCGGGCAGGCGAGCGTGCAGTTGGCGCAGGACAGGCAGCGGTCGGCGACCTCCGCCCAGCGGGGGTGGTCGAGACTGTCCTTCAGCAGGCCCGCGATATTCTCCGGCATGGACCGCATCTGCATCTGCGCGGCCTGCTCGGTGACAGCCTGTGCCGCTTCTTCCGCCGCCGCATCGGCGGCCGTCGCATCAATGCGGTCCAGGATTTCGGCCCCGCGGTCGCTGCCGCATTCGACGAAAAATCCGCCGTCCTCAAGCTCCGTCAGCGCGATGTCGAAACCGGCCTCAGCCCGCGGTCCCGTGTTCATGGAAGAGCAAAAGCAGGTCGGCGCGGAACGGGCGCATTGGACGGCGACGATCAGCGTGTTTTCCCGCCGGTGCCTGTAACCGGCATCGGCGAAGTCGCCGTTGTCGAAGACCCGGTCCTGTATCTCGATCGCCGCGATTTCGCAGGCGCGGGTGCCGAAGAGCGCCGTCTTCGGGAACTCGACCTTTTCGGGGTCGATGTCAAAGCCGTCGGCAGTCCGGGTGGCAGACCACAATTTCTGGCGAGCGGGAAACAGCCATTTCTTCCAGTTCTGCGGCCCGACCACGTAGTCGAACCAGCGGTCGTTGCCGCTTTCCCGCAGCCGGTAGTGACCGCCGTCCTGTTCGTCGACAAACCCGCGCGGCAGATCGGCGGCGGTTTCGATTTCGTCGTAGACGATCGCGCCGTCGCCCTCACGCGGCCCGATGACGCGCCAACCGTCCGCGCGCAGTGCATCGACGAGCGGTGCCGGATCATCGAGGATGAAGCTGCCTCCAGTACGCGCTGTCATGTCCGGCTATCCCGCTACGACATAAGAAAATCGATGGTGGTGCGATGCACAGTTCACACCCATAACCCTAAAGGATCAAGGTTCTGCGACAACATGGCCGAATTACTTAGTCGCGCCGGGCGTGAAGCTCGGGCGTGCCTAGCCGGAGTAAAGTCCGCGATCCCGCGCCTGGCGCGTGACGATTGCGCTCAGTACGTCGAGGGACGGCGTCTCCACTCCGGCGGCGCGGGCGAACGCCTGGGGTGCACGGATGATCTCGTCGATTTCCATCGGCCGGCCCAGTTCGTAGTCCTGCAGGATAGACGGCTTGTGATCCGGTATCTGGGCAATCGTGGCCTCTGCGTCGACCTTGTCGTCGAGCGGGTAGCCGTGGGCCTTGGAAATCAGCAGACCTTCCGCCAGGATGCGGCGCAGGACCACGTTGAGATCCGGATCCACCCGCGAAATCGACGCCTTGTTCCGGGTCACCAGCGCAAGACCCGAGATGCTCACATTGAGCAGGAGCTTCGACCAGATGACCGCACGGATGCCGCCGTCCGGGGGCGGGGAAGCGATCCCGGCCTCGTCCAACAGGGTGCGCAAAGCGGCGACATCGGCCCGGCAGTCCGGCGTGACGCCTTCAATAGACATCCGGTTCCGGTTGGGGGAATTGTTCTGGACGACGCCGGGTTCGATCATGGCGTTGGCGGAATAGATGCTGCCGCCGATGATCTGTTTCGGTGACAGGTAGGACAGGAACCTGTCGGCAAGCTGGAAGAGGGGAATGACAGGCGGTTCCGGCTTGTCGGTCAGCCCGAGCGGATACCACCAGGGCATGCCGTTTTGCGGAAAGACGACGGATGTTTCCGGGCCGATCAGCGGTTTCAACGGGTCGGCGATTGCCGCCAGTCCGGTTGCCTTCGTGGCGACGATGACGAGATCCTGCGGCCCCGGTTCGGCGGCATCCGAATAGGCCGGCAGATCCACGCTCCACGACTGGTCCCCGGCCTTGAGTGTCAGCCCTTTTGACCGGATCGCCTCAAGCTGCGGTCCGCGGGCGATCACCGATACGTCGTGGCCGGCCCTGGCCAGCTTGACGGCAAAATGGCTGCCGATCGCACCGGCTCCGAAAATACAAATCCGCATGTAAACCTTCCGAAAACGTGACGACGCGCTGCGCCGCACTAGATCATGGAGCGGGCACCGGCGAAAAGTCCCATTGCGAAATTTCTCCGTGGCGATGGATCGACACGCGCAATCTCCGGCATCCAACCAGCAAAAAAACTTCAAACCTAAAATTTTAAGCTTGAAATATATTCCGGATCGCGCGACCATATTTTCACGAATTGGAGAGGAGATTGTCGCCGTGCGGATAGCGTGTCTGGGAGGCGGGCCGGCCGGGCTCTACTTTGCGATCTCGATGAAGCTTCGGGATCCGTCGCATGAGATCGTCGTGATCGAGCGCAACCGCGCCAACGATACGTTCGGCTGGGGCGTAGTGCTCTCCGACGATGCGCTGGAAAACCTCCAGAAGAACGATCCGAAGAGCGCCGAAGCGATCCGCGGCAACTTCGCCTATTGGGACGATATCGCCGTCGTCCACAAGGGCGTGCGCACCGTCTCCGGCGGCCATGGCTTTGCCGGCATCGGCCGCAAGAAGATGCTGATCCTGCTGCAGGAACGGGCGCGGGAACTCGGGGTCGACCTGCGCTTCGAGACCGAATTCGACGATGTGGAGGAATATCGTAAGGAGTATGACCTTGTGGTCGCCTGCGACGGCATCAACTCCCGGGTCCGCACTCAGTACGAAGAATTTTTCAAGCCGCAGATCGACATTCGCAAGTGCAAGTTCATCTGGCTCGGCACGCACCAGAAATTCAACGACGCCTTCACCTTCATCTTCGAGAAGACGGAGCACGGCTGGATCTGGGCGCATGTCTACCAGTTCGATGCCGATACGGCGACCTTCATCGTGGAATGCTCCGAGGACACCTGGAACAACTTCGGTTTCGAAGGCATGTCCAAGGAAGAGATCATAAGCACCTGCGAGGAAATCTTCGCCGATCATCTGGGCGGTCACGAACTCATGTCCAATGCGGCGCATCTGCGCGGCTCCGCCGTCTGGATGAATTTCCCGCGGGTGCTGTGCGAGCGCTGGTATCACGACAATATCGTGCTTCTGGGCGATGCCTCGGCAACGGCGCATTTTTCCATCGGCTCAGGCTCTCGTCTGGCGTTCGACAGTGCGATCGCGCTTGCCGACTATCTCCATTCCGAACCGGACATGCAGGCTGCGTTCAGCCGGTATCAGGAAGAACGGCGGCTGGAAGTGCTGCGGCTGCAGTCCGCCGCGCGCAATTCGCTGGAGTGGTTCGAGGAGGTCGAGCGCTATCTCGATCTGGACCCGGTCCAGTTCAACTATTCCCTGCTCACCCGGTCCCAGCGCATCAGCCACGAAAACCTGCGCCTGCGCGACCCGAAGTGGCTGGCCTCGGCGGAACGCTGGTTCCTGGATCAGGCGGGCGCACCGGCGACCGCACCGACGCGCGCGCCCATGTTCGCGCCGTTCAAGCTGCGCGAGATGGAGCTGAAGAGCCGCATCGTCGTCTCGCCGATGGCCCAGTACAAGGCGGTCGACGGCTGCCCGACCGACTGGCATTTCATTCATTACGGCGAGCACGCCAAGGGCGGCGCCGGGCTTGTCTATACGGAAATGACCTGCGTCAGCGCCGAGGGCCGGATCACGCCGGGCTGTCCCGGGCTTTATGCGCCGGAGCACGAGGCGGCCTGGAAACGGCTGACCGATTTCGTTCATGGCGAGACCGATGCCCGGATCTGCTGCCAGATCGGCCATTCCGGCCGCAAGGGCTCGACCAATATCGGCTGGGAGGGAATGGACAAGCCTCTCGCCCACGGCAACTGGGAACTGGTTTCCGCGTCCGCCATTCCGTGGTCGGAGCAGAACGACACGCCGCGGGAAATCACCCGGGCCGAAATGGACCAGGTGAAGGCCGAGTTCGTGGCTTCTGCGCAGATGGCCGAACGGGCCGGTTTCGACATGATCGAGCTGCACGCCGCCCACGGCTATCTCATTTCCTCGTTCATTTCACCGACGTCCAACCGGCGCACCGACGAGTACGGCGGCAGCCTGGAAAACCGCATGCGCTATCCGCTGGAGGTGTTTGCCGCCATGCGCGCCGTCTGGCCCCGGGAAAAGCCGATGTCGGTGCGTATCTCGGCTAATGACTGGGTCGGCGACGAGGGCGTCACGCCGGAAGAGGCGGTGGAAATCGCGCGCCTGTTCTGGCAGGCCGGTGCCGACCTGATCGACGTGTCCGCCGGTCAGACCTCAATCGATGCGAAACCGGTTTACGGCCGCATGTTCCAGACGCCGTTCTCCGACCGGATCCGAAACGATGCGGGCATCCGCACCATGGCGGTCGGCAACATCTACGAGGCGGATCACGCCAACTCGATCCTGCTCGCAGGCCGCGCGGATCTGGTGGCCGTCGGACGTCCGCATCTGTCCGATCCCTACTGGACGCTGCATGAAGCGGCCAAGATCGGCGACCGGAACGCGCCCGATTGGCCACTGCCCTATCTGGCCGGTCGGGACCAGCTCTGGCGGCTGGCCGACCGGGAAGCGGAAACGGTAGACAAGGTATGACGGCTCTCGCTGGAAAACATGTTGTTGTGACGGGAGGCGGAACCGGCGTCGGGGCTGCAACTGCGCAGGCCTTCGCATCCGCCGGCGCCACGGTCACGATCATGGGGCGTTCCGAAGCGCCCCTTGCCGCGCAAGAACTGCCCTACGAGACCTGTGACGTGACCGACCGGGACGCGGTCTTTGCCGCCTTTGACGCGGCACGCGCCGCCCGCGGGCCGGTCAGCGTCGTGGTCGCCAATGCGGGGGCTGCGGAAAGCGTTCCGTTCGCGAAAATGACGCCGGAGATGCTCAATTCCATGCTGGCCGTCAATCTGGGCGGGGTGGTCAATTGCTGGCAGGCCGCGCTCGCCGACATGAAGGCGGCCGGCTGGGGGCGGATGGTCGCCGTTGCCTCGACCGCCGGCCTGAAGGGTTTCGCGTATGTCAGTGCCTATTGCGCGGCCAAGCACGGGGTGGTCGGGCTGACCCGGTCGCTGGCCCAGGAACTGGCGAAGACCGGCATCACCGTCAATGCGATCTGCCCCGGCTATGTCGAAACGCCGATGCTGCAGCGGTCGATCGACAACATTGTCGCCAAGACCGGCATGAGCGCGGAAGAGGCTGCGGCCCAGTTGCGGGCCGGCAATCCGCAGGACCGTTTCATCCAGCCGGACGAAGTTGCCGGAACCGCGCTCTGGCTGTGTTCGGACGCGGCCAGGTCGGTCAACGGCCACGCCCTCAGCCTGACCGGAGGAGAGATTTAATGAAAAGCACGCCCCCATCTTCCCTGTCGAAGGACCGGTTGAGGCTCTGGCTGAAACTGCTCAAGACCTCGTCCGCCATCGAAGCGGAACTGCGCCGCCGGCTTCGCGACCAGTTCGGATCGACCCTGCCGCGTTTCGATGTCATGTCGGCGCTGGCGCGCAGCCCCGAGGGGCTGAAGATGAGCGAGATTTCGACCCTGCTGAAGGTTTCGAACGGAAACGTCACCGGCATAGTCGAACGCCTTGTCGAAGACGGCCATGCCTTGCGTCTGGCCGTTCCCGGCGACCGGCGGGCCAACCGGGTCAAGCTGACAGCCGCCGGTTCTAAAGCCTTTGCCGAACTGGCCGCCGAGCACGAAGGCTGGATCAACGAAATGCTGGGAGAGTTCGGCCCCGAGCAGATCGAGACCCTGAGCGATTTGCTGGAGGCGGTGCTTCACCCTGCCGAAAAAGACGAAAAATCGGGGAGCGCAGCCAATGCGGAGTGATGTGAGCCATTTCAAATGCGAGATCGACGGCGGCATCGCCCGGATTTCGCTCGACCGTCCGGAACGGAAAAACCCGCTGACCTTCGATAGCTATGCGGAGATGCGCGACTGGTTCCGCGACCTGCATTACGCCGATGACGTCCACGCGGTGGTGATCCTGCCCAACGGCGGCAATTTCAGTTCCGGCGGCGATGTCCACGACATCATCGGTCCGCTGACGCGCATGAACATGAAGGAACTGCTCGCCTTCACCCGGATGACCGGGGATCTGGTCAAAGCGATGATCGGTTGCGGAAAGCCGATCGTCTCCGCCGTCGACGGTATCTGTGCCGGTGCCGGCGCGATCCTGGCCATGGCGTCGGACCTGCGTGTCGCGACGCCTGAGGCAAAGGTCGCCTTCCTGTTCAACCGGGTCGGCCTTGCCGGCTGCGACATGGGCGCCTGCGCGATCCTGCCCCGGATCATCGGTCAGGGCCGCGCGTCGGAACTTCTCTATCTGGGCCGCTCCATGAGTGCCGAGGAAGGTCTGAACTGGGGCTTCTTCAACCGGGTCGTCGATGCGGCAGCACTGGAAGAAACCGCGATGGACTTCGCAAGCCGGATCGTTGCCGGACCGACCTTCGCCAATTCCATGACCAAGACCATGCTGGCGCAGGAATGGTCCATGACGCTGGAACAGGCGATCGAAGCCGAAGCCCAGGCTCAGGCGATCTGCATGCAGGGCAACGACTTCCGCCGGGCCTACGAGGCCTTCGTCGCCAAGCAGAAGCCGGTGTTCGAGGGAGACTGAGATGGCTGACCGCAGCTTCCTGAACTGGCCGTTCTTCGAGAACCGGCACCGCATGCTCGCGGAACAGGCCGATGCCTGGGCCGGAGCAAAGCTTGCTGCGATCGATCATTCGGATACGGATGCCGCCTGCCAGGCGCTGGTCGCCGCAATGGGCGAGGCCGGTTTCCTGCAGCATACCGGCGCCGAAGACGGCCGGCTCGACGTGCGCACGCTCTGCCTGATGCGCGAGACCCTGGCGCGTCACGACGGCCTTGCGGATTTCGCCTTCGCCATGCAGGGGCTGGGCACCGGGGCGATCTCCCTGTTCGGAACGCCCGGGCAGAAGGCCGAGTGGTTGCCTAAGACCCGGTCCGGTGAGGCCATCTCCGCCTTTGCCCTGACCGAACCGCAGTCCGGCTCCGACGTCGCCAATTCGACCATGACCGCCACCCGCGACGGCGACAGCTACGTTCTGAACGGCGAGAAGACCTGGATTTCCAACGGCGGCATTGCCGATGTCTACACCCTGTTCGCCCGCACCGGCGAGGCGCCGGGTGCAAAAGGCCTGTCGGCGTTCATCCTTCCGGCGGGGTTGCCGGGCTTCGAGGTGGTGGAACGGCTGGAGACCATCGCACCGCATCCGCTGGCCACGCTGCGCTTTACCGATTGCCGCATTCCCGCTTCCGCGATGCTCGGCGAACCGGGGCAGGGGTTCCGGATCGCCATGTCCGTGCTCGACGTCTTCCGCGCTTCGGTCGCCGCCGCCGCGCTCGGCTTTGCCCGGCGCGCGCTGGACGAGGCGCTTTCCCGGGTCACCACGCGCCAGGTCCAGGGTGCGCCGCTCTTCGACCTGCAGATGGTGCAGGGACATATCGCCGACATGGCGCTGGATGTGGACGCCAGCGCGCTGCTCGTCTACCGCGCCGCCTGGACCAAGGACAGCGGCGCGCCCCGTGTCACCCGTGAGGCCGCCATGGCCAAGCTCTTCGCCACCGACCAGGCCCAGGCCGTGATCGACAAGGCGGTGCAACTCCACGGCGGGGACGGGGTGAAGTCGGGCGAAACCGTCGAAAAGCTCTACCGAGAAATCCGGGCCCTTCGCATCTACGAAGGCGCTTCCGATGTTCAGCGCGTCGTCATTGCACGGCAGGCTCTTTCCGCATTCCAAGGAGGATCGTGATGCTAAGCCCTTCTGCTCATGTTGATACGTTTTCGAGGGACAACCTCCCGCCCGAAAACCTCTGGCCGGATTTCCTGCTCGACGGTTTCGAATATCCGGAGCGGCTGAATGCGGGCGTCGAACTGACCGACGGCATGGTGGCCAAGGGCTTCGGCGATCATACCGCCCTGATCGGCAACGGACGGCGGCGGACCTACAAGGAACTGGCCGACTGGACCAACCGTCTGGCCAATGTGCTGGTCGACGACCTGGGCGTGAAACCCGGCAACCGGGTCCTGATCCGCTCCGCCAACAACCCGGCCATGGTCGCCTGCTGGCTGGCCGCGACCAAGGCGGGTGCGGTGGTGGTCAACACCATGCCGATGCTGCGGGCGGGTGAACTGACCAAGTACGTCGAAAAGGCGGAAATCCAGTTCGCCCTGTGCGACACGCGCCTGATGGAGGAAATGGACCTCTGCGCCAAGGACAGCCCGTTCCTGAAGCGGGTCGTCGGCTTCGACGGCACGTCCAACCACGACGCCGAGCTCGACCGGCTGGCACTGGAAAAGTCCGTACGCTTCGAGCCGGTGCCGACCGGACGGGACGATGTGGCGCTGCTGGGCTTCACCTCCGGTTCGACGGGCACTCCGAAGGCGACGATGCATTTCCACCGGGATCTTCTGATCATCGCCGACGGCTATGCCAAGGAAGTCCTGGGCGTGACGCCGGAGGACATCTTCATCGGCTCGCCGCCGCTTGCTTTTACCTTCGGGCTTGGCGGGCTTGCGATCTTCCCGCTGCGCTTCGGTGCCGCGGCGACGCTTCTGGAAAGCGCCACGCCGCAGAACATGATCGAGATCATCGAGAAGTACCGCGCGACCGTTTGTTTCACCGCGCCGACCGCCTACCGGGTGATGCTACAGGCGATGGAGGACGGCGCGGACCTCTCCAGCCTGCGCGCCGCGGTTTCGGCCGGCGAGACGCTGCCGGCGCCGGTCTATGACGCCTGGCAGGCAAAGACCGGCAAGCCGATGCTCGACGGCATCGGCGCGACCGAGATGCTGCATATCTTCATCTCCAACCGCTTCACCGATCACCGGCCGGCCTGTACCGGCAAGCCGGTGACCGGCTACGAGGCGAAGGTGATCGGCGAGGACGGCAACGAGGTGCCGAAAGGCACCGTCGGCCGGTTGGCTGTGCGCGGGCCAACGGGCTGCCGCTATCTCAACGACGACCGGCAGAAGAACTACGTCATGGACGGCTGGAACGTCACCGGCGACAGCTTCTCCGAGGACGAGGACGGCTACTTCCACTTCGCCGCGCGCAACGACGACATGATTATTTCCGCCGGCTACAACATCGCCGGACCGGAAGTCGAGGCGGCCTTGCTTGCCCACCCGGCGGTTGCCGAATGCGCCGTGATCGGCGCACCGGACGATGCCCGCGGCCATATCGTCCAGGCCCATGTGGTGCTGGCCGAAGGCTACGAGCCGGACGAGAAGACCACGGAAGAGCTGCAGGCCCACGTGAAGGCGAAGATCGCGCCCTACAAGTACCCGCGCTCGATCGTCTTCACCGACGCCCTGCCGAAGACGGAAACGGGCAAGATCCAGCGGTTCAAGCTGAAGGCGGATTAACACGGCGCGGCGGCTGGCCGCGCGACATAAGAAGAATTCATGAAAGGCCAGACATGACCCATCAGATCATTCAACCGGACGGCTGGGTGCAAGCCAAGGGCTATGCCAACGGGGTGCTGACCGAGGACGGAACGCTCTATACCGGCGGCCAGATCGGCTGGAACAAGGACCAGGTGTTCGTCGCCAAGGACTTCATCGGCCAGATGGAGCAGGTGTTGCGCAACATTCTCGACATCGTCGAGGCGGCAGGCGGAACGGCAGCCGATGTGGTGCGCATGACCTGGTTCGTGAAGGACAAGAAGGAATATATGGCCCACCAGCGCGAGGTCGGCGAAGCCTACCGCCGCGTCTTCGGCCGCCATTTCCCGGCCATGTCCATGCTCGTCGTCGCCGATCTGATCGAGGACGAGGCCCTGGTGGAAATCGAGGCGACGGCGAAGATCACGAAGGCCTAGAAGGCCTCTTAGCGTTGGAACGCTCATGCCCCTTGCTGTGCTCTCCCCCCTTGAGGGGGAGAGGGGTGTCAGGGGGCTGATTCCGTCTGAAAATAAAATTTTCTGGGCTTGAAACCGGTTATCCTTACAGCCCGCGGGCGTTGACATAGATCGCCCGTAGCGACGTCGTCGCGCAGATGAACAGGCGGTTGCGTTTGGGGCCGCCGAAGCAGAGGTTGGAGACGACCTCGTCGATCCGGATCTTGCCGATCAGGGTGCCGTCGGCGGCAAAGCAGTGGATGCCGTCGCCGGCCGACGACCAGATGTTGCCTTTGGTGTCCAGGCGAAAGCCGTCGAAAAGGCGGGTGTCGCAAAAAATGAAATCCGCGCCCGGACCGACGGATTTGCCGTCCGCCGAAACCGGGTACTTGCGGATCTTCGGCTCGCAATCGGGAAAGTGGGTCTTGCCCGTGTCGGCCACGTAAAGCGTGGTTTCATCGGCGGAAAAGGCCAGGCCGTTCGGCTGTTTCATGTCGTCGATGACGCGGGTGATGCCGCCGTCGGGGGCGATCCGGTAGACATGGCGGCCGTCCTGTTCCATCGGCGCGGCATCGCCCTCATAGTCGCTGTCAATGCCGTAGGAGGGATCGGTGAACCAGACCGATCCGTCCGATTTCACGACCACGTCGTTGGGGGAGTTGAGCGGCTTGCCGTCGTAGCTGTCGGCAAGGATCGTCTTCGTGCCATCGATCTCGTAACGGCTGACGCAGCGCCCCCGATGCTCGCAGGCGATCAGCCGGCCTTGCCCGTCGACCGTGTGGCCGTTGTGGTTGCGGCACGGCTGTTCGAAGGTGGAGACCTCGCCGTTCATCTCGTCCCAGCGCAGGATCCGGTCGTTGGGAATGTCCGACCAGATCAGGTAGCGGCCGGCGGCGAAATAGGCCGGGCCCTCGGTCCAGCGGCCGCCGGTCCAAAGCGTGTCCATCCCGGCGTTGCGATGGATCAGTTTGGCGAAACGGTCGTCGCGGATGTCGTAGAGTTCTCCGGGCATCGTTTCCTCCCTTATGACGTGACGCGCTGGTTGCGGCCATAGACGAGCAGCATGCCGATGATGACGGCGCCATAGATGATCTGCCGGCCGGCTTCCGGCATCTGCATGATCGACAGCACGGAATTCAGCAGGACGATCAGGATCACGCCGACCAGCGTGCCGGAATAGCGTCCGCGCCCGCCGAGGATATGGGTTCCGCCGAGAACGACGGCGGCGATCGCCGGCAGCAGGAAGGCATTGCCCATGCCCTGATAGGCCTTGGCGGAATAGCCGGTCAGGAGAACGCCCGCCAGTGAAGCGCACAGGCTGGACATGACGAAGGCGCCGACAATGACGAACCGTGTGCGGATGCCGGACAGAAACGCCGCCCCCTCGCGCGACCCGGTGGCATAGATCGACCGGCCGAAACCGGTTCTGGTCAGGATCACCGCAATGACGATGGAGACGGCCGCCCAGACGAAGATCGCCACCGGGATGCCGAGCAGGCGGTCCTTGGCCAGAAACAGCATCAGCGGCGTCGCGGAATCCTGCGGCGCGAAGCCCCCGGTCTGCGCCACCATCAGCCCGCGCAGGACCGTATCGACCCCGAGGGTGAAGATCATGGACGGGATGCGCAGATACGCGACACCGAAACCGTTCAAAAGGCCGACGGCAAGCCCGACCGCAAGCGCTGTCGGCAGGGCCATGTCGCCGCCGACGGCGGTAGCGGTCATCGCGGCCGCGGTCAGGGTCCAGGGGATCGACAGGTCGATATGGCCGAGCAGGATCACCATCATCATGCCCGCAGCGCAGATGCCGAGGAAGGAGCCGGTCTGCAGCAACTGCAGCAGGTATCGCGGTGACAAGAGCGGCGCGGTGCCGGTCGTCGAAAGGGTATAGGCGGTGCCCGCCAGCAGGATCACGACGATGAACAGCGACGCGATCGCGATGGGGCGGTTTTCGGCCGAGATGGAGATGCGCATGACGAGCCTACCTGAACAGATCGAGCTTGTTCTTCACCCTCAGCGTGCGGAACGCACCGAAGGAGACGGCGACAAGCAGGACAACCCCCTCGATCAGCGGCTGCAGCAGCGGATCGATGTCGAGGATGCGGAAATAGAACGAGATGACGCGCAGGATCATGGCGCCGACGATGCTGCCGATGGCGCTGCCGATACCGCCGAGCAGGGACGTGCCGCCGAGCACCACGGCGGCGATCGAATTCAGCGTGTAGGCGCCGGCCTGCTGGATGTCGGCATTGCCCGATGATGTCTGGATCGCGAGATAAAGACCGCCGCAGGCGGCGAAGAACCCGCCCATGGTGAAGGCCGCGATCTTGGCGCGGTGGATCGGCAGACCGGACATGAAGGCCGGGCCTTCCGCCGAACCGATGGCGTAGACCGTCCGCCCTGTGACCGAGCGGCGGAACGGCACCCAGACGAGGATGGCAATCAGCGCCACCAGGATGACGGGGACGGGCACGTTCGCAATGGGGCGCAGCCACCAGGCATTGCCGCCGTCAGCAAGGCCATAGGTGTCGGCGAAATCGAAGACGGAGTTGGTCAGCGCCCAGTTGAGATCGCCGTCGACATCGCCGCCCGGCTTGGGGCGCACCAGAAGGGCAAGGCCGACGGCGACCGCGCCGGTGGCCAGGGTGGCGATAATCGGCTGGATGCGGCCGTAGACCACGATCAGGCCGTTCATCAGGCCGAAGGCGGTTCCCGACAGCAGGGTCAGCACCATGCCGAGCAGGATCTGGGCCGGCGAGCCGCTGACCAGGTGCGAGGCAATGCAGCTCGTAAGCGTCATGACGGCACCGACGGACAAGTCGAGCCCGCCCAGAAGCACGGGCAGGGTCTGGGCCATGGCGACGAAGGCGATGGCCGCCGTCTCGTTTGCGTTCTGGACCGCCACGGCGGAAGAAAACCCCCGCGGGTGCATCATGTTGTAGCTGATGTACAAAACGGCCAGAAGCAGAAGTGCCGTGCCGAAGCCGACGTTTTGCAGCAGCCATCTTTTCAAGTTCGTACCGCGCATCATGCCGCCTCGACATCGATGTTGAGGGAGGCGGCGACCAGGCTTTCCTCGGTGATGTCATCGCCCTCCTGTTCGCTGACGACCCGGCCGCCGTAGAGGACCGAGACCCGGTCGCAGCAGCCGATCAGTTCGGCGTAGTCGGACGAGTAGAAGAGGATCGCCTTGCCTTCGTTTGCAAGCTCGCGCATCAGCCGGTAGATCTCCTGCTTGGTGCCCACATCGATGCCACGGGTCGGATCGTTGAGCAGGATAATGTCGGGATCGATCATCAGCCATTTGGCGATGACGACCTTCTGCTGGTTGCCGCCGGAGAGCGTCATGACCGGATCGCTTGCCGATCCGATCTTGATCTGGAGTTTTTTCAGGCCGTCCTCGACGGCGTGGCGGGCAAGGGCCGGGTCGATGAACGGCCCACGCGATATTTTCCCGTAAGAGGCGGCGAGCAGGTTGTCGGAGATCGGCATGCCGAGCATCAGGCCTTCGGTCTTGCGGTCTTCCGGCACGAGCGCCATGCGCGTCGCCGCCGACTTGGCGCCGGCCGGAGAGGAGGGGATTCCCTTGCGGTTACCGATGGTGACCTCGCCGTCGACATCGCGGAGCGCGCCGAATAAAGCGAGCAGCAACTCCTTCTGGCCCTGGCCGTCGAGGCCGCCCAGGCCGACGATCTCGCCCCGGCAGACGGAGAGGTCGACGCCGTTCAGCTTGGTCTCCCACTTGAGACCCTGGACCTTCAACAGGGGCTTGCCGCGTTCCTCCGGAGACTTGAGCGGCGGCTTGGGCGGGAACTGCGCCTCGACATCGCGGCCGATCATCAGGTGGACGATCTCGCGCTCGCTTTTTTCGCCCTTGGCGAAGGTTTCGATGTGCTGGCCGTTTCGGAAGACGGCCAGGGTATCGCACAGCGCGTCCACCTCATGCATCCGGTGGGAAATGAACAGGCTCGCCACGCCTTCGTCCTTCAGCTCCGCCAGCAGGTCATAGACGGTCTGGACGTCGCGGGACGTGAGCGCCGAGGTGGCCTCGTCGAGGATCAGCACCTTCGGTTTGCGCCCGAGCGCCTTGGCGATTTCCACCATCTGGCGGCGCGACAGTGAGAGTTCACGTACCAGCGAGCGCGGATCGACATCCTCGCAACGGACCCGGGCGAGCAGGTCTTCGGCGCGGGCGATCTGGGCGCGGCTGTCGATCAGGCCGAACCGGCGCGGCGGATCGGAGATGGAAATGTTGTCGGCCACCGACAGGTCGGGGATCAGCGACAGTTCCTGGAACATGCAGACGATGCCGGCGCGGTTGGCGGCATCGGGCGTTGGAAAGGTGACCGGCTTTCCCTCCAGGCGGATTTCGCCGGCATCGGGCTGGAGCACGCCCGACATGATCTTGATGAGGGTGGACTTTCCGGCCCCGTTTTCACCCAGGATGGCGTGGATGGAGCCCGGGGAGCAGGCAAAGTCGACATTCTCCAGCGCCCGGATACCGGCGAAGAATTTCGAAATGCCGCGATATTCGACAATGGCGTCGCTCATGCGTGCGTTCTCACCGGTTCAGAACCGGTTCCCGATCTTTGAGAAGGAACGGCCCCGGGGAGGACCCCGGGGCCGGGCAGGGCGAAGACGCCTGTTATTTCACGTCTGCTTCGGACTGGGACATAATCGCCGGTCCGGAGATGTTCACGCCGCAGGGCGGGAATTCGTTGACGGTGAAGAAGTTGTCCGGCAGGTCCGTCCAGTAGTTCACGCCGTCCTTGAGTTCCGTGTAATCGGCAACGGGCAGGGGCACGGAGATGAGCTGCGGCATGACGTTGCCTTCCAGTGCGGAGATGGCCGCCTTCATGGAGATAGCCACCAGTCCCGGCGACTGCCCGATGGAGATGCCCTTCAGGCCCTTGTCGGCGTATTTGGCGACCAGCTTGCGGTAGCCGTTTTCAGATTCCCCGGCGATCGGGACCATCGGATGCTCCGCATCCAGGAGCGCCTGGACCACGCCGGTCGTGCCGCCCTGGGCGATCACGGCGTCAAACTTGCCATGGACTGCAATGGCATCGGCGCTGACTTTCTGCGCGGTGCCGTCGTCCCAGTTGCCGACCACCTGGATCACTTCCCAGTTGCCCCCGGACGCATCGAGGACTTCATGGATACCGATAGACCGGTCGCGGTCGACCGAGTTGCCCGGAAGGCCCCGGACTTCCAGGATCTTACCGGAGGTCTTGCCTTCCGCCTTCAGTTCCTTGAGCACGAATTCCGCCCAGGTCCGGCCCATGGCCAGCTGGTCCTCGTTCACCTGCATGACCTTGTCGGTGTCGAGAACGTTGTCGAAGGGCACGATGACCACGTTGTTCTTGTCGGCGAGCCGGATGACGCGGTCGAACCCGTCAGGCGAGACGGCGATGGTGACGATGGCGTCGAAGCCCTGGTTGATGAAGTCCTCGATGGCGCCGAGCTGCGCCGGCGCATCGGTGCCGGTGGAGACGACCTTGAACTCCTTGATCTTGTCCTTGATTGCCGGATCTTCCGCGAAGGCCTTTGCGGTCTTGATCATCTGGATGCGCCAGGTGTTGCCGACAAAGCCGTTGACCACGGCGATGCGATAGGGACCGGGTTTGGCATCCCATTGAAAGAATTTTGTTTCGTTCGACCACGGCTTGAAGCATTGCGGGTCGGCGCCCGGACCGGAAACGGCTTTCGGACCGGCGAGCGCCATATGTGCAGACAGGGCAAACACAGCCACTGCCGTTGACAGTTTCAGTAGTGCTTTCATCGCTATTCCTCCCACGTGTCGCGCCGTTTCGCGGTTTCCTCCAGCGGGGCCGGCGCCGCCCGCTTCCGCGTTTGCAAATCTGTCCCGATATCGGCCGCCCGCCGGCGACCGTCAGGCCGTTGCCTCCATCTCGTCGTTAAAATTCCTGAACCCGGTCATGAGGTGGGTGCGCAGCCGGTACTGAAACCCGAGACGGTCCCGGGCGCTCAGTGCAGCCAGCACATCCTCATGTTCGGAAAAGGTTTCGGTCTTGAAGGTCCGCCGGGTCTTGCCCTTCTGCATGATGCGCAGAATGATCGGCTTCATGACCTTGTAAACATCCAGAATGGCGGCATTGTCGAGGATCGAAACGAGCCGCACATGAAAAGCGAAATCGATCTCGGACGCCTCCTGAAGGTCGTGATTTTCGGCCAGTTGCCCGTTGATCCGGTGCAGGTCGTCGAGATCGCGATCCTTGAGCCGGTCGAAGATCTGTTCCACAGAGCCGACCTCAAGAAGATCGCGAAACGCCTGAACGTCCTGGAAGGTCTTGCGGGACACCTCCATGGTGTTGAAGGAAAACAGCTCGAAGGCCCGGGACATGCGATTGTCGGTGATGGTCGCACCGATTTTCGGACGCACGTCCACAAGGCCGTAGGCCTTCAGGATGCGCATCGCCTCGCGCACCGTGTTCCGGCTGGCATTGAATTGCGCGCAGAGTTCGCGCTCGGTGGGCAGGCTGTCGCCGACTTTAAGCCCGGCCTCCGCGATGAGTTCGCGGATCTGGCGCACCACCGTGTCCACGGCCGAATCGGTTGCCGATGCTCTTCCCAGCGCCACGATGCTTTCGTCCCTACTCAACGCCATTCCCGAAACCCTGCTGCCAGGTTGGACCCGATCCCGCCTATTTGTTGGACCAAGATTCCTAAGACCGCTCAACGAGCCTGTCAACACTCTGGATCATTACAGTTCTGATGCGGTGCAAAATCGCCAAATTCAGACATATAAATGCATTTAAATTTCTGAAGAAAGAAATTCCTCTTTAAGTTGAATCGGTTGACCAGCGCTTTGAATTACGTTTATTTGTCCAACCAATTGGGGCAAGGCCATCGCTGATCTGTATCGCTCGCTGTTATCATGCGGGTTACGGCAGCCGGCCGGATGCGTTTTATGGAGAATTGAATGACCTTCTTTCCGCATGAGCAGGACAGGGACGGGGTCTTTGTCGGGCGTATCTGGTCGCCGGCATCGGAGGGACCGTCCGTCGTCACGATCCGGGATGGAATGGTCCTGGACATCACCTCGAAGGCGGCCCCTCTCGTTTCCGATATCTGCGACATGGAGGACCCGGCAGCCTATGTGCGGGACGCAAAGGGTGTCATCGTCGGAGCGCTGGACGAGATCGCGGCGAACCGGCCGGGGGATCTGTCGAGGTCGCATTTCCTCGCCCCGTGCGACCTGCAGGCGGTCAAGGCCTGCGGGGTAACGTTCGCCTCTTCCATGGTGGAACGGGTGATCGAGGAAAAGGCGGCAGGCGACCCGGCGAAGGCGCTCAATATCCGAAACCGCGTCGGCAATGCGATCGGCGTTTCGCTTCGCGATGTCCAGGCAGGTTCCGAAGAGGCGGCAAAGGTCAAGGAGGCGCTGATTGCGGAGGGCCTGTGGAGCCAGTATCTGGAGGTCGGTATCGGGCCGGATGCGGAGGTGTTCTCCAAGGCGCAGGCGCTGTCGTCCATGGGGCCCGGCGCCGATGTCGGGCTGCATCCGATTTCCAGATGGAACAATCCGGAACCTGAGATCGTGCTGGCGGTCTCCTCGCGCGGACGGATCGTCGGCGCGACCCTCGGCAACGATGTCAACTTACGCGATGTGGAGGGGCGTTCGGCGCTGCTGTTGTCCAAGGCCAAGGACAACAATGCGAGCTGCGCCATCGGGCCGATGTTCCGCCTGTTTGATGGGAGCTTCAGCCTCGACGATGTGCGCGCAGCCGAACTGGAGCTGACGGTCACGGGCGAGGACGGCTTCGTGCTCGACGGCCATTCCTCGATGAAGGAAATCAGCCGGGATCCGGAGGATCTGGTGGCGCAGGCGATCGGCCGCCACCACCAGTATCCGGACGGGCTGGTGCTGTTCCTCGGAACCCTGTTTGCGCCGACAAAAGACCGGGACGAGCCGGGCGGCGGCTTCACCCACAAGCTCGGCGATGTGGTGCGGATATCCGCGCCGGGGTTCGGCTGTCTTGAAAATACGGTGCGTCTGTCGACCGAGTGTCCGGAATGGACCTTCGGCGCACGGGTGCTGATGCGCAATCTCGCGGGACGGAACCTCCTGTGAGCGCGTCTCACCTGGCCTGAAAGGTCAGTATTCCTTTTCGAAAAAGATCCCCGCCTTGGACGAACCGTCCGCGCCCGCCTCGCCGCGGGCGCGCAGGTGCTTGGTAACGTCGATATCGACGGTGACCCGGCTGGATCCCGTCTGGGTACCCTGCTGCACACCAACGGAGACCTTGTTGCCGAGCCGCTTGCTCAGTTCCGCAGTGGTGTTGTTGTCTTCGTCGGTCGTGATGTTGAAGGAATCGACCCCGAGGCTCTTGCGCAGGTTTTCCAGCGGGCTCGCACCGCCCAGGGTCGCCACCGCGCCGGCAAGCTGCGCGACCTGTGCGGCCGACAGGCTGGAGAGGTTCTGGCCGAAGAGGAGGAGGGCCAGGACTTCTTCCTGCGGATAGGCGGGCGACGAGGTGAACGAGACCTCGGGATCGGAGGCGTTGCCCTCGATGCCGACGGTGATTGTCGTGCCGCTCGCGGTCGTGGTTGCGGCAAAATCGAGCAGCGGATCGAAACTGCCGAGGAAGGTTATTTGGCCCTTGGTCAGCGTCAGCAGGCGGGACAGGAGGGTGAGAGTGCCGTTTCTCAGCGTGAAGGCGCCGGTGGTGACCGGATCGGCCGACGTGCCGGAAATCCCGATGCGGCCGCCGAGTTCCACCTGAAGACCGCGGCCGCGCACGAAGATCTGGCCCGGCGCGTTGACGTCAAGGTCGAGCGCGACGCCGGTGCCGGAAGAGGTGTTGCCGGTTTCGGCAGTCAGGTCTGCTGTCTGACGGGCAACATCGGGCGGCGCGTTGATATGCTTGACCTCGACCGGGGCAAGTGTCGTCGCCAGTGAACTCGGAATGGTGATGTCAGCCCGCTTGATGAGAATGTTGCCGCCGACCTTGGGCATCGTGGCCAGTGGCCCGCTCAGGGTCAGGTCGGCGTCCAGCTTGGCCGTGACGATCCGGCCGTCGGTGTAGACGCCGTCCTGGATTTTCAGGTTGAGATCCGCCGGAAGGCTGTCTCCCAGTCCGATGCTGCCGGATGCGGAAAGCGTACCGCCTGCACCGATCGTGCCGGTCAGGCTGGTGATCTCGACCCGTGTCGTGTCGATCTTCGCGGTGGCGTTGATCGACTTGACTACCAGGCCGGTGTTCAGGCTGACCGCGGTGGCATCCCGGGTGGTGATCTGGCCGCCGAATGTCGGCTTCGCGGTGGTTCCGCCGATCTTGAGGTCAACGGTCGCGGCGCCGTCGAGGCGAAGTCCCGATTGGGTGAGGGCGCGCTGGACAAGGGCGAAGGGCAGGTTGCCGGTCACCATCATGTTCATGGCCTTGGAGCCTGCGACCTGAACCGTACCGTCGGCGGTCAACCGGCCGTCGGTGCCGACGCTGAGGACGCTTTTATGAGTGACGGTCGCGTTGGAAAAACGGCCGTCGCTCTTGAGATCGGCACCGGGCAGGCCAAGACCTGAGAGCGCCGAGGTTTCGACGCCATTCCAGGCAAGGGTCCATTCGGCGACCGGGGAGGCGGTTGTTCCGGTAACATCCACCTTGCCGGTGATCGTGCCGCCGAACCGCATGCCGGGCGTCGCCAGTTCTGCGAGTTCGGCGGGGATCTTGTCCAGGCCGACTTTGACATCGAGCTTGTCACCGACCGTTCCGGCAATGGTCGCCTTTCCGGAGCCAAGGAGCAGCGTCACCTTGTCCAGGGCAATCGGTCCGTCGTTCGGCAGGACGATGCGCGCGGGCGATGCCAGGCTGGTTTCCTGTCCCTGGTAAAGGCCCTTGGCCTTGTTCAGGGTCACAGCGATGCCGTCCGGCGTCTGACTGATCTGGCCGGCGAGCGAAAGCTTGCCGCCGTCCAGAAGGGCGTCGGTCTCGAAGTCGGTGCCGTCGGCGGTGCCGGAGGCCTTGGCGGTGAGCTGTTCTACCGTCGTGCCGCCAGCGACGAGATTGGAGGCCGTCAGCGTGCCGCCGATATGCGGGGTGTTGAGGAAGTCGGCGACCGTGGCCTTGAGGTCGGCCTGCCCAAGGGTCACGGAGCTGCTGGCGATCTTCCGGCCGGTAGCCTCGATGCGGGCAACGGGTACGCCGCTTTCGCTGGAAAGGTCGATGGTCGCGTTCAACGCTCCGGCGAGCTTCTGCAGGAGCAGGGGCGCGATTTCGGCGAGGTCCGGCAAGGCGACTATCAGCGAACCGGAAGGTATACCATCGGCATCGAGGGCGAGCGCGCCGGTCACCCGGCTCTGGCCGGTCGCAAGCCGGATGTCGTCGATGCGTCGGGTGCCGGTTTCATCTGAAGAAAACCCGGCATGGCCGGTAAGCGGCTGGTCCCGGAAGGTCGCGCCGATGTCGATGGTGCCGGCGGGTTTGGTCACTGATGCCGTCAGGTCCGCGGAGGCTTCCAGGTTCTGCACCGGCTCGCCCTGCATGGTAAGCTGCCTGGCTGTCAGTTTCGCGGTGACCTTGGGCGCTTCAATCGGGCCGTTTGCGGAGGCTTCAAGATTTGCGCTTCCGGTCAGTGCGGGATCGAGCAGGGCGAGATTCGCCAGGGTCGCGGTGGTCGTCGCGTCGATCTCCTTGAGATCGGACTTTCCCGTGATCGCCAGATCCAGCCCCTTGGATGCCAGATGCAGGTCGTCGGCCGAAAGGGTGCCGTCCTTGTCCCTGGCGAGGGTGCCGGTCAGGGTTGAGCGTCCCTGCAGCAGTTTGTCGGCACGGGGATCGCCGAGGGCGAGATCCATACCGGTGCCGTCGATCTTCACGGTCGCGGATCCCGACTGCGGCACAGCCTCCAGCTTGAAGCCGGCCGACATCGAACCGGAAAGGTTTCGCCCGGCGATGTCTGCAAAGGCAGAAAGATCGGCGAGCGTCAGCTTGACGTCGGCGTTGGCTTCTTCGGGGGCGAATAGACCGGTCACGGAGGCCTGCAGGGCCGGGTTGTTGATGGCGAGCGCCCTGACGTCGACCCAGTTTCCGGCTCCGGCAACGAGCTCGGCGGTTGCCCGGGTCGTGCCGGTAAACGGCTCGAAACGCGGATCGCTGACGGAGCTGATGTCGGCGACCACGTCGAGGGCTGCCGGGACCTTCAGCGTTTCCATGACCAGGTTGGCGTCCTGGCCGCTGGCGGTGAGGCTAAGCGATGCCATGGTGCCGTGGCGGCTGGCGAGGTTCCGTCCGGTGATCTGCGCATTCCAGTCGGCGCTTTCCGGTTTGCCGCTCGCTGTGGCCGTCAAATTCAGTTCCGACGCGGAAAGCGTATCGCCGCCGACCGTCAGCGAGACAGGTGTTTTCAGCCGCGCCGAGACATTGGCGGAAATCGTTTCAGGTGTTTCCCGGCCATCCGCCGACAGGGTGAAAGCTGCAGTCTCGGCGTCCACGCGCAGGTTTTGCGGCTTGAAATCCTGGTCGAAAGCCAGGGTTCCCTTTGCCTTCGTGGCACCGGCAAACAGGGGCCGGACAGGCTCGGGCGCAAGGGGCTCGAGCTGGCCGTCGAGGTCGAAATCGAGGCGGCGGGTAAGGGCTCCGTTGGCTCTTGTTTCCACAAGGCCTGCCTGTCCCGTGACAGTCTGAACGCCGTCGAGGGCGACGGTGAGATCAGCCGCCCAGTTCTGAAGCGGGCCGTCTCCTTTCAGCGAGACATCGAGAGCCGGCAACTCGCTGACGTCGAGCAGCCGGGCCATCAGGCCGCCTCGTGGTTCGCTTGCGGAAAAATCCAGGCGCAGGGTTTGGGCGTCCGGCATGTAGCCGACGTCGGCCGTGAGCTGCCCCGCCTTGTCATCGTCACGGCGGATCTTCGTCTTTGCTTCAAGGCCCTTGGTCGCGGCGTCGAAGGCGAAGGATCCGTCGGCTGTCAGGCGCACCGGCGTGCCTGCAATATCCTCGCCCAGGCTGATGTCACGGACAGTGAGCTTGCCGAGGGTCACATCCATGGGAAGGGCGGGGACGGACCCCGACGATGTCTGCTGCGACGTTTCCGCCGCCGCAGGTGCCGGCTTGCGGTCCACCGCCACACTGTCGATGTCGATCCGGTCGATGGACAGGCGACCGCCCAGCAGGGCCAGCGGGTGCCACCGGGCATCGATGCCTGTTACCTGGAGCCATTGGCCGCCGGCATCGGAAACGCGCACGCTGTCCAGGCGCAGGTCTCCGCCCCAGCCGAGCATCGGCGGGCTGAGCTCGACCGTCTTATCGGGTCCGGAGAGCGTGCTGTTCGCCACATATGCAATCAGCCGGCCGCCCGGACCGGTGTGGACAAAAGCGACGGCCGCGACCACCAGCACGATGATGACTGCCAGGGTCCTGACCAGGATTTTCAAGAATCGACGCATGACCTAAAGTTAGAACGAGAATTGCGGATTAAAAGCGGTGTTTGCGGGATTCCGCTCAAAACGCCTGGCTGAGGCCGACGTAGACCGCAAAATTGGGGTCATTCTTCTCGGGCGACAGGGGAACGGCGACGTCGAGACGCAGCGGTCCGATCGGCGAGAAGTATCTGAGACCGGCGCCGACGCCGACCTTGAGTTCCTCCGAGAAGTCCGGAAACTGGCTGTTGTAGGCAGCGCCCGCATCGACGAAGCCGACCACGCCGAAGGTTTCCGTGATCCGGGTCCTGATCTCGGTGGATGTCTCGAAGAAGCTGCGCCCGCCGATGACTTCGCCCGCAACGCGGGGACCCACGTTGCGATAGGCGTAGCCGCGGACCGAGCCGCCGCCGCCGACATAATAGCGGCGCGATGGTGCAATGTCGGCGAGATGCGGTGAAATGATGCTGCCGCCGGCGATGCGGTTGGCAAGGACGAAGCGGTCGGATCCATTGAGCGACCAGTAGGTCGACAGGCTCGCCTTTGTGAAGCCCATGACCCCGCCGGTTTCCGCATCATAGGCGGGTTCCGCATGCAGGGTCGCGCGAAAGCCGCGCGTCGGGTTCACGATGCTGTCCCGGCTGTCGTAGGTGATGTTGCCGAAGACCCCGAACAGGGCGTAGTGGCCGGTGCCGAGCGCGTCCGATTCCCGGCTGTATTCGACCTCGGTACCGACATCGTATGTCAGTTTGTCGGTGGGCCGGTTCGTCAGTTTCATGCTGCCGTAGACCGAGCGGCTTTCATAGGTTTCGGGATTTTCGCGCTTGGCGCCGAGGGTTGCTGAAAAGCTTGTGGCCGGACCGAAGACGCCGGGCTTTGTAAAGACGACCTGGCCGGAATATTCCATGGCGCCGTAATCGCCGTTGATGATGCGGCCGACCGATCCTTCGAGGCTGAGCGTTTCGCCCTCGCCGAACAGGTTTCTGTGACGCCAGTAGGCCTCCAGGCCGAGGCCGTCCACGCTCGATATGGTGCCGCCGCCGCCGATGACGTGACGTTTGCGTTCGGAGACCTCGATCATGATCGGCAGGCTGCCGCCGGTGTCCAGCCGGTCCGCCTCGATCACCCTCACGCTTGCGAAGATGCCGAGATCGCGCAGGCGCTTGGCCGCCCGGCGCAGGATTTCCGGGTCGTACCGGCTCCCCGGTTCGATTTCGGCTTGCCGGATGATGAAGTCGACCTTGGTGCGTTTCGCGCCCTGCACGGTGACATGGCCGAATGTCGCAGGCGGTCCGGGGTTTGCGGAAATTGCCACATCGAGCCGGCTGGTGGCATGGTCGGCGACCACGGAGCGGTCGGCGATCTTTGCCAGAGGATACCCTTGATCCTTGAGATCGGAGACGATCCTGCTTTCGGCTTGGAGGATCTTGTCCGACAGGGCCGGTTCGCCGGTCACAAGACCGTATTTTGCCGGGTCGAGCGTTTCAGCCGGAACGCCATCAGAGGCCTGCCGGCGGACCGAGACGGTGCCGAAGTGGAACTGCGGTCCGGTCTCGACCCGGATAACGACCGGAACCGGGGTAACCCGCCGGCTGACCTCTCCCGCCTCGACCGCCGTTTCGAGAGACTTCCCGGCAATGTCGATGTTCACCGTGCCGCCGTAAAGGCCCTTGACGTAGAGCAGGGCGATCAGCTGCTGCTGGTCGCCGAGGGCCCGGGAGATGAGACCGGGAGAACCGGAAGGAGGCGTGTCCTCCTGCTGGATCAGCTGGGACGTTTCCATCAGGGCTTTTTCCAGGTCCTTGTCGCCGCCGGAAACCGTAATCGTGGCCGTATAGGGCAGGGGGTCGGGAACCTGGTTGACCACCTCGGGCTGGTCGCCCTCAAAAAACTTGTAACCGAAGATTTCGAAGGCCTGGGCGGAGGACACAAAAATCCACCCGCCGCAGAAAACCGCTGCGATGGTCAAAAATGTCGCTGCTATTTTGTCGGCGCGGATTTTACGCGCACGCCCCTGCAGACGTTTCATGCCGTCGATTACGCAACTCCAAACACATGCGTTGATCGCGCCGAAGCCTGACAATCGGCCTCTTGCCGGCGTGATATCCATCCCAACGCAATTTTAAACTAGAAATCTATACTGAAGTAATAACCGCCGTGCCAGTGGACGCCTTGGCCTGAAATTTTCCGTCCCTTGGGAAAATGGCGGTTTTCTGCGGTGTTGCGGCGCAATATTGTCAGATTTCGGGAGGAAGAAGTTTTCCCGGATTCATGATGTCCAGTGGGTCGAGCGCCTTTTTGATGGCGCGCATCGCGGAAATCTGGGCCGGTTCTTTAAGCTTTTTCATAACCTGCAGCTTGCTCTGGCCGATCCCGTGTTCGGCGCTGAAGGACCCGTTCAGGCGGATCAGGGCGTCGTAGGCGATTGTCCCGATTTTCTCCAGCGGGAGTTCCTCCCAGACGGAGCCTTCCGCTGCGGCGAGCGCATAATGCAGGTTGCCGTCGCCCAGGTGTCCGACGGTCAGTGGCAAGAACCCGAGCTCCCGGGCCGCGGTGTCGATCTCCTCGATGAAGGCTGAAATATTGGCCAGCGGCAGGGAAATATCGAGATGGTAGGACGGGCCGAACCCGGTGATGGCTTCCAGCGTGGACTCACGCATGCGCCACAAGTCCCGGCGCTGCTGTTCGGAGCGGGCGAGCATGGCGTCGAGGACAAAGCCTTCCTCGATCAGCTCGGCGAGGATGTCCATCAGGTCGTTCTGGAAGCGGACCGAGCCGTCCTCCATGACCTGCGCATCGGCGGGCCGGCTGGAGGCCACCTCAAGCAAAATGCCGGTCTCGGCCGGTTCCTGAAGCGGCGGACGCATGTCCGGAAACGCATTCAGGATCGCGTCGACCGTTTGCCGGGGCATGTATTCGAAAGCCTCGACCGCACCGCCGGTCCGGTCCTGAATGGTGTTCAGGATGCCAATGGCCGCGTCCATCGAGGTGACCGACAGGAATGCGGTGGCGCGGGCAGCCGGGTCGGGAAACAGCTTGAACACCGCCGCGGTAATGATGCCCAGCGTTCCTTCCGCCCCGATCAGCAGGTCCTTGAGGTCGTAGCCGGTGTTGTCCTTGCGCAGGCCCGTCAGGGCGTTGATCACCGAACCGTCCGGCAGGACGGCTTCGATGCCGAGGCACAGTTCCCGGGTGTTGCCGTAGCGCACGACGTTGGAACCGCCGGCATTGGTGGAGAGGTTGCCGCCGATGGTGCAGCTGCCCTTGGCGCCGAACATCAGCGGGAAGATCAGGCCATGTTCCAGTGCGCGCTCGTGCAGGGTTTCCAGAACGACACCCGCTTCCGCGACCACCGTGCGGCCTTCCGAATCGAGCGAACGGATGGCGTTCATGCGGGTGAGCGAGAGGATGACCGAAGGCTGGCCGGCAATCGGTACGCCGCCGCCGCACAGGCCTGTCCTGCCACCCTGCGGCACGATGGCTACTTCCGACGCCGCACAGAGCCTGACGATGGCGGAGACTTCGTCCGTGTTCGCCGGCCGCACGACGGCGATGGCGGCACCCGCGTGCTGCTGCGTCCAGTCCGTGGTGTAGGCGACTGTGTCCGCATCCTGCGTCAGGGTATTTTCCGCACCGACGATATCCCGGAGGCGGGAAATCAGTTGGTCTGTGATGGCTGAATCCGCCGGGCTTAAGACTGTCAAAATAGGCTCCGCGCAATATTCGGGATGACCGGGTGCTCAAGCGCTGCCCGATTTTGCGAGCCACCTTTCTACATGTGCATCCGGCTTGTCAACAACCATGTAACATACTAGTTTTGATTTCGGATGAAGACAGAGGTGCAGGAACCTTGAAACCGATCGAGCAGCCGAAATCGCTGATGGAAGCCACTGCCGAACAGATCCGCGATGCGATCGTGTCCGGTGAATTGCCGCTTGGATCCAAACTGTCCGAGCAGCGCCTTGCGGATATTTTCGGTGTCAGCCGTTCGCCGGTCCGGGACGCGCTCGCCGCCCTCCAGACCGAGGGGCTGGTGAATATTTCCGCCAAACGCGGTTCGTTCGTGTTCACGCCGGATCTGAAGGAAGTGGACGACCTGTGCGAATATCGCGCGGTGCTGGAAGCGGCCGCCCTGCGCATGGCGCTTGCCCGTAATCCCGAGGCTCTGATTGCCGGACTGTCGAAGAGCGTCACGGACATGCAGGCTGCTTTGGAGAAGCAGGACGTTCGCCGCTACACCCGGGGCGACCTGCAGTTTCACAAGGCGATCATCGATGCTTGCGGAAACCGGTCCATCGCCCAGGCCTATGAACGCACCATCAGTCCGGTGATGGCGCTGCGCACCCATCTGTTCACGATCATGAACGCCACGCTCGACCGGTCGCTGGAGGAGCATGCGGCCCTTCTTGAAGCCTGCCGCGTCGGCAAGACGGAAGAAGCGATGCGGCTGCTCGAAGAGCACGTCGGTCATCTGGTCGATGCCTTCCGCACGGCACTCGCCGAACAGGAGGCTGAGCCGCCACGCCGGACCGCCCGCCGATAAACAGTAACAGCACGCATCTTCAGCCGCACCAGCAGGGGCGGTGAACCAGGAGAGGATATCCAGGTGAGAAAAACGACCTCTGACATCATGGTCGATGCCCTCGTCGCCCATGGCGTCGACACCGTGTTCGGCATTCCCGGCGCCCATAGCTACGAGTTGTCGGATGCGCTGGCGCGGCGCTCGAACGATATCCGGTTCGTCCATTCGCGCCATGAGCAGGGCTCGGGCTACATGGCCTACGGCTATGCCAAGTCGACCGGGAAATCGGGCGTCTTTTCCGTCGTGCCGGGCCCCGGCGTTCTCAACGCCGGAGCGGCGCTTTGCACCGCTTATGGCGGCAACGCGCCGGTGATGTGTCTCACCGGCAATATCATGTCCCACCTGATCGGCCAGGGGCGCGGGCAGCTGCACGAGCTTCCCGATCAGCTGGTGACGTTGCGCGGGCTGACGAAGTGGGCGGAGCGGATCGACCACCCGTCCGGCGCGGGGGATATCATGACCCGGGCCTTCCGGGAGATGCTCTCCGACCGGCAGCGCCCGGTCGCCGTCGAGGTGCCGTGGGACGTCTTCGGCCAGAAAGGACCCGCGCCGGATATTGTGCCGGCCGCACCCCATCGTCCGCCGGTCGATCCGGACAGCATCGAGGCCGCTGCGAAAATGATCGCGGCGGCGAAGAACCCGATGATCATGGTCGGCGGCGGTGCGCTCGAGGCGGCTGGCGAGGTGCTTGCGCTTGCGGAAAAGATCCAGGCGCCGGTCGCCTCCCACCGCAGCGGCAAAGGCATTGTCCCTGACGACAACCCGCACGCGATGAACCTGATCGCGGCTTACGACTATTTCAGGGAATGCGACCTGCTGATCGGCATCGGCAGCCGCCTGGAACTGCAGTACATGCGCTGGCAATGGCGGCCGCAGGGGCTGAAGGTGATCCGGCTCGATATCGATCCGACCGAGATGGTGCGCCTGAAGCCGGATCTCGGCATTGTCACGGATGCTGCCGAGGGCACCGCCGCGCTGACCGCGGCGCTTTCCGGTCCCAAGGCAGAGGATCGGACCGCCGAATTCAAGGCGATCACCAAGCGGGCCCGCGAAGCTTCGGAGACGATCCAGCCGCAGATGGATTATCTCGATGCGATCCGCCGCGCCCTACCGCGCGACGGTTTCTTCGTCGAGGAGGTCAGCCAGATGGGCTTTACCGCCCGCTTCGGCTTTCCGGTCTACGCGCCGCGCCAATACGTGACCTGCGGTTACCAGGACAATCTCGGTTTCGGCTACAACACCGCGCTCGGCGTCAAGATCGCCAATCCGGACAAGCCCGTGGTCTCGGTCTCCGGCGACGGCGGCTTCATGTTCGGCGTGCAGGAACTGGCGACGGCGATGCACCACGGCATCGGCGTGGTCGCGGTCGTCTTCAACAATAGCTCCTACGGCAATGTGCGCCGTGACCAAATGAATGTGTTTGACGGACGTCTTCTCGGTGCGGACCTGACCAACCCGGATTTCGTCGCGCTCGCCCGCAGCTTCGGCATGCCGGCGGAAAAGGCCGAAACGCCGGAGGCGCTGGAAACGGCAGTTGCCAGGGCGCTCGCCTCGGGCGGTCCGGCGCTGATCGAGGTTCCCGTGGAACGCGGATCGGAAGCCTCGCCCTGGCCGCTCCTGCATCCGGCGCCGCATGGCTGAGACCTGTCCGGGCAAAATAAAGAAAGGGCCGGAGGGATGTGTTCCCTCCGGCCCTTCATCTTGTCGGCGTCAGTCGCTGACCGCGCCTTCTTCTTCCTTGGCCATCTTCATGCGGCCCTTGAGGATCTTGCCGAAGACCATGGGCAGGACGAAGCCGATGACGGCGAGGCTCCAGAGCGCGATGGACAGCGGGCTGTCGATCAGGGTCAGCCAGTTGCCGTTGTCGATGGTGATCGCCCGGCGCATGTTGCTTTCCATGGCGTTGCCGAGCAGCGTGCCGAGGATCACCGGAACCAGCGGCACGTCCAGCTTGCGCAGGACCCAACCCATCACGCCGAAGCCGATCATCACCAGGAGATCGAAGGACGAGCCGGAGATGCCGTAGATCCCGACGAAGCTGACCATCGCAACGATGGGCATGAGGATGCGCGGGGGCACCATCAGGACGCGGGTGAACAGGCCGATCATCGGGATGTTCATGGCCAGCAGCATGAAGTTCGCGATGAACAGCGCCGCAATCAGGCCCCAGACCACGTCCGGCTGCTGGGCAAAGAGCAGCGGGCCGGGGGTGATGTTGAGCGACAAGAGGACGGCGAGCAGGACGGCGGTGGTGCCGGAGCCGGGGACGCCGAGCGCGAGCATGGGCACCAGCGCGCCGCCGGCGGCCGCGTTATTGCCGGCTTCAGGCGCCGCGACGCCGCGTGGATCGCCGGTGCCGAAGGTGCCTTCCTTGTCGACGAGCTTCTTTTCCATGGAATAGGAAATGAAGGAGCCGAGCGAGGCGCCCGCGCCGGGCAGGACACCGGCCAGGAAGCCGAGCACGCTGGTACGCAGCATCGTCGGCGTGCATTGCTTCAAAAGAGCGAAGGAGGGGACCAGCCGGCCGATCTCGATCTTCTTGCCTTCCGCATCCGCCGAGCCGTGCCGGTGTTCCAGGAAGATGAAGACCTCCGACAGGGCGAACAGGCCGACGATGGCGACCAGGAAGTCGATGCCGTCGTAAAGATGGACTTCGCCGTAGGTGAAGCGGGGGACGCCGGTCTGGGTGTCGACGCCGACCATGGCGAGCCCGAGGCCGAGAGCGGCGGCGAAGGCGGTCTTGGCCTGGTTGGTCGAGGCCACGCCGCCAAGCGTGGCAAAGGCCAGCGTGAACAGCGCGAAATATTCCGCCGGTCCGAACAGCAGCGCGATCTTTACAAGCTGCGGCGCCAGCAGGATCAGGCCCCAGGTCGCCAGGAATGCGCCGACGAAAGAGGCGATGCCTGAGAGCGACAGGGCTTCGCCGGCACGCCCCTTCTGGGCCATCGGGTAGCCGTCGAGACAGGTCATCATGGCCGGTTCGTCGCCTGGAATATTCAACAGGATCGATGAGATCCGGCCGCCGTACATGGCGCCATAATAGACGGATGTCAGCAGGATCAGGGACGGAGTAGCGCCGAGGCCGAGGGTGAAGGCGAGCGGGATCAGGATCGCGACCCCGTTAGACGGTCCGAGGCCGGGTAGGGCGCCCATGATGGTGCCCAGAAAGCAGCCGAGCAGGGCGAGCAGCAGGTTCTGCCACGTCAGGGCGATCACGAAGCCGTCTGCGAGAGAGGAAAGGGTATCCATGACGGTGCTCCGTTAAAAGCCAAGCGGTCCGCGGGCAAGGGACAGGCCGAGGACCAGGTGGAAGACCGCGTAGATGCCGAGCGAGGTCAGGGCGCCGGTTGCCAGAGACCCGAGCGGCGTCGTGCCCAGGCGCCAGGTGAGGTAGCTTGCGGCGACCGCGGTCGCGATGACAAAGCCGATCTCGGGCAGGGCCAGCGCGTAGACGATCATGACGGCACAAGCTGCGGCGATTTCCAGAAGGCGGCCGAGCTGCGGCCAGTGCGGTTCCGCATCCGGCTTCAGGAAGATGGCGATGGATGCCAGTGCGAGGACACCGGCAATGATCAGCGGAAAGGCCTTCGGCCCGACCGCATCGGACAAAAAGCTTTCCTGAATGATCAGGGCGGACCAGGCGTAGCCGATGGCCAGCAACAGGCCGACGACCCCAAAAATACGGTCGCTCATGACGTTCATTCCTCCCCGGGGACAGGTCTCGCCTGCCGTCGTTGTTCTGGAACGGAACAGGCCGGAACGCAGGTGAAATGCGCTCCGGCCTGCCGCCGATCCGGTCGGGCTTACTTGATGATGCCGATGTCGCGGGAGATCTGCTGGATCTGGGCGACCGACTTGGCGACGAAGGCCTGGAAGTCTTCGCCCTGAAGGGCGAGCGGTGCGAGGCCGTTGGCAGCCATGACCTGCTTCCATTCGTCGGAGGCATAGAGATCGGAGATCTTCGAAACCCAGGTGTTGTAGGCCTCGTCGGACATGCCGCCCGGTGCGTAGAAGCCGCGCCAGTTGGCACCGATGGCATCGACACCCTGTTCCTTGGCGGTCGGGAACTTCGCGAAGTCGCCCGGCAGGCGCTCGGGAGCCAGCACTGCGAGCACCCGGATGTCGCCGCTGTCGACAAAGCCCTTGGCTTCGGAAATGTCGCCGGTGAAGGCCTGGACCGAACCGGCAAGAAGCTGGGTGACCGCTTCACCGCCGCCGTTGAAGGCGATGTATTTCACCGAACGGACATCCGTGATGCCGTAGGCGTTGGCCGCAATCAGAACCTTCAGGTGGTCCCAGCCACCGACGGCGGAGCCGCCCGCGACGGAGATCGACTTCGGATCGTTCTTGATCTTGTCGAGCAGTTCGGGAAGGGTCTTGATCGGGCTGTCGGCGGCCACCGCGATCACGCCGTAGTCGGCGCCCACGGAGGCGACCCAGCGAACCTGATCCATGGTATTGCCCGGATAGGCGCCCTGTGCGAGGCGGGTTGCAGTTGCGGACGAAGCCGCGACGATGAGGTCGTTGTCGTCATTTCGCTTGTTGACCACTTCGGCATAGGCGACACCGCCGCCGCCGCCGGCCAGGTTGACGACCTGCATGGTCTTGTCCAGAAGGCCGAGATCCTGAAGGGATTTGCCGACCTGACGGCAGGTGAAGTCCCAGCCGCCGCCGGGGTTGGCCGGAGCGATACATTCGGGATTTTCAGGGGTGAAGCCCTGTGCCTGCGCACCGAGGGCCGAAAGGCCCAGGAAGGCGGCAGCAAGGGCAAGACGTGTCGCTTTGAACGTCATGAGATTTTCTCCTCCAATTTGAAACCGGGGTTGGATTTCCGCCGGTCTGTTCGTCCGCTCTCCCGGAGACCCGGGCTCCCCCAAGGGTCCTCCGAGCGGCTCCCGGCTGTCTTAGTCCTTGAATCTGTCACTGACCTGTCACACGGTGGCGGTCCGTCCGATCGATGACGGCAACAAGACAAAAAATCCTGGAGGAAGCGCGCTTGCGGCTCTTGCTGGTGGAAGACACGCTCGACGTGGCCGAGGCCGTCATCATCCGGCTGGAACGGTCCGGAATCGCCTGCGATCTGGCCCGGACGGTCGAGGAGGCGCGGGGCTATCTGGAGGCCCAGCCCTATGACGTTATCGTGCTCGACATCAACCTGCCGGACGGGCTCGGCACGGATCTGCTGCGGGACATGCGCGCCAAAGGCGACCGGACGCCGGTGATGATGCTGACCGCGCAGTTTTCCGTCGACGACCGGGTGTCGACGCTCAATCTCGGTGCAGACGATTATCTGGTCAAACCCTTCGACCAGCGCGAACTTGAGGCGCGGGTGCGCGCGCTTTACCGGCGCGAACAGGGCGACAAGGGCAACGAGATAACGCTCGGCACGCTTACCTTCAACCCGACCGCCAAGGTGCTGCGCAAGGAGGGCGTGCCGGTCACGTTGACGCGGCGGGAATTTTCCCTGCTGGAACTTCTGATCCGCAACCGGGGGTCCGTGATGAGCAAGGACAGGCTCTACGAGGGGCTGTTCTCCTTCAACGATGCCGAGGTCGGTCTCAATGCCATCGAGCTTTATATCGGCAGGCTGCGCAAGAAGCTTGCCGGCTCGAAGGTGCATATCGAAACCCTCAGGGGGCTGGGGTACAAGCTTGATGTGGATGCGTAAAATACGGGAATCCGCTGCAGCAATGTCCCTGACCGCGCGTGTGGCACTCGCGGTCGGCTCCCTGCTCCTGATCGGCGGTGTCGTGGTGTCGCTTGCCGCCTTCGCCTATGGCCGGGAAGCCGCGCGGGAGACCTATGACCGCCTGCTGGTGGGCGCGGCAAACGCCATCGCCGCTTCGATCACGATCGTCGACGGCGCGCCGGTGGTCGACCTGCCCATGTCCGCCTTCGAGCTTCTGGCCCTTGCCCCCGACGACCGCATTGCCTACCGGGTCGTCGGCGTGAACGGCGAAACACTGACCGGATATGACGATCTGGCCCTGCCCGACAAGCGCGGCCGGGGCGATACGTCCTTCTTCAATGCGTCGTTTTTCGGTGAGCCCGCCCGCTACGCAGTTGTCACGCGCCGGTTCGCCGAGCGCAGCCTGAACGGCACGGTCCACGTGATCGTCGGCCAGACCCTGCTGGCCCGCAACGCGCTGGCGCTGGATATCACGCGGAATGTCCTTTTCGGGCTGATCATTTCCGGAACCCTGCTTCTGCTGCTCGCGGTTCTCGTTGTGCGTTCGGCCCTGAAGCCGCTGGCGCGTATCGGCGAGGCGTTCGCCAGGCGGGACCCGCATGACCTGACGCCGATGGATACAAAGGTGCCGCGGGAGGCGGCGGTGATGATCCAGGCCCTGAACGGGTTCATGGCGCGGCTGGACCGGCAGTTTTCCTCCATGCAGAACCTGATTTCCGACACCGCTCACCAACTGCGCACGCCCGTGGCGGCTTTGCGCGCCCAGGCGGACCTGGCGGCGGAGGAAGCCGACGAGGACCGGCGCCGGGCCATCGTTGAGCGGATCCATCGCCGCTCCGTCAGTCTCGGCGAGCTGCTCGACCAGATGCTCAGCCGTGCCCTGGTCCTGCATCGGAGCGACAGCGCCCGGCGCGAAGTGGTCGACCTCAGGGATGTGGCGCTGGAAGTTCTTGAAAGCGGTGACCTCCAGGTGCTGGCGCCGGAAACGGACATCCAGCTCGATATCGGCGACCTGCCGGTTCCGGTCCTGGCCGACAGCCCGTCCCTTTGCGAAGCGGCGAAGAACCTGCTCACCAACGCGGTCCGGTATGGCCGGGGACCGGTGCGCCTCGGCGTCTCCCGCGACGGAGAGACGGCGTCGCTCTGGGTCGAGGATCAGGGGGAGGGGCCGCCGGAGGCCGTCCAAAACTCTCTCGGCGAGCGGTTCGTCCGCTCGGCCGCATCGGATGGAAAAAGCGCCGGCCTCGGATTGTCGATCGCCAAGTCGGTCGCCGAAGCCTTCAATGGCCGTCTTGCGTTCCAGAAGGGTCAACCATCCGGATCCCGGGTTGTTCTGGTGTTTCCGTTGGTCGAGGGCGTGTCATGAGGATTGTCCGGATCTGCCTGCTGTTTGCGGTTGCCTTCCTGCAGGCTGAAATGCTCCGTGCCCAGGAGATGACCCATCTGTTCGGGCCGGAAGACGCGCCGCGACGCCTGGTCATCCGCTCCACGACCGACACGGATGTCTTCGCCGGCGTGGTGGAGGCGTTCCTGGCGGAGCGGCCGGGGGTTTCGGTCCTATACGAGCAATGGGGATCGAACGATCTTTACGGACTCACGTCGAAGGACTGTCGCTCGGGTGAGGTCGGGGCGGATGTGGTGATCAGCTCCGGCGTCCATCAGATGGTCAAGCTGGTCAATGACGCCTGTGCTGCGAAGTACCAGTCGGCCCTGACCCGTGCCCTGCCGCAGGCACTGCGCTGGCGCGACGAGGTGTGGGGGATCACACGGGAACCGGCGGTGATCGTCTATAACCGGTCCGGCGTGCCGCCGGCAGACGTGCCGCGGACGCGCTTCGACCTGCTGGATCTGCTCAGACCGGAAGACTCTCCTTACGCGGGAAAGGTCGCGACCTACGACATCGAAGCCTCCGGTCTCGGATATCTGTTCGCCTTCATGGATTCCCAGGAAGCGTCCACCTTCGGCGCTCTTCTGGAATCGCTCGGCCGCACCGGAGCGGATGCGACCTGCTGCTCCGCGGAGATCATCGAGGGTGTGGCGACGGGCAAATACCTGCTCGCCTATAATGTGCTTGGATCCTACGCGGAAGGCCTCGCCCGGGAGGACGACCGGATCGGCATTGTCCTGCCGCAGGATTACACTCTTGTTCTCTCCCGTGCCCTGATGATCCCGAAACAGGCCGGCAACATGTCAGATGCGCGCGCGTTTCTGGATTTTCTCCTGTCGCAACAGGGCCGGACGGAACTGCGTCAGGCCCTGCTGATCGCGCCGGGCCTCGACGGCGATTCTGCCGATGCCGGAGAGGGGATCAGCGAAACGGCGCTGCGGCCCATCGGCCTGTCTCCATCCTTGCTCGTTGCCCTGGACCGGCAGAAGCGGGATCAGTTCATCCGTCTCTGGCGCGGTGCGTTTCCGGGGCCGTAGATCATCAAACCTGTCCATCCGCAGGCCGCTTGTGCATGAAGGCGGCGCGTTTGCAGGTCGCAACGAGGGTGCCGTCCTGATTGAACGCCTCGTGCAGAAAATGGACGATCCCGGCATTGGGTCGCGACCGGCTTTCTCGGCAGTCCTCGACCGTCGTCCGGATGCGCAAGGTATCGCCGTGAAACACCGGTGCGGGGAAGGTCACGTCCGACATGCCGAGATTGGCGATGGTGGTGCCGAGCGTCGTCTCGTTGACGCTCATGCCGATCATTGCTCCCAACGTGAACAGCGAATTCACCAGCGGCCGGCCGAATTCGGTCTTTGCCGCGAAATGATGGTCGATATGCAGCGGCTGGGAATTGAACGTCAGGGCGCAGAAGAACGTGTTGTCCGCTTCGGTGATGGTGCGGGTGATGGCGTGATCGATGACCATGCCCTTGGTGAACTCCTCGAACCAGAGACCTGCCATGGGTCGGCTCCTTTCAGCTCTCAGCGAGATCGAGTTGGACGAGCAGGGCCCCGGCCTCGACCGTGGTGCCCGGCTCCGCTCCGACAGTGGAGACGGTGCCCGCGGCGGCGGCTTTCAGATCCATCAGCAGCTTCATGGATTCCATCACCACCAGTGTGTCGCCCTGCGCAACCGTGTCGCCCGGCCGGACATTGACAGTGACCAGAAGCCCCGGGATCGGCGCCGTGATGCGGTCAGGCGCGGTCGCGGTGCCGTTGTGCCGGGCGGGGTTGAAGTCACCTTCGGGAACGACGCGATGCTTGGCATCGAAGCCCGGTCCCCAGACATATGTGGCGCCGTCGCGGTGGATCGCGCCGACGGTTTCGGTGACGCCGTTGCGGGTCAGGCGAAGCGTGACCGGGTCCTGCCAGGCGACCGACACGGTCTCGGTCGCGCCGTTGCAGGTGAGTGTGTATTCGCCGGATCGCCCGGCGATTTCGACACGATGCTCGGGGTTGTCGGCATCGACATACGCCGTGCGAGCCGGGTGTCCCGCGCCTGAGAGCAGGCGGAAGCCCGCAAGTGTCTGCCAGGGGGAGGAGGCAGGCCGGTCGCGCAGATGGCAGGCAAGGGCCGCGTAGGGGAGGCTGTCCGCGACCTTCTCCGGCGACCAGCCTTTTGGCCATTCCTGCACGAGGAAATTCGTGGTCGCACTGCCGGATGCAAACCGGTCGCTCCGGACCGCATCGCGCAGGAACAGGCGGTTCGTGGTCAGGCCGGCGATCTCGAGCCGGTTCAGGCCGGACGCCAACTTCCGGCAGGCGGCCTCCCGGTCCGGCCCGTGGGTGATCAGCTTGGCGATCATGGAATCGTAAGATGAGCCGATGGTCGAGCCGGTTTGAATGCCGGTGTCGCAGCGCAGGCCGGGATCGACCCGCCAGTGCAGAACCTCGCCGGCTTCCGGCCTGAACCCGTCGGCGGCATCCTCCGCCGTCAGGCGCGCCTCGATGGCATGGCCGGTGCAGGTGATTTCGTCCTGCGAAAGGGGCAGTTTCTCGCCCGCCGCGATACGCAGCTGCATTTCCACAAGGTCGATGCCGGTGATTTCCTCCGTTACCGTGTGTTCCACCTGGAGGCGGGTGTTCATTTCGAGGAAATAGAACTCCCCGGTTTCGGCATCCATGACGAATTCGACGGTGCCGGCACTGTCGTAGCCGATCGCCTTGCCGAGGCTGAGGGCCGATCGGAACAGACGCGTCCGGATCTCGTCATCGAGATTGGGCGCGGGGGCCTCTTCCAGCAGTTTCTGGTGATTACGCTGAACCGAACAGTCGCGCTCGAACAGGTGGATCAGGTTGCCGTGTTTATCGCCCAGAAGCTGGACCTCGATGTGGCGCGGATTGAGGATCAGCTTTTCGATCAGCAGGCGGCCGTCGCCGAAAGATCTTTCGGCCTCGGTCCGGGCGGACCTTATCGCGCCGGGAAGATCGATCGGATCGAAGACGGCGCGCATGCCTTTGCCGCCGCCGCCCGCGCTGGCCTTGACCATGACCGGAAAGCCAATTTCCTCGGCCGCTGCGATGAATGCGTCGTCGGACTGGTCCGTGCCGGAATAGCCCGGAATGCAGGGAACGCCGTTTCGCTCGGCAATCGCCTTGGCCTCGATCTTGGATCCCATGGAAAGGATCGCCTCCAGGTGCGGGCCGACCCAGACGATGCCGTTTTTCGCGCAGCCGCTGACGAGGTCGGGCTGTTCCGATAGAAAGCCGTAGCCCGGATGAATGGCGGCAGCGCCCGTCGCCCTTGCTGCTTCCAGGATCCGGTCCGGGCGCAGGTAGCTCTCCGTTGCAGGGGCCCCACCGATGTGAACGGCCTGATCGGCCATTTGCACATGAAGGGCGTCTCGGTCGGCATCCGAGTAGACGGCAATGGTCCGCAGGCCCATCCGGCGCGCGGTCCTGATGATGCGGCAGGCGATTTCGCCGCGGTTTGCAATGAGAACACTGTCGAACATGGCCGGCCTCACATCCTGTAGACCGGCCGCGGGCCGGTGTCCTGTTCAAGGCCCGCGCCAAGCGCAATGCACAGGCCGAGCACGTCGCGGGTCTGGTTCGGCTCGATGATGCCGTCGTCCCAAAGCCGGGCGGTTGCGTAGTAAGGATCGGATTGCGCCTCGAACTGCGCGCGGGTCTTCGCGTCCAGCTCGGCAATGTCCTGTTTCGAGGCTGAGCCCTTGAGGCTGGCGCGGCGCAACTCGGTGACGACCGTGGAGGCGACGTCCGGGCTCATGGTCGCGATCCGCGCATTGGGCCAGGAGAACAGGAAGCGCGGACGGAAGCCGCGCCCGCACATGCCGTAGTTGCCGGCGCCATAGGAGCCGCCGACGATGACGGTGTATTTCGGCACGCGCGCAGTGGCGACCGCGTAGACGAGCTTGGCGGAATGCTTGGCGATGCCGCCGCGCTCGGCCTCGGTGCCGACCATGAAGCCGGTTATGTTCTGCAGGAAGATCAGCGGGATCTGGCGCTGGTCGCAGAGTTCGATGAAATGGGCGCCCTTGACCGAACTTTCGGAAAAGAGTGCGCCGTCATTGGCGAGAATGCCGACCGGATAGCCGTGGATCCGGGCAAACCCGGTGATCAGCGTGGAGCCGTAATCCGGTTTGAATTCCGACAGCTCCGAGCCGTCGACCATGGAGTGGATCAGGGCGCGCATGTCCGTGGGCCGCTTGAGGTCGACGGGGGCATGATCCTGGGGCGTGCCGTGGTCGGCCTTGGGCGGGACTGGTGGCATCGAAGGCGGGGCGATCCGGCGGCCGTCGCCCAGATTGGCGACGATTTCGCGCAGCTTCTGAAGCGCCGTGATCTCGTCCGGCGCGATATGGTCGCTGACCCCGGAGACGGTCGTCTGCATGTCGGCGCCGCCCAGCGTTTCGCCGTCGACGACCTCATTGATGGCGGCCTTGACGATGGGCGGGCCGCCCAGATGGATGCGGCCGGTGCCGCGCACCATGATCACCTGGTCGCTGAGGGCAGGAATATAGGCTCCGCCCGCGGTGCAGCCGCCGAAGACGACGGAGATCTGCGGAATACCTTCAGCGGACATCTGACACTGGCGCCAGAAGGCACCACCGAAATGGTCCCTGTCGGGAAAGACCCGGTCCTGTTCGGGGAGAAACGCCCCGCCGCAGTCGACGAGATAGATGCAGGGCAGGCGGTGTTCCTGGGCAATCTCCTGGGCGCGAGAGTGCTTGCGCACCGTTTCGGCAAAGAACGAACCGCCTTTGACCGTCGCGTCGTTGGCGATGATCATGCAGGGCTGGTCATGGATCATGCCGATCCCGGTGACGATGCCCGCACCTGGGACCTCGCCGCCGTAAAGGCCATGGGCCGCGAGCGGGGACAATTCCAGGAAGGCGGTTTCCGCATCGAGGATGAGGTCGATCCGGTCCCGCACGAACAGCTTGCCGCGTTCGGCATGGCGGATGCGGAACTTCTCGCCGCCACCCTGAGAAGCACTTTGAAGGGTGTCGCGCAGTGTTGAAACCAATGCGTCAATCTCTGCCATGGCGTCTTTCCTCCCCGGAAATCCGGTTTGACATTCTGACTAACGACCGTTAGAAAATCTGTCAACTCCGCCCTCGTTGAAAAGCGCCGTTCGCGGTTTGCACGCCGTAAGCCGAAACAGGCGGAGATCAGTGGGGAGGAAACATGGCAAGTCCGGGATTTGACGCGACCACGTCGAGCAACTTCTTTTTCAGCGAAGAGCATCACCTGTTGCGGGCCCAGGTCCGCCGTTTCGTCGAAGAGGAGATCAAGCCGCACGCGGACGCCTGGGAGAAAGAGGGATCGACCCCGCGCGAGGTGCTGCGCAGGATGGGAGAACTCGGCTTTTTCGGCATTCGCTATCCGGAGGAATACGGCGGTTCGGCCATGGACGAACTGGCGACCGTGGTCCTGGCGGAGGAACTGGGGCGGTCCACCTATGCCGGGGTCGCGATCACCGTGCTGGTGCATACCGACATGGCCTCGGTCCATATCTTCAACGCCGGAAACGACGCCCAGAAGGAGAAATATCTGCCGAAGGTGATTTCCGGGGAGATCATCACGGCGGTCGGCGTCACCGAGCCCGATGCCGGGTCCGACGTGAAAGGCATCCGCACCACGGCCAGGTGGGATGGCAGCCACTACGTGCTGAACGGCTCCAAGATGTTCATCACCAACGGGGTGCTGGGCGACGTCTATTGCGTGGCGGCCAAGACGGATACCTCCGGCCCTGCGAGCCAGTCGGTGACCATGTTCATCGTCGAGAAGGGAACCCCCGGGTTTTCCGTGTCGCGGTCGCTGGACAAGCATGGCTGGCGCAGCTCCGATACGGCGGAGCTCTCATTTGCCGACGTGCGGCTGCCGGCGGAAGCGGTGCTGGGTCAGGAGGGGCGCGGCTTCTACGAGATCATGAAGAATTTCCAGAACGAGCGGCTGGTTCTTGGCGCCATGTCCATGGGCGAGGCCCAGGCCGCCATTGAGTTGACAGTCGACTACGTGCGCGAGCGCAAGGCCTTCGGCGCGCCGCTCTGGGACAAGCAGGTGATCCGGCAGAAGCTTGCGGAACTGACGACCAAGGTGGAGATGGGCCGGCAGATGATCTATGCGACCGCGGCGCGGGCGGCGGCTGGCGAACAGCTCGTGCGTGAGGTATCGATGATCAAGGCCTATTGCGGTGAACTGGTGAACGAGGTGATGTACGCCTGTGTTCAGTTCCACGGCGGGATGGGCTTCATGAGTGAAAGCACGATCGAACGCATGTCGCGCGATGCGCGAGTGCAGGCGATCGGCGGCGGTGCGACGGAAGTCATGCTGGAAGAAGTCGCCAAGCGGATGTGAGGGACATGCGATACTGGTCGTTCAAGGATGGTTTCGGTCTGGAAAACCTGGTGGCTCGCGAGGGCGAGACACCGCAGCCGGGGCCGGACGAGGTTCTGTTGGAGCTGAGTGCGGCCTCCCTGAACTACCGCGATCTTGTGGTCATGTGGGGGCAACACGGTAGGGCCGTGACAACACCGCTCATTCCGCTGTCGGATGGTGTCGGCAAGGTCATAAAAACCGGCTCAGCCGTTCAGGACTTCGCCATTGGCGATCGCGTCTCGCCTGCCTTCTTTCAGCATTGGGACGGCGGCGCGCCACCGCAGAACCTGGAGCGCGGACGGCTGGGCGGTCCGCTGGACGGCGTGCTCACTACGCACGGGGTCTTTCCAGCTAATGCACTCGTACGGGTGCCCGATTATCTGAGCGACGCGGAAGCGGCGACCTTGCCGTGTGCCGGCGTTACCGCCTGGAGCGCGCTCAGCGAACCCGCACCTGTGCGTCCCGGCGAAACGGTCCTGATTCTCGGGACCGGCGGCGTCGCGCTTCTTGCGATTTCACTGGCCAAGGCCGCCGGCGCGCGGGTGATCGTGACCACCTCTTCGTCGGAAAGGGCCGCCCAGGTCCGGAAGCTTGGCGCGGATCTGGCGATCAATCGAAACGAGGTTCCCAACTGGTCCAAGACGGTACGGGAGTTTACCGGCGGCATTGGCTGCGACCGCGTCGTGGAGCTCGGAGGGGCGGCGACGCTCATGGAGTCGGTCAAGGCGGCGAAAACCGGCGGGACGATTATTGTGGTCGGCAATGTGACCGGGAACACCGCGGAACTGTTTTTACCGCTGGTGTTGACCCGCCGGTTGACCCTGCATTCGGTTTCGGTTGGCCCCCGTCAGGCCTTCGAGGCTCTGAACAGGGCGTTGGATCACCATAAAATCAGGCCTGTCGTGGATACCGTTTTCCCCTTTGATCGAGCACCGGAAGCCTTTCGCGCACTCGAAAGCGGCGGCGGCTTCGGCAATGTCTGCATTTCCTGCGTTCAGGAGACCGAGTGTTGAGCAAATCCGCTACCGCTCAAAAGACAGACCAAAAGCCAAAGGCCGCCGTTTCCCGTCAGGAGATCCTCATGGTCGCCGCGCGCATGATGCGCGAGCGGGGCTATGCGGAGATGTCCTTAAGGGATCTGGCGGCAGAAGTGGGGATGAAGGCCGGAAGCCTTTATTACCACTTCGCCTCGAAGGAGGTTCTGGCGACCGAGGTGATGCGGCTCGGGGTCGAGATCGTATCCGATGCGGTCACCGATGGCCTGAAACAGGCGGGCGGCTTGTCACCGAGGGAGCGATTGGTCAAGGCGCTGCAGATCCACCTGGAGACCCTGCTGTCGGCGAGCGATTTTTCTTCCGCCCACATCCGCTGCTATCCCTTCGTGCCCGATACCGTTCAAGCGGAACTCAAGGGCGTCCGCCGGGACTACGACAGGGTCTGGAACGGCATCATTCGCGCCTATCTGGGAGAGGATGCGGACGACCGGCAGGTGCGCTATCTGCGCTATGCGCTGGTCGGCGCGCTGAACTGGTCCCTGGAGTGGTTCGATCCGAAGCGCGACAGCGTTTCCGACTACATCGTTTCCGTCGCCCGCCTGCTTCCTGACATAGAGCCTGAGAAATAGCCGGGCTTAAAGCGGGACCACGTCGACTTTTTGCTCGGTCGTCTGTCCGCCAGACGTGCGCAGGACGCCCTTGACCGGGGCGATGTCGCTGTAATCCCGGCCCCGGGCGATAACGATGTGGTCCTGGCCGACGCGAAGCGCGTTGGTCGGATCATATTCGACCCAGCCGATTTCGATGCCGCACCACGCCCGGACCCAGGCATGCATGGCATCGGCCCCCTCCAGACGTTCGGCGCCTTCCGGCGGGATGGTCCTCAAGAACCCGCTGACATAGCCGGCCGGGATGCCGATCCCCCGCAGGCAGGAGATCATGATGTGGGTGAAATCCTGGCAGACGCCGTGCCGGTTGCGGAAGGCCTCCAGGGCGGTCGTCTGTACCGTCGTTGCGTTGGCGTCGAAGGCGAGGTCGCGGTGAAGCGTCTCGCCGACAGTCTCGACCGCCCTGATGATACTCATGGCCGGATCCGTGACGCTGCGGGCATAGTCGGTGAATTCGGGATCCAGCGTGATGCGGGGCGAGCGGTCCAGGAAATGCACCGGCTGATGCGGGTCCATCGAGCGTATGCTGTTGAGCTCGTGGGGCAGCATGGTGAGCGGCGGCGAAATATCGAATCCCACCGGGGCCGCCGTGCGGTCGACGCGCGCATGAACGTTGAAGGCGATGTCGGAATGGGCAGACCGGTAGGCGATATCGGTCACGCCGTTTCCGAAAAAATCTTTCCTGTCGTTTCGTTCGTCCGGCTGCGGATCCACATCCAGCCTGCCGGCAACCAGCCGCTGTTCTCCTTGAATGTCGGCGGGCAAGAGCCGCAAGGCGTGGCGGCCGGCGTTGGCGGCGCTTGCGTATTCATAGGTGATTGAAAGGGAAATGTCGTAAAGCACATCAGCCTCTCAGCGGATATAGGCCGTGGACAGGCCGACGGACAGGGAGGCGATGCGGTTGCTCAGGGACGTCAGCGCCTCCGGCGTGAGGGTTTCCGGCGTCGAGACCGACAGGCTGGTGTGAACCTCCAGCATGGACCGGGACAGCTCGGACAGCTGGCCGTAACGGTCGGCGCCGGGCAGCACAGCCAGGTGGTCCTTCATTTCGTTCAGCTGGTAGAGGATCGCGCGGGGGTTCTTCGTGTCCAGTGCCAGCAGGTCGAGGACCGGGGCGCTGCTGACCGACACGGTATAGCGGCGCTTCATCGACATCGAGCTGTCGCCGACCTCGAGGATGAGTTCGAGGGAACCTTCGGGAGCGTCTTCGGCGGTGAAGACGGCCAGCAGGTTTGCCATGGCCAGGGCACGTTCCAGCGAACGCCCGATCCCGAGAAAACGCCAGCCGGTGAACCGGTACATGTTTTCATGCACCAGGCCCGAAAAGCCGGTGATCTTGCGCAGCAGAATGCCCATGGCGCGGGCCGTGTCGTCGCCGGCCACCACGGTCGAGCGCATTTTTTCGGTGGCTCCGGCCAGATCGTTCAGGGCCAGCCATCCGTCCACGGAAAAGCGGTCACGCACCTTGCTGGCGCTGGCGACCGCGGATGTCAGCATGCCGTGGAGGCTTTCGGGAACCGGTTCCGACGGATCGACGCCCGTTCCCTTCAAAAAGGCACCGGTCGCGCTGACGAGCGGCGATGCAGGATCGTCGGTTTCCTCAAGGCGGGCATGGTAGGCCCGCAGAAGCCGGATCGCCCCTTCGGCGCGTTCCACGTAACGGCCGAGCCAGAACAGGTTGTCGGCCGCGCGTGACGGCAGAACGCCGGGTTGGCTGCGCAGATAGGGAGACCCGGGCTGCTGAAGCAGGGTGTCGGAACGGGTCGACTGGCCGCCGATGACCCAGACATCGGCCGCGGAGCCGCCGGCCTGCATGGCGATGGCGCTGGCATCGTCCGAATTGCCGATCCGGGCAAAGCCGCCCGACATGACTTCCCAGCCGCTGGTGGTTCTGGCAAGAAAAACCCGGAGGCTCATCGGCCGCGGCACGAGCGTCCCGTCGATATAGGCCGGCGTGGTCGAAAGGGTCACCGCTTCCTGGCCGACCAGCTTGTTGCCCTGTGCCGCGATCCAGTCGGCAAGGGACTGCCCGTCGCTGCCTGCAAAGCGTCCGCCGACAACGTTATCCGCCGACGTCTCGAACGGCAGGCCCGTGGACAAAGCACGGCTGATCATCATCTGCCCGGCGTTTTGCGTGACATAGTCGCGGGCGTTTTCGTCGCCGCACCACCATGTGGCGATGTTGGGCAGCTTCAGAGCCTCGCCTTTCCAGGCCTCGCAAATCCGCGGCAGGAAGGCCAGCAGCGCGCGCGTCTCCAGAATACCTGCGCCCAGGGCATTGATCATCGTAACGCTGCCGCTGCGCACGGCTTCCACCAGTCCGGGCGTGCCGATCTGCGACTGCTCGTCGAGTTCAAGCGGATCGCTCCAGGCCGCATCCAGCCGGCGCCAGAGAACATTGATCGGCCGCAGGCCGGCGACGGTGCGGACCATGAGACTGCCGTTTTCGACCGTCAGGTCTTCGCCCTCGAGCAGCATGAAGCCGAGATAGCGGGCGATATAGGCATGCTCGAAATAGGTGTCGTTCATCAGCCCCGGTGTGAGGATCGCCACGCGGCTGTCCGTTTCCTCCCGGAGCGACTGAAGCTGGTCGCGGAACCTGCGAAAAAATCCGGCAAGGCGCTGGACATTGGCGCGGGCATAGAAATCGTTGAAGACCCGCCCGGTTGCGACCCGGTTTTCCAGGGCAAAGCCCGCGCCGGAAGGCGCCTGGGTCCGGTCGCCCAGCACCCACCAGGTTCCGTCCGGGCCCCGGCCGATCTCGAACGCCAGGAAATGGAGAAACTTGCCCGAGCGCGGTGTGACGCCGACGAGCGGGCGCAGCCATTCCGGGCTGCGGCCGACCATGCAGGCCGGCAGGAAGCCTTCGGCGACCAGCCGGTTGGGGCCGTAAAGATCGGCAACCACGTCTTCCAGAAGTTCGGCGCGCTGGATCAGGCCGTCCGCAATCGCCTGCCACTCATTGGCGTCGATCAGCACCGGGACATGGCTCAACGGCCATTCGCGATCGATCGCTTCCTGTTCGCCGTATTGCCGGAAGAAGACGCCGGCGTCCCTGAGATACTGATCGCCCCGGGCAAATCTCTGGCCAATGTCATTCGCCGACAGTTTCGACAGGTGGGTCAGGAAGGACCGCCAGACCGGGCGGACCGCGCCGCCGGGGTCCAGGAGCTCATCGGCAACGCCCGCAAGCGGCCGGTACGTGCGCAGCAGGCCGAGCACGCCATCCGTCTTTTCCGATGCCTGGTCCATCCCCATGTCGTCAGATTCCTGCCGGCCGTCTCAGGTCGAGCGTGAGAGGGAACTCCGGATGCGGATATTCCTCCGCGGGTTGATACGGACCGGGAGTGTGACCGTGCGGCTCGAAACGGGCAAGCCGCCGGGCCTGGGCTTCGTTGCCATTCACAGGAAATGTCTCATAATTGCGCCCTCCTGGATGGGCAACGTGATAAACGCAACCGCCGATCGCCCGCTTGCTCCACCGGTCGTAGATGTCGAAGGTGAGCGGCGCATCGACCGGATGGACCGGGTGAAGCGCCATGGCGGGCTGCCAGGCCTTGTAACGCACACCGGCAACCGCAACCCCGTTCGTTTCCGTTTTCTGCAAGGGGACGCGGCGGCCGTTGCAGGTGACGATGTAGCGGGCCGGATCGGTGGTCGTCAGCTTCACCTGCAGGCGTTCCGTCGAGCTGTCGGTATAGCGGACCGTTCCCCCGATGGCGCCGGTCTCGCCCAGCACATGCCACGGCTCCAGCGCCTGGCGGAGCTCGAGCTGAACGCCTTCGACTTCGATTTCGCCGTAGAAGGGGAAGCGGAATTCCGACTGGGCGATGAACCATTCCGGCCGCATCGCGAACCCGTGCTGCTTCAGATCGCGCAGCACCTCCAGGAAGTCGTTCCAGATGAAATGGGGCAGCATGAAACGGTCGTGCAGCGCCGTACCCCAGCGGGTCAGATTCCCTCCGAGCGGCTGCTGCCACAGCCGCGCGATCAGGGCGCGGATCAGGAGCTGCTGGGCAAGGCTCATGCGCGGGTCCGGCGGCATTTCAAAGCCGCGGAACTCGATCAGGCCGAGACGTCCGGTGGGGCCGTCGGGCGAATACATCTTGTCGATGCAGATTTCCGCCCGGTGGGTGTTGCCGGTCACGTCCACGAGGAGGTTACGCAACAGGCGGTCCACCAGCCAGGGGAAGGGAGCCTGGCCTTCGTTTGGAGCCTTGATCTGGGACAGGGCGATTTCCAGCTCGTAGAGCCCGTCGTGCCGGGCCTCGTCCACCCGGGGCGCCTGGCTGGTCGGGCCGATGAAAAGACCGGAAAACAGATAGGACAGGCTCGGATGGCGTTGCCAGTGCAGGATCAGGCTGCGCAACAGGTCCGGACGGCGCAGGAACGGGCTGTCGAGCGGCGTTGCGCCGCCTACCACCACATGGTTGCCGCCGCCGGTACCGGTGTGCTTGCCGTCGATCATGAACTTGTCGGCGCCGAGCCGGCTCTGCCGGGCCTCTTCGTAGATCGCTTCGGTGGTCGCCACGCATTCCTTCCAGTTCGAGGCCGGATGGATGTTGACCTCGATCACGCCGGGGTCGGGCGCAACGCGGATGACGTTCATGCGCGGATCGGTTGGCGGCGCGTAACCTTCGATGTGAACCTTGAGCCCCAGCCTGGCGGCGGAGGCTTCCGCGGCGGAGACGAGCTCCAGATAGTCCTCGATCCGCTCGACCGGAGGCATGAACACGCACAACCGGCCGTCGCGCGGCTCGACGCTCATGGCCGTGCGGACCGCGTCCTCTCCGGGATCTTCGGAAAGGGACTGTTCGGTCCGGGTCTGGCCCGCTTCGGCGGCTGTGAAGTGCGCCACCTCCTGTTCCCGGTCCGGCCGCGGCCCGGCCTGGAATTCGGGCAAAGGCCCCCGCGGTTCGGTCGGGTCGGCGGTGTTGATGTAGGGATACTGGGCCTCGGACAAATGGGGCAGCGCCTCCAGGGGCAGCCGGTATCCGACCGGGCTGTCGCCCGGAACCAGGAACAGGGCGTCGCGGCGCAGTTTCCAGCGCTCGGAGCGCCAGCGGGTTCCTGCCGACTTTGCCTGCCAGCGCTGGATCGGCAGCACGTAGCCGCTCGGGTGGGTCAGGCCGCGGTCGAACACCCGCGCGATGCGATGGCGGGCCTCCGCATCTTCCAGCTTCGAGTTCTTCGGGGTCACGTTGACCGGCAGGTTGGATTCCTTGACCAGCCATTCCGCCGGATCCTCGTAGGCCGGGACCACATAGTCCGGCTGGACCTCCAGCTCCTCGGCAATGCCCTTGAGCAGGGCCTCGGCTTCCTTTTCCGATGCGCCGGTCTTGTCGCCCTCATCGGCGATCAGGTCCGGGTTCTGCCAGATCGGTTTGCCGTCCCGGCGCCAGTAGAGCGAGAACGTCCAGCGCGGCAGGGTTTCGCCCGGGTACCATTTGCCCTGACCGTAATGCAGGAAGCCGCCGGGCGCGAACCGCTCGCGCAGCCGCCGGATCAGCTTGTCCGCCAGCGCGCGTTTGGTCGGACCGACCGCGTCCGTGTTCCATTCGCCGGCTTCGAAATCGTCTATGGAGACGAACGTCGGCTCGCCCCCCATGGTGAGGCGGACATCTTCCTGTTCCAGAACCCGGTCGACCTTTTCGCCCATAACGTTGAGCGCGTCCCAGGCTTCGTCGGAAAAGGGTTTGGTGATGCGCGGATGCTCCGCAACCCGGGCGACCTTCATGTCGAAGGAAAAGTCCACTTCCGCAGCGCTCGCCATGCCGGAGATCGGGGCGGCGTTGCGGTAATGCGGTGTGCCGGCCAGTGGAATATGGCTCTCGCCGGCAAGAAGCCCGGAGGTCGGGTCCAGTCCGATCCAGCCGGCGCCGGGCAGATAGACCTCCACCCAGGCGTGAAGATCGGTGAAGTCGTGGTCGGTCCCGGACGGCCCGTCCAGGGCTTCCAGATCCGGTTTCAGCTGGATCAGGTAGCCGGAGACGAAGCGGGCGGCGAAGCCGAGATTGCGCAGGATCTGCACCAGCAGCCAGCTGGAATCCCGGCACGACCCTTTTGCGTGTTCCAGCGTTTCCTCCGGCGTCTGCACGCCGGGCTCCATCCGGATCACGTAGCCGACTTCGTTGGCCACGCGCGCGTTAAGGCCGACGATGAAATCGACGGTCCGGGTCCGCTCTCTCGGCGTGGCATCGAGGAAGGCCTGGAGCCTTGGGCCGACCGGTTCGGTCTTCCTGTAGATCTCCAGATCGTCGCGCAGGTCGGAGGGATAGTCGAAGGGCCAGTGTTCCGCCTCTTCCTCGACGAAAAAGTCGAACGGATTGTAGACCGACATGTCCGCGACCAGGTCGACCTCGATCTTGAACTCGCGTACCGGCTCGGGGAAGACGAAGCGGGCCAGCCAGTTGCCGTAAGGATCCTGCTGGTGATTGACGAAATGGCCGGCCGGGCTGACCTTCAGCGAATGCGACAGGACCCGCGTCCGGCTGTGCGGGGCAGGCCTCAGGCGGATGATCTGGGGCCCGAGCTTGACCGGGCGGTCGTATCTGTAATGGGTCAGATGATAGATGCTGGCGCGTATCGACATGGTCCGTCCGGTTTGGCTGCTCCTCCGTCTTGAGAGCGTTCCACAAAATCTCGCAACGCACCATGTCTTTTTGGGAGGGGGCACCAAGTCCGGCCCATTATTCCGGCGTTGCGGACACACTAGCCGACCTAAACAGATGCCTTGCGCGACCGCTGCCGGAAGGCCTTGGGGGTTTCGGCCATGCGGCCAGCGAAAAAGCGCGTGAAATAGGACGGCGAGGAGAAGCTGAGCGTATAGGCGATTTCGGAAACCGGCAGGTCGGTGAAGGCCAGTTTGCGCTTTGCTTCAAGCAGGACCCGGTCCTGAATGATCTCTGCCACGGTTTTTCCGGTCACGGCTTTTGCCACCCTCGACAGATGGGTCGGCGTCACCGACAGCATTTTCGCGTAATCGGCAACGGACCGGGTTTCTGGCATATGCCGGTCGAGGCAGGTCTGAAGCTGTCTGACGAGAGCGGTCTGCCGATCGCCGACGGGTTCCCGGTTCCCGGACTGTTGTATCAGCCCGCGATGCAGATTTCCCAGAAGCAGCAGAAACAGGGCCTCCAGGACGGAGTTTCGGATTTCATCGTGCTTTTCGTGTTCCCTTTCGATGCTTTTGGCGAGGTCCAGGGCTTCAGAGAGCACGACGCGATGCGGTTCGCCCTGAAGGATTTGCGGCACCTCGATCCAGGGAGCCATCCAGGCGGCCCGTTCAGCGAGGCGGGCAATGTCCGAGGTCGGCACTGTCAGCACCCAGCCTTGCATGTCTTTCGGATAATTGAAGGCATGGGTGCAGAGGGCGGGCAACCAGACCAGCACAGGACAGGTCAGCCTCTGCCGTTTGGTGTCGATCAGGCCGTCGACGGTGCCGGTGTCGAAGACGAAAAGCTGCGCCAGGCCCTCGTGATAATGCGGCTCCACAGTCCAGTCGTGGATATGGCTTCGCTCGGAAATCCGTTCGCAATTGAGGAAGCCGACATGGGCGGAGGCATCGCCGAGCACATAGCGGTCCCGGTCCAGTCTGGTCAGTGCCACGATGCGATGCTCCAATGTTGAAAAAGTGACATTCTTTATCACGCGCGTGCATTGTCTTCCCACACCGGAATACCGAATTTCAAGGTTACGGGAGTTTCGCGATATCGGACCTCGCGTTTGGATGGTGCCGGAAAATGAAAATCATGGGGGAGGAGGAAATGACCGAGATCGCCATTGCCGGGGCGGGTATCGGCGGCCTGACGGCAGCACTTTGCCTGGCAGAAAAAGGGTTCGATGTCCGGGTTTTCGAGGCCGTGCCGGAACTGAAGCCGCTGGGGGTGGGTATCAATCTGATGCCGCATTCGTCCCGGGTCCTGCATGATCTCGGCCTGGGCGAGGGACTGGACGAGATTGCCATTCGAACCCGCTGCATCGAGTACCGGACCAGATACGGGCATCTGATCCAGTCGGACCCGCGCAATGTGGAAGCCGGCTTTTCCGCCCCGCAATATTCGATCCACCGGGGCGAGTTGCAGTTCCTGCTTCTGGAGGCGGTCCGGGAGCGGCTGGGCCCGGATGCGGTTCAGGCCAACAAGGCTGTTGAAGGCTTCTGGCAGACCGGCGACAGGGTCACGGTCGATTTCGCAGACGGCACCACTCATGACTGCGACCTGCTCATCGGTGCAGAGGGCCTGCGATCCAAAGTTCGCCAGCAGTTGCATCCGGACGAGGGGCCGCTGTGCTACGAGGGCACCATGATGTTCCGCGGCGCGGTCGAGACGGACATCATCGGCGACGGTCGTACCATGGTGATCGCCGGCAATCACGACGTCAAATTCGTCACTTATCCGATCAGCGAGCGGCTGCGCAAAAAAGGCCGGGCGCTGACCAACTGGGTGGCGGAGGTGCGCCATGACAAGCCGCGGCACATTCAGGACGCAGACTGGTCCCGGGGCGTCACGATCGACTTCATCAGGGAATTCGAGGGATTTCAGATGGCCGACATGAATGTCGTCGAAATCCTGAAGGCCACGAAGAACGTCACCGAGTTTCCGATGGTGGACCGTGATCCGCTGCCGTTCTGGTCCAAGGGCCGTGTCAGCCTTCTGGGCGACGCCGCGCACCCCATGTATCCGATGGGCGCAAACGGTGCCAGCCAGGCGATCCTCGATGCGGAAGTGCTCGCGGATGAGCTGGCGAAGAACCCCGGTCCTGCAGGCCTCAAGGCCTACGAAGAGATCCGGCGCCCATTCACGGCGAATGTGGTTCTGACCAACCGCAAGGGCGGCCCGGAACAGGTGCTCGATATTGCCGATGCCCGGGTCAAGGGGCCGGACGACAGGATCGAGGATCTGATCACGCAGGAAGAGCTGGAACAGGTGGCCGCCAATTATCGCAATGTGTCAGGCTTCCAGAAGAAGACGGCCTGAGCGGATCTTATTGTCCCAGACCGGATTTGAGGTCAGCGTTCCTTCCGGGGCGGACAAAAGACAGAATGGAGAGGCAGCGAATATGACGCAGTTTTTCACCGAAGACGGATCCGCCGAAACAGTCAATGCCCGCATGGGCGAGGACATCGATCCGCGTGTGAGTGAGGTGATGGCCTGCCTGGTGAAGCATCTCCATGCCTTCGCCAAGGAGATCGACCTGACCCAGGAGGAATGGGAGGTCGGCATCGACTTCCTGACCCGGGCCGGGAAACTCTGTTCGGACGAGCGTCAGGAATTCATCCTGCTGTCGGATGTGCTCGGCTTTTCCATGCTGGTGGATGCGATCAACAATCGCCGTCCGGTCGGCGCGACGGAGAACACGGTCTTCGGTCCGTTCCACGTCGCGGGGGCGCCCGAGCGGAACATGGGAGAGGTGATCTCGCTCGACGGCAAGGGTGAGAGCTGCCTGTTCGAAGGCCGCGTCATCGATCTTCACGGCAAGCCGGTCGAAGGCGCCAGGATCGATGTCTGGTGCGACAATGCCGACGGCTTTTACGATGTGCAGCAACCGGACATCCAGCCGAAGTGGAACAACCGGGGCATCTTCACAACGGAGAAGGACGGCACATACAGCTTCATCGGCATCAAGCCGGTGTCCTATCCGATCCCGGACGACGGCCCCGTCGGCAAGATGCTTGCAGCGCTGGGCCGGCATCCCTACCGGCCCGCGCACATGCATTTCCTGGTCACGGCGCCGGGCTTCCAGAAGCTGGTCACGCACACCTTCGTCGGCGACGATCCCTACATCACCTCCGACACGGTATTCGGCGTAAAGCAGACCCTGGTCGCTCCTTTCGAGCACGTCAACGACGGCCGGACCATCTGGCGCTCACCCTTCGATTTCGTGCTGACACCTGTCGAGCAAAACGGCTGAGACTGTCCGGGGGCAACTCACCGGTCCTGCAGCCAGTCCAGAGAGACCTGGGTCCCGTCGGCGTCATTCAGGTCGAGCGGGCTTGAGAGGATCAGCGACAGCTTCCCGTCTATCCCGGCCTTCCAGAGATAAAGCGTGTGTCGGGTGGGCTCGAAGCGGGCGCAGGTGCGCGTGCCGATCTTCGCCACGAACCGCGGCGGATCGGTCCTCTGGATGTCGAAGGCCTTGGTTCCGTGCGCATTCGCCGGATTGGCCAGGCAGACGGTGACGAGGCGGGTGTCGATCCGTTCGCCGGACGGGGTCCTGGCTGCGCGGGACCTTGGAACGGCTGCTGCCTGCCCGTCGGGCATGTCTCCCCTTTGAAGACGAATTACGTCATTGGCGCCGCTTTGGAGAAACCGGGGCTTCGGTTTGTCGAAGGTGGAACCGATGCCGGCGCCCGCCCACAGGACAAGCAGGCCCAGGACAGGTCCCTGCGCCAGGGCGATGGACCATTTTCGGACCGGGGTCCGGTTTCCGGAGTGAATTGGCATGGGATGATCATCCGGTCAGGGCGAAGGCAGCTCTGTGCCGCACGGGTCAGAGGCAAGCGCCTTTTGCGGTTTCTCCCCGGGCGCACAGGGTCTTCACCGCCAATGTCAGAAGCTCCCAGTCTCCTTTGGAGGTCCGGATGACCGATCCGCGGTAATGTTCCCCTGAGACGCTGTCATCGGGATAACCGGTCCTCACGAGGTCGACGCGATAGCCGGCGCCGTACCGCCAGATCTTCAGCTCCATCGCCTGCCTGCCTTCGAGACTGTCGGGATGACCTTGCAGGAACGGCATCAGCACGTCGATGAACTGGCCGGAGGTTGCCAGACCGGGGGCGACGCGGATTTCGCGAAAGCCGTCATAAAAGTCGGACTCTCGGGCAGTGGCCGGGCCGGCCGTGATGGCGGCCTGCCTGGCGGCGGTCTTTCCCCTTACCGACTTTGCATGGCCCTTCAAGTTCTTGAAAATGCGGTTCACCTTGCCTTTGCCGATGGCAAACGCCGAGCCGGTTTTCAGGTGGTTTGCGTGCCGCTCGACAGCGTCCGGTCCCAGATGAACGGTCCAGAGCGGCTTGTTCCGGTGGATCACTTCAAGGTCGCCATAGCCGACATTCTCGAAGATCTCGGTTCGGGTTTTCGTGCCGTGGCAGTCGGCGTGCTTCGGGCGACCGTGATCGCCCGGTCCCACGAGCCGCGTGAACCCGCCCTTAATCGAGATTTTGCGGGCGGTCCGGTCGAACCTGATATCCGTTTGGTCGCCGGCCGGGCGAAGCGAACTGGACTGGCAGCCGGTGGAGACTTTTAAGGTGATCAGGCGTTTTTCCGGGGTCCAGGACAAGTCGATGTTGGACGCCAGATCGACCGTAAACTTTTCCATCGTGCCGATCCGGATCTGCGCGTCTGCGGTCACAGGCAGGACGGTCAGGGCGACCAGGGCAGCGGCGGCAAATTTTGCGATAAACATCTCAAGCTCCTCGCGTTGGATTCTGGCTTGAGATTATTTCGGGGCAGGATCGCTTCGTATGGGGTCGATCCCCCATACGACCTAATCGGCTTTTGAGGCCTCCCTTTCCTGTCGCTTGGCTTCCTCGCTGAACACCACGTAATATTTGAAGATGTTGCCAACGTAGCGCACCGGTTCGCGGCTGATGTCGGCGCCGACGACCCATTCCACATTGCCGAACCACTTGTTTGGGTCGTAGCCCATTTCGGCGGCCTTCCTGCGCAACCGGTCGAACCGGCCCGGGCCGGCATTGTAGGCGGCCAACGCGAAGAAGGTCTGATTGGCCGGATCGTTTTTCAGGTCCTGAAAATAGGTGTCGGCCAGAAAGCGCAGGTATTTGACACCGGCATTCACGTTCCTGTCCGGATCGTCCGCAATGCCCTTGATGCCGATGTTCTTGTCCGCGGCGGTCGAAGGCTTGATCTGCATGAGACCGACCGCGCCGGCCTTGCTGCGCACGGACTGATCGAATTTGGATTCCTGAAAGGATTGTGCGGCGATCAGAAGCCAGTCGATGGAAAATTCGGTGCCGTATTTTCGGAAAAGATCTGCAATATCCTTGAACCGCTTCAGGCGTGTTTCATCGTCGAGATCTTCCAGATATTTGGTTTCCTTGAAGTATTTCTTCAGGATGATGTTGCCGAGCAGGGTCCCCTTGCGAACGGTTTTTACAAAGGCATTCAACTCGGCCTTGAGCTTGGGCGTGTCCTTGCGCAACGCGATGGCGGTTTCACCCTCCGTGCGCACGGCCGCCTTCGGGTGGGTCTTGAATCCCTCCCGGATACCGAGCCAGAAATCCGCCTTGTGCTCGTCCATGATGATCAGCTCGATCCCGCCTGCCAGAACCAGGTCTAGAAGATCCTCGTCTTCCAACGCCTCGTCGGCGGCGACAATGTCCACCGGCGGTTTGCCGTTCTTCTTCAGTTTTTCATTCAGTGCCTGGAGGCTTTCGTAATAGCTGGAGGAGGCGCGGACATGGACGGTCTTTCCGGACAGGGCGTCCGGTGATGTCAGGTCGACGGCGTCGGCCCGGGTCACCGGAACCTCCCTGACGGGTTTGAAAAGGGGGTCGGAAAAATCGGCGAGTTTTCTGCGCTCCTCCGTGACCGTCAGATTGCCCATGGCAATGTCGCCGCGACCTTCGGCAAGATCAGGGAAAAGCCGGTCGCGCGGGGTCGGGATGAAGACGACGTGTCCGTCGCGGGCGAACTTGCCGTGACGCTTCTGCTCGAATTTCGCGAACTCCGCCATCAGATCGACAGCCGTGCCGCGCTGAACGCCGCCGTCAATGAAATAGAAGGTTTTTGAAAAGGGAATGAGCACCCTGAGATAGCCGCGTTCGGCAATCTCGTCGAAATCACCGGTAAAAGGTGCCCGAAGGGCTTCGGTCGCCTGTTCTGCAAGTTGAGGGTCAAAGGCGCGTGCGGGCGTTACCCGCATCGGTGCCGAGACAACCATCAGCAGGAACAGGGGCGCAAGTATTGAAATCGTGCCACGATGAAATCTCGGCATTCGCATGAGCGGCCCCCGCCATTGATCGTAGAGGCGCAATCCTATGCGATATGACGCTGCGTCTACAACGATTTCATGCAGGGCGCGGCAGGATGAGGTGGTCCGCTTTTTGGGTTGCGATTCGTCAGGCTTTTCCAAAAGCAGACAAGCCTACCCTTCCGGAAGTGCCGCCTCCGGAGAGCTTGGAAAATTCGCCACCGTCTTTGGATTCCAACGCCTCAGGCAAACGACGGGAGCCTCACCGCGACACAGAATTGGTGGAGATGAGGCTCCGGGAATGTTTAGCTTCTTTAACGTTTCTGTGGTGACAAGTCCTTACCGGATCGCACCGCCGATGATGCCGCCGATGACGCCTCCGAGGAGGGCGGCAGGCACTTGTCCGCCACCATTGTTGTTATTGTTGTTCGTGTTCTGGTTCGTATTTCTGTTTCTCGGCGGGTTGTTCTGGGGCGTCGAGCTTCTGCTGACGACCCGCCGCTGCGCTGCAATTCGCCGCTGCTCTTCCTGAAGCCATGCCACATATTGCACCTGGGTCTGACTGCTCAGAAGCTTGTACTGCGGCGCGGTGAAATAGCCTGTCGGAACGAAATCGTTGGCGGTCTGCCATGCGGTTACGGCGCGGCGTGTCATGGGGCCATGGACGCCGTCCGGATGCCCGGTGTTGAAGCCGGCCAGGTTCAGTCTGGCCTGGACTTCCCGCCGGGTGCTCCGGCCCCAGCCCAGTTGCGCTTCGGTCTGTTCGTTACCCTCCAATTGCCGGTCCGCGGCCGATATCTGCGGGCCACTGGTTCCCTGAGTGGGGGCGGCATCTTTGGTTGCTTCTGCGGAACGGGTGATTTTCGTGATCTTCTCACGTGCGATCTCTGCAAAGGTACCCGTCGGATAAGCGCGCAGATAAGCTTCATAGGCGGCCCGCGAGCCGGTGCCTTCCGCCGCATCCCAAACCGCTTTTTCCCGTTCCCAGGCCAGGGCGGCGGTTGCCGGTACAGCCGGCGCAACAGGTGCGGCCGCTGCGTTCGTTTGCGTGTCCGCCGTTCCGGACTCCAGTGACGCCACCTGCTGATTGGCCGTCTTGTTCAGAAACACTTCCCCGATCAGGGACGCGTTGACCCAGGGCCGCTGCCGCCGGTCCGTTTGGTTGTAAACATCGCCCGTCACGCGGGTCATGACCGTCTGGATGGATGCATTCGGTTCGTCGATATGTTTGAGCAGGGCTGCGGTAAACGGAGAGTTCTGGCCATCGCCATCGAGCGCGACATCTCCAGGGCTGGTCGAAAATGCAATCACCGAGCCCGAACCGCCGGTCTCGACCAGCTTGATTTCCGCAAGACCCTGTCCAACGGTTGCAGACCGCGACGGGCTCATCCGGCGGGCAAGGGATCTTGCCAGCGGATTGTCCCGGCATGCATCGAGAAACACCAGCTGGACCTTCACGTCATTCGTCATCTGACGAAGAATGAAATCCATCTGCATCGTTTCGAAATCGAGGTCGGTTTCGTCCTGCAAGCGTGCGTCGACCGGGACCAGATAATTCTGGCCGCCAATCTGCATGCCATGGCCGGCATAAAACAGCAGGGCGATATCTGCGCCCTTTGCGGAACGCGCAAACTGGGCCACCGTCTTGCGCATGTCCCTCAGGTTCAGGTCATATCCGGCCACGACCTCGAAGCCGAGGTTGCGTAGTTTCGTGGTCATCGCTGTCGCGTCGTTCACGGGATTGGGCAGCACCACCGTATTGGCATAGTTGCTGTTGCCAATCACCAGGGCCACACGCTTGGCGAGAGCCGGCGCGGAACTGACTAGCAGAATCGAAAGGACTACCAATAACTTACGGAACATCTCGCCCTCCTGATAAACACGCAATAATTAAATATGTTCGCGTTTCGGCAGATACTTAAGGAAAAAGGGTTTTTTTGTCGTTTATTGGAAACAGCCAAATCCACCTGAATTTTAACACACTACTTACGTTTTACTCAACACGTCCGCAGTGTCGAATCTATTGGTGGACTGAGTTGTTCGAACCCTCATACAAAATGAAAATGAGCCGAACCCGAACACTGCCAATTAAGTGGGCAGGTTAAAGCTGATGCCTGAAATGCCAGAATTTGGCGTCTTCCGACTTTATCATGGACTCGAGATGGCTGCTCCAAACGGTTTTGCAATGAGTTCGGAACCTCACGGCTGATCACGATGTCGCGAATACTTCCCCGGGAACTGGATTGTGATGACAGCGCCGATCCGGCGTCTGCCGCTCCAATCCGATCAATGCTAGTAGTCGGAAAGTCTGGTTTCGGTGCGGGCCAGATAATCCTTCTGGCGATCGGCCTGCAGATCGAGAAGATGCCTGACCATGACCGCAATCGCGCTTTCGATCGGGATCCAGGCCAGGGCATAGGCCCAGACACCCAGCGCGTAGGTCCAGCCGATCGGTGCAATGAAAATGCCGTAGACGGCGACCAGCGTGCCGATGACCTGGGTAACCTCCGTCGTCAGGAACAGCCGCAATGCCGGATAGGGCGGTTGCCAGAACCAGCGCTGGTTGCGGGTGACATAGATGGTCAGATGTCCCGCCACCAGAAGCTTCAGGAAGATCAGCGTCTGGATCGTTTCGCGCGGCAGCTTCAGGACGGTGTCCGCATACCAGAACAACAGGAAGCTCTCGACCACGCCGACGGCGCCAAGGCAGGCGGCGACGGTCAGCACCCGGTGCATGTTCCATCGCACCGGCTTTTTTGCGGTGAGCGCGTTGTCATAGGCGATCATCATGATCGGGAAGTCGTTGAGGATGGCGAGCAGCACGATCATGATCGCGGTGACGGGATAGAAGTCGAAGATCAGGATCGACAGCGTCATGAACAGAAGCACGCGAATGGTCTCGGCTATGCGGAAGGTTGCGTAGCTGTTCATGCGCTCGAAGATCCGGCGCGCTTCGTCTATCGCGGCGGTGATCACCGACAGGCCGGAGCCGGTCAGCACGACATCGGCCGCGGCCCGCGCCGCGTCCGTTGCCGCACTGACGGCGATGCCGGCATCGGCCTGTTTCAGGGCCGGGGCGTCGTTCACGCCGTCACCGGTCATGGCCACGATATGATTGTGATGCTGCAGCGCCTTGACGATCTTGAATTTGTGCTCCGGCAGAACCCGGGCGACACCGTCGGCCGCTTCGATCCCGGCGGCGACCTCGCTGTCGCTGGCGCTTGCGAAAATATCGTCGGCGGAGCGGATATTGCCCCCCAGACCAAGCTGGCCGGCAATCTGGCGGGCGATCGCCTCGTGATCGCCGGTGATCATCTTGATCTCGACACCCTTGGAGACCGCACTTGCAATCGTTTCGGCGGCATCCTCGCGTGGCGGGTCGAAGATCGGGATCAGCCCGAGCAACTGCCAGGGCGATCCGTCCTGTTGCCGCGCGACGCCAATGGCGCGATAGCCGGCACTGGCAAGTTCGTCGACCTCGCGCTCGATCGTCTGCCGTTCCGCCGCATCGGGTGCAACCAGGTCGAGGATGACCTGCGGCGCGCCCTTGCTGACGCAGATCGTCCCGCCATCGCCCTCAGCCTCCGCCTCGGTCCGCTTGGAGACGGGATCGAAGGGCTTGAAGGCCTTGATCTTGAAGTCCGCGTCGCCGGATGTGGCCTCGGCCGCAAGGATGGCCGCGTCGATTGCGTCCGGGTCATTGCCGTTCGAGGCGAGGCGCGCGGCCTGCATCAGCTCTTCGGTGCTGATGCCGTCCGCCGGACGCGGATCGGTGATGGTCAGTTCATTGCGGGTCAGCGTCCCGGTCTTGTCGGCGCACAGAACGTCCACACCGGCGAGTTCCTCGATCGCCACCAGGCGCGACACGATCGCCTTCATCCGGGCGAGCTTTTCGGCGCCGACGGCCATGGTTACCGACAGCACGGTCGGCAGCGCGACCGGGATCGCGGCGACCGTCAGGATCAGCGCGAACTGCAGGGTCTTGAGGAACGGCGATTGCCGGAACAGGGAGACGACGATCAGGACGATGACCAGGGCCAGGGTCGTCATGATCAGGAAATTGCCGATCTTGAGGACGGCCCGCTGGAAGTGCGAACGGGTTTCGGCGGATTGAACGAGCTGTGCCGTCCGGCCGAAATAGGTCTTCATTCCGGTGGCCGTGACCACGCCGGTCATTTCGCCGAGTTTGATGATCGAGCCCGAATAGGCGGTTTCGCCCGGTTCTTTTTCCACCGGCAGGGATTCGCCGGTGAGGGCCGATTCATCGGCGCTCAGGTAATCGCCTTTCACCAGCATGATGTCCGCGGGCGCGATATTGCCGAGGCGGAGCAGCACAACGTCGCCGGGAACCAGATCGCGTGCCGGCAGGGTCTGCCATTTGCCGTCGCGCAGCACCCGGGCCGTCAGCGCCAGGCGCTGCTTGAGCAGGGCGATCGCATTGCCGGCCTTGTGTTCCTGCCAGAAATCGACGCCGGCATTGACCGCCAGCATGGTGAGGATGATCGAGAAGTCGCCCCAGTCGCCGAGAATGCCGGAGAGGATGGCCGCCGCTTCGATCATCCACGGGATCGGGCCCCAGAGATATCTCCTGAGGCGGTCCAGAAGACCGGTTTCCTTCTCGACCAGTGCGTTGGGGCCATACTGTTGCAGCCGCCCCGCGGCGTCCGCCGCAGTCAATCCGTTATCGAGATCGCTCTTGAGGCTCTGCACAATCTCGTCGGGGCTTTGTGGGGCGGGAGATGTCTCGGGCTGTCCCTGTTTCGTGGATCGGTCGTCGGGTTTGTGCGATCGCGTCGTCATCATGATGCCGTCTCCCTTTCCTTGGTCCGGTTCAGGCCTTGATCCGATTCAGGCCCGGCCGTTTTCCGCAAGCCAGCGGCCGATGTCGGGCCAGGTTTCCTTCAATGTGTGCGAGCCCATGAACAGGCCGATGTGGCCGCCAGGCACCAGCCGTTTCTCGATTCCGTCCCTTGGCGTACCGAGCAGATGTTCGGCGTTGAAAACCTGTTCGCTGGTCGTGATGTCATCATCGGCGCCGGCCAGCAGAAAGACTGGCACCTTGATGTCCTTCAGCGACAGCTTGCGCCCGAGCCCGACGAATTCGCCTTTGGCGAAACGGTTTTCCTGGAAGAGGAGCTGAATGGCCTGGAGGTAGTACCGCCCCGGCAGATCGATCGGGTTCTCGTACCAGCGTTCGAATTGCTCGGTGCGCTCGATATAGCTCTTGTCCTCGATGTGTTCGTAGAGATCGATGAACTTGCCGGCATATTGGGTGCCCGGGTGCATGTCCTTCCAGCCTGCGAGCATGTACTGGCCCAGCATGCGCCCACCGCCGCTTGCGACCATTTCCTCGTAAAAGCTGAGCGGCAGTTCATGCGCCAGGCGCTTGATCGGGCCGTTGCCGGCATCGATGTCGATGGGCGAGCCGGCCAGCACCAGACTGACGACCTTATCGGGAAACCGGCAGGCATACATGGCCGACATCCAGCCGCCCTGACACAGGCCGACCAGATTGACCCTGCCGCCCAGTTCGTCGACGACGACATTGATCTCGGCGAGATACTTGTCGATATCGAACGCCGCCATGTCTTCTGTTGCGGATTTCCAGTCGGTCGCCAGCACGCGGCCGAGCCCCGTGGCAAGAAGTGTCTCGACGAGACTTTGCCCCTTGGCATAATCGGCGATGGTCGAGGTGTGTCCGGCATAGGGGGCATCGACCAGAACAGGAACGGTGCCGTCCGCCGGCGGCTGCGCGGAGAAGTCCCTGAGCCGCATGGTGTCGAGGTCGAGAAGAACGCGGTTGGGCGTTGCCCATTCGGGCGGCTCCGGGGCTTCGATCTTCTCCACTTCGGCAAGATAACGGAGGTTGTCCTGAAACAGGCGAAGGCCTCCCTCCTCGATCTCGATTGCCGCCGCGAACGGCCAGAACCACGGGACGCTGTGTTCGTGCAGCGGCTTCCTGGACTTTGTCTTCGTCATTCGGCACCTCGGCTGGGAAGCCGGCGGGTCGTCGATCCGGCCCGTCAGGATGATTGGCAGGCGGTCGCCGGGGAGGAGCGAGTGCCGCCTGATGAATTCAGGTTGTCCAAAACCTGGGTTTCAAAGTGGCCAAAGAGGCTGGTTCCGGGCAGAAAACCCGAGTTGGTACCATCGTCAGGGAAAGTGTTTGCCGTCAGTTGGGCAGGATAACGCGGCCGACCTCTCCGATCGAATGGATTCGTATGACGTGTGCCGGAATTCTTGTCGCAGCCACATGACGAGACCCTTGCTGTTTCATGACAAATCGGCAATGCGGCCGACGACGCGTCTCACCAGGCCCTGGCGTTGGAGGCGTGGAGGGTCGGGCCCCGGCTGGGACTATGCGCGACGTATGGATTTCGGTTGCCTTTTGTGACGGGCCATTCGAAACATGGCGCCCGGCCGTTCAACGATCCGTATTCAGCGGTCTTCATTTTCCAGCTTTGCAGCTAGCAAACGCACGACGCCCGGGGAATAGCGCCATATGCGGCCAGTGGTTGCACGAAAACCGATACTTAAGTCGCAATTCCAGGGCCGTTTAATACTTTCAGACAACCAATATTGATTGTGACCGCCTTGCGCAGGGCGATGTCTGGTTGTTACTGTTATCTCCTCTCGGGAGGAGGCAGACGGATGAGCAAAAATTGCGATCCGCAAGAACATGTGGTCATTAAATCGATTTTAGTGATCGATGACCATCCGCTCTATTGCGATGCACTCGCTGCAACACTTGAAAGGCTGTTTCGGTCCAGGCTGGTCAAGAAAGCGACTTCCCTTAAGGAAGGCCTGCGCTTTGTCGGCGCCCGGTTCCAGCCGGATCTGGTGATGCTCGATCTCAAACTTCCGGACGTGACGGGCCTGAGCGGCTTTCTGAAGGTGAAAGACCGCCTGCCCGACGTTCCGGTCCTGGTGATATCGGCGGAATCTTCCGACGAAACCGTCAGCACGCTCATGACCGCGGGCGCGGCCGGCTTCATTCCAAAAGATGCCTCGCACAAGGTGCTTCAGCAGGCGCTTATGGAGATCAAGGATGGCCGCCGTTTCCTGCCACCGGGCTATGCGCCGTCGAAAAAGCCGACCCAATCGGATCTGACGGTTCAGCAGATTGCGCACAAGATTGCGGATCTGACGCCGCAGCAGAACCGCATCATGAAGCTGATCTGCGCCGGAAAGCCGAACAAGCAGATTGCCTATGAGCTGTCGCTTGCCGAGGCGACCGTCAAGGCGCATATCACGGCGCTCCTGCGGCGGCTCGGCGTGAATAACCGGACCCAGGCGGCCATTCTGGTCAAGAGCGCCAGCCTCGATGGCGGCGGGCACATTTCCGACGGCGATGCCCGGGTCCTGTTGAGTTAGGCGGAAACCGATGAACATTCTGCCTGTCAACAAAACCGCCCAGCCGCTCACGGCCAAGGTGGGGGTCTCGCATGCGAAGTCCCCCGAAACCGCGGTGCGGGAAGCGTCGATGGGTTTCGCTCCCCACGCGACATGCTTCCTCCTGGTCTTCGTTCCCGATCATCTGGAGCCGGACGCTGTCGCGCGGGAACTGGCGACGGTCATGCCGTCGACCACCGTTTTCGGTTGCTCCACTGCCGGTCAGATTACGCCGCAGGGCTATGAAAACGATGCCCTGATGATGATTGCCTTTCCAAGACGGCATTTCCGGTGCTCGTCAACGCTGATCAAGCCATTGAAACCGGCCTCCATCGAAAGGACGGCTGCCCAGGCCCGCATGCTGGCGTCCCGGTTCCCGCACACCGCGAACTGGAAACGTGTCGCGCTCGTGTTCGCCGACGGGCTGTCCAAACAGGAGGATCTGCTCGTTGCCGCCTTGAACGCGGGACTGGGCGATGTGCCGGTCTTCGGCGGATCGGCCGGCCACGGTCTTGCCTTCGACGAGACCTTTGTCCTGCACGAAGGCAAAGCCCACAACGACGCCGCGCTTCTGCTGCTTCTGGAAACGGACCTGAGCTTCCGGGCGCTCGGCTTCGATCATTTCCTGCCGACGGGAAAGCGCATGGTGGTGACCCGGGCGGTACCCGAAGAACGCCTGGTTCTGGAAATCAACGGCGCGCCTGCTGCCAGGGAATATGCACGTTACGTCGGCTGCCAGGTTTCGGAACTGTCGCCAAAGGTCTTTGCCGAAAACCCGGTGCTCGTCCGCAACGGGAAAAGCTGGCATGTGCGCGCGATCCAGCAGGTTGCCGAAAACGACGGTCTCTGGTTCCTGTCGGCGATTGACGACGGGCTGGTCCTCACGCTCGGACAAGGCACCGAGATCCTGGAAACGCTGGAGACCGGCCTCGATTGCCGGTGCAGCAACGGAAACAGTCCGGATTTCATCCTGGGTTTCGATTGTTATCTGCGCCGGCTTGAAATCGAACAGAACGACCTGGTCGAAGATGCCTCGGACATCCTGTGCAAGCACCGGGTCTTCGGCTTCAACACCTATGGCGAACAGCATCTCGGGGTCCATGTGAACCAGACATTTGTGGGTGTCGCCTTCTATCCGCCGACGGGGGATGCGTTGTTTTGATCGATCCGGGCGAACCTCTGAAACTGCAGATCGAGCGTCAGGAAAAGATCATCGAGGCGCTCATTCAGCGTGCCAGCCGGGAGCATGACGTCGGCAGCTCGGCCTATTCGCTGTTTCAGTCCGCAATCACCCTGCAGGGCGAGGTCTGGGAAAAGACCCGGGACCTGGAACAGGCGCTCGATACGCTCGGCCGTGCCAGCAACCAGCTGAAGATTGCGGAATACGCGCGCGAACAGACCGAACGGAACCTTGCGGACGCCCTGGATGCCATGGAAGGCGGCTTTGCGCTTTTCACCGAAGGCAAGCTGGAAATCTGCAATGACCAGTTCAAGGCCATGGTGCCGGATGTCGCCGACGTGATTGTCCCCGGTCTGGACATCAAGGATTATTTCGAGGCGCTGCGGCTCAGCAAGGATATCGTTTCACGGGCGATTTCCGAAAACGGAGCGGCTCGGAGACCGGTTCGCCCGGGGAACGGGATCGGCACGCCGTATCCTTCCGTGGTGGGGCTGCGCAAGGATCGCTGGTTCCAGATCACGCACAAAACGGCGTCGTCCAGCAAGATCGTGCTTCTGTCGACCGAGATTACCAGCATCGTCCGGCAGAACCGGCTCGAAAAGGACCGGCTGATCGACGAGCAGGCCGTCTTTCTGCAGGGCGCGTTCGATCACATGACCCAGGGCGTGTGCACCTTTTCCGCCGAAGGCACCCTGCTCATCCACAACGAACGTTTCCGGGATCTGCTCCGGTTGCCGATTTCCCTGGTGCGCAAGGGAACCGCCTTCAACCAGATCCTGGAATTCATCGTCAAGCAGAAGCTTCTGGAAAGCACGACGCAGGGAGAGGAACTGGCCAACTGGGTCGCGACCGTTCGTGCCGGAAAGGGACTTGAGAAGAAGGTGCGCCACCTCAGCGGCGATATATTGAACATTCGGGTTCACGGTTTGCCCGACCAGGGCTTCATCATGAACGTGATGGACATTACCGCCGAAACGCAGACGACGGAACTCCTGGAACAGAGGGTCCGCGAGAGGACGCTGGAACTGACACAGGCGAACGAGCGTTTGCGCAGGCAAAATGAAGAACAGGCACGCGTCGACGAACAGTTGCGGCTGGCGAAGGAGCAGGCGGAAGAAGCGATGTCGTCCAAGACAAAGTTCTTTGCGGCAGCAAGCCACGACCTGCTGCAGCCGATCAATGCGGCGAAACTGCTGATTTCGACCATGAGCGAGGGGGCCAGGAACACGCCCCTGACCGATACGGTTCTGCGCCTGGAACGCTCGTTCAACTCAATCGAATCCCTGCTTCACGCGCTCCTCGATATTTCGCGGCTGGAGTCGACGGGAACGGAAATGACGGTCTCGGCCTTCCGCATTGGCGATCTGCTGAATTCGGTCAAGGAAGACTACACGCAGCTTGCGGAGGAAAAGGATATCCGGCTTGACGTGGTCCCCTGCAGTCTTTGGGTTTCCAGTGACCAGCGGTACCTGTTGCGCTCGATCCAGAACCTGGTCGTCAATGCGATCCAGTATACCGAAAAAGGCCGTGTGCTGGCCGGGTGCCGGTGCCGGGGCACGGAGGTGGTGCTGGAGGTGTGGGACACCGGCGTCGGCATCTCCATGGAAGATCAGCAGCGGATTTTTTCCGAATTCACCAGGGCATCGTCGAACGGGGGCAGCTTCGGCATGGGGCTTGGCCTGTCCATCGTCGATCGCGCCTGCCGCCGGCTGGGGCATCAGGTAACGGTGCAATCCGAACGGGGCAGGGGATCCGTTTTCTCGATCACGCTTCCCGTTGTCGCCGCCCCGGACCAGGAAGGCAACCGGGAGACCGATGATCCGCATGCCATGCCCGAGGATATGGATCTCATCGTCCTGATCGTCGAAAACAATCCGGACGTGCTTTTTGCAACGGCCCAGAAAATCGAAAGCTGGGGAGGCAGCGTTCTGACCGCCGCGTCCACCGATGAAGCCCTGGAGCAGGTGCGTGAAATCGGCATGGCGCCCGACATTGTCCTGGCCGACTACCAGCTTGATGGGGACGACAACGGCATCAGGACGATCCTGGCCGTCAGGCAGGAAACGGGCACAGAGGTCCCGGCCATAATGATTACCGCCAGCCGGGAGGAAACATTGGCCGAGGACAGCCGGTGCCACGATTTCACGGTGTTGACGAAGCCGGTGAAACTGTCGCGCCTGCGCCCGCTTATCGACTGGAAGACCCGCCGGCCCGCGGCGGTCTGAACCGCCTGCAAAACGCAGACAAAAGTCTGCAGTGACACACGGGGAGAGGAGGATAGGCTTTCGTCAAGGTTTGCCGGGACTTGATGATCTGCAGGACGGACCGGAAATACCAACGGGAGGAAATCATGGTGCGATTTCAGGTGTTGCGGACGCCGGTCTGGGGTCTTTTTGCCGCCTGGCTCATCCTGTTCGGAACGACGGCTCCGGGTCTCGCAGCTGAAGTCTATGATCTTCTTTTCAAGACCGGGACACTGGACGGCATCTCCCGGACAGCGGTTCTGGATTACGAGCGTCATGTCTCCACGCGGGACAACGAGGATCTTGCAAAGCGGGAAACCGGAACGATCAGCCTGAGTTTCGCGCCGGAGGACATGGCCGAGCTGCAATTCAAGCAGGGTGACAAGCACCGCAATCTCGGGTCTTTCCCGGCGACGGTCGGCAATCCGATGATCATGTATTTTGTCGAAACCGTTGTCAGGGACATGGCAAGTACGGCGGGGGGAAGTCCGTTCTACATCCGCAACCGGGTCAAGGCGGCGCTGGTGAAAAAGACGCCGATCCGCGAGGAAACGATCCACGTCAACGGGCGGGATGTGCCGGCGCAAACGGTGACGCTTTATCCGTTCGAAAACGATCCCAACCGGGACCGGATGCGCGGTTTTGAAGATCTTGCGCTGACGGTCACCATGTCGGACGAGGTGCCCGGCTGGTATTACGAGTTGAAGGCCGAAACCGGCGGAAAAGAGGTCCGGTCTTCCGGCAAAACGGAAGAGGCCCCGATTTACTCAAGCTCGATCGTGCTTGCGACCCTGGAGGTGCCGCAATGAGTATCCGGATGTTCCACGGTCTTGTTCCTTCCCGGCTGCGAAGCGGTGTCGTTGCAGCCCTGTCCGTCGTTCTGCTCGGTGTGACCGGCCAGGCCGAAGCGCAAAACATGGCCGAACGGCTGAACGACTACCCGACGGAAGCCCGGGCGGACTATGTGTTCGGGTGCATGGCGACAAACGGCCGAAGCAGGGACGTCCTGCGCCGCTGCTCGTGCTCGATCGATGTGATTGCCTCCATCATCCCTTACGAGAAATACGTGGATGCGGAGACGGTTCTGTCGCTGCGGCAGGTCGGCGGGGAGCAGATGTCCATCTTCCGCACGACCGCCATGGCCAAAGAGCTGGTCGCCAACCTGCGCCGGGCTCAGGCGGAAGCGGATATTCTCTGTTTCTAGAGCTGGTTCAAGTGAACAGGACCACTGCGCCGAAAACCAGGTCTAGCTTGCCGGTTCCTTCGGAAGGGTCTTGTCCCAGACGTTTCCTTCCGTATCCTCCACATGGACGGTGAGCGCCTTTGCGCCATTATCCGTATAGGCGAAGCGGATGACCGGATTTTCCGACAATGAAATGCCGCCATCGACGGTAAACAGCAGGTCTTCGCCCTGCTTGACCTCGATGTGGTTTATGAACTGGGCGGCGATGAACAACTGGGTAATCTGATCGCGCTGCAGTCCGGAATAGTTCGGGTGCCGGATCATGAGCTGGGCTTCGCGCCTCTGGCTTGCCGCTTCGACAGCGGGCGCAAAGTGCTTGATCCGGATTTGACCCATGGTCGACAGGGCAAGTTGCGGGTCTTTCGTCGCCGGCGCGGAACAGCCGCCGGAGGCCTTGACGAACCGTCCGGTCATCACCGGTCCGTTCGCGGTTTCCGCGATCAGGCGCACATTTGAATATTGATTGATGCGGACCCTGAGTTCGAGATCGAGCGGCTGCATGGCCGGCCCGAAGGTCATTTCCGCGGCAACCGGCGCCGGATTTTCGTCGATCACGAGGATGGCGCTGTTGATGGCAGGCGCCGTCGGTCCGGGCTGTTTTATGCTGATCGGAACCGTTGCCGCGTCGTGGGCGCGATAAGGGGCGTCGAGCTCGACGATCCCGTCGGCATCCGCCGGTTTCGCATCGCCGATAATGTCGGCGCGAAGGTCATTCCAGCTGCCCTTGTCGCTGAGAGGGTTGCCTCTTTCGGCCTCATCTGCCGCCTGCGCATGATGGATGGCGGGGAATACCGTAAGCGGCAGGGCGAGCGACAGGGTCAGAAGCGTCGCCAGACTGAATGTGTTTTTGTGACGAACGGTCATGTCGAGTCCGCGCTCCCTTTCGTTCGCAGCGTCATCTTTAGTGCCTCGTGCAGCGGAAATTATACCACGCGGGGTCATGTCCCCGAACCGAGCCTTTAGGATGTATTGCCCTGCGAGGGGGCGGTTGGGATCCTGACTGTTCCATGTTTGAGCTTGTCATCACCCTTTGCCTCCTGGCGGAACCGGACGTTTGCCGGGCGCAGCTCGTGCCTGGCCGGGAAACCGCGTCGCTTGCCAGGTGCGAGGCGGCTCTGCGGGAAAGCGAAATCCGGGGCCGACCGGGTCTCGCCGACGGGCTGGTTGTCCGCGACAGGCACTGCCGGCAAATGCCGGACGGCCTGGAGCTGACGGAGGTCGCTGACAATATCTTCGTCCATCGCGGCGAAATTGCTGAACCCGATCCGGATAATCAGGGAGACGTGGCCAACATCGGCGTGATCATCGGTGACAAGTCGATTGCGGTGATCGATACCGGGGGCTCGCGGGCGGTGGGCGAAGCGCTTTACCGGGCAATCCGCCGCCGCAGTTCGTTACCGATCAGCCATGTGATCCTGACCCATGTTCATCCGGATCACGTCTTCGGCGCCTCTGTCTTTGCCGAGGCCGGCGCGAAGATTGTCGGGCATCCGGGCCTGGACCGGGCGCTTCTTGACCGGGAACAGTCCTACCTGATCGGGTTCGGGGATCTGATCGGCAAACCCGCATTCCTCGGCACCCGGCCGGTCCGCCCGGAAGCCGCTCCTGCAGAAATCGACCTTGGAGGCCGGGTTCTGACCCTCAAGGTCTGGCCGGCGGCCCACACGACCACCGATCTGACGGTCCTGGACACTGCGACGGGGACGCTGTTTGCCGGCGATCTCGTCTTTCACCGCCACGCGCCGGCGCTTGACGGCTCATTGCCGGGATGGCTCGGCGTTCTGGACCGGCTGGCGGACCTGAAGCCCGCCCGGATCGTTCCCGGTCATGGCGGTCCGGTCCTGGCGCCGGCGGAAGCCCTCGCACCGATGCGCCGCTATCTGGGGGTGCTGGAAGCCGATACGCGGCAAGCGCTGGAACGCGGCGAGCGCATCAGCGACGCCGTCGGCCATATTGCGCGCAGCGAGGCTGGTGCGTGGGACCTCTTTGATCTCTACAACACGCGTAATGCCACCGAAGCCTACACCGAACTGGAGTGGGAGTAGGGAATTCGAACCGGCCTATTCCGGGGCGTGCTTCAGCAGGATCTGGGCCAGCGCATAAAGCCGCTTTTCGATGAGGACGGGCGTTTCGCACACATAGGTCAGCGATGTGGACCGGTCCTTGTAGACGCGTTCGTCCCAGTCGAGCTTTTCTTCCAGCTTGTCGACCTTGTCGTAATCCGGATCGCTGGCGGCCATGATCTGGTCCATCTCGGCGCGGGTCTCATCGATCCTTTTCGACAGCGCGATCTGTTTCTCCGAATACCGCCCGATTCCGACGATGACCTTGTGCCGCGCATTGCCGAGCCGTTCGAAGACGACGGCAAAGATCTGGCCCATGAGGTCGGTCGTCACGTCCGGGTGATCCTCGACGAAGGTTGCGACCAGCTTGTCCGCCTCCTCCAGGGAAATCCGCCGCAATTCGAGCCGGCCGGCAAGTTCCGCCGCGTCCGGCGGCAATGCGGTTTCCTTTTCGGAGCCGTCTTTCAGGGGTTTCGGCCACATCAGTCCCAGCGAAAGCTGTTCCACCTTGCGTTGCTGGCAGGGCCAGGTCGGATCATTGAAGGTGGCGGCGTTTGCGAATTGCGCACAATTGGCAACCACGAATACCGACGTAAGTATTAAAAATGGTGCATATAGTGTTTTTCGCATGATGACGTGTCTCCCTACTTAAGAGGTTATCCAGTCTTCAAGTTTTGTCCATGTCGAAAAACACACACTAAGGTCGCAATTGCTCGAAAAGTCGGTCCACTTATAGTCGAAGGATAACGTCCGCCAGCGCGCAAAAAGGCGGATCCTGGATAATGTGGAGACTGTTTTATGCAGACACGTGCAGCCGTGGCCGTTGGTGCAGGCAAGCCGCTGGAGGTAACGACCGTCAATCTGGAGGGTCCGAAGGCTTTTGAGGTCCTGGTCGAGATAAAGGCGACGGGCATCTGCCATACCGATGAATTCACCCTGTCCGGCGCCGACCCTGAAGGCCTGTTTCCGGCGATCCTCGGCCATGAAGGCGCCGGCGTTGTCGTGGAAGTGGGCCCGGGCGTGACCACCCTGAAGCCGGGCGATCACGTCATCCCGCTCTACACGCCGGAGTGCCGCAACTGCGAGTACTGCCTCAATCCGAAAACCAACCTGTGCCAGTCGATCCGCGTCACCCAGGGCCAGGGCCTGATGCCCGACGGCTCGTCGCGCTTTTCCACGCTCGATGGCGATCCGATCCTGCACTACATGGGCACCTCGACCTTCTCCAACTACACGGTGGTGCCGGAGATCGCGCTGGCCAAGATCCGCGAGGACGCGCCGTTCGACAAGGTCTGCTACATCGGCTGCGGCGTGACCACCGGCATCGGTGCGGTGATCAACACCGCCAAGGTGGAAATCGGGTCGCGTGCGGTCGTGTTCGGCCTCGGCGGCATCGGCCTCAACGTGATCCAGGGTCTGCGCCTTGCCGGTGCCGACCAGATCGTCGGCGTCGACCTCAACCCGGACAAGAAGGAAATGGCCGAGCGTTTCGGCATGACCGACTTCGTCAATCCGAGCGAGGTGGAAGGCGACCTGGTGCCCTACCTGGTCAATCTGACCAAGGGCGGCGCGGACTACACCTTCGATGCCACCGGCAATGTCGGCGTGATGCGCACTGCGCTGGAATGCGCCCACAAGGGCTGGGGCGAATCCATCATCATCGGCGTGGCGCCGGCGGGGGCTGAGATCTCCACCCGTCCGTTCCAGCTGGTGACCGGCCGCTCCTGGCGCGGCACGGCCTTCGGCGGCGCGCGCGGACGCACGGACGTGCCCAAAATCGTCGACTGGTACATGGACGGCAAGATCGAGATCGATCCGATGATCACGCACACCATGCCGCTGGAAGACATCAACAAGGGGTTCGACCTGATGCATGCCGGCGAGTCGATCCGTTCCGTGGTGCTTTACTGAGGCTGGGTGGGAATGGAAGTCGTCTCTGAAAATCGGTGCTTCGGCGGAGTTCAGACGGTCTATCGCCATAGATCCGAGGTCTGCGGCGTGGATATGACCTTCGCAGTCTTCCTGCCGCCGCATGCAGAGGACGGCCCGGTGCCGTGCCTGTGGTATCTGTCCGGGCTGACCTGCACCCACGAGAACGCCATGACCAAGGCGGGCCTGCAGGCCCACGCGGCGGAGCACGGAATGGCGCTGGTCTTTCCCGACACGAGCCCGCGCGGTGCAGACGTGGCGGACGACGAGGCCTACGATCTCGGTCAGGGGGCCGGATTTTACGTCAATGCGACGAAGGCGCCCTGGAACTCGCATTTCAGGATGTATGACTACATCGTCCGCGAGTTGCGCGATCTGCTGGTGGAAAAGCTGCCGCTGACCGACCGTCACGGCATAACGGGCCACTCCATGGGCGGTCATGGCGCCCTGACGATCGCGCTGCGCAACCCGGACCGCTACCAGTCCGTGTCGGCCTTTGCGCCGATCGCCAATCCGACCCAGTCGGATTGGGGGCGCAAGCAGTTGTCCGCCTATCTGGGCGACGATGAATCTTCATGGGCCGACTACGATGCAACGATCCTGTTAAAGGAACGCGGCTGGGATGGAGACATCCTGATCGACCAGGGGGCCGATGACCAGTTTATCGACCTGCTGCGGCCGCAGGCGCTCGCCGAGGTTCTGACGGAGACCCGCCAGCCGGCGGTGATCCGGATGCAGGAGGGCTATGACCACTCCTACTTTTTTGTCTCCACGTTCGGTGGCGATCACGTCGCCTGGCATGCGGAGCGCCTGAACGGTCATGCCAGGCACAAGTTAAACGGGCACAAGTTAAACGGGCACAAGACGAACGGGAAGGACGGCTAGGCCCTCAGAAGTATGAAAGCGCCGTATGGGTAAGGCGCTGCCGGCCGGGGCCTGGAGGCGCCCGATGTGTTTTCGATCCTACCCGGGAGATGTGTGCCGGGAAGATCCGAATTGAGCTTTGCGGGACTTCGCGAGGATGAAGACCGCAGGACAGTACCGCCGATCCGGCGACATTCGAAAGGGAAGGAGGAAGCAAGGAATCGATTTGGGAGGAGCTGGCTGAACGCGACAGCCAAGGGGTGAAATCGGATGTCGGGAGCTTGTGTTGCATCCAATGCCCTTTCGGGGAACGTGTCCTGCCAGAAATGCAGATTTCAAACCGCTACCATCATGGGAGGTTGAGATGAAAAGGCTACTGATTGCAGCGTCTATGCTGACCCTTTATGCGGGCAGCTCCTATGCTGCCGATCTTCAGACGATGATGGACGACCCGAACCAGTGGGTCATCCAGACGGGGGATTACAAGAACCAGCGCTACTCCGAGCTGGACCAGATCAACAAGGACAATGTGAAGGACCTGCAGGTCGCATGGACGTTCTCTACGGGCGTGTTGCGCGGTCATGAAGGCTCGCCGCTTGTCGTTGGCGATGTCATGTACGTCCATACGCCGTTTCCGAATATCGTCTATGCCCTCGATCTGAAGAACGACGGCAAGATCATCTGGAAATACGAGCCCAAGCAGGATCCGAACGTTATTCCGGTCATGTGCTGCGACACGGTCAACCGTGGCGTGGCCTATGCGGATGGCAAGATCATCCTGCATCAGGCAGACACGACGGTTGTGGCCCTCGATGCCAAGACCGGCGATGTGGTCTGGAGCGTCGTCAACGGCGATCCGTCCAAGGGTGAAACCAATACGGCGACCGTGATGCCGGTCAAGGACAAGGTCATCGTCGGTATTTCCGGTGGTGAATTCGGTGTTCGCGGTTCGGTGACCGCCTACAGCCTCAAAGACGGCAAGAAGATCTGGCGTGCCTATTCCATGGGTCCGGACAGTGACATCCTGGTCGATCCGGAAAAGACCACCGTTCTCGGCAAGCCGGTCGGCAAGGATTCCGGTCTGAACACCTGGGAAGGCGATCAGTGGAAGATCGGCGGCGGCACGACCTGGGGCTGGTATTCCTATGATGCGGAAGAAAACCTCATCTACTACGGAACCGGGAACCCCTCGACCTGGAACCCGACCCAGCGTCCGGGTGACAACCGCTGGTCGATGACCATCATGGCACGCGATGCGGATACGGGTGTGGCCCGCTGGTTCTACCAGATGACGCCGCACGATGAGTGGGACTACGACGGGATCAATGAAATGATCCTGACGGAACAGAAGATCGACGGCAAGGACCGGAAGCTTCTGACCCACTTCGACCGTAACGGCTTCGGCTACACGCTGGACCGTGTGACCGGCGAACTCCTAGTCGCCGAAAAATACGATCCGGCCGTCAACTGGGCAACCGAAGTGGTCATGGACAAGAACTCCGACCAGTACGGCCGTCCGCAGGTGGTGGCGAAGTACTCGACCGAGCAAAACGGCGAGGACGTCAACTCCACCGGCATCTGCCCGGCGGCTCTCGGCTCCAAGGACCAGCAGCCTGCGTCCTATTCGCCGAAGACCGAGTTGTTCTATGTCCCGACAAACCATGTCTGCATGGACTATGAACCGTTCCACGTCGCCTACACGGCCGGCCAGCCCTACGTCGGGGCGACCCTGTCCATGTATCCGGCTCCGGACAGCCATGGCGGCATGGGCAACTTCATTGCCTGGGACAACACGGAAGGCAAGATCAAGTGGTCGATCCCCGAGCAGTTCTCGGTCTGGTCGGGTGCTCTGGCAACCGCCGGTGACGTCGTCTTCTACGGTACGCTGGAAGGCTACCTGAAGGCCGTCGACTCCACCACGGGCAAGGAACTTTACAAGTTCAAGACCCCGTCCGGGATCATCGGCAACGTCATGACCTACTCCCAAGGCGGCAAGCAGTACGTTGCTGTTCTGTCCGGTGTTGGCGGTTGGGCGGGTATCGGTCTGGCAGCCGGTCTGACCAACCCGAACGATGGTCTGGGTGCCGTTGGCGGTTATGCCGCTCTGAGCGACTACACCGCGCTCGGCGGTCAGCTGACCGTCTTCAGCCTGCCGAACTAACAGGCCTTTCGCTCCAATTGAACCGGCGCACATCTTGTGCGCCGGTTCTTCCTAAAAATCACCAGACAATGCTGCAGGCAGACCGGAGGAGGTCTTGCGAATGCTCAGGTGTCAGGACGACAGAAGTTCCCGAAGGACAGGCAATGCGTAAATTGAAGGTTTTCTTTGCTGCGGCCTTAATGGCGACCGGCGCATTCTCAACGACGGCGATGGCCGAGGACGTCCCTGACGAGGTGGCGGATGTCAAAGCCGATCACAGCGAAGATGGCCGGTATTTCACCCAGTACGACATACCCACCTATAACATCCAGGCCGACGGCACCGTCGATTGGCCGACGTATTCCGGTTTCCGGCGCTATCATTCCGAATGCCATGTCTGCCACGGTCCGGAAGGCGAAGGATCGACTTACGCGCCCGCGCTCAAGAAGTCGGTCATGACCATGGACTACTACGATTTTGTTGACGTGGTGACCAACGGCAAGCAAAACGTCAGTGCATCGGAAAATCTCGTGATGCCGGCATTCGGGACCAATCCGAATGTGATGTGCTACCTTAACGACATCTACGTCTATCTGAGGGCGCGAGGGACCGATGCGGTTCCGCGCGGCCGGCCGCGCAAAAAGGAGCCGAAGTCGGATGTCATCCGCGCGGACGAGAAGGCTTGCCTCGGAGGCAGCTGAAGGCCGGAGTGACCGTTTCCTTTTCGGACGGGTTCGTCTGGGGACCGGGGCGAAGGCTCCGGTCCGGGGCTTTTCGGGCGCAAGGAGTATGAAAAATGCGAGTTAAGGTCATTGCGTTGGCAGCCGCCTGCTTCTTCGCCGTGCTTGGCCACGAAATGCCGGCAGGTGCACAGACATCGGACCTGGTCTCGCACAATGCCTTTCGCGTGTGTGCCGATCCGGCGAACCTGCCCATGTCGGACAAATCAGGTGCAGGCTATGAAAACAAGCTGGCAGACCTGTTCGCTGAAAAGCTCGGACTGCCGGTGGCCTACACGTGGTATCCGATGGCGACCGGCTTTATCCGTAATACCTTACGCGCCAACCGGTGCGACGTGGTCATGGGATATGCCCAGGGCCAGGAGCTGGTGCTGAACACCAATCACTACATGACGTCCGTCTATACGCTGATCGTGCCGAAGGACGGTGACCTCGCTGCGGTGACGACGCTTTCGGACGAAAGGCTCAAGGGCAAACGGATCGGCATCATTGCCGGGTCGCCGCCCGCCACCCACATGGCGCGCAACGGTCTCATCGGCAAGGCCAAGCCCTATCACCTGGTGGTGGATCGCCGGTACGAATCGCCGTCGGCCGACATGCTCAAGGACCTGACCGCCGGGGATATCGACGCGGCGATCCTTTGGGGGCCGATAGGAGGACCGCTCGTGAAGCAGGGCTATCCGGATCTGAAGGTCATCCCGCTCATGCAGGAAACCCTGCCGCCCCATCTTTTCTATCGCATCACCATGGGGGTCCGGCAGGGGGAAAAGGTCTGGCAGCGCAAGCTCAATTCCCTGATCCGGCGTAACCAGAAGGAAATCGATGCGATCCTGATCGATGCCGGCGTTCCGCTGCTGAACGATATGGGAACGGCGCTCTACGGGGCCGACAACTAATGCTTTCCGGCGTTGCCGGGCGGTGTCGGAACCGCAAAGCGGTGCTTGCCGCGCTTGTCGCCGGTGCCGTGATGATCTGGCCGGCCCTTGCCGCCCCGCAAACCGTGCCGGAGCCGGACGGGTACCGGGAAGATCCCTATCGGGGTCCGGTTCCGGAGACCCTGCGTGGCGGCACCGTTGTCTCGACCGAAGAGGCGCACGCACTTTGGGAAGCCGGACAAACGGCGTTCATCGATGTGCTGCCGCGCGCACCGAAGCCGCAAAACCTGCCCAAGGGAACGATCTGGCACGACAAGCCGCGTCTGTCGATCCCGGGAAGCCTGTGGCTGCCCAATGTGGGTTACGGACGCATAGCGGAGGTGACGGCCGACTATTTCCGGACCGGTCTTGCCAAGGCGACGGATGGCGACAAGAGCCATGCGGTGCTGTTTTATTGCCTGGACCAGTGCTGGATGTCCTGGAACGCCGCCAAGCGGGCGCTCGAATACGGCTATGAGACGGTCTACTGGTATCCGGAAGGCACCGACGGCTGGACTTTTGAGGATTATCCGGTCGAAAAGGCGGAGCCGGAACCGGAGCCGCAGTAGATCACACTGACATTTTCAAAAGCCTGGTTTCGAGCCGGGCCTCAATAGTCGGTCAGATCCCGCTCCGCTTCCGAAACCGTGCCGTCGGAATCGGTCAGCTTCGCCCTGACACGCCTTGTGCCGGACGGGACCGACAGGGTGACTTGCGGGTTTTCGCTCAAGGAGATGCTGCCGGTCATGGTGACGAAGGGGCTGCCGTTCAGGTCGATCTGAAGGGTTTCGACATAGCGGGCTGGGATATAGAGCAGGGAGACCTGGTCCCTCTGCATGCCGGAATGACTCGGATGGCTGATCTCGACATCGAGAGCGAGGTCGTTGGAGCTGCCCTTTCGCAAGTGCCGGACGAGGCTTGCGGTATCGTTCAACGGCCGGACGACGAGTTCCATTTGTCCAAGAGTTTTGAGCGCCTCGACCGGATCGGTGCCCGGAGGTGCGGCGCAGGCGCCCTGACCGGAAGTCTTGATGAAGCTTTCGGCCACGAAAAGCTGACCGTTGTCCAGCTCCGCCACCGCATGGACGGGCGTGGGGCCGTTGACGCGCATGGTTGCGGCAAATTCGAAGTCGGCGAGGGGCCCGGCGAACGCCAGTTGCGCCGACACCGGCATCGGGTTTTCATCCAGGATCAGCTTCATCCCCTTGAAGGTGTGTCCTTCGGGTGCGGCCATGCGAACGGTGACGTCGGTCCGGGCATCGTTCGTCGTGCGGTAAGGAACGTCGATGCTGATCACGTCAGCGGAGGTTCCGAGGAAGCGTTCGCCATAAAGCTCGGAGCGCAGATCCGGCCAGCTTCCTTCGTCCGCAGCTACCGGTTTCGGCAGAAGGACGGGCATGAGAGCCGTCGCCACGACACCTAGCCATAGGGCCCGGCGTGTCAGTTTTTTGCGCATGGAACGTCTCCCCCTGAAGTCTCATGGATGAATTTTCCATCGGCACGCGGACCGTCACCGGTCTCTATTTCGCCGACAACTTCCAATGTCTCCGGATCGATCAGGCTGACCGTGTTGGAAAACCAGTTGGTCGAGACGACCAGCCTGCCGTCCGGCGTGGCGTCGATGCCTTCCGGATATTCGCCGACGTCCAGCGTGTCCTCGGGCGCGAAGTCGGAAAGCCGGTAGACGCTGACGGTGTCCGCATACTGGTCGGTCGTAAAGGCGCGCCCATTGGCGAAGGCCACGCCGTAGGGGCGGGCGCCGACCGGCACCGTGGCAATGACCGATTTCGTTTCCGGGTCGATGACCGAGACGGAATCCGATCCGACATTGGCCGCATGGATCCGCCCTTGCGGATCGACGCCGATCCCGAAGGGCCGTTCGCCGACGGCAATGCGGGCCCGCAATGTCATGTCCGGAAGGTCGAAGATCGAAACCTGGTTTGAATCCCTGTCCGCGGAGGCAAGCCAGCTGCCGTCTTCGGCAACGATCATTTCCGCAGGGGCTCCACCGGTTTTCAGTTCGCCGGTCAGGGTGAGTTCTTCGGCGTCCAGGACAAAGATGCGGGCATTGTACCAGTCGGACACGAAGACGAGGCCGGATTGCGGAGCGGCGGCAACGGCCATCGGTCCGCCGGGCAATTCGGCGCTGGCAATGACTTTGCAAGTGGAAAGGGAAAACCGGCGCACCGTCTTGCTGTCGGGGCTGACCGTGTAAAAGGCATTTAGCCTGGCGCTGACCGCAATGCCGGCCGGCTTTCCTGCAACCGGTATGCGTTGGATCTCCTTGCGGTTTTCAAGATCCAGAACGCTGACATCGGAACTGTTCTGGTTGGTCACGAAGGCAAAAGACCCCGCGAGCGCTGGGCCGCCCGCGGGGGAGGTAAGGAGGAAGCAGCAGAAGAGGAGTTGCTTACTTCTCCGAAAAACGCGTGTGAAGGGCATCGAGGCCGGCCTTGTAAACGGCGGTGACAGCCGCGATCGCGGCTTCGTCGTTGAGGTTTTCAGGCGGATCGTTGTTCGGATAGCCGCGATAGAAGGCGCCTTTCCATTCGATCACCGAGCCGCCATCCTTGCCCGGCTTGACCGTGAGATGGGAGGAGTAATTGGTGACCGGCAGCACCTCCACTTTCACGTCGGTGATCCGGTAGGAGTAGCTCATCTTTTCGGCGCTGTACTTGTAGAGCACTTCCGAGATGGTCGGGCCGCCTTTCTCGCTCAGTGTCAGCACCCGCGTGGCGTCGACGGCATTGCCGCCTTCTCCGGTCGTGGAATAGACGGCGGGATGCCAGCTCATGTCCTGGAAGTTGCCGATGACGGCCCAGACATCGGCCGGTGCAGCGGGGACTTCCGTCGTCAGCGCGATCTTCTGACGTGTGGGGCCGTGGGCTTCGGAAGAAGTCGTCAGGAGAAGGGGCGTTAGCAGCATGGAAAGCGCCGCAATCAGTCTCAACATCATGTCGTGTTCATTCCTTGAAGAAGGCGGTTTTCAGAATGTAATTCATGCCACGGGTCCAGGACTGGTCCGTGTTGGAGCGGATGTCGACGACACGCGCCCGCACGTCCTTGCCGGTTTCAACATCGCGCAGGACCAGTTTCATGGAGAGGATCAGGTTCGAGACCTTCTGAACGAGCCCGACCAGAACGAAGTCCGCGCCGAGCGTTTCCGCCATGCGGACGTCGCAGCCGTGGCAACTGGCCAGATTGGCCCTGTTTTCCAGCTTCTTCGAAATGGGCGACAGGTCCACGAGGACCATGCCTTCCTTTTTGAAACGGTCTTCAATCAGTTTGTTCAGAAGGGCGAGACGTTCGGTTTCATCGGCCCTGACACCGTTGTAGGCGCCCTCGGTCGAGGTATCGAGAAACGTCAGTCCGAGAAAGGCGACCTTGCTGCCGGGAACAAACTCATTCGCCGTTGAGGGAACGGTCAAGACAAGCAGGACAGCGAAGGTCAAAAGCGGTCTCATGGACGTATCTTAGGCGGGCGTCCGTGTACCGCAATGGATCCTAAAGTATCGGTTTTTTTGCAGCTAATTTGTCTGGCACACTCAAGAAAAAGCAGGGCAAGAAAACAGAAACCGGGAAACGCCTTATATGACAGTACGCGCGCTGGTTCGCATTAGCGTGTTCTGCACGTTGCTCGCGGGATATCTCACGGGCTGGATGGCTCTGGCGGGCGCACTCACACCTGCCGCCGCCATGGATATCAAGGTCGGTATCCTCCGGATCGACTATCCGGTGCTTGTCCCGATTTCCAGATATGACCGGAAACCGGACGACCTCGGCTTTGCGGGTGGCAAGCTCGGGGACGAGGACAATCAGACAACGGGTTCCTTTCTCGGTCAGACGTATTCGACCGTGACCGTGGCGACGCCGCCCGAGAACGCGGAAGCAGCGACACGGAAGCTTGCCGAAGAAGGCATCAAGTATCTCGTGGTTCTGGGGCACGGCGAGGATGTCCTGCGCGTTGCCGATGCAGCGGGACCGGATGTGCTCGTGTTCAACGCGAGCGCGCCGGACAATATCCTGCGTGACACCGAGTGCCGGGCGAACCTGTTTCATGTGGCCCCGAGCCGCGCGATGCTGGCCGATGCGGTAGCCCAGTTCCTCGTGTGGAAGAAATGGAACCGCTGGTTTCTGATCGAGGGCTCCCACCCGGCCGACAAGAAGCTCGGCGAGGCCTATCGCCGGTCGGCTGCCAAATTCGGTGCGAAGATCGTCGACGATCGGGTGTTCGAAGACACCGGCGGCTCCCGGCGGGCGGACAGCGGCTATGTGCTGGTTCAACGCCAGATCCCGGTCTTTACCCAGGGAGCGGCGGATCACGATGTTATCGTCGCCGCCGACGAAAGCGATGTCTTCGCGCTCTACCTGCCGTTTCACGCGTGGGATCCGCGCCCGGTTGCAGGCTCGGCGGGGCTTCGTCCGGTCAGCTTCCACGCTGCCCACGAGGCCTGGGGCGCGACCCAGTTCCAGCGCCGCTTCGAGAAGCTGGCCGGCCGTTACATGCAGTCCGAAGACTACAATACCTGGCTGGCGCTTCGGGTGATCGGAGAAGCGGTCACGCGCACCGGAAGTGCCGATCCCAAGGTGCTGAGGGCCTATCTGCTCAGCGATGCTTTCGAACTGGCCGCATTCAAGGGGCAGAAGGTCACCTTCCGGTCGTGGAACGGCCAGCTGCGCCAGCCCATCCTTCTGACCGACAGCAAGATCACCGTCAGCGTGTCGCCGCAGGAGGGATTTCTGCATCAGCGATCGCCCCTGGACACACTGGGGATCGACAAACCCGAATCCGCCTGCAAGGCGTTTGACAGTTGAGGACCCTGCCATGAACCGGTCGGCACTAAAGATATTCCCGCAACGTCTTGCGGTTCGGGCGGTGCTTCTTGCCGGCATGACGGCGGCCGGCCTTTCGATGCCCGGCGCGGCCATGGCCAACAAGATCTTCGTCAGCAACGAAAAGGGGAATACGGTTACCGTCATCGACAGCGACAGCTGGGAGGCGATCGGCGATTTTCCGGCCGGGAACAGGCCGCGGGGGATCGGCATCAGCCCGGATGGCAAACATCTTTATGTCTGCGCGTCCGATGACGACACCATCAAGGTCTTCGATGCAAAGACCCATGACTTCCTGTGGCAGTTGCCGTCAGGCCCCGATCCGGAATTCTTCGTGCTGAGCCCGGATGGCAGCGAGCTTTTCGTTTCCAACGAGGACGACAATCTGGTCACCGTCGTCGATACAGCGCAAAAGACCGTGGTTTCGGAAATTCCGGTCGGCGTCGAACCGGAGGGAATGGCGGTCAGCCCGGACCTGAAGTTCGTGGTTAATACGTCGGAGACCACGAACATGGCGCATTTCATCTCGATGGACGACTACAAGATCAAGTACAATGTGCTGGTCGACCAGCGGCCGCGCTACGCCCGCTTCACCAATGACGGAACGAAATTGTTCGTCAGTTCCGAAATCGGCGGCACGGTCTCCGTCATCAACATGCTGGGTGAAAACGGGCCGGAACTCGAGGCGAAAATCGGATTTGCGGTGCCCGGCGTCCAGCCGGAATGGCTGCAGCCGGTGGGCATGCGGATCACCTCCGACAACAAGTGGCTGTTCGTGGCGCTGGGGCCGGCGAACCGGGTCGCGGTGGTCGATGTGAAGAGCCATGAAGTCGTCCGTTACATCCTGGTCGGACAGCGTGTCTGGCACCTGGAGTTCACGCCTGACGAAAAGTACCTGATCACCACCAACGGAAATTCGAACGATGTCACGGTGATCGATGTTGCCGACCAGGAGGCCATCAAATCGATCCAGGTCGGCCAGCAGCCCTGGGGCGTGGCGGTCGCGCCGAATTAAAAAAAAGGGCCGGCTGCAGTCGAGGTTGAGCATGGAGGCGGCGGAACTCGATTGCGGTCGGTGAATACGGGGCAAAAAGTCGGAAAGACAGTCGAGTACGGGAGGAAATCATGAGGACTGCGGAAGACACTGCACGAAACGGAATGAGACGCCCGTTGTGGCACCGGATCAGCCGCCGGCTGCTCATGGGACTTGCCATTGCCGGTATCGGGACGGCCTTGAGCCCGTTCCCGGGCGGAAATGTCGCCCAGGCTTCGGATCTGCCCAAGCTTCGGGCCGCGGTTCTCAAGATCGGCACCGTCAACTGGGAGCTGGATACGATCAAGCGGAACGGCTTCGACACGGCCAACGGGTTCGAGCTCGACATGCAGCCTTATGCGGACAACGGTGCGACCCGTGTGGCGCTGGAAGGCGGCGCGGCCGACATGGCCGTGGCCGACTGGATCTGGGTCGCGCGCCAGCGGGCAGCAGGCAAGGACTATGTGTTCATTCCCTACTCAAAGGCCGTCGGCGGAATGGTGGTGCCGAAGGACAGCACCGCCAAGACCCTGGAGGATCTCAAGGGCAAGAAAATCGGCATCGCCGGCGGGCCGGTCGACAAGAGCTGGCTGATCCTGCGCGCCTACGCCCAGGAGCAATACGGTTTCGATCTTGCAGCCGAAACCGAGCAGGTCTTCGGCGCACCGCCGCTTGTCTTCAAGTCGGCGCTCAAGGGCGAAACCGATGCCGCGATCAATTTCTGGCATTTCCTTGCCAAGATGAAAGCGGCGGGCATGCGGGAGCTGATCTCGGTGGAAACCGCGTCCAGGGAACTGGGCCTCGATCCGGATATTCCGCTGCTCGGTTATGTGCTGAAGGAAAGCTATCTGAAGGACAATCCGCAGATGGCAAAGGCGCTTTACGGCGCGTCCCGCGCAGCGAAGGATCTGCTGGCCAGCGATGACGCTGCCTGGGAGCCCCTGCGAGACCAGATGAATGTCAAGTCGGAGGCACAGTTTGAAACTCTGCGGCAGGACTTCAGGGCCGGCATACCGGCGCCGGGCAACGTCAATGAAGACGGGGCGGCGACGTTCTTTGCGCTGATGGCCCGCCTTGGCGGCAAGAAGCTGGTCGGCGATACCACCGAGTTGCCGCTCGGCCTCTTCGTGAACGTCGAGTAAAGGCCTTTGGCTAGTTCGTATCACTCATCCTCCTCGCCCCCGGAGCAGCCTGAAACAGGGGGCAGGGCCGGAGACTGGCGTCGCGTGATGGCGCTCATCGGAGGCATGGTGCCGCCAGTTCCGGCCGGCCTGCCCACGACGCAGGCCGCAGGGAGGGTGCGAGATGCGGGCTAACGCTGCCATCCGGTCGGTTTCCCTTCTCGGCTTCATTCTGCTTTGGACGGTCGCTGCCTGGCTCGGCGGGGATCCGACGGTGTTGCCGTCGCCGGCCGATCTGGTCAAACCGTTCCTGTCGGAACTGTCTTCCGGGATGCTGCTTTATTCCCTGGGCGTCACGGTCTTTCGGGTGATCGCGGCCTTCTGCCTGGCAATGAGCCTCGGCATCGTCCTCGGGCTTCTCATGGGAACGAACCCGGCGCTCGACCGGTGGCTGGACCCCTGGCTGGTGGTATTTCTCAACCTGCCGGCTCTCGTCCTGATCGTGCTTTGCTATCTGTGGATCGGGCTGAACGAGACAGCCGCGATCGCGGCCGTGACGCTCAACAAGATCCCCAACGTCACCACGATCATCCGCGAAGGGGCCAGGGCGCTCGATCCGGATCTGAAAGCCATGGCGCAGGTCTATCGCATGCGCCGGTCGGTCTATCTCCGCCATGTGGTCCTGCCGCAGCTTGCCCCGTTCATTACCGGGGCCGCACGGTCCGGCATGGCCGTCATCTGGAAGATCGTTCTGGTGGTGGAGTTCCTGGGCCGGTCAAACGGGATCGGCTTCCAGATCCATCTCTATTTCCAGCTGTTCGACGTTGCCATGGTGCTGGTCTATTCGCTCAGTTTCATCGGCTTCATGCTGGTGGTGGAATGGCTGTTGCTGCAGCCGGCCGAGCGGCGGATACGCGCATGGAGGCTGGCGTGATCCGGGTCGCAATCAAATCCAAGTTCTTCGGCAAGAGCCAGATCCTCAAGGATGTGGCGTTCATGCTCAAGCCGGGCGAATGTGTTGCGATCCTGGGCAAATCCGGCGTGGGCAAGTCGACGCTGCTGCGCCTGGTCGCCGGCATCGATATGGAATTCGAAGGCACCGTCCAGCGGCCGGAGGCCATGGCCTTCGTGTTTCAGGAGCCGACGCTTCTGCCCTGGCGCAGCGCGCTCGACAACCTGCTGCTCGTTCATCCCGACCTGTCGGAGGTTCAGGCGCGTGAAAGCCTTCGCAAGGTCGGACTTTGGGACAAGGCGGACCAGTTTCCGGGGCAATTGTCCTTAGGGCAACAGCGGCGGCTTGCGCTGGCAAGGGCCTTCGCCGGAAGGCCGGAACTGCTGATCCTGGACGAACCTTTCGTTTCGCTGGACGAAAAGACAGCCGCCGAGATGGTCGCCCTGACACGGGAGCTGATGAACGAGGTCGCGCCCGCAACCCTGTTCGTGACCCACGAGAAAGAAGAGGCGCGGCAACTTGCCGACCGGACCCTTGAACTTGCCGGAACGCCGGCCACCGTCGTTCCCAACGTGGTGCATCCTGTTTTTCATAGGGGGGAAGTCAAATGAGGAAATTTCTGGCGATCGGTCTTGCGGTATCGGTTCTGGCCGGCATGGCCCTCACGGGCGCGGCTCAGGCGCATGAATTCGGCTTTGCCGGTATTCTGTCCAAGTCGAACAAGGAGGAACTGCCGGAACTGACGCTCGGATCCGGCAAGCCGGTCGCAGAAGGTCCTCTGGTGCTGAAGTCCGGAACCCTTTACGAGATCGAGATCACCTCCGACGGGTCCGATGAACTCGGTCTTGAAGGGCCGGGGTTCTTTCGGGCAATCTGGATCAACGAGGTGGTGATCAACGGCCTGGAAGTCCGCCCTTTCGGTCTGGAAAGCATCGAGTTCGACAAGGCCGGGACAATGGAAATCGAGTTTCTGGCGATCAGGCCGGGACGGTACTTCCTGCGCCAGCCCGGCACGACCGGCGAGAGCCAGCGCGTCGAGATCACCATCCAGTAAGTCCAAGACCCGGGGTCGCATGAACGTCTTTTCGGTCCAGAATGTCAGCTACAGCTACGGCTCCAAAAAGGCGCTCGATGATGTGACGATCGAACTCGAGGCAGGCCGGTTTTGTGCTCTGCTTGGCCCCAACGGGGCCGGCAAGTCGACGCTGTTCAACCTGTTGACCCATCTGTTCGTAACAAGGCAGGGCAGCATCCGGATCGCCGGGTACGATCTTGCCAGGGAGCCGCGCAAGGCGCTTGCCCGGCTCGGCGTCGTGTTCCAGCAGCCGACGCTCGATCTCGACATGTCCGTTGCCTGGAACTTGTCCTACTTCGCGGCTCTCCAGGGCCTGTCCGGCGCTCACGTGAAGAAACGGATCGAGGCGGTTCTCGACCGGCTCGACATGCGCGAGCGGGCGAAGGAAAAGGTCCGGGCGCTGAACGGCGGCCACAGGCGGCGGATGGAAATCGCCCGGGCCCTGATCCACGAGCCGGAGGTCCTGCTGCTGGACGAACCGACCGTGGGCCTCGATGCGGCCAGCCGCACGGCGATTACCGCCTACGCCCATGATCTGGCGGACAGCGGGCTCCTGATCTTCTGGGCAACCCATCTGGTCGATGAAATCCGGCCCGCCGACGATGTCGTGGTGCTGCACAAGGGGCAGGTTCTGGCCCATGACCGGGCGAGCGTTCTGGCCGGCGGCGGCAGCCTTGTCGATGCCTTTACGGCACTGACCCGCGACACGGCGCGTGAGGGCGAGCGGAAGGTGGCGATATGACCGCCTATCTTGTGGCCCTGAAAGCCATCGTGCTCCGCGAAGCCTGGCGGTTCCTCAATCAGAGGAGCCGGTTTCTGTCTGCGCTTGTCCGGCCCATGGTCTGGCTCGTGGTCTTCGCCGCAGGCTTTCGCGCAGCGCTCGGACTTTCGATCATTCCGCCCTACCAGACCTATATCACCTACGAGGTCTATATCGTGCCGGGCCTGTGCGGCATGATACAGCTTTTCAATGCGATGCAGTCTTCGCTCTCGCTGGTCTACGACCGGGAGATGGGGTCCATGCGCCTTTTGCTCACCAGCCCGCTGCCGCGGGGCTGGCTGCTGTTCTGCAAGCTTCTGGCGGGCACGGCCGTGTCGATCCTGCAGGTCTATGTCTTTCTGGCACTGGCGGCCGTCTTCGGGATCAAGATGCCGGCCACGGGCTATGTCTACGTTTTCCCCGCGCTGATCGTGTCGGGCCTGATGCTGGGCGCGCTCGGACTGCTGATCTCCTCGACGATCCGGCAGCTGGAAAATTTCGCAGGCGTGATGAACTTCGTCATCTTCCCGATGTTCTTCCTGTCTTCCGCGCTCTATCCCTTGTGGAAGATGCAGGAAAGCTCGAAGCTTCTGCGCGACATCTGCGCGGTCAACCCGTTCACCCATGCGGTGGAACTGATCCGCTTCGCGCTCTACGGCCAGTTCAACGGCTTTTCGCTTTTATGGGTCACGGTCGCTTTCATCGTGTGCCTGCTCGGCGCCCTGTGGGGCTACGATCCGGCGCGGACGATGCTCAGGCGCAAACTGGGCTGACAAAGATCCAAAAAAGGCCAGAAAAGGCCGGTAACGCCGGGAAACCGAGACTTTCCGCTGTATTGCCTCAACCAGGGTTTGTCCCAATGCTTATGGGGCAAAGATGGTGCTCCGGCATCGTCATGTAAGCGGAGGAAACCCTATGATCAAATTGCATCCGGCCATTGATAATGGCTTTCCGCCAGCCAAGCCGGGCTTTTCCGGTGGGACGCTGAAATGTCATTGCGCGACCAACCCGGTGACTGTGGAAGTCGGCGCGCAAACGGCACACAACCATGCCTGCGGCTGCACCAAATGCTGGAAGCCGGAAGGCGCGATCTTCTCGCAGATTGCCGTGGTCGACCGGAACAAGGTCAAGGTCACGTCCGGCGAGGAAAAACTCTATGTCGTCGACCCCAGCGCGACCATCCAGCGCCACGCGTGCAAGGAGTGCGGCGTGCACATGTTCGGCCGTATCGAAAACACGGGGCATCCCTTCTACGGGCTTGATTTCGTCCATACGGAACTGAGCGATCAGGACGGCTGGTCGCCGCCCGAATTCGCCGCCTTCGTCTCGTCCGTCATCGAAAGCGGTGTCAGCCCGGACAAGATGCCCGAAATCCGCGCGCGGCTTAAGGAACTCGGCCTGCAGCCCTACGACGCCCTGTCGCCCGCGCTGATGGATGCGATTGCCACGCATATCGCAAAACAGAGTGGCGTTCTCGCGGCCTGAGCGGCCGCACATCCGATGTGTCCACCTCCCGGGACCTGCCGGAGCACCCTGCGTTCACCTGGGCGTTGGGTGCTCCACCACTTTGGGAGGGTTCACCTTATCCGCTGCTATCCGCGATCCGGCGGGAAACCGGTTCGGGGCGCGGACATCGTGCCGCCGGCGACTTTCAGTCCTTGCGCTTGCTCAGGGACTTGATCAACAGCGTGAGGAGCGGGGCGAGCAGCAGGTTGATCGTCTTGTCCACCGGGTTCCTCGAAAACCCGACCAGGCTCTCCTTCAGGGCCAGGATTTCATCGCGCGCCGCCTCGAACTCGTCGTGGACGAACTCCGCCTTAGCCTCGAGTTCCTTCAGACCGGCATCGCGCACCTCGCGCGCCAGTTCAAGCTCCGGCCCCGTGCTTACCCGCGAGCCCCACAGAAGTACCAGCGCCGCCACCAGGAAGTCGGCGGCAGCCACGCCGAGAGCGGCGTAGATCGGACCCCAGGTCGCCTCCAGCGCGAAGAACCCGGCCACGTTCAGCATGCCCAGCCCGAAGATGAAGATCAGCCCGGCAAAGGCGGTCGCACCGATCCGCTTTGCCGCGACATTGAGCTTCGCCTCGATGATCAGCAGCTCCGCCCGCCAGATGATGCGCATCGTCCGCACAAGACTTTCCATGTTTATCTCCTAGCGGCGCAACAGGGCGCCGACGACGACACCGAGCGCAAACGCTCCAAGCACCATGGTGACGGGGCGCTCCTTGATTTCGGTTTCCGCGTCCTCGACGAGATCCGTCAGCTTGTCCACGAGCTCCTGGAGCTCGCCGGTCTGAGCCTGCATCTCGTCAACAGACGCTTCCTGGGGAGCGGTGTCCGCCGGCTTTGCTTTCCTTGAACTGCGCGGCTTGCGCTGTTTCGGCGCGGCCTCCGCCTCCAGCTTCAGTTGCGCGATTTCCGATTTCAGATCACTGGCCGTGGACATGAGACTTTCCTCTGCCTTGGATGCGGTCAGCGTAGCGGAAAGGCCTCTGATCTGAAAGGCATGAGACGGGTGAATTGCGCTGAGCCGCAAAAGGCATCGCATTTACCCCGATTGCGGATTGAACGGTCGGTAAGAGGTCGTGATGTCTTCGGGGATGATGAAGAGCAGACCCCCCCACACGTGGATTATGCTTCCAGCGGAAAGATGCCGCTTCCCGGTTGTCCGGGCATTTGTCAGGTGCGTTGAAACACCTTCTCGATCATTCTGCCGTCCCTGTGAAAATCGTGCAGGGCAACCCAAACACGGGGGCACGGAACAACTGCGAACCAAGCGGACGTGTAAACGAGGACCATCAGGGGAGCATGTCGTTATCAAGCTTCTTGCGCATCAATACGCGGAAGAATGAGAAAATTGCATATATGGTTGCGGTCAAAGATCGGAATATGGCGGTGATCAGACCGGCACGGTCACCGGGTCGTATTTCAGAAGTCCCCTGTCGACCGCGGTCTTTCGAGGGATTCTCGGATCTTGCAGCGCCCGGCCTTCTTCCAGGGACATCAGCTGAACGCCGTTGCCGCGCTCCTTGCGCGCTCCTTCGTATCGCACGAGCGCCTCTTTCACGCTTTCGGAGGCCGCGAAGGCGCGTGCCAGCAGCATGCCGTCCTCGATCGCGAGGCAGGCGCCCTGTCCGAGGAAGGGGGTCATGGGGTGGGCCGCGTCGCCGAGCATTCCCACGCGGTCCGTCGTCCAGGTTGCCAGCGGTTCGCGGTCCCGGAGCCCCCATTTGAAAAGCCCGCCCTCGGGAATGTTCCCGATCATTTCGAGCAGGTGGGGCGCGAAATCGCAGTAGGCGTTTAAGAATTCGTCATTCGTCGCGGGGATCGCCCAGCCTTCCTCCTCCCATGCCGTTGCCTGCCCGCATCCGATGATGTTCATGATGCGGCCGCCGCGCAACGGGTAGTGGAGGATGTATCTCTGCGGGCCGGCATACATGCCCTGTCCGATTTCGTTGACGCGGTCCGGCACCGCGTTCGCCGGGAGGAGGGCGCGGAAGGCGACCTGGCCGTTGAAGGTCGTCGCCACGCCGGGGAACAGGAGCGCGCGGATTGCCGAGGCGTTGCCGTCGGCGCCGATGAGCGCATCGCCGCTGTCCGTCGCTCCGTTCGCGAAGCGGACCGTAACACCGGTTTCAGTCTCGTCGAGGCCGACGAATTCATGTCCGGGGTGAAGGGCTTCCGGATCGTTCGCCGCGACGGCATTCATGAGGAGGGTGTGCAGATCCGCGCGGTGAACCTGAAGAGTGGCGAACCCGTATTTCTCGCGGATCCCCGCATTCGGGTGTTCCCGGATGATCTCGCCGGTTTGATAATTGCAGGTGTACATGATCGGCACGCAGCACGAGAGCCGTTCAAGATCCTCATCGACGCCCAGATCATGGAGCGCGCGGCGCGCGTTGGCGGTGACGATCAGGCCCGCTCCGACTTCGCGAATTTCCCGTGCACGCTCGTCAACGGCGACCTTGAACCCCCTGCGCTGCAGGCCCAGGGCAGCGGCGAGCCCGCCGATCCCGGCGCCGATGACGATGATTCTTTTTGCGTACATGTCTTTCTCCACCGGATCGCTGCGAGCGGGGCAAGTCGTCAGATCGCCTCATATTATCATCGCGGAGACCGGCGTCTTTTCACCGGCTGCAAGGGATTGCGCCACAGTGCAATTGAAGGACCGACCGCCGCAAGTCTGGCAAGAAGCGTTTTCTTCCGGTGGGCGGGCGGTTAGCCTGCCGTCTCGTCGCGGGGCGTGGCTCCAAAATACGAAGCGCGTCGCGCGGTTTCCGTGGGGGTCTCACGAAACCGGTTGCGGTAATCACGGGAAAACTGGCTCGGATTTGCGTAGCCGCAATCGAGGGCAATTACGGTGACAGGCATGGCCTTGTTCTCCGGTGCCTCAAGCAACGCGCGGCGCGCGAGATTCAGGCGGACTTCCTTCAGATAGGACATCGGCGTCGTATCCCGGAATCTTCGAAAACCGAGATAGATGGACCGCGCACTCACGCCGGCTGCCCGGATCATGTCTTCAATGTCGATCTGTTCCCGGGCGTGGTTGCGGATGAAGTCCTCGACCCGGCGAACATAATAGGGTGCGGCGGATTGGGCGGGCGCGGAGAATTGCATGCCACTGTGACTGTTCGGAATGGACTGAAGCAGCAGGTGCAAAAGAATTTGCTCGGCATGCTCTGCACTTGGACCGTTGAGGAACGGGGTCGGCTCCAGCAGATCGTTGTAGATCATGAGAATGTGGTGCCAGAGCGTCGGTACGCGCTCCAGATCGATCACCTGGATCGTGTCGAAGTCCAGGGGACGGGATCCCAATGCGCCCATCGTCCGGGCGGCCAGCCGTTCAAGGGCGCGGCGGCTGAGCCGGAAGGCCATCAGTTGGGTCGGACCGCCCCAATCCTTGCGCGTTATCGCACGCGCTTCCTGCAGGACCAGTTGGGCACTGCGCGCCTCGATCCGTGTGGTGCTCTGCCGGTAAAGGGCGGAGCCTTTCAGCAGGACCTGGACATAGATCAGGTCCGGATCGGCGTTCATGTCGATCCGGTATCCGGCTTCACTGTCGATGTTGACGACGGTGACGCGGCTTTCGCCCAGCAGCCGCGCTTTCGAGGAGTATTGGTGAAACAGCCCGTTGTGGGGAATCGATAGCTGGAAGAGCCCCTTGCTCGATTTCTCAAGGTGGTCCTGAGCGATGCGATAATCGCTGGTTACGAAGTGCGGTTTCGAAAACGGGTTCCAGCCCGGCCGGCCGGAGCTCGCAAGATCGATATCTCCCGATGCGGCCACGGCGCCTCCTTCGCATGTGTCGCACTTTTCCTCACACTATAGGATCGGTCCTGATGTCCGATCAACCGCGCTCGATGGCCGTACCCTAGAGGTCCTCCGCACGGCTGGTCTGAGAGATCACGGTGTAGCGCTGGTTCAGATCCGGGGCTAATTCGAGGCCAAGCCCAGGCCCGGGCGGCACCGTGATTATGCCATGTTCGACTTCGGGAAGGGCCGTGACGAGATCCCGGTACCAGGTCCGGTAGAACGCGCGCACGCTCTCCTGAATGAGTGCATTGGGCGCGGCCAGGGACAGATGGGTCGAGGCGGCCAGGACCACCGGGCCGGTGCAGTCATGTGGTGCGATGGGAAGATTCTCGGCTTCGGCAAGAGCCGCGACCTTGCGCGCGGTCGTGATCCCACCACACCAGCTGAGATCGAGCATGACGACGCCGGCCACCCCTGTTGCTATCAGGTCGCGGAAAGCACCGATGCCGCCGAGTGTCTCAGAGGCGCAAACCGGCGCGGGTGACACATTTGCGTAGCGTCTGAGCAGGTCCAGACTGTCGAGGCGGATCGGGTCCTCGTGCCAGTAGGTCGCAAAAGGTGTCAGAGCCTTCGCGATTTTCATCGCCGGCAGCAACTGCCACATCGAGTGGAACTCGACCATGATATCCATCTTGTCGCCGACGGCAGCGCGGATCTTTTCAAAAGGAACAAGGGCTGCCTTCAGATCCTCGGCCGAGATGTCACGGCCTTGCGTTTTTTCCGCCGCCATGTCGAAGGGCCAAATCTTCATCGCGGTTATCCCATCCTCAAGAAGGGACTGTGCCAGTTCGTCGGCCCGGTTCAGGAATCCGTCCAGGTCATCGTAATTGCCTCCGATGCCAAGACCGTAGTTGCCGCTCTGCTGACCGGTCTCGTCTTTTATGTAGTCCGTTCCCGCGCAGGTGTTGTAGGTGCGGATTGCCGTGCGGGTGAAGCCTCCCAGAAGCTGGGCGATCGGTTGGCCTGTGGCCTTGCCGGCGAGGTCCCACAGCGCGATATCGAAGGCCGAGTTCCCCCGGGTTTCGGCTCCCGAAGACCGCCACCCGAGGTAGCCTTCGGCCCGTCGCGAGAGATACTCGATTCTGAGCGGGTCTTCGCCGATCATCAGCGGCGCCAGGGTCTCGTGAACATGGGCCTCGACCGTACGCGCGCCGTAAAAAGTTTCTCCGAGACCGGTGATGCCTTCGTCGGTGTGGACGAGCAGCCAGAGAATGTTCGGGCGCTCGGCGATGCGAACGGTTTCAAGGGCGGTGATCTTCATTTCAGACCCCGGACAGGTGAGGAGAAGGCATGGATGGGAGGAAGTCATCCGAAGCCGCCGTGGTTATAGCAATGCAAATCGGATTCGTAGATCCCGCACAGGCGAAAACTGCGCTCATGTCAATCACTCCCCTGTTCGAACAGGATCTCTTCGAGCCTGTCAGTTGCAGCCTTTTACGGGGCCGTTTGTGCTTCGGGAAAATGGTATGATTCTCCATCAAGGAAATCTCCCGGAGTTTGACGAATACAGGCGCGAATGGCTTTTCAGAGCCCGAGTGCCTGCAAGAGGTAGAGACTGCCCATCCCGGTGAAAATCGCACCGAGGACGGAAAATCGCATGCCGACAACGAAGGCCGCCGCTGCCGCGATCAGGCGTGCCGGATCGATCTGTCCGCCGGTCGCCTCGGGCCAGAGGACCAGCGGCGTGATCATGGCCGGGAAGACGGCGGCGCCTACGTATTTCAGATGCATCAGCAGCCACTGAGGCAAGGTTCGCCCGCCCAAAAGGCCGAGAAAGGAAAACCGGATCAGATAGGTTCCGATCCCGAGGCCCGCGGTCAGAAGCCAGAAAGCGCGATCATCGATCATGCCGTGGTTCTCCGGTCTGCACGGCGGCGCATGTAAAGCTCCGTCTGGACGCCCGCCCCCATGGCGCACAGGGTTGCAACGAGAAGGCCAAGGCTCCACGGCAGTCCGGAAAAGACCAGCATGGCGGCCACGGACGTCAGCGCCGCCACCACATGCGGCAGGCTTCGAAGACCCGGTGCGACGAGCGCGATGAAACAGACAGGTACGGCGAAATCGATCGAAAGCGACGCCGGGATTGCCTGGCCCAGGATGGCGCCTGCCAACGTGCCGCCATACCAGAACGGGCAGATCAGCATCATGCAGCCGAAGTAGTAGGCCACCCTTTCCGCCGGTGAGAGAGGCGGCGGGCTTTCATAACGTTTCACGGCGACCGCAAACGCCTGATCGACCATCAGATAGGCCATGAGCGCCCGAACCCCCAGACGTGCATGGCCAAGGTGCGGCACAAGCGCCGCGGAATAGATCGCCATCCGCAGGTTGACGACGAGAGCCGTCAACAGGGCGACGAAGACGGGAGCATCTTCCTTCAAAAGGGTGAGCGCTGTGAACTGGGATGCTCCGGCGATCACCAGGACCGACATCGCCATGGTTCGGAAGACATCGAGACCCGCGTCGCGCGCGACGACGCCGAACATCATCGAATAGGGAATGACGATCAGGATGAAGGGCGCACAGTCCGCAAACCCCCGCCAGAAGGCCGAGCGTGACGTCATTTGAGGGTCTCCGAACGCACCAGCAAGCGGATATAGGCCAGTCCCGCCGCTGCGGCTTCACATCGTTTCTTCTGCAGGAGCCTGTCTTCGTCTGCCGTCTGATAAAGCGCCGAGAGTTCGTCCAGCCGGTCGCACTGCAGGAGATTGGACAGAAGATCATAACGGCTTTCGATATTGGCAATGGAAGCGATCCTGGGGGCCGCGGTCTTTGCTATTGTGCTCAGCCGTTCCTTGATCCGGGCGTCCCAGTTCTTTCGCGTGTTTACGAAACAGAGCGTGGCCAGCGCTTTCGAATTGGGAGGGAAAGCCATGCAGGGAGCATGAAGTTCCATCAGGCAGTCGCCGGGCGGGCGTTGTGCTTCAACTGCCGTAGAAACGCAGCTTTCGGTTCCGGACAGATCCGCTCCGGCATTCGCATCGGAAGCCGCACCCGGATTGGCGGCGACAAGGGCGAAACCGAATGCCCAGCAGATGACACAAGCAGCGATCCGGTACGCGCGCGGGGATGAGAGAGATGCTGCCGCCATGACCGTTTGCTCCGTGTCAGCCTGCGGCCCAGCCACCATCGATCACATGCGCCTGACCGGTGGTGAAGCCGGATTCATCGGAGCCGAGGTAGAGCGCTAGCGCCGCGACTTCCTCTGGTGTTCCGATCCGTCCCATGGGCTGGCGGGCGATGAAGGTGGCGCGGGCGGTTTCATAATCACCCATGGCACGGAGCCTGTTCTGCAGCGACGGGCTTTCGACCGTGCCGGGGCAGATGCAGTTGCAGCGGACCCCCTTGGTCACGTAGTCGATCGCAACCGATTTTGTCATTCCGATCACGGCTGCCTTGGACATGCCGTAGATGAACCGGTTCGGCGCTGCGATGATCGAGGAAGCGACGGAGGCGATATTCACGATGGATCCGTGTCCGCGTTCCACCATGCCCGGCAGAGCCGCCTGCATCGCGTGAAACTGCGAGCGGACGTTGAGGTTCATCGCAACGTCGAAGTCGGCATCGGTCGCTTCGGCAATGGTGCCCGCATGGACAAAGCCCGCGCAGTTGACGAGGATATCGGCCTTGGCGTTTTCCACCGCCGCCTGAAGGGCGGCCTTGTCGGTTACGTCGAGTGCAAAGGCCTCGGCGGTGCCGAGACCGGCCAAAAGATCATTCTTCAGATCGGTCGCCACGACATAGGCGCCTTCCGCGGAGAAGCGTTCGGCGATGGCGCGGCCGATACCCTGACCCGCCGCGGTTACGAACGCGCGTTTGCCCTGAAGTCTCATTTCCTGTCCAGGCTCCCCGCCAGATAATCGACGATTTCGGGAACCATGCGATCCCCCCAGCCGGCGCCAAGCGCTTCCTTCAGCGTGCCGGCCGCAGCCGAGCTCATGCGCGAATTCGCGCCAAGCCCTTCGGCCATCTGGCGATAATAGCCGACGTCCTTGGACGCGTTGTCCAATGAGAAGGCCAGGTCGATTTTTCCTTCCATGGCGAAGTTCCTGACGAAGTCCATCATGCCGGAATGAAGCGGACCCGCGGACATCACCTGATAGAGCTTGTCACGCGGGACTCCGGCGCGATCGGCCATCGCGAATGCTTCGGCCATGGCGCAGGCCGTGGTCATAGCGAAGAAGTTGTTTATGAGCTTGATCGTATGGCCGGTGCCGAGCGGCCCGAGGTGGAAGACGTTTTCGCCCAGATCATCGAGCACCGGCTTGACCTTCCGGTAGGCCGCCTCATCGCCCGAGCACATGATGTTCAGGAGACCGTCCCTGGCATGGGCGGGGGTTCTTCCGAGCGGCGCATCGAGATAAACGGCGCCTTTCGCGGCCATGTCAGCGCCTATTTTCTGCGTCGAGCCGGGGAGGGAGGTGCCGAAGTCGATGACGATCGACCCCTCCTTCACACCGGCAAGGACACCGTCATCTCCGTAGACCCGGGATTCGACGCTGGCGGATGTGTCCATGCAGAACATGACGATATCCGAGGCGGCGGCAAGTTCCGCCGAGGTCCGGGCTTCCGTGGCGCCGCGCGCCACGGCGTCGTCGATGGCCTTGCGGGAGCGGTTGGCAATCACCGTGAGTTCATATCCGAGGCTTTGCAGACGCTCGACCATTGCGGCGCCCATCAAACCCAATCCAATGAATCCGATCCGTGGTTTGGTCATGACTTGAACTCCAATCCTGGTTTTAAATCGTCCAGCTGCGGAAGCATCTGCTCCGCATCCGGCGTGCGCCCGGTGTAGGCTTCGAACGTTCGCAGGGCCATGTGCTTGAACAGGCTGAAGCCGGTGATGATTTCGGCGCCGGCAGCGCGACCATCCTGGATGAATTGCGTTTCTGTCGGCGTATAGATCGCGTCGAAGACCCATGTCGGCCCGCCAGGTATGGGGGAGGGAAAGGCCGAGCCCGGGTACTCCGCGGTTCCGATGGGTGTCGCGTTCACCAGCCCGTCGAAATCGCGGATGATGTCCGGGATTTCCACGAGTGAACAGCTCCGCGCAGTTGGGCCGATCGATTTGGCGAGCTCATTGGCGCGCTCGGGAGCGGCGTCAAAGATAACGATTTCGGTCGCGCCGAGCCGGGCAAGCGCATGCCCCAAAGCGCGCCCGACGCCGCCTGCGCCAGCCAGAGCGACGCGCCCCGGTGCGATGCTGCCCATCTCCGCCTGCCAGGCAGAGAGGAAGCCGGTATAGTCGGTATTCGTGCCAAACGTAGTCGGACCAAAGACGATCATGTTGACGGATCCCAGCTTCGCCACTTCATCGGTCTGGTTGCCGTCCAGCCATTCGAAGGCGCCGATCTTGTGCGGATGGGTGACACTCACGCCATTCCAGCCCTTGTCGCGACAGGCAGCGAGGCAGGCGGAAAGGTCGAAATCGACGTCCTCCGCCGAATCTATCAGTTCAAATTCAAGAGCCAATCCGGCATCGATACACAAAAGGGACAGCGCCGCAGGCAGGCGCGTCCTTGAAATATGGGCGCCGATCAGCCCGCCGCGTAAAGTGTCAGCTTTTCTCATCACGTCACCGCGCCGATCCGCCACCGCAGGAATTCATGGGCGTCGCGACCCTGAACGCTCCTGCGTGCCACTTCGCTGGTTGCAGTTACGACAGTGTCGGAGGTGGAAAGTCGAACAGGTTTCATGGTTGCACTTGAGGGATCGAAGGACAGAGTGTCGCGAAGGTCTCGGGGGCGGCATGGTTTCGCCGTCCCCGGGACAAGGCCGCGGAACCTACAGGAACAGTGTCACGATTGACGGCCAGAACAGCAGGACCGACAACGCGAGAAGCTGTATCGCGATAAAGGGCAGGAAACCCTTGAAGATGTCGGTCAGCGAAATATGCGCCGGCGCGACGGATTTGAGATAGAACGCTGCCGGGCCGAAGGGGGGCGACAGGAAGCTCACCTGCATGTTCATGCAGAAGACCACGCCGAACCAGATGGCGACGAATTTCGGTTCGAGGCCGCCGAGAAAGCCGATCTCCGCCGCCGGCAGTTTCACAACGATGGGCAGGAAGACCGGCATGATCAGAAGCACGATACCCACCCAATCCATGAACATGCCCATGACCAGGAAGATTGCCATCATCATGAGGATGACCCCCATGGTGGGGAGTTCGGAGCCGACGATCAGGTTTGCCACGTATGCCGGCCCGCCCGCGAGCGTATAGGCGCCGGCAAGCGCGGCGGCGCCGATGGTGACCCAGATGATGGTGCCGGTGGATCGCAGCGTGCGAATGATGCTCTCCCAGATGATGTCCGGCGTCATCTCGCGGCGGATGAGTCCGATGACGAACACCGCGATCACACCCATGCCGGCGGCCTCGGTGATCCCCGTAATGCCGCCGTAGATCGAGCCAAGCACCACGCCGATCACCACGGTCGGAGCGATCAGGCCGCGGCCGAGATGCCAGCCGCGGGAGGTGCGCTCCCGGCCGATGGCGAAGAAGATAAGCGCCGCGGCAATGATGCCGGCGCCGAGGATGTAGGGGATGTCGGAAACCATGCCGAGCGGAATCGGATCGACACCTTCCGTGATCGCGTTCGCGCCGGTTGCCGTGAAGAAGAGGGCGCGAACCAGCAGCACCCCGGTGACCCACAGCGTAAGGCGGGCAAGAAAACCTGCAAACATCAGTGCCTTTTCGCTGCCGGGCGGGTCGTCCGGGTCCGCTTCCGGGAGCGGTGCCAGGCTGGGGTTCAGCCGGGTCCGGATGAAAATATAGACGATGAAGAACGATGCCAGCATGAACCCGGGCAGGAAAGAGGCCGTAAAGAGCGACTTGATCGAGGTTTCGGTGACGAGCCCATACATGATCAGCACGATGGAAGGAGGGATCATCGTGCCGAGTGTGCCGGAGGCACAGATCGTCCCGATGGCCAGGTTCTGATTGTAGCCGAGGCGCAGCATTTGCGGCAGGGCGATCAGACCGAGGAGCACGACCTCGCCGCCGATGATGCCGGACATGGCCGCCATCAGCACCGCCATGATTGCGGTGACGAACGCGATGCCGCCACGGGTGCGGGACAGCCAGACATTGAGTGAGGAATACATGTCCCGCGCAATGCCGGAGCGCTCGAGAAGCGCGGCCATGAAAATGAAGAGTGGCACCGATATCAGCACGTAGTTCGTCATTTGACGGTAAATCGCCTGAGCCAGGACGTTCAGCGGACCACGGCCGAAGTGGCCGAAGAGCAGTTCGGGGCCGAATTTCATGACGAGCGTGGCGACGGCCAGAAAGGCGGAGGCGAAGCCGAGCGGCATGCCTATCGCCAGAAGAAAGAACATCGCGATCAGCAGGATCATGCTGAGAGTGCCGATATCGGAAACTTTCATCCAGGAGAAGAACTCGAGAAATTCCATGTCAGTTCTTCTCCCCCAGCGTGCTGCGGATATTCTCGATTTCGACGTCGTCGATTTCGTCGGCCGGCGAATGGTGTTCCGGGGCTTTGTTCCAGTCGGCGATCAGATTGGAGAGCGCCTGTATGGCGACCAGTGAAATGATGACGAGGATCCCGGTCTTCAGCGTGGCCGGTAGGGGCGGATCCCAGGCGGTTCCGAATTTCTCCCAACGCAGCAGTTTCGCGGAGGCTTCGTTGTATCCGCCCCAGACGAGGGCAATGGTGAAGCACCAGATCAGAAAGACCGAGATGATATCCGAGGTCTTTTGTGCCCATCGGGGCAGGATGTCGTAAATGATGTAAATTCGGATATGACTGCGCTGCTGCATCGCATAGAGGCCGGCGAGCAGAAAGGTGAAACCGGCAACCCAGAGCGAGAGTTCGTTCGCCCAAAGGGTGGGTTTTTCAAAAACGTAGCGCGCCACGACTTCGTAAATCATCACCAGGACGACGAAGACGATGGCGATCATGCCGACCCGGCCCAGGATCAGCGAAAACCAGTCGAAGAAGCCGTCAGGCCGGGGCTCGATGACGCCGATATTGTCGGAAAGGTAGAATGAGGAGAAGAGGACGGAGCAGAAGAAAGACCAAAGGATCAGATAAGCCGACAGATTGCCGTCCGGCCGAAGCATCTCCTGCATTCCGATATTCCAGCCGAGCGCAAGATCGGCGAAGATCACCCAGAGATAACTGGCCGCCAGAACCGCCAGGGACACATACATGGCCCATTTGACCGGCTTCCGAAGCGCGCCCAGCCATACTCCTTCCTGTTCCATAAGATATCCCCCCTCCCGGAACGGGACCTCCATTGGAGAAGGTCCGGAAGCCGGCGGGCCCGCAACGGGACCCGCCGGCGTTTTCTAAGCCTGTCGGGTGATCAGTCGATCCAGCCCTGAGACTTCAGGTAGGCGGTATGGCTTGCGACCAGGGCCTTGGCTTCGTCGGTGGTGGCGAACTCCGGCCAGGTGGAAACAGCAGCTTTGCGGAATGCCGCGCGGGCTTCCGGGCTGAGGTCATGCAGTTGCACGCCTGCGGCGCGCAGTTCGGCGGCGGCCTTGTTGTTTTCGAATTCCGCCGTCAGAGCCTGCTGGAGCGCGAGCTTCTGCATCGCCGTGTCCATGATGCGGCGGTGATGCTCGGGCATGTTGTCCCAAACGTCCTTGTTGCAGGCCAGATGGTCCGAAGGCATCGAATGGAAGCCCGGATACGTGGCGTGCTTGACGATGTCATAGAGGCCCATGCCCTTGTTGTTGGCGAGGATCGAAGCGTCGGCGCCATCGATGATGCCGGACTCAAGCGCGGTGAAGATTTCGGTGAAGTCCATCACGACCGGCTTGGCGCCGAGTTTTTCGAAAATCTTGGTTTCCATTCCCGGAGGCGAACGGAATTTCCAGTCCTTGAAGTCCGCGACATTTTCGATCGGCTTCGAGGAGGCAAAAGATTCCTGACCGACGACCCACCAGCCGACGAGCTGCATGCCATATTCATTGTACAGCTTTTGGGCAGCCTCGTAGCCGCCGCCCTTGTAGAGCCAGCCAAGCTGCTGATAGGGCGTGTCGTAGCCGCCCATGATGTCGCCGACGAACTGGAAGGCTGGGTTCTTACCGGTCTGGTATGCGCCGCCGGTCATGTCGCAGTCGAGGATGCCGTTGGCCGCAGCGTCGAAGGTTTCGACCGAGGCGACGACCGAGGACGAATAGAACATCTCGATCGTGATTTCGCCGTTCGACATCACCTGCACATCATCGACGAACTGCGCGGCATTCTTGCCCGATATCGTTTCCGGACCATAGTGCGTCTGGATCCTGAGGTGGGTATCCTGGGCAGCCGCCGGAATGGCCATCATGGCAGTGATCGCGACCGACGTTATAATCGATTTAAATTGCATATCTTTTCCTCCCTATTCAGCCTTCCGAAGGCCTTTGATATGGTTCTGGCTGCGGTTATCTGCTCCGCTTTGGTATACCAATCCCAAACCCAAGCTAACGAAAGCAGCCTCGACAATCAATGAATTTTGGTATACCAAATTCATGAATTCCTTCGTCTCTCATGGAAGTGAAGATATTCCCGGGTCGGAAAAGGCCGGGATTGGGCCGAATTTTGACCGCGTCGGAGCATTTTAATGTCGGAAGCAAGCTTGGCAGATGAAATCGCGGTGCGTCTTCGCCGGGATATTCTTCGTGGCAAGCTGCCGCCCGACGCTCCGATAAAGGAAAGGGACAACGCCTCGGAACTTGGCGTCAGCCGCACGCCTATGCGCGAGGCAATCCGGATGCTGGCGAAAGAAGGACTGGTGATCCTGCGCCCGTCGCGCAGTCCGATCGTGGCCAGGCCGAGCTTCAAGGAGATATCCGACCAGGTCGCCGTGCTTCTGGCACTTGAGAAGCTCTCTACCGAACTCGCCTGCGAGAACGCCACGGTTGCCGATCTGGCCGAGTTGAACGCGGTCAACCAACGCATGTCCGATTGTTACGATCAGGCCGATCCGCTCGACCTGTTCGAGATCGACATGGCGTTTCACACCGCGATCGCCAAGGCATCGCACAACGCGTCTCTTGCCGAGACGCACCGGGCCTATCTGGCGCGCCTGTGGCGGGCGAGGTTCCTCTCCGCCAGCCAGAAGCGGAACAGGGTGCGGGTGATCGGCGAGCACAGGGCGATTCTCGATGCGCTCGAGGCGCGGGATGTCGAAGCCGTTCGCGCGGCAATCGACCGGCACCTCGGTCATCTGGCGGAAGCTATTCGCCCTATTATCGAAGAGGAACAGCGTCGGCACGGTATGCGGACCGAAGCCGGACCGGGTCACGAATGATCGCGAGGGATAGAGGTGAGGTCCGCGAGGGACGCCGGTAAGAAATGGTGGCGGAGGAGGGGCTCGAACCTCCGGCACGCAGACGATGTTTCCACCGGGAAAACAAGACGCAATTGGCTCGTTGCGCAGCGGAGAGATGACCCGATCGAAGACTGCTGCCTTAAGCAATGCCTTTGCATCGGACTGATCGACTGGTTTTGCGAGGTTGGGCCGGATTCGAGGCGGTGACGGGACCGTCGGTGGAGCGATGTCCGCTTCGCGTTACGAAGACGCGAATGTGACCTTCACGCCGCGCTGGCGAAAGTAGGCCTGGAGCAGCTTCCGGCCGGACCGGTTGTTGTGCGGGAGCCTGGCCGGGTCGAGGACAGCCTCTTTCAGGCCCTCACGCTTCAACGCCGCCTTGAGGGCCGCGATATGCAGGTCAATGTCCTGATTGTCCGCCTCGAGGGATTGATAAATGCGGTTCGTCGCCTCCGCTACGGTCAGTTCGCTCAATGGTCCATTCCCGATGGTGTTTGCTAGCCCGATGGTGTTTTGCCGGCGCTTACCACATTTTCGGGCGTGACACCAAAAAGAGTTGGTGGGGACATATCTGACCGGTTTTGGAGAGCTTTTCGTTTCGCTTGGTCGCCCGCGCACAGACTTGCGCGCTCTGGCGCGAAAACGCTCTAGGGGCGGCCTTGGTATCCTAGCGGAAGATTGCCGCACACTGACGCCCGCGGGGCATTTATCATAATTCGAGGTTCGCAAACTCAAAAAAATGCTCATAAAATCGGATCGATCGAACAGATTTCGTTTGTCATCTCAATGACCTTTGCAAATAGTTTGGTGGTGCCGGGAATTTAGATGATTTCCGCCACGGGCAGGTTGCTTGAATGGCGGCTCAGAATGGGGCAAAGTATCAAATAGATTTGGGGGGACAACTTGGATGTTGTTCGGGCGTTGCGGCGAGAGTCCCGTTTCGTGCCCAACCATCCGGCCGATCTCGGGAGGGACGATGACCGAAAAGAAGTCTTTCGCAATCGTCCTGATCAAGCCATCGCACTATGATGACGATGGCTACGTCATTCAGTGGTGGAAAAACGCAATCCCTTCGAACTCGTTGGCCTCGGTCTACGGGCTTGTTCGCGACGCCGCCGACGCTCAGGTGCTTGGACCCGACGTCTCCTTCGACCTTGTCGCCCACGACGAAACCAACACCGTCATCAAGGTCGATGAGATCATCCGCCGCATCAAGGCGGCCGACAACGGGTTTGTCGGACTTGTCGGGGTGCAATCGAACCAGTTTCCCCGGGCACTGGACCTGACCCGGCAGTTCCGCGCGGCCGGTGTGCCGGTGGTCATTGGCGGTTTCCACGCGGCCGGTTGTCTTGCCATGCTGCCCGAAACGCGGCCTGAGATCGCGGAAGCCCAAAGTCTTGGCGCGACGATTTATGCGGGCGAGGCCGAGGGGCGGATGGACGCGTTGCTGCGCGATCTTTGGAACCGCGAGCAAAAGCCGCTCTACAATGTGATGCACGACATGCCGGACATGACCGGCGCATCGCGACCCTATCTGCCGAGCAGCAACATCCGCAACACTGTCGGGCACCTGACCAGTTTCGATTCCGGGCGTGGCTGCCCTTACCAGTGTTCGTTCTGCACGATCATCAATGTCCAGGGCCGCAAGTCGCGGTACCGCACGCCGGACGACATCGAAGCGATCATCCGCCAGAATTATCAGCAGGGCATAAAGCGCTTTTTCATCACCGACGACAATTTTGCCCGCAACCGGAACTGGAAGGCCATTCTGGAGCGGTTGATCTACCTGCGCGAACAAGCAGGCCTTCGCTTCAAGTTTATCATACAGGTGGACACGTTGTGCCACCGCCTCGACGGCTTCATCGAGATGGCCGCGCGCTCGGGCTGCAACCGTGTCTTCATCGGCCTTGAAAACATCGACCCGGATGCGCTTATGGCGGCCAAGAAGCGCCAGAACAAGATCTGGGAATACCGCAAGATGCTGCAGGCATGGAAAGACGTCGGTATTGTCACCTATGCAGGCTACATCCTCGGTTTCCCGGATGACACACCGGAGAAGATCCGCCGGAACATCGAGATCCTCAAGAAAGAGCTTCCACTCGATCTGATTGAATTCTTTTATCTGACGCCATTACCCGGATCCGAAGACCATCAGAAGCTGGCCGCAAAGGGTATCTGGATGGATCCGGATCTAAACAAGTATGACCTCAATCACCGGGTTTCACATCATCCGGTCATGAGCGACGCGGATTGGGAGAAGGTCTATCTGGATTCCTGGAAACAGTACTATACCGCTGAACACGTTGAAACCGTTCTGCGCCGGGGGGCGGCCCGGGGACTGAAAACAAATCAGTTAATGTTGGGGCTGGGCGCATTTTACGGCTCGATTTTCATCGAGAAAGTCCACCCGCTGGAAGCCGGTTTCATGCGCCGCAAGGTGAGAAAACAGCGGCGCCACGGCATGAAGATCGAGAATCCGTTGATCTTCTATCCGCGTCGGGTCGTGGAACACATCATCAAAATTTCTTCCTGGGGACTGCTCTACCTAAAATATTCCCGCATCCACCGGCGCGTTCTCAAGGATACCGATCGTCTCAAATACACCGATCTTGCCCTTGCGCCGGTCTCCGAGGAAGAGGAGAACGAGCTTGATCTGATCAAGGTTTTCGAGGATGCGATCCCCAACACCTACGGCGCGCCGGTTGCAAAACCGCAGAAGGCGGAGGCGGAGAAGATGCGGGCGCGGGGCCGGTAAGACCCGTCACTGCCGATGACCGCCGGTATTGGATGACGACCAGGGTCCTGACCCTGGAGACGTTGCAGGTTCATTCCGCAGGCGGATTGACGATATGGGGCTCATCGAACCGGCATTGGCAAAGCGTCCGGTTGCCGGTTGACAGTGGTTCGCGAAAGTTAATACGATTTTGGCATCTAAGTACTTCCATTGCTTGCCGAAACGGAATTTGATTTGACTTTCAAGACGATTATGTCGCCTGCCTCCAAAGGGCTCTATCCTCTCACGGTCAGTGAAATAAAAGTTGCTGTTGGCGATATGGTGACCGCCGATCAGCCGGCGGTGATTGCCGTCACCGGCGACGGCAGACGGATCGCGATAAAATGCGGTTCCGACGGGCGAGTGATCGCTGTCACGGCCTCGGGCACGGTGATGGATAGCCGCCAAATGACTTTGGTCGTCGAGATTTTCGAAGAGGCGCCGCCGGTCGATACTGTCACGGCGTCAGAAAACGTCGAAGAAAACGCGCAATCGGAAGAGGCCGCTTCCGCCCCGGCGGAGCCGGCAGACAGGCCCGTCGATGCCGGCCCGGACGAACAGGTTCGGCGGCCGCGCGGGGTCCATCGGGCAAATGCAGAAACGGCCGCTCGTACCGCAACTTCGGCCACATCCCCGTCACGCCCGGACGGTGCGTCCAAAATGGGCCGGCGCGGCGTGTTGATCGGCGGCCTGGCAACGGTTGCGATTGCGGGCGGGGTTGTCGGCTTGAAGGTGCTCTCGTCCAATGACGGGGGACCGTCTTACGAGACTGACACGGTTACAGATGCCGAACCTGCAGCTCCACCGGCGCCGCGACGCCCTTTTCCTGCACCGGAAGATACGGATTGGATGTCGGCGCGCACGCTCGAAACCCGTGCTACGGGGAGGTACTCCGATGAGGGCGCAAAGGAATTTCTGGCGATCGATATCGACAAGAGCGGCAATGCCATTCTCGTGGGCCGGACCTCGAACAAGGGCTTTGCCCTGTCGCACCGGCTTGGGGACGGGGAATCGGGGGCCAAACTGGATGTGGATGTGGATCCGGCATTCGGCTTTGCTGCCTATAGCGACATTCAGCGTCACGACACGCTGGTCGGCTTCACTCCGAAAAGTCCCAGGGAACACTCGAGGCTTTGGACCTACGACAGGAACGATGGAGGGACCAGCACGGTGGACGGTGTGCTGGAAAACGCGCGCATCATCCGCTATTGCCGAAACCGCGATTTTGCGGTTTTCCTGATTGAATACATCGATGGCGAGAGCACCAAGAGCTACGGCGCAGCCGTTTTCAGCATGGATAGCAACCATGTGGCATTGTTAAAGCTGCCAAGTGCAGATCGTAATTTCGACAATTACCGCTCATACACGCATGTCTCGATTTTTCAGGGAGATTTGAACAAATGGTTCATTGTCCTGTCGGGAAAAAACGAAAACGCCTTCAGCAACAAGAGCGTAGGATACACGCGGACGATTTCACTCGAGAAGGATTCGGAGGGAAGGCCTCAAACCTGGCTGGTTGATGAACAATACTTGAGCCCATATGTCATGATGCCGGAGGGGGTGGGCAGTCCCCAAGACAGCCAGCCCGCATATTTTCATGCGACTGCAAGTGCTTACGCTCAGGATGGCCGAACAAATCTGCTCGGTGGGTCGATTTGGAACATGATCGTCCAGGAGGTGGGAAATGGCTTTCGCCAAGACGTTGCCGTGTCGATTCAAACAGCCGACGGGAAAGAATACCGCCGCATGTTCGTGCGCAGCGACGAGAGAAAAGACGATGGTCTCGTTCTCGCCGATGCCGTCGCCCTTTCAGGCGGACGCTTTGCGCTCCTCTTTCGCGAGGCGAGGGGGGAGCCTCTCGCCATTGTCGCCGTCATCGACAGCACCGGAAAGACGCTTGCCAGGTCATGGTATTCGAACAGTTTTCCAACCGTAATCGCCGTGGCTCCGAACGGAGAGCTTTACAGCGCGGGATACGATATCAAAAATGGAGACCGGGTCGCGACCTATGCGGCTTATAAGCTCTCCTAGAGATACGTTCTTCGCAATCCGGAAACGCATCGGCTCAGGCAATCCGCAGCCTGGGCAATGGCTATGGAGTTTCGATGGCGCGTGTTGAACACCGGCATTGGGTGTTCCCGCCTGATGGCTGCTTTGCCTGATCTATGTAGGTTATTGTGCCCGACCTGAGACATAGGTGACAGAACGTTCCGGAGATATAGGTAACACTTTTCGCTTTTGCGGGAGGTGTCGATGCCGTGGAAAGAGCTGTCCGTTATGGAGGAACGTCTTCGCTTCGTCGCCCGTCTTCTGGATGGGGAAGGCATGAGTTCGGTGTGCCGCGAGTTCGGCATCTCGCGCAAGACAGGCCACAAGATCTGGGATCGTTACCGGCAGGACGGCCTGGAAGCTCTTTGCGACCGGTCCCGTCGCCCGAAATATCTAAATGATGTCCTGAAAGCCGACATTCAGTGGCGGGTAGAAAAGGATTCTCTTCGGGCGCATTGGAAATCGTCAACGCCTCACCCATTGGTCATGATTAGGTGTGTGATCCGATCAGTCAGAGATTATTCGCCACCTCTCAACATCGCCCCAAAAAAGGTAAACAACGGCAAATCTCGAAAAAGGGTTTCAGGGAGCGTCTTTAGTTTGTTTCCTCATTTACCGTTGTACGTTTGCGATCAACACGGGCCTCCCCACCGGTAAAAGCTCGAAAACTTCGAGTTTCAGCGGATGTTTTGTCGCCCGCGTCGGAGAGATCTACGTTTGCGGCATGCTGAGCGACCATGGTCCAGCTTCCGACCATACGCACCTCGCCATCAAGAAGATAGATCGTCTCATCGTGCGGCGTTGCGTGCAGCGTTCCGGTTACCTGGACCGGTTGATAGAGAGACGTTGTAGGCACGCCCTGCGGAAGGGAGACACGCACAAGCTGGTTTGGTGGCGGGGGCGGAATATGGCTGCACATGCCCACCTGGGAAACCAGATATCCAACGTGGACTCCGTCCGTATTCCGGCCTGCGGGGATCAGAAAACCGGACAAGGAGATCTCATTGTTGTCCAGGGCGGGATTGGGCTCAAACATGGCGCGGCGGCGATTTTCTGCGACCGTCCAGCGTTGGGACAGGAGCTCAGCGATGTCATAGCCGTTCGTCTCAAGACGGGCGCGGGCAGCGTCTATCCGGGTCCGCAGCCGCGGCAGGGCTTCAGGCGATATCTCTCCATTGGTAAGACGCGCCTCCTGCCGGACAACGGTCCGGAGTTCTTGGAGCATGTCGTACCCCATCGCCTTGAAGGGGTCTGCGAAGCCTTGGGCGGCCGGGTCGGGCAGATCCTGAAAGGTGATCACCTGCGGTTCGGCCAAAGCCGGAGCCTTGGACATCAAACAGATGAGGCAAACGGCGATAGCAGCGAGCAACAGTCTTGGGAGGCTCGGGTGCGCCATCTCAGTTTGCCCCCTGCGGCGGGATACCAGGCGCCACATCAGGCATACCGGTCGAGAATTCGCGGTTCCAAGCCTCTTCGGTCACCGTCTCGAAACGCGGCTGATCCTCGGGTTCGAAGCGGATCGGCTGGCCGGCGAAAACCTCCAGCAACTCGTCGTCGCGTACCGTGACCTCGCCATGCACGATCACCGCCTTGAATCCGGTCGAGGGGATCGAGCCCTGATCATAGGTCGCATTGTCGGTCACAGTCTCGGGGTCGAACACCACTATATCGGCGACCATGCCCTCCTGCATCCGGCCCCGCTCCTGCATCGCCTTCAGCCCTGTGCGGCCCAAATGGTGCGCCGCGTTGTAGCTGAGGATCGACAACAGGTGCATCATTGGGATGTCGTTCTCGCGCCCGAGGCGCAGCGTGGCGGCGCGCGCACCGGCACCACGCGGGTGCATGTTACCCAACTCCTCGAATGGAGTATTCCAAGGTGCCATCAGAGGCTCAGCGAACATTGCGTCACTGGCCATCGTCGTGCCCCTGAGTGTCAACCATTTCACGGAGTCCTCGGGCGGCATCTTGAAAAGCACGATTTCCTTGGTCGGGGTTTCCTCCAAGCCTTTGTTGTAGGTTTCCAACGTGTAGAAATCTCCCGTCACAGGGTCTTGCAACGTATCCTCGTAGCTATGGCCGAGCCGATCCACCCAGTTCTCGGGCTTCAGGAAGACCGCGTTCAATGCAGTTGAGCCGGCGGCATAGGGATAGATCTCGCCCCAGATGTTGAAGCCCTGTTCCTGCAGGCGCTGGATGATCTCGTGACCGAGGCGCCAACCCGGGTTGTTGTAATGATTGATCGTTGCCGGCGCGTCGAGAGCGAGCGCGTTGGCGATAATTTCCTGGAGCCCGAGATTCTCGAACGTGGCGTTGTCGGGAGTGAAACGGGTGTGCACGGCTGTATGCCTGCCATAGCGCGCACCGACCTTCTGCACCTCGAACATTTCGCGCGAGGTCACGCCATCTCGCATGTAACCAAGTGTGCTGCCAATGCCGAGCGCACCGTCCTGCAAGCCCTTGTCGATGATCTGAAGGATCTGGTTGCCGGTGTCGTAGTCTGCCTCGGTCAGGCTCCAACCCGAAGCCTTCCGTGTCTCCAATGCAGCGGCAGGACCATGAAGCAGGATTTCCTGGTCGGCGAACCCGTCGAGGACGATGGACCGGGCAAGCTCATGGCTGGAGGCGCATCCGTAATTCGCCTGCGTAACACCGGCGCGCGCCTCGTACCACTTGGCGATGATTGTGCCGGCGCACCCTTCTTCGATGTCCATGCTGCTGGTTAATCCGTCGCGAAGCCCGAGCGAATAACCCATCGGCTGCTGCCAGTGGAAATGGGTGTCGATGAACCCTGGCGCGACGATGTGTCCGGAGGCGTCGATTTCCTCCGCTCCCGTCAAAGGCTCTTTGGAAATCTCGACGATGCGGCCGTCCGAAATCCCGACATTGGCGATGCTGTCGTAGAGCGTCTCCGGGTCCATGACCCGCCCATTAAGGATGACGAGATCGTATTCCTGGGCTGTAGCGGCGCTAGCGAAAAGTAACGCGGAGGCAAAAGCGACTGCGGTAAATGACGAATTCGGTTTCATTGGCGTCATTCCTTTTCGGTTGATAGGCCGTCTCATTGCTCCTGTGCTCTGCGGATCGGCTGCCCGTGTGGCGCGTCGAGTATGAGGTTGCCGTCGCGCACGACAAAGCCGCCGTTCACGAGCACGGTCTGAACACCGACAGCGGGCTGGTTGGCGTTCTCGAAGGTCGCGCGATCGGCCACCGTCTCGGGGTCGAACACAACGATATCGGCGTCCATACCCACCTGCAGCCGGCCCTTTCGACGCATCTGTGGCACAAAGTCTTCCAGCGTCTGCGCCGGCATCAGCGACATCTTCCGGATCGCCTCGCTCATCGACAAGACACCGCGTTCGCGCACATAAGAGCGAAGAATCTTTGCATATGTACCGGCCGAACGGGGGTGGGCAAACACGTTGTCGGGTAGGGGCCAAGCATCGCCCGTGTAGGTCTGGATGCTGCCATCCTCGTCAAAGTAGGACCAGAAGGTGGCATCCGAAGCGATCATCGTTGCAGGGTGCGTGACCGACATGTCCAGCAGGGCCAGGTCTTCCGGCTTGCTCTCGTCCAGGAAGTGCCACGTGATGAAGGTGCCCGGTTTGTTGGCCTGATAGTCCGCCAGTTCGTCCTCGCTCATGCGGTCGGCACCGAGCTGGAAGTTCTCGGCCGTCGACTGCATCCGGTCGCGCCAGTCCGGCCCTGTGAACATCGCGGCCCCGACAACGGTGCTCGCAGCGCCATAAGGATAGGCCTCGACGGTGATGTTGATGCCCTTCGTCATGGCCTCGTCCACAAGCGCCAGCGTTGCCTCGATATCCGCCATCGAGGTGCTGTTGATATGGCAAATATGCATGTGCGCACCGGTTATTGCCGCATTGGCAATCAATTCCTTGAGCGCTTCGAAGGAACTTTGCGGTTCGATCACGCTGGCGTAGCGGACATGGGTATAGGTGGCTACTCCATATCGTTTGGCGAGTTCCGCCAGCGCAAAATACTCCTTCTGGCCGTATCCGGGCGCATAGCCTGCATTGACCCCAATCCCGAGCCCGCCTTCCTTGAGCCCCTGTTCGACCAGGGAAAGGATATGCTCAGACTGCGCCGTGTCGGCGAATTTCGTTTTCCAGTCGCTCTCTGACTGAGCTTGCTGGAAAAACTCGACTGTGGCCAGAGGGTCGGTGTTGTCGAAGGTCGCGATCCGGCTGTAAGTCCAGCCCGCTGCCGCTCCGTAGTTGATCGGCAGGTTTTTCGCCGCCTGACCCTCGTACCACGCGCTAATGGGCAGAACCCCCGACTCGAGCTCCAGCGCCGTCGTCACCCCCTGCATCGCCTGCATGCGGTAATCGCCGATGCTTTGGCCGTGTGCGTGCAAATCGATGAACCCGGGCGACACGACGTGACCCGTCGCGTCGACCACAACGTCGCCTTCAAGCGGGAATTCACTAATTGCCGTGATCTTGCCGTCTGATATTGCCACGTTTCGGATCGCGTCAAGGCCAGTTTCCGGATCAATAACGCGGCCGTTCTGGAGAACGATGTCATTTGCGAGGGCTGCGGTCACACTCATCAGTGAAGCAACCAGGGCGCAGGTAGCGAAAGAAAATGCATGGGAAGACATGAGGTTGAACCGTGTTGAGCAAGCCGCAAAAAAATGACGAACGTTGCAAGTATTCAAGCACGGACACCACCTTCTAAACACTGCGTCTCAGGACAAGATGCTTTGATTGCTGTCCTCTAAAGCAAAGACGTAGTATGCGTCGAGCGTGTTGCCGTTTGCCGGTTTGGATTGAAGGGAGCTGAGTTGTGTCCGATGGGATTGCATTTAACCGTGCTGCGCAGCTTTTGCCATTTCTAGCGCAGTTCCGGCAGCGAGGAGGCCGCATCGATCCGGTCTTGAAGGCCGCTGGCCTGGAACACCTCGATCTCGCCGACTCAACGGTGCTGATTACCGGAAATGCACTTTATCTGGCAGTTGAGGAAATGGCGGGTGCCTTGAATGATCCCTACTTTGCCGCACGGTCGGCGGAGCAGTTCGTAAGAGCCGGACCCGTTTTCGTTCGCGAGAGCTATGCTGTGTCGCAAACGCTTGCCGAGTTTCTTCCTCTCGCCGTTCTTGAACTTGGCAATCAGATCACCAACATCCGCTACTCGCTCCAGATCAATGCCGATCACACCGTGATCCAGGGTAAACGGGCCTTCAGCCCATCGGCGCCGATCGTGCAGGCGGACGCGGCTGTGATCGGTATCTGGGTCACGTTCTTGCGCCTGGTCGTGAAAGAAGACTTCAAACCAGAACGGCTCCTGGTTTCAGCACAAAACCTTCGAGGCGTTCCGCCGGATCTGATCCCTCATTCTTCGCTAATGAAAAGGAAATGGAATGGGGTTCAGGTCGTCTTCCCATCCGATTGGCTGCGGCGACCGCTCGACCTGGACTGGGACATTCCACGTTCCCTCCGGGGTGAATTCAAGGACGGCTCTCCCCGTGAAGCTGTGCTTGCATATCTTGAAAAAACCTGCCGTGAAAAACTATCCGATAAAGCGTTCGGCTTGGAAAACCTGGCACATCACCTTGGGGTTCATCCCAAGAGCTTGCAGCGCACACTCGCTCAGTTAGGAACGACTTTCCAGGGAATCAGAGATAAGACTCGCTACGAAACCGCCCTTAAGATCATGGCCACAAACACGCCTCAACGGACCGAAGAGATCGCCGGGGCACTCGGGTTTTCCGATGCAGCGAGCTTCGCCCGGGCATTCAAGCGCTGGACCGGACAATCGCCCTCCAGATATCGCAAAGGGCTGTGATCTCATGCCTGTCTTGCCGGGATACCCGAGGGAAACACCCATCGATAATGGCGCGATTTCCCAGAAACATAGGTCTAGATGCGCGACGAAAGCTTTCTAAACAGTTTGAGTGGATGTAAGTTCGGGGGCTATAAGCGACCGTGCGTCTACTTTGCACGAATGTCTGCATTTTTTCTCGTACGATGTAAAACCAGACGGTCCGCAATCGGACCCAATTCCGGTCAGTTATTTACGCACAGGCGTGCGGGCAGCAGCCCACGCAATGCTTTACGTGTTGTCCAAGGACAAGGAATGATATGCGGGAGAAGATAGCGCGCCCTGCAACTTAAGAGAGTTCTTCGTTGCAATACTGCCCGACCTGAGAGATAGGTGACAAAACGTTCCGGACACATAGGTAACACTTTTCGTTTTTGCGGGAGGTGTCGATGCCGTGGAAAGAGGTGTCCGTCATGGAGGAACGTCTTCGCTTCGTCGCCCGTCTTCTGGATGGGGAAGGCATGAGTTCGGTGTGCCGCGAGTTCGGCATCTCGCGCAAGACAGGCCACAAGATCTGAGATCGTTTCCACAAAGAAGGACAAACCGCGCTGGGGCGCGCGCAAGATCCGGGAGATCCTGCTCAGGGCGTTTTCAACGCTTAAACGATACTCAGGAACTCGGCTAATTGACATCGCTCAAAGCTGTATTCCGGGTTCGCGCTATCGTGGCAAAAGATATGTGAACCAAGTAGTAGACAGAGGCGGGCGGCCATGTCCAATTTCCTATCGACTTGTGGCCTGGTATCGGGAACGGTCGCCTTTCTCTTAATGACAGGCCTTGTGTACGCCGCCGACGACAGTCTGACTGTTCTGGACAATATTGCGCCGTCGGGCTGGGATATCGATGCGACGAGTGACGTCCACACGCTCACCGCGCCGATGGAAGACGGCAGGGTCTTCATTGAACTCAGGCGCTTCGACAACCCATCGAAAGTGGCCGACCTCGACAACCGGCTAAGTATTGCAAAAAGCACGATTGGTGACTTAGACGAAGCCGCCAGGTTTAATGACACGCCGCCCAGCCGCTCCAACCGGATCAAGGACGGTGCGATCCGCCAATTCGATGCACATTACGTCTTAAACGGTATTCAGGTTACGTCTTGGGTCGTGGTGTTGAAAGGCCGGGCGCCGGGCGAAGAACTTCTGTGGCGTTATGTGGCGCCGTCCCTTGTCTTTGAAGATTATCTGCAGGATGCGGTCAGCGTCCGGGAAAGGCTTGCAGGCGTCATCGGACAAGACAAACCTGCCGCACCGGCCCCGGTCAAAACACCGCCGGTTTCTGCCGCACCCTCACCCCAAAACGAAACAGCGTCACAGTCTCGTCAGCCGGCTTATGATCCCGTCGAGTTGGCCTTCTGGAACGCCATCGCCAATTCCTCCAACCCGGCTGAATTCGAAGCCTATCTGACACGCTATCCAGATGGCGCTTTTGCCGATCTTGCCGGTTTGAGGTTGAAGAGCTTGAAAAATACGCAAGCTCTGCCAGCGAGCGAGCCGCCGGCAGCCAAAGCGTCTCCTCCCGCGCCCGAGACACCCGCCCCTGCACCTGTTACCGCCAAGGCTGGTCTTACTGACTGCGACCGACTTGCGGCTGATCCGAAAGACCCTGACGCAGTTGCACTCGGCCCCAATGACGACCTGGCAATCATTGACGATCCGGCACGGGCACTGGAGGCTTGTGAGCAAGCGCTTGCGGAGTTTCCGAATGAGACGCGCTTCATGACACAATTGGCGCGGGTCTATTTGAGCTTTACCGACGAGCGCAACAACCCGCAAAAAACCATCGACTATTACAAGAAGGCGGCAAGCCTGGGGTCGCGACAAGCCATGTATTCCCTCGGCATGCTGGCGCGCGACGGCATGCTCGCGGAAGGTGGCCGTCATCACATGGAAGAAGCCGCCTATTGGTTGCAGCAGGCGGCGGAACGGGACCATGTCGCGGCAATGACCCATCTTGCCCTCGTCCTTGAAAGTGGTGAAGGCATGGCTCCCGACTATCAAAAGGCCGCCGACTATCTCGTCGCAGCGGCCAAGGCCGGAGATGAAGGCGCTATCGACGCCTTGCTGACCTATCCGGAATCCCGTGCCGGAGAGACGCTGAAGGCCGTGCAGATGTATCTCTTCCGGCTAGGCTATTACCACGGTGGAATTGACGGCCGGTTCGGCCCGGCGAGCAAGAAGGCACTCGTGACTTTCCTGCGACAGAGCCAATGATGGCTGCTCGAGGTTGCCTATAAGAAGACTGCTTCCACGGACGAGAAGACCAATGCCTGACATGAAAACGCTAGCCGCATTTTTTCGTTTCCTGGCCCTCGCCGCTACGGTCACGGTTTACGTCCCCGATAGCGCCAATGCCCAGACCGCTACTGAAGACGCGTTGGAAACAGTCGATGCGGTAGAAAGCGATTTCAAGGACATGCTCGATGAGATCGACGATACGACGGGAAAGCTTGATGCATTTCTGGAAAACATCGAGCTCGCCGACAAGACTTTTCGTGTATTGATCGAAAAGAACAAGAACCATCCGGAAAGGGTGAAACAGCTTAAGGAAGCCTTGCGGGTTGTGCGAACCGTGCAGACGGAAGTTTATGACCAGGTCGGCAATCTGAAGCTCTTGCAAAAGGGCGCCGGCCACGTCAAATCCGCCTTCGACCTCTACGACAAGGTCAAGGAAATCCGCGACCGGGCCAAGGCCCGCAAGGGTGGGCCGCTCGCCAAGAATCTTTCCGTTCTTGCCGACGTGATGAAGGAATATGGCGGCAACGTTCCATTGATCGGCGATGCGATCGAAATGTACGGCGACATTACCGGACAATTACTCGGTGCAACCGACAAGCTGGCCGGTACTATCAACGAAAAATTCAAGCAGGATATGATTGGTGGCGGTGTCAGCCAGAATATCGACGATCCGCGCTATCTGCGGCTGAAGGAACAGTTTCCCGACCTCGCCGACGAAACGCTTGCCCCTGCCGGTCCGGATTATCTTTTCAAGAATGTCGTCGATAACAACGATCCGCGTAGCTACATCTGGGATGAGAAAGCCAAGAGCTGGTACGTGGTGAAAGGGCCGGTTCCGGCTACGAAAATATTTGGCCGGGTGCTTGCCAATGGCTCCCGACCAACACCCAGGCAATTGGCCTTCCTTGTGAGCCATGGCGACGCAGCCCTTAAGCGGGAGCAGAATGCACAGCAAGTGCTTTCCATCATGCGGCGGCTGCGTGGCAGCATCAACATGGACGTCGAGTTCGGGGCTACCAGGCTCTATGGCCTTGATATCATCGGCGACCAGAGGATCCCGGAGCTTTTCCTCTCCCGTTACATCTACGACGGAAAATACCGCGACCTCGTCCGCAAATACGCGGCGCAAATCTGGATGAATGCCCGGACCATGCGCGGCTCGGCGCGGTTCGCCCGCGCGTTGGACGACTGGGCCAAGAACGCCGGTTTCGACCTTTATGATACGCTGACGGAGGATCAGAAGGCGGAACTCGCCGCGCGACTGGAGGCTCTGGAAGCGGAACGGCAAAAAGCGAAAAAGGAGAAAGAGGAGAGAAAGAAAAAGAAAAAACCGAAGAAACCGGAACAAATGGCTACAGCCGATCAAAAGCCCGAGCTTGAGCAAAAAGAGACAAAGACTGCACCATCGCCTGCCGGCCCGGCCTCAACGATTCCGCCAACGCAAAAACCGAAAAATCTGATAAATCAGCCTAAGACCTCGGTAACGCCGCCCACGGCTGCTCCGAATTTGCCAAACGCCACAATCACCCCTTGGGACAAAGCGTTGCCGCGCTCGGTCTGCCTTGCCTATCAGAAGCAAATCTCAAAGAGCTTTGACGGTGCCAATTACCGGAACCTGAAAGCTGTCGGCGATCCGTCGGTCGATGAAAAGGATGGTGGCACCTGCAACATACGGTTCTCCGGAGAAATGAAAGACGCCAAGGGCAAATGGCAGCAGCTCGACCAGTTCCAGCTCAGCTTCTACATCAAGGATATCCGCAATCATCTCAGTCAGCTAAGCGGCGAGAACGCCTATAACAAGGTCTGCGCCAATTGGAAAACCGTTGAATGGTGTGAAGGCGGCAAGCGCATCTGCGTTGCACATGAGACCTATACCTATTGCGTTGGATGGAAAGGCGAGATTGCGCGTCCCGAATGCGCCAAATACGATACCAAGACCGTCTGCTCGAAATGGGATTGGGTTTGCGTGAAAGCGCACGCGCGGACTTATTGCGACAAATGGGCTCCCGTGACGGCGCAAAAGACTGCGCCCCAGCCGGTCAAGTCAGCGCCTTTAGGGGAGAAGCCCAAGCCATCGGTAAAGGAAGACAAGGCCGCGGACAGCTCGCTCAATTGCGAAGAGATTGCGAAGAAATATCCGTCCTGGTCGCTTAATCCGGCTGCCATCAAGGCGCGGATGAAATGTCTCAAGATCGGGAAATAGGGTGCGCAACCCAGACACTGGCTATTAAGAACGATTCAAGGTGATCTTACGCCTGTGGAAATGACGAGGTTCGGAAATACCGTCTCTCTCCCAGTAATGGATATTTCAATGGATGTGCCCGACCTGAGAGATAGGTGAGAAAAATGGTAGCGGAGGAGGGACTCGAACCCCCGACACGCGGATTATGATTCCGCTGCTCTAACCGGCTGAGCTACTCCGCCACAGGTCTTCGCGTTCGCGAATGTGCGCTGCTTATAGTGAGGCAGGGGGCGGGCTGTCAAGCGGTCTCGTGCCGGGAAACGGTGGAGTTCGCGACGGGACCGGAACGGGCCGGTTTTGCGGCCGGATCCGGCGTTTTTGCCAAGGCCCGCCGGTCATTCTGCCGAGGCGGGGTGTTCCGGCTTTCTGAAGGTCATCAGGGTGAACAGGCCGAAGGGCGCCAGAGTGGTTTCCTTTTCCAGGCGCATGCTCGTGCGGGTGAGAATGCGCGACTTGGGGAAGTCCGTGTTCCAGCCCAGGCGGTCGGCGAACCGTTCCAGGGCGCGCTCGGCATGGGCGCGCAAGCCGCCGTCGGCGGAAAAGTGGTTGACCAGGATGACGGTGCCGCCGGGCTTGGTCACCCGTTCCAGTTCCCGCATGACCCTGGCGGGATCGGGAACCACGGTGATCACATACATGGCGACGGCCACGTCGAAATGATCGTCGGGAAAGGACAGGTTGCCGGCGTCCATGGTGGTCAGTTCGCGCACGTTCGGCAGGTCGCGGGCCCTCAGGCGGGCCCGCTCCAGCATTTCCTCAGACAGGTCGATGCCGGTGATCTCCAGGTCGGAGCGGTATTTCGGCAGGGAGATGCCGGTGCCGACACCCGCTTCCAGGATATGGCCCGAAAGCGTGTTGATATGTTTCACGGCTTCCTGGCGGCCCTTGTAGAACGGGGCGCGGAAGACGAGGTCGTAGTAAGGCGCCCAGCGGGCATAGGCGGTGCGGACCGCGGTTTCATCCAGCCTGGCCACGTCCTGCGGTAGGCTTTTCAGACGGGACCTGATCCGGTTGGCGATGAACCGAAGGCGCTCGGGGAATGTGTCGCTTCTGTTCATGCGGTCAACGTCTCTCTTTCCGTCTTGTCCAGGGTCCAGCTTCCCGCGCGTTCGGCCCGGTCGATCCAGCCGCCGCCGAGCACGCGGGCCTCGTCTGTGTCACTGTCGAAAAAGACACAGGCCTGGCCGGGCGCGACGCCGGTCTCGCCGGTGACGAGCTCGACCGATACCACATCGCCGTCCCGGCGCAGGATGGCAGGCGCCGGCGGCCGCGTCGAGCGCACCTTGGTGAAGAGATCGATTTCGGCGCCGTCTTCAAGCGGCAGATCGCCGATCCAGTTGACCTCGCGCAGGTAGATCTTCCGGGTTTCCAGCGCTTTGCGCGGGCCGACGACGACGCGGCGCCGGTCCGCGTCCAGGCGCACCACGTAAAGCGGCTCGCCGGTGGCGACACCGATGCCGCGGCGCTGGCCGATTGTGAAGTGGATGATGCCGTCATGGCTGCCGAGCACCCGCCCGTCCATGTGAACGATCTCGCCCGGTTCGGCCGCATTGGGGCGAAGCTTGCGGATCACATCTGCATAATTACCGTTCGGCACGAAGCATATGTCCTGGCTGTCCGGCTTGTCGGCAATGGCGAGGCCGTACTTGCGGGCGAGGTCGCGCACGTCCGACTTCGGCAGGCCGCCGAGGGGAAAGCGCAGGAAATCAAGCTGTTCCTGGGTGGTGGCGAACAGGAAATAGCTCTGGTCCCGGTCCAGGTCGGCCGGGCGGTAGAGGCTGCGCTTGTTGCCCGAGGCGCGCGAGCGCACGTAGTGGCCGGTCGCCAGAACGTCGGCGCCCAGGTCCTTTGCGGTCTTCAGCAGGTCGTGGAACTTGACCGTCTGGTTGCAGGAGACACAGGGGATCGGCGTTTCGCCGGCAATGTAGCTGTCGGCGAAGCGGTCCATGACCGCTTCCTTGAAGCGGCTTTCATAATCGAGCACGTAATGGGGAATGCCGATCTTTTCCGCCGCCCGACGGGCGTCATGGATGTCCTGGCCCGCGCAGCAGGACTTGGCGCGGTGCACGGCGGCGCCATGGTCGTAAAGCTGCAGCGTCACGCCGATGACGTCGTAGCCTTCATCCTTCAGCATGGCGGCCACGACCGAACTGTCGACGCCGCCGGACATGGCAACGACGACACGCGTGTCTTCGGGGCGGCCGGGAAGATCCAGACTGTTGCGCATATATACTGTCACTCAGAGTTCATTCTGTCGGTCAAAAAGGGTGGAAACGGTTCGGCCATTTTCCGCCGGCGGTTTCTTTGTCGCTTCGGTGCTTCGTCGCATTTGTGTTCGGCGCTCAAGCCGTTGATCCCGCGGCCGGCCGGGCCGAGCTCAGGCGTGCAGCGAAAGTCGGCGCACTATACAGATAGTCATTGTCAATGCCAATTCCACCGGGGTGGACTCGGCAAGCTTTGCCGATTGGGCAAGGGATTCCGGGCGGATCTTGCGACGCTGATTCATGCGTCTTTTCTAATCCTCTGAAATATATAGAAAAAATCCAATTTTCGATTTGGCGCGCCGATTGCTTTCCCCTTGTGTGACGTGGTTTGCCCAAATGGGCTTGAGCATTGGGGGCGAGTTTGCTGCCTTTCGGATTGTTGACTGAAGTTTCTGCCGGCGCGCTTGGCGTCGGGGCCGGTGCAGCTGCCGGCGCCGCGGGGCCGTTCCCTGCGCTGCCCGGGGATGCTTCTGCTTTTGCGGCTGCCCTGAATGCAACCGGTGGCATTGCCCAGGTTGGGGCCCAGGCCGGGGCCCAGGCCGGCGCTCAGGCCGGGGTTCTGCCCGACGGGGCGGCCATTCCCGGCCTCGATCTGAAAAACCAGAAAACAGCGGCAGACGGCACGCAGGGCCTTCCGGCCGGGCTGGAGGCGTTGCTGCTGGGTGTTCCGGCCGTACAGCCGCCTGTCGCGAACGGACAGAACCTGGACGGGGAAGGCGGGGCTTTGGACATTGACGGGGCTGGAATTGCATCGGCGTCCGCCGAGGCCGGTGCCAAGGCCGGCGGTTCGAATGGCGTAAACGGTGCGGCGGGTACCGGCACGCCGCCCGCGGGTGGCTTCGTGCCCCAGCTTCCGGCTGCTTCCGCCGGTGAAGGCGTGCCTCAGGCGCCGGTCGATCCTTCCCTGGCAGGCAAGGGGCAGCCTGTACCGTCCGTTCAGCCCTCAGGGCAGCCGGCCGATGCGTCCGGAGATCTGTCCGGTGCGGCTGGTTCTCGTGACGCTGCGCTGGAAGATGTAGCGGCAGCAGCCACCGCCAGGGCCGGTGAGCAGGTCGGGGGTGCCGGTGTCGAAGATGCAGGGGGCGATGAGGCCCTCGTAAAGACTGTGTCGACGGAAGCCCAGCCGTCGGCCAACGTGGCTTCCGGTGCGAAGGATGCTGCAGTCCCGGCGCCTGAGACCGTGTCCGCAAAGGCCGATGTTCAGCCGGCTGCGGAAAGTCAACGCAAGCGCCGCTGGCAGTCGGATCTTCCCGAGAACGCCCGTTCGACGATTTTGAAAGAGTCTCTTGCCGCCGATGCGGCAAAGACGCAGCAGGCTGACAGCGATACGGATAGCGTTGCCGGCGTCGCCGATAGTTCGAAAAAGACCGCAAAGACGGCCGGAGAACTCCCGGTGGTTCCGGTCTCCGGCAAGGACAAGCCGTCTTCTGCATCCGCAAAGAGCGCGAATAACGCGACTCAGGCCGCCGCATCATCCCTCTCCGTTTCCGCCGGCGGGCAGGCTGAAAACGCGCCCGTCGACGCGGAAGCCGCCGATCCGCAAACGGAAGCCGCAGGGACAGAGACCCTCCAGTCCCGAAAGCCGGCCTCGATGCCGGCGGCCGCTGACGACGGTCAGCCGTCCGGAAACCCTTCTGTTGAAGCCGCGGCCAAGCAGGTTGCGAAAAAGGCTGCGGATGCCGATCTGGCCGATCAGGCCGCGGCCGATGACGCCGCGCTCGACGATCCGGACGCCGTCGATCCCGGCGAACCGGTTGCCGTTTCCGAAAAGACCGCGAAGGGCACGTCCGTGGCGGATGCGGCCGATGACAAGGCTTCGGCAGGTTCCGGTAATGCGGCATCCCGTGCCGCGGAACGCAATGCGCTTGCAGCGGCCGCGAATGCCGGGGCATTGGGCAGGGCAGCCGATGCTGATGCCGACGCGGATCCGGATGGCCAGCTGACCCTTTCGCTCAACATGCGCACGGATGGCAATACCAGCCAGATGACCACCGGGCGGACCGACATGCAGCAGAACCCGACCCAGGCGCAGGCGGCCCATGTGGCGACGCAGGTTGCCTCGGGCATCGTCCGTCATCTGCAAAACGGCCAGACCCGGTTCCAGATGCGCCTCGATCCTCCCGAACTCGGGCGGGTCGATGTCGATCTGAAAGTGGCACATGACGGCCGGGTCCATGCCCATCTGATCGTGGACCGCCCCGAGACCCTGGACCTGTTCATGCGCGACCAGCGCGGTCTGGAACGCGCGTTGCAGAATGCCGGTCTCAACACGAACGCCGACAATCTGTCGTTTTCGCTGAATGACAACGGCAGCCAGCAGTCCGGCTTTTCCTGGGGCAACGGCGACCAGGGCTATCCCGGCGATACCGCTGGTGGTCCGGCCGCCGACGACAGTCCCGACGTGATCGACAGCCAGAACATCCAGGTGGCCGTCCGATCCCAACAAGGCGGCCTGGATATCAGGATTTAACGCCGGAGCGAACGCCCTCAGGGCGAACCAAGGAGTATGCGTAATGACAACGGTTGATTCTGCAACAGCTGCAAATAGCACGTCCAAGTCCTCGGCGGCATCCGATGCCCTGCTCGGCAACTATGACCTGTTCCTGTCGATCCTGACCACACAGGTTCAGAACCAGGATCCGCTCAATCCGATGGATTCGTCGGAATACACCAGCCAGCTCGTGCAGTATTCATCCGTGGAGCAGTCGATCCAGACCAACAAGTACCTGGAACAGCTGGTTTCGAGCATGGCGGCGAACCAGGCTTCGAATTACGTCAACTATCTTGGGTCCACGGTGACCGCCAGCGGCAGCACGGCCATGCTGGAGGACGGCAATGCCAACTGGTCGTATACCCTGCCCGAAAATGCCTCCGGCACCGTGACCATCAAGAATTCCAACGGCGCAACCGTCTACTCGGGCGATGTCAACCTGTCCAAGGGCAGCGGGACCTATTCCTGGGACGGTGTCGGCAGTTCCGGAAATGCGCCCGATGGCGCCTACACGGTCAGTTTCGATCTCAAGAATGCGGCCGGAAATTCCATTCTGGCGAAGACCGAGGTGTCCGGCAAAGTCGATGAAGTCGACCTTTCGGGCGAAACGCCTTACCTGAAGGTTGGCAATGTCAGCATCCCGGTCAGCTCGGTGAAGTCCGTATCCAGCTAAATTATTTTCTCCCTGTCGGCATTCGGGCCGGGAGGGAGG
>NZ_JABFCZ010000049.1 GCF_014692675.1 Roseibium aggregatum | reverse complement strand
CAGGCTGCACACGTTCTTGCCAAGATCAATTCCAAGTACAAAAATCGACATCGGTCCGTTCCTCTCTACCTCAAATACAGAGCAATCCTATCGGATCGCTCCGGAGAGGGGCGGGCCATCCCATAATCACATTGAAAACGCTTCGGGAATCCTCAAACCGATACCTGAGTCAATTCGTCCACACGGCCTAGAGGCTTAGTTAATTTTACCTTCTCCTTTGACTTGCCTCGAATTGCGCCGCCTGTGCTGTGCACTTGATTATCCTTTTGCTCCCTGGCCACGCGAATAAATGTCCTCATAGCGGATGATGTCATCTTCCCCTAGATAGGCGCCGGTTTGAACTTCTATCAGGATCATTGGCAATTTTCCTGGATTCTCCATCCGGTGAACAGCACCGAGAGGGACGTATATCGATTGGTTTTCGGTGACTAGGCTCACAGATCCGTCCACGGTCACCTTGGCGGTTCCAGAAACGACAATCCAGTGTTCGGAACGATGAACGTGGCTTTGAAGCGATAGAGCAGCGCCTGGGTTCACGACAATCCGTTTCACTTGAAAGCGATCTGCGAGAGCCAGCGTCTCGAACCAACCCCACGGACGATGATCACATAGAAACGTCTCCGCTTGTTTGGCGCCGCGTGCTTTCAGTTTTTCGACCGCTTGCTTCACATCCTGGGCTCTGGAGCGATCGGCAAGCAAAACAGCATCGTTCATGGCAACAGCGATGATGTTTTTCACGCCAATGCCGACCAGCGTAAGTCCATCGCTATCCGATCGCAGCAAGCAATCCTCGCAATCGATCGACATGACATCGCCGGTGGAGCTCACGCCGTCATCGTCAGCCTTGAGTTCCTGGCTGACCATTTCCCAACTTCCAAGATCAGACCATCCTGAACCGTATGGCACTACCGTGAGATTAGGTGCATGCTCCATGATGGCGTAGTCAATCGAGATCGATGGTATCTTGGCCCAGGCTTTGGGGCAAAGCCTGAGGAAGCCGAGATCGGGCTGGGCGTTGGCAACTGCCTGTTTAGTAGGAGCTGCGACGTTCACTGCAAATTGGTCAAAGGCTTTCAGGATGGTGGAAACCTTGAAAAGGAATATACCCGCATTCCATAGGAATGTGCCCGCTTCAAGCATAGCTTCTGCGTCATCTTTGTTCGGCTTTTCTATGAAGCGTTTCAGATCGATGGGCCGATTGTTTTGAGGTGAACCGGCAATTTGCAGCCAACCGTAGCCAGTTTCCGCACTGGTTGGCTGAATACCAAAGGTTACGATTTTTCCATTTTTTGCACTTTCTACGCCCGTTTCCACCGCATTACGAAAGGCCTTGGTGTCCGATATGACATGATCAGCAGGAGCGACCAGCATGAGTGCTTCAGGATCTCTTTCAGAAAGATACAAGGCTGCGGCCAGCACAGCGGGCGCGGTATTTTTTGCTTCCGGCTCGATCAGGATCGCCCCTGGGTCCAAGCCTATCGAAGATAATTGCTCGGTCACAATGAAGCGATAATCGGATGACGTTATTGTTATTGGCGCAGAATAGCCAGTTCCGGAGAGCCGCTTGGCGGATGCTTGAAACAGGCTTTCGGAGCCGATAACTCGTGCAAATTGCTTAGGATAAGATTTGCGGGAGAGAGGCCATAAACGGGTGCCGGAACCACCAGCAAGGAGCAAAGGGGTAATCACTCGATATCTCCGAATGAATTGATTTCACAATTGGAACTTCGTTTTGTTTGAATATTCTGCTGCCATTCTTATCTATAAAATGCAAATGTTTCATTGGATTTTCCCCGGTTTGATGGATGCTTTTTCGATTGTGAAGGAGTGTGTTTTCATGCCGAGAACGAGGAATCCGTAACCTGCGGATTTCAGGGAAGAATTCATCGCGCTGGCCAAGGCCGGTCACAGTGTTGAAAGCCTTGCGCGTGAGTTCGAACAGTGTATTGCGACGATCCATGACTGGGTTAAGCAGGTAGAGATTGACGGCGGAACACGCGATTACGATCTGACCAGCGCTGATCGGGAAGAGCTCCGGCGGCTGCGTAAGGAGAACCGTCAGCTTCGAACGAAGCGCGATATCCTTTTAAAGGGTGCGGCCTGGTTTACAGCGAATGGGGTGACGTTCGTATTCATGACCGTAAATCAGGCCGTGTATCCTATCGAGACCATGGCGTAGACCCTAGGCGTGTCACGCAGCGACTTCTATGCGAAGAGCGGCCGATCGCTATCGGCCCGTTTTATGGCCGATGGCGATCTGATCCAGCGGATCGGGCAGATCCGCTTTGAAAGAAACTTATGGAGCTTCGCGTATCCATGTTGAATTGGTAGAGATCGGCATTCCAGTCGGTCGCAAGCGGGTCGAACGGTTGATGAAATCCGCAAGCTTGAAGGGTGTCAGTCGCCGCTGCGGAACGCGAACCACTATCCGCGACGAACAGCTGCGGCCGGCCAGCGATTTGGTCGACCGGAACTTTTATGCCCGTGAACTCAACGTGCTTTGGGGCGGAGCCATCAACTATGTGCCGACCTGGGCAGGCTTCCTGTATATGGAAGCGGTGATCTTCGACGCCTTCAGTCGAAGGATCTTTGGGTGGCCAATAGGGCACAACCTCAAGGCCCAGTTGCTCAAACAAGATATAATCAAGGGTGTTGCGACGACCGGTTGAATCTGCCCAATACACGTCAGCGGCCTTTGGCCTGCGATGCAAGGTAGCTGGCGTTCGACCGTCCATGGGCTCAGTCGGGAAGTTTATAACACGCCATGTGCGAGAGGCCGAGCCAGAACGCGTTTGCAGGGGGGACGGCTCCAAGCTAAATAGAAACACACCAACGAATTGGTCTCGGGCAGGTCGAACCCGATTAATGGATATTACCCGGCATCCTAGCTAGATTCGCAAAGCATAACAACGCTCACCCCCCGTCATCAACCGAAAGCAATGCTGACGATGCCAAATCGAGCGAGTTACGACTAACTTGTCGAATAGGCTCAATTTGCGGTTAAGTGCCACAGATACCTCGAGTCGGGTCAAGGAAATTATCGTTAACGGGAAATAGGGTTTGTGTAACTTCGCGCCAGCCAAGCCTGACCGTCGACTGGATCGACCAAAGCGAAACCGCGACACAATCTTGCGTTGCTCGCCACGAGCATTCTGTCGCTAGAATTGCAGCTTAAAGGCGTTCATTTTCATGCTCTCTTTCGAATTCCTACGTTCCGCCTACGACCATGCCCTGGGACGTCCGAAGACAGCCCTGCCGACCCGCTATCATTATATTGATGTGGTAGGGCATTCCCTTGCCAAGCGCGGCATCACCCTCACCCGCCTGGGTCAACATGCGGTGATCCTGAAGGATCTGCAGAAGGGCAAGGAACTCATCGTGGTCGTACGCTATACGACCGACCGGGATCTATATTTAATCGCTCTCCGAAAGAACACCCACAGTGCTCGCCTGGCCTATCTCATCGACGACGACTACTGGACTATGCTCGAAGACAACGGCTTGCGGGAAGACTATCGAGCTCGCCTCGCATATTTCCTGGAGCGGTACTTTGCACGCCTGCGCCCCATGCTGGATGCGGTGGTTGCCCCGAGCCAGCAAATCCTCGCCCGCTTGGCCGACTTCGAGGGTGTGCATATGGAGCCCCCCCATCTTAGCCCCTCAAGCGACCTGGGACACTTTCAGGACCCCGACCAGATCCGCATTGTGTTTCTGGGTACCAGCACCCATGGTGCGGACTTCCGGAAAGTCGCCCCGGGCATCGCAAATGCACTCAAGCAAAATCCCCGACTGCACCTCACCACGCTGCTGGGCAAGCGGGGAGGGGAACTGATCGCGCCCGGACCACAGGTAACCCATCTGGACGACATGTTCTTTCCACGCTTCCAGAGTTGGCTGCCGCGCCAGCGGTTTCATATCGGCCTTGCGCCCTATGAACCGAACCCCGTCAATGACGGCCGCTCCAATCTGAAATTCCATCAACACGCCCTGGTCGGAGCCGCAGGTCTCTATTCCCGCACCAAGCCGTTTTTGGAGTGTGTAGAAGATGGTTGGTCCGGTCTTCTCCTGGATTATGACCCGCGAGCATGGGGGGAGGGGATCTCGACCCTGGCGACTGAACCAAATCGGATCCGTACCTTGGCCGCAAACGGGGCCGATGCCGGCCGGGTCCTCGGCGCGCATGACGTCTGTGCCGAAAAATGGTTGGGGCTTCTTTAGGCCCGGCCGCTAGTCGCTCTGTCCCCCCTGTCTCTTTTTGAGATTTGGCACTGTCTGGTAGCGAAGGGGAGCTCGTCTCCCCCTCCGCCATGGGCAGCACCCCGTTTGGGAGCAAGGGACCGCTCCACTTGGTTATCAACCTGAAAAGTTGCTTGAGCCTACCACGAGCCCGCACGACATGGACAGGAGCTTTACAAGGCCATAGATCATCAATAGTTGCGATCGCAGCATGGCTTGCCACACTCGATGCTTCTCCCTACTTCGTGTTTGAAGCGACCAACGGATGCGATGAACGCCTCATGAAGGTTCTGGATGAACGCGGTATCGCTTATGTTCGTGTCAATCCGCTCCAGGCCCGCGAAAGTGCACGAGCCCTCGGTGTTCTTATCAAGGTCGACAAGGTCGGTACCTGCGTCCTTGCCCAGATGGGTCAACGTCTGTTACTCGCAGTCACCAGACCCAGGAACCGAACAGGAAGCGTCTTGCCGATTTCCCGCGCCGCCGCAAGCAATTGCTCGAAACCCGAAAGGCCGAAAAACTGAACCGGCACAGCGCTGGCGAACCGGAGTTGCTCCGAGGTATCGAGAGCATAATCGCCATCCTCGACAAACGCATCGGCAAGTTGGACAAGTTCCATCTTTTTCGAAGATGCCCACCTCGACCTTCCAATTGGCGAGGGGTATACGGTTAATGAAAGACGAGTCTTTGGACAGGATACGAGAATGCGTTTTCTAGAGAATTTCATTTCCAAGAAAAACAAAATCGCAGATGCCTCGACACTTGACGGTTATGAAGCCAGGGAACCAAGTCTTCAGAATGCGATCGATTTGATTCCTGGCTGGAACCACGCATTTCCGCCCGAGTTCAACGTGACCGCAGGCCCTGCACCGTTTTACGCCGACGACCGTATCCAATGGATGATCAACGAACTCGGTGGCGTTGCGAACTATAACATTCTTGAACTTGGCCCGCTGGAAGCATCACATACGGCAATGCTCCAAACCCAGGGGGCCGCTCAAATCGATGCCATAGAAGCACATAAGATGGCTTTTCTGCGCTGCCTAATTGTCAAGGAAGCGCGTCGATTGGATCGCGCTCGCTTCCATTTGGGAGACTTCACTAAGTGGTTGGAAAGCACCCCTCATCGATACAATCTGATCGTCGCATCCGGTGTGCTCTACCACATGGCGGATCCTGTAAGTTTGCTTGAGCTTATGGCCACTCACACAGATCAGATTTATCTCTGGACCCACTATATCGATGACATGGAAATGCCGTTGGGAGATCTGCGGCGCACCCCCTTCTCCGGCGCTGTCAAAACCTTCAGGTTCGGTGATCGGGAAATTCGCCTTCATTCACGAAGTTATTTCAAAGCTTGGGAAACCAAGACCTTCTGCGGCGGCCCGGAAGACGGGCATCATTGGATGGAAAAGAACGACATACTCCATGTCTTGCAGTCTTTGGGGTTCACATCCCTGAAGATTGCCCACGAATATCCGAATCACCCTAACGGCCCCTCGTTCTCAGTCCTTGCGCAAAGGCCAAACGGTACTTCGTCCCAGCCCTGATTTTGCCCCAATGGCAGAACATCATTCACGCCAATAATGCGGCCTGCATACCTGACATAAAGCGAAGGGTTCCCGTTTCATGCTATTCAATATTGAGCATGACCAAGGCTATGCTATCCAAGGCTACTTTGTTCCAGATGGGTTTTCCGAGACGGCAACGATTGCAGTATACAGCAAAGAAACCCTTTTGGCCGAAATTCCTTGCACTCAGGTCCGCGAGGCAGTGCTGCAATCGAGACGACACGACACAGGTGAAATCGGCTTTCAACTTGATGAAACGCTGATCCCCAATCTGCAAGCGTACTCAGACTTGTCGATCTTCGACAGAAAAACGGGGATCTTGATCTATCAAAGGTTCAACGACGCGTATCACGTCCCTCTGAAGCTTTTTCGCATGGAATTCAGTCTCTTGCAGGATATTCGCATCGACAATTTCGTACGCCCCTATTTCCAATACCATGCAGCAAAGATAGACAACTATGGGCATGAAACGGCTCTGCAAGCATTCCATTTGAACCTGGTCCGCTCGTCCTTCATCAGCGGCCGTCTGATGTTTCGCAACTACGAGCAGTTTTTCGACAAGGATTACCAGGCCATTGCAGCCATTCCCGATCCCTATCAAAACTTCGCCGAACGCCTTGTTCTCTTCTCCCGATTTAAGACAATCAATGAGACGCTAATACCGGAGCGAGACCGCATCCAGTTTTCCATTGTCGCAGACTATTTTGAAGGCCTAGATCTTAAGAACATTAAGGAAATCAAGAATAAGCTAGAGAAGATGCCCAAGACGGTAAGATCACATTTCCGCTCGCCGATTGTCCATCAGCTCGTCTCAACCATGCCCGGTCAAACCATCGACCGATTGTCGGTCCCTTTGGCACTTGACGCTCTGTCGCGCTTCCGCCTCGTGACCCTGGCTGAAACACCAGACAGATATGCGAACGGCATTGCAGCCTTGCTCGGCACGGATGCCAATGCGATCCGTCCCCGGACGATTCACGAGAATATTGTGGGCTTCGCGAGCAAACTCTCCGAAATTCATGTTATTGAAACACTCTTGGAAGAGGATTTAATATTTTATCATTTTTTACAGCAAGCTCTTTCGATGTCGAATGAATTTTCCTTATGACAACCAATGCGCGATGACGACATGAGCTTTGCTGCCAATCACAAGACGAGAGATTCTTTCTCTTCAAAAGGGATCGTCAAGTTCCTTGGGCGGTATACTCCCTTGCCCATCGAGCGCTTGACGGCACACAGGGAAATAAACATCAATGATACGGAGCCAACTGGAGATCGTCCGGTCAAGTTAATATTGTTTTTTATTGTCGTATTCATGCCAATTTTAATTATTTCTTTTTATTATTACATCCTTGCAAGTGATCAGTACGAAACAAAAGCTCGGTTCGTCGTCCGTAGCCTTAGCGACAACGTTCGCACTAGCAGCAAAAAAGGCGCGGGCGCCATTGTCATGGACGCCCGTACCCAGGACGCCTATATCATCCGGAGCTATATACACTCTACCCAGATGCTCAGGGATCTCCGTCAGACCGTCGACCTCGATCAAATTTTCGGGAAGAAAACGATCGACTTCCTATCTCGCAAGGAAGCGAATGCCAGCATCGATGATGATCTGGTCTATTGGAACAAACAGGTAACCAGTTATATCGATGGCCCCTCGGGGATCGTGCTTTTGAGCGTCCGCGCGTTTTCGCCCGAAGATGCAGTGACAATTGCAAATGCGATCATAGAAAACAGCAAGAAGATGATTAACTCCCTCTCGAACCGGACAAGAGACGACCTCATTCAGCGGGCCCTCAAAGAAATCAAAGAGAGCAAAGCCAACTATCAAAAAAGTTTGGCGCGAATAAATGAGTATCAGGATTCCGTGGGCATATTGGATCCTCTGGTGCAGGCAGAGGAGACGGGAAAACTGATAGCAGGCCTGACGATCAAGAAACTTCAGTTAGACACGCAGCTAGCCACTCTTGCCGGGTCCGGAGTTGCGGATTCGCCGATGGTTCGGCTGCTGAAATTGCAGCGGGCCGATCTGGTCAAACAGATCGACGGACTGAAAGGCCAACTGACCACGATTGACAAGGGCCAAGGCGGAACCGAGTCCGTCTCCGACGCCCTCGTGAGCTTCTCACGCCTCCAAACGGATCGGCTGCTTGCCGAGAAGATGTATGAGGCTACCGTCAATACACTTGAACTGCTTCAAGCCGCATCTGCTCGGGACACCGTCTACCTTTCGGTTTTTTCGGACCCAACCTTGCCAGAGAAATCCGAATATCCGCAGCGCGGAACAATTCTTCTCTTCTGGTTCCTCGGCCTGTTCTTCTCCTGGACGACAATCGTTTTGATCTGGGCCTCGGTCGAAGATCATCGGTTCTGAGGAAGGGATCATGATCAGGCTCGAGAACGTTACGAAATTCTACAAGACTCGGTATCAAAAGAAAGTCATTCTCGACAATGTCTCGATCGAATTCGAGCGTGGATACTCCTATGGCCTACTCGGGGTGAACGGCGCCGGCAAATCCACCACGATGCGCCTGCTGGCGGGAGCAGAACTGCCGAACTCGGGCAAGATCCATAAGGACCTTCGCGTTTCCTGGCCGATGGGATTTGCCGCCGGATTCCATCCGATGATGTCAGGTCGAGACAACCTGAAATTCGTGGCGCGTGCCTATGGGCAGGATGTCCGAGCTATGTCGCAGTTTGTAGAGGAATTCGCCGAAATCGGCGACTACATCTACCAACCCGTCAAAACCTATTCATCTGGCATGATGGCCCGCCTTGCCTTCGGCCTCTCGATGGCCGTGGAGTTCGACTGCTACCTCGTTGATGAAATCACGGCTGTCGGGGATTCTCGCTTTCAGAACAGGTGCCGGGAAGCGTTCGAAAATAGGAAAAAGAATTCCGATGTGATAATGATTTCGCATGATATGTCGACCATCAAAAGCTATTGCGAACGGGGCATGGTTCTGGTTGACGGCCGCATGATGGTGTTCGGAGATGTTGAGGATGCAATCCAAACATATTTCCGACTGAATCGTTAGGCAGGCAGATCTCCCTTTTCGCGCTAGTCCCTTCGATTGTCCATAGGACGTGCCCAGTGAACATGAACCATGTTCCCCAAACGAATGAAGACAGGTCGGTAGCCTTGGCTTCCGCCGCGCGAAGCGTGCGAATGCTGACAACAAATCGCATCGCCCTTCATCGAATTGTCGGCCTACGTCCAAGACTATCGGATCGAATTGTTAAATACCTGATCATTCTGAGCTTCTTCGCTTTATTCGTGATACCGAGCACCTTTTCGCTCTTCTATTACGGTCTGTACGCGTCCGATGTTTATGTTTCCGAGGCCAGATTTCTGGTCAGAACTGCAGCATCCGCAATGCCGTCATCGGAAGGCGACAAGGACAGCACCCTGCCGCAGGCGAAAATCGTCCAGGACACACAAGTCGTTGCGAATTACATCACGAGCCGCTCGATCGTCGCCAGCCTGCAGGAGCAGATCTCTCTGGCCAGTCTGTACCAGTCAGAGACCATCGACTTCCTATCGCGACTTGAAAAAAAACCGCATATCGAAGATTTGGTCCGATACTGGGAAGATGTTGTTTCGGTCAGCATCCATCCTAAAAGCGGCGCCATCTCCGTAGCTGTTAAGGCCTTCAGCCCGGAGGACGCCAAACGGGTGATGGATGCGATCGTCACGAACTCGGAAAACACCATTAATCGCCTGAGTGATCGCATCTGGGAAGACGTCCTAAAGGCCACCAAATCCGACCTTGAGAAATCCGCCGCTGCTTTGTCCCAGGTGCGTCTGGCTCTAAGCAGCGCCCAAAACCAACTGGGGGTTCTGGATGTCGACAACACGGCGGAGGGACTGTCGTCGCTGATTGGTCAAATCCGAAAGGATCTGCTGAACCTGCAGGCGCAGGAAAGCACGCTCTCCGCGTCACTAAACGCAGATGCACCACAGCTCTCCTTGTTGAGACTGAAAATCGCATCCAAGCAGGCCCAGCTCGAAGACCTTCGCTCGCAAGTCACCAGCACAACGCCCGAGGTGTCTCCTTTGTCGGAAGATCAGAGAAAGCTCAAGCAGCTCGAGCTTGATGTCTCGATTGCCGAGAAGCGATTTGCAGAAAATTTCGCAATCTATAAAAGGGTACAGCTTCTGAGTAGCCAGCAGATGATGTATCTGGATACCTTTGACCCCCCCACCGTTCCGGAAAGCCCGAAATATCCTAAAAGACTTCTCATTATCAGCCTGACTGCATTCGGCGGACTATTGTCTTGGGGGATTACCACTGCGCTTCTTTTGATGATCCGCAATCGCATCGGCTAGAATGGGAAAAAAGCTAGGGGAAACCATGTCTGCGTCGAGCTTCTCACATACTCCAGCATCTCCGACGGCTAAAGCCATCAGCGAGAAAATCCATGTAGCCCGCGCCGTCATCCTCCGGGACATGCGCACGCGCTTCCTGAACCATGGACTGGGCTTTCTGATCGTGCCCCTCTTTCCATTCGTTCATCTCGTCTTCCTTTTGGTGGCCTATCGGATCAGCGGGCGCCAGACGCCTTATGGCGATAGCCTTAACGTCTACGTGACCACGGCGCTTATCCCGACTCTCACCTTCATGTACGTTTCTAGGTTCATGTCACTCTCTTTGCTGATGAACCGGCCCATGCTAGCCTTCCCAGTCGTGAGGATCCTCGACATCATTTTTGCTCGCGCGTTCCTTGAGGTCGTCGCCGGCATCATATCCACCCTGATGATTCTGTTTTCCTTGATGATCCTGGGCGACAATGTCATTCCACACGATCCGCTGCAGGCGCTCTGTGCGTATCTCGCGACCATCCTATTCTCTCTGGGTGCCGGCATCATCGTTAGCGTGTTTGCTCTATTTTCACCGACTGTCCTGACCGGTTTTGTGCTCATGCAGGTTGCGACCTACATAACCTCGGGAGCCTTGTTCAATTTGGCCGACCTGCCTAGCCCAGTCGCCAACATCTTGCTGTGGAATCCGATTTTGCATGCTTCCGAATGGATGCGGGTCGCTTTCTATGAAGGGTATCCTGACCAGTACTTGAACAAGTCCTATCTTTTGTTCCTCGGCCTCGGCTTAAACGTTATCGGGCTCAGCGCCGAACGTTTTTTCCGCGGAAAACTTTTGGAAGGCTAGACACTTTGTCTTTCTCAATTGACTACAACAGCGAATGTACTCCTGTCGGAGCGTCCATTGCGGTGGGTACGACGATCAAGTGGTGCATGACCGGTGACGACCCGCAAATCATCATCCGGTTTCCGCTCTTCCGCGAAAATTTCCTCGTGTTGGAACTCACCAGTCTCGACGGTCCGATCGAACCGACTATCTATGTTCCAAGGCTTGGTCGTTATGATGAGAGACATGCTCGCAGGTTGCCGGAAGCCGAAAATTTCCTTATTGTTGCTCCGGTCGGCGCCATTGGAAATGTCTGCAAGCTGCGTGTCGATCCGTCTACGGCACCCGGCACCATCACGACCCGCCTGACGACGCATCGCCGCTATGAAGACGTTCAGAAGGCAATTGACACTTTCAACGCCTTAATGTCGTCCAAACATCTGGCCTGCCTTGAGTCCTTTCCCAAGATCACGCTTCCTCTCAAGTCTCTCTTCAGCTTCCGGAAGAAAAAATCTATTCGAGATCGCCTGAGCATAATTTATGACCTTGCGGCGCGAGAAGGCACCGCAGCAAACCGCATAGCACCGGAAGAAATCTGGCTGAGCCTTGTCACGCCTATCTATAATACCCCAGCAAGATATCTTGACGACTTGTACCGCTCCTTCCTCAAGCAGGATATGCCGGGATGCGAGTTGATCCTGTCGGATGACGGGTCTTCGTCACTAGAAACACATGACTGGCTGCGCAGGCACCAGGGGCTTGACCGGCTAAAAATCGTGCAGAACCCCGCAAACGATGGAATTGCGCAGGCGACCAATGCCGGGCTGCGAGCGGCTTCCGGCGGCTGGATCGGGTTCATTGACCACGACGACCTGATTGCGCCCAATGCCCTGAAAGTCATTCACAACGCAATAACCGCACATCGGGATGTGGAGTTCATCTACACCGACGAAGTTATCGTTGATGACACTCTGGAACCAATCACGATCATGAGCAAGCCAGCCTATGATCCAGTTCTTCTGAGTGGCGTGAATTACATAAACCATCTTTCATTATACAGAAGAGAGCTTTTGGAAAGCTTGAGCTTCCTGAGAAAGGGCTTCGACGGATCGCAAGACTACGACCTCCTTCTGCGGTACACGAAGAACCTCCGCGACCACGAGGTTCTCCATATTCCTTACCCAGCCTATTGGTGGCGCCATACCAAAGGCAGCTATTCCCAGAAGTATCTAGAGAAAGCGACCTACAATGCCCGATCATCCCTGAAAGAGGCCTATGGTCCGAGGGATAACGACGTTCAGGTCGAAAAGGCTCTACACAACGACCTGCACCGCGTCTCGTTTGACCTAGCAGATGAAGACCAACCATTCATCTCCATCATCATTCCCAATAAAAATTCCCATTCTCTGATAAGTCAGATCTTATCTGACATATACACAAAAACAAATTACAAGAATTTTGAGGTCATTGTTGTCGATAACGGATCTGACAGCCAAGATGTACTCGGCTTATATGAACATTACGCGAAGAAGCACGATAATTTCTGCGCTGATATTGTCCTGGAAAATTTCAATTTCTCCCGGTCGATCAATCGGGGATTCCGGCTGAGCTCAGGGACACATTTTCTTCTGCTCAACAATGACATTGAAGTCCTCGATCCCGACTGGCTGAAAGAATTGGTATCGTGCCTAAACTATCCGAATGTAGGAATAGTCGGCGCCAAACTTCTGTTCCCAAACGACACTCTCCAACATGCGGGTGTAATTATCGGTGCCTCGGATTTGGCTGGGCACTATTACTACCGCCAGGACGCCAATTTCGGGGGGCCGATGAACCGACTTAAAGTTCGCAATAGCGTGGTTTGCGTAACCGGGGCGGTCATGTTGATTAGCGGTGACTGCAAAAACACGGTCGGGGAACTGGATGAGGCCAATTTCGCAATTGCCTACAACGATGTTGACTACTGCATTCGCGCGCACAGGTCAGGATTTCGGTCCGTCTGGACCCCATTTGCTTGCCTGCGCCATCATGAATCAATCTCACGTGGATCCGACAAGCTTCCGCAGAATCTCGTTCGATTTCAGAAGGAGAAGAACAATTTGCGCGAAATCCATGGAACTCCGCATTTCATGGATCCGACCATCAGCCCGTATGACCCAATTTATTGCAGTCAGAAAACAGCGTTTGACGGCACCCGCCTTCCGAGCCCCCGGCACTGGTTCCACCCCCCCTCGCCGGACGAGCGCGGAACACTGGCATCAGAGTCGACCCATCCTGCCCCAAATGCACCGAACCATACCTGAACAGAGCCCCCTTTGGCCGGACCCGCCTAAGAGTCGACGCCATTAGGCTCATATACGGGAGGATCATGTGAACGGAAGACTTCCCTCAGATAGCAATGGAAACAATATTGCATTTCGTAAATATCGTATACAAATCCATCGACAGCATCCCATTTTTTCTCCCAACCCCAACCC
>NZ_JABFCZ010000048.1 GCF_014692675.1 Roseibium aggregatum | reverse complement strand
CCTCTTCAACAAACTCAAGAACTGGCGGCGCATCGCGACCCGCTACGACAAAACCAAGGAATCCTACCTCGGCTTTGTCGCGCTCGCCTCAGTCAAACTCTGGATACCCTTTGTCCACGAAGCCTAGCATTGGCTGTTGGCGGATTACTTGTTGAAGTAGAAATGCCCGAACCGAATGTCAGTAAGCTAAAGGGACTGCTTACGGACGCCCGTTCTGCTTTGGCTGGAGCCGCGGGTAATTTGATGGCGAGTGGCGCGTTGACACTTATTGGTACTTTGTTAGGCGGTTGAAAGACGCGTAGCGAGACCATGTTGGAATCAGACAGTCTTACTCGCAGGATCCCGATCTTTCCTGAGGCTGGTTAAGCGAATTTCTTGGGGGTGATCAAGCTCTCGCATTCTGAAACATTAATGTGCTGAATTTTGGCGAGAAAACTAGAGTGTCCGCCTACTATAACTTCTGCCCAAAAATGTCGGGTAGCATAGGTCCCAGTTTTAGTCATTTGTTCGCCCGCACTGACTGGAAGCTTCCGATCTTCACGACCATCACACACCATCCATAAAGTGCCCCGCGAGGTGTACGTGCTGCCCAATCCCCAAACCTAGGCTTGACCTGACCGGTTGGAAGGGAAGGGGCCATGCGCCGATCCGGCGGAGCCTTCCTCCGAACGCGAAAATGCATACATGCCGGTTGCAATTCCCGCGAGGATCGTCAACCTTCGGGCCTAATTCCGCGCCGTCTGGATTGCCGGCATACATCGCCACGTCCCCAATCGCCGCGGACCCCTGACGACCCAACAAACAACAACCACCCGAGGAAACAAATGGCAATCGAGACGACCCACGTGGGCAGCCTGCCGCGCGGCGATAAACTGTCCGCCCTGCTTCTGGCGAAGGACCATGGCGAGGACTTCGACGAAGCCGAATTCGAGGCGGCCGTTCAGGCGGCGATCAACGAGGCGGTCCAGCATCAGCGCGAGGCTGGTGTCAGCATCGTCTCCGACGGTGAGTTGGGCAAGGTTGGCTATTCCACCTACATGCAGGAGCGCTTGAGCGGCTTCGGCGGGCATATCGACCGCAAGCCCGCGAAGGACCTCGCCGCCCATCCGGACCTTGCCAGAAAGCTCAGCGCCATCATGGGGAAGCAGGAGTTCACCCGCGCGTCCTGCATCGGCGAGGTCAAGCTCATTGATCTGCAGCCGGCCCTCGACGATATCCGCCGCTTCAAGACAGCACTTGCCGAGAAGGGCGAGGGGACCCGGGCCTTCATGAACGCGGCGTCGCCGGGGCTGATCACGGCGTTTCAGGTCAACCGCTATTACCCGAGCCACGAGGCCTATCTGGAGGCCCTGGTCGCGGCGATGCGGCCGGAATACGAGGCCATTCTCGATGCCGGGCTGGATATCCAGTTCGACTGTCCGGATCTCGCCATGTCCGCCCACACCGGCTACCAGGATGCGTCGGAGGAAGAGTTCGTGAAGATCGCCGCCGCCAATGTGGAGGCCCTGAATGCGGCAACCGAAGGCCTGCCGAAGGAGCGGATGCGCATGCATCTGTGCTGGGGCAATTACGAGGGCCCGCACGATCATGATATCGCGCTTGAAAAGGTGATCGATGTCGTCTTGGGCGCGCGCCCGAGCACCATCCTGTTTGAAAGCGCCAACCCCTGCCACGAGCACGAATGGACGGTCTGGCGGGACGCGGACATCCCGGACGACAAGATCCTGGCGCCGGGCGTCATCGACATCTGTTCCAACTACGTGGAACACCCGGAGCTGATCGCCCAGCGGCTGCAGCGCTTCGTGGATATCGTCGGTCCAGACCGGGTGATCGCCAGCACCGACTGCGGCTTCGGCACCTTTGCCGGCTACGGCAAGATCGACCCGGAAGTCACCTGGAAAAAGCTCCGCAACCTCAGGAAAGGCGCCGATCTGGCGTCCAGCAGGGCTTGAGGGAAAGCCCAGAGCGATTGCCCATGAGGAAAGTCCATGTGTTCAGTCCCAATGGGCTACAACATTCACACATTTCATTCCAATGCCATCTGTCCCGGAGGTGCGGCGGAGAAGGATATGTCCTTCCGACCATCCGGAATTATGGCGAGGTGGATTGGATCACCCGGACTTCGCCGTGTGATGACGGCGTTCGGCCGGATGGGCATCACCATTTCCCGAGGACGTCATTGCCCGGCGAAGTTGTTCGGGCAATCCAATCGCATCGATCAAACGGCAAGGCGGTCGAAGATGTGTGAATCTGGTGGCCCGATGGGAGAGTGCGAACCGGCGCCCAGCGATGACCCCTCGTGGCGGAACATCAGGGTTTCAATGCTTTTCATGAACATCCCGGCCTCCCGTCACGCGTGAGCCGTCTGGACGGCGTCGGCGCCTTGCCCAAGTCTCGCGAGCGAGAACAGGTGGAAGGCGATGAAGATCGGCACGAAATAGGCGGGGAACAGCGCCAGCGGATAGAGGTTTATGATGTTGGGGGCATCGAGCGACAGAATGTGCAGGAAACCTTCGGACGTGGTCACTCCGGCTGCCACGGCCACGGCGAAATCGGTGAGGCCAACGACATTGGCCCAAAGCACCTTGTGCCCGGCGTCCGGCTCCCCCCGATTGAGCGCGGAAAGCGCCCGCATCGCCGCAACGCCGGCCCAGACGTCGCCCACTCCCGCCGGCAGGGCGAATTCCCACGGGATCCTTCCCATCGCCCATCCCAGAAGGAACAGTCCGCCCATCATCCGGAAGACCTGAAATCCGATCAGATGATGCTGGTCGAGACCGGACAGAATGGCGCGGCCGGATTGGGTGAACCGTCCAAGGCTCCACAGCAGCACCGCTCCGCCGATGAGTGGCATGAGCGCAAAGGGCGGATCGGTCAGCGTCGGCGGCGGCAACAGGAGTCCGGCCCGCGCCAGCGGACCCATCGCGACGAACCACAACGACAGGAAGGCTGCCAGCGCAGCGATGATCCAGGCCGCGCGCCGGGGAGCCATATTCGCTCGAAAGGCGCCTAACGCCAGAAGTCCGATCACGACGGCGGTCAGAAAGATGCCGAAGCTCTGGACGTAGAATGTCGCAATTGTGTCGAACATGGTGATGTCCTTTCCTTAACGTGCGGTCCCTGGTGTTTCGGGGAGCGGTGGGACGGAAAACCACGCCTCGATCGCCTTGCAGATCGCGTCGGGCGCGTCTTCCTGGATGAAATGCCCGGCACCGTGCAGGGTTATGTCGCGGTGATCGGCAAAGAGCGCCCGAAAACGAGCGCGCTCGTGCTCCCTGAACGCAAAATCGCGGTCTCCCCAAAGGATCAACGCAGGCTTGTCCGAGATGGCCGCCAGGCCACGCTCGACCTCGCGAAGGAAGGGCTCGGCCGCCGTCAGTTCTCGCGGGAAGATGTGGGTGGGTCTGCGCGCGCTTCGCTTGCGAAAGGGCGCAAGGTACATTTGCAAGGCCTGGCGCGGCAGGGGATTGGCGACGCCCTTTCGAAAGAAGAACCGCACCACGCCGTTGAAACCGAAGGCCGCGACGCGCCCCGGCAAACCGCCCATCAGCGCCGAGAACATCCGCGGCCCGCGCCGGTCAAAGGGCCATGCCCAGGTATTGCCGATGATCAGCCGGTCGATCCGGTCCGGCCGGGCCTGAACGGCGCGCAACCCGATCGGTCCGCCCCAGTCCTGCACCATCACGGTCGCCCCCTTGAGGTCGAGCCGGTCGATCAGGTCGATGATCGCGTCGCTATGCTCCCGGGCGGTGAAACCAAAGCCGGGACTTGCCACTGAAAGGCCAAAACCCGGCAGGTCGGGTGCGACGCAGCGGAACGATCGGCTGAGCTGCGTGATGATTTTGCGGTAGAGAAACGACCAGGCGGGATTGCCATGCAGGAGAAGCAGAACCGGCCCTTTTCCCTCATCGAGATAATGCACGCGGTTGCCGTCGCCCAGGTCCTGCCAATGGGAGGCGAAGGGATAAAGCTCACGGTCGGGTACAAAGCGCGGAGCAGTGGGGGAGGCCTTGGGCGAGGGGTCTGGCATTGGCAACTCATTTGGATGATGATTGTAATCTTAATATTTAGATGATACTTGAAAGCTAAATTGTCAAGCCTGCAAGGAGGCCCGAATGCCGCGTATGTCCGCCAGCGCGAAAGAGGAGAGTCATGACCGGATTCTGACCGCCGCCGCGCGTCTGTTCCGCGAGCGAGGTATCGAAGCAACGAGCGTCGCCGATATCATGAAAGCTGCCGGCCTCACCCATGGCGGATTCTACCGACATTTCGATTCGAAGCAGGCGCTGGTCACCGCCGCCTTTCGGCGTGCGGTCGAGGAACTGCTGTCGGAAGCGGAAGCCGCGCCGGATCGGGAGGAGGCGCAGGCGCGTTTCCTCGCCCGATATCTGTCATCGGAGCATGTCGGCGACCCGGGCCACGGCTGCCCGCTCATCGCGCTGGGTGCGGAGATTGCGCGTGATGATGGGCCGGCACAGACCGAGGCATCGTCCGCCATGGAAAGAATGGCGGCGCTGCTGGCGACCGGCGAGCAGGACGACGTGGACCCGGGCCTGGCCATGATGGCGCTGCTGTTGGGGGCCGTTTCGCTGGCGCGCATTGCCAAGTCGCCGGAGCTGTCCGCAAAAATGCGCGCGGTCGGAGAGCGTGGCGTGGATGTGCTCAAGTCGCATTGGCGCGACTGATCCGGTGAGCCGCCGACATCCGGATGCCGGCCCACAGACGAATTGCGATGAGTTCTGACCCTAGATGTGCGGACCGCAGTCTGCCGGTGCCCAGGACCGGACCATTACCGCGGCGGCTCGCGCAATGGCTGCCGGGTCGCCGCCCGCGCTTCCTGCCCGCATCGCGATGTTCATCGACACCGCGCAGGCGGTCAGCAGCTGGGTTCGCGCCTCGATATCCAGCCCCGGCGCCATTGCGCCATTGCGCTCGATCGCTGCCAGAGCCTCACCGAATCCCTGCCGCAGCATCGTGAAGAACCGTTCCGCGCGGGCCGACACGCCGGCATCGCCGCCGTCGAATTCGCAAATGCTGTTGACCATCAGACAGCCGAATGGGGCCCCCGGTGCCAAATCCTCCGGCGGGACGTTGGCCTCGAACCACCGGGCAAGGGTTTCAAGCCGACCATCGGTCATCCTCGGTGCCAGCGTCGCTTCGAAACGATCGAGGTAGTGGTCAAGGGCCTTCAGAAACAGCGGCATCTTCCCGCCGTAGGCGGTCTGAAGCGTGAACCGGGTGACACCCGTCTCGGCCTCGATCTGGCGTGTGCCGACGGCGTGGTAGCCTTCGCGCCAGAACAGAAGCGCTGCCGCGGTGAGGGCTTGGTCGGGGTCGGTTTTTCGGCGCCTTGGCATGTGTCGCGATTCCGGAATTGACAATCTATCCGATTGACTAGATATATATCTAGCCGAATGGATTGAATACACCAATCAGCGACGGCCGCAACCCCCGCCGGGTGAACGGCGCCAAGGGAGATGCCGACATGAGTTACGAAAACGCGCTTGCCGCCTTTGTCCTGATCACGATCGCCACGCTCGGGATGGAAATCATGACCACCTATGCGACCCAGGGCCTCGCCTTCGGTTTTTCGTCGAACCGCCCGCCGGTCGAGAAATCGGGCTTTGCCCTGCGGGTGGCGCGGACCTTTCAGAACCAGGTGGAATCGGCGGCCTATGTTGTGCCGGCTCTGGTGCTTGCGACGCTGTCGGATGCCGTCATCCCGGGTGGCGCGCTTGTCGCACTGCTGATCGTACTGGGCCGTGCGGCCTATGTTCCACTCTATTACAGCGGCGTGCCCTTCATCCGGGTTCCGGTCTTCGGGCTGGGAACGCTGGGATCGCTTTACCTGGCCTATTTCGCCTGGGCGGGCTGAGCAAAGCGCGCACCGGTCCGCGGACCTGTGATGAGCTTCCCGGGCAACGTGGGAACCGAGTCGACGATCGGGGAGGACCGTTTACGCACGGCACGATCGCCGAACAGCTCGAGCTTCGCCGGCGACCCCGCCGGGGCGTCATGTACCTGGCACGTCGCCATCCTCGACATCGCCCGCCGCTGACGCTGTCCTCAAGGATCGCGTCTTCACCCTCCACGCAGTCATCCGGCGGCAGGGCGGATCTTATGAGTTCAGGTGCTTTTTGACGAACGCACCGGCCTCGTCGATGGAGGCCATGCCCTCGTCGAGCATCGGCGCGAAGAGCTGCCAGGAATGAACCATGCCGTCCCAGATTTTCAGCTCCGCGGTTCCGCCCGCGGCGCTGATCCGCTCGGCAATCGTGATGCTGTCGTCGTGCAGGATTTCCCACGAACCCACATGCACCAGAACGGGCGGCAGGCCGGCCATGTCGCTGTAGAACGGCGTGACGGTCGGCGAACGGCGGTCGCCATCGCCGATATAGATCATGTTGAACAGGCCCATCAGCTCCGGCGTCAGCAGGGGGGCGTCCACGACGGAGCGATGGGAGTCGCCGTCATCGGCCAGGTCGAGAGCCGGTGACATCAGCACGACACAGGCCGGCAGAGGTAAACCTTCGTCGCGGGCGCGGACAGCCGTAGCAAGCGCCATGTTGCCACCGGCTGAATCGCCGCACAGCGCGATCGAAGAAGGCGCATAGCCCTGATCAAGCGCCCATCTGTAAGCGGCATGACAATCGTCATGCGCTGCCGGGGCGGGATGTTCCGGAGCCAGACGGTAATCGACCCTGAGCACCGCCGCACCCGAGGCCCGCGCCAGATTCGAGGCGATCACGCGGTGCGAACGCGGCGAACCGAACAGGAAACCGCCGCCATGGTAGAAAATGAGCAGTTGACCCGGCCTGGTATCCGGCATGCGGATCATCTCCGCGCCGCAGGGGCCGACCGACAGGTTCTCGATCATCGCACCCTCGGCAATGGGTGTCTGTTCGTTGATGGCTTCGAACCAGACGCGCATTTCGGCCGGACCGGCATTTTCCGGCGGCGGATTCTCGGCGCTGACCTGCAGAATAAAATCGAGCTGTTCCTTGGACATGTTTTCTCCCGTTTTCCCGTGACCGGCAACGGCCATCCGGCTACTGCATGCGGACAATCGGTTTGATGGCCCGTCCGGCCTCTGAATCGCGGATTGCGTCGTTGATGTTTTCGAAGTCGTAAAACGTCACGAGCCTGTCGAAGGGAAAATCGCCCTTGCGGTAGAGCTCGATCAGCATCGGGATGAAGACATCCGGGTTGGATTCGCCCTCGACGATGCCGATCAGCTTGCGGCCCGCGCTCATGAAATGGGTCTCGTTGAGAACAATCTCCGCCTCCGGTCCCGAGGCGCCGAGAATGCCGCAGGCGCCCATCGGTGCAAGGCTTTCCACCGCGCTGCGGATAACGCCGGGCAGGCCGGTCGTGTCGAGAGCGAAGTTCACGCCGTAGCCGGTGATCTTCATGATTTCCTCGCTCGCGTTCGCTTTGCCCGGATTGATCGTGTGGGTGGCGCCGAGCTCGCGGGCGTTATTCAGGCGCTCGTCGTTCATATCGACGGCAACGATCGTCGTCGCACCGACAACCTTGGCGGCCATGAGCGCGGACAGGCCAACCGAACCGGTCCCGAACACCGCGAAGCTTTTGCCCGGCGAAACCTTGAGCGCATTCATCACCGCGCCCGCGCCGGTCTGAACGCCGCAGGCAAGCGGGCCAAGCAGCGCCAGCTCCACGTCGTCCGGCACTTTCACCACATTGGCTTCACCGCAAAGCGCATAGGTCGCGAAAGACGACTGGCCGAAGAAGTTGGAATGGATCACTTCGCCGTTCTTCTTCAGCGCGGTGGTTCCATCTGCGCGCGTGGCGAAGAAGTTGCGCGGGAAGAATTCGTGGCAGTAGGTGATGGCATGTTCCCGGCAGCTCGGACAGGCGCCGCAGGAATCGAAGGTCATCACCACATGGTCTCCCGGTTTCACCTTGGTGACCGCGCCGCCGACCTTCTCCACCACACCGGCCCCCTCGTGGCCAAGCACCACGGGCATCGGCGTCGGCAGCATGCCGTCGCGGACCACCAGATCGGTGTGGCAGACGCCAGTGGCGGCAACCTTGACCAGAATCTCGCCGGCGCGCGGCTCGTCGATCTCGATATTTTCAAGGCTGAGAGTGGCACCCTTTTCACGGGCGATCGCGGCACGGATTTGCATCATTCATTCTCCAGATCTTCGAAGGAAACGGGGGACGGCCCGCTCCGGCGCCCGCAGGTGCCGAAAGCGGGCCGCGAGAGGATCAGAACGGGTAGGGCGTTGCTTCGTCTTTCACCGAGATCCACATCCACTGGGTGAATTCCTCGATGTCGGCGGGACCGCCGATACGGCTGCCGTTGCCGGACTTGCCGCGTCCGCCAAAGGGCGCGAACGGGCCGCCATTGACCGTCTGGTCGTTGATATGGAGCTGGCCGACATTGAGCTGTTCGCCGAGCGCCAGGGCACGGCCGGTGGATTTGGAGATAACACCGGCGGCGAGGCCATAATCGCTCATATTGGCGAGTTCGACAGCTTCCTCATCCGTACCGAAGGAGACGATGCAGGCGACCGGGCCGAAGATTTCCTCCTCGAAGGCGCGCATGCCGGGCTTGACGCCTGAAAGAACGGTCGCCGCGTAGAACCGCCCGTCATGGGTGCCGCCGGCAAGAAGGTCCGCGCCCCTGGCAACTGCGTCGTCCACGATGGCCTGGATGGTCTCGACCTGATTGTCGGAAATGATCGGCCCCAGCGCCACCTGGCCGGAGGACGGGTCGCCGCACGGCAGATGCGCGGCTTTGGCGACGAGGCGCTCGGTCAGCGCGCCGGCCACGCTCTCATGAGCAAGAATGAGCCCCGTCGCCATGCAGATCTGGCCCTGGTGCAGGAACGCGCCCCAAGCGGAATTCGATGCCGCGATGTCGAGATCGGCGTCTTCGAGGACAACAAGTGCGTTCTTGCCGCCAAGCTCAAGCTGAACCTTCTTCAAATGCTTGCCGCAAAGTTCGCCGACCCGCGAACCACCCTTTGCCGAGCCTGTGAACGAGATCATTGCGATATCGGGATCGGAGCACAGCGCCTCGCCGGCTTCCGCTCCGCCGGGAACGATCTGCAAGACGCCCTTCGGCAAACCGGCTTCCTCGAAGATCCGGGCGATTATGATGCCGCCGGAGATCGGTGTGCGCGGATCCGGCTTATGCACCACCGCATTGCCGAGCGCCAATGCCGAGGCAATGGCGCGTACGGAAAGCACCAGCGGAAAGTTGAAGGGCGAAATGACGCCGACAACGCCATGCGGCACACGCTTTGCGTAATTCGTGCGCTCGTCGAAGCCGGCAATCATTATGCCCGTCGGCTGGGTTGCCAGGGTGGCCGAGTTGCGGATGAACAGGGCGCCGTGTTCGATTTCGATGCCCGCCTTGGGCTGGATGGAGCCCGATTCCTTCATGATCCAGGGGATCAGCTCTTCCGCGTTCTGTTCCAGGAGGTCGGCGGCCTTGTTGAGGATCGCCTGACGGACGGTCGGCAGGGTCTTCGCCCATTCGCGCTGCGCCTTGCGCGCCTCGGCGGCGGCTCTCCTGATATCGGAAGCACCGCCGATCCCGACGGTGGCCAGCACTTCGCCGGTCGACGGATCGCAGACCTGCGCGACGCCTGCGCTGGTCGTCTGCCAATCGGAAAACAGGGCTTTACCTTCCCATTTCCCGGTGGCGATGAATTGCTGATTTTCCACGTTCATGTCTGTCCTCCCGATTTCGTTTCACCGGCGGGCGGCCCGAAGCCACAGCTCCGCCGTCGACCCGGGACCAGTCCCGGGGCTCAAAATCTCAACTGACCGGATGACCGATCTCCTCCCTAGCCGCCTCCTCAAGCGGGCCGGCGGAGACGTCGCAAGTGCTGTGCCAATTCCCCGCGCGGTATCGGGGAAAGCACTTATCGACCGGAGATATCGCGTGAAATCAGCGTCATAGGAAACGAAAGGGTGGACGGGCATTCTGCTCCCGTCGTTTCCCGGCTTCTGAATTCGCCTTAGAAATTTTCACTATTTGATGAATTGAACTTTCAATTCTCCTGATTTCATGAATTCATGAGGCGGGAGGAAAAGGATGAAATCCAGGGAAACGCTCATCTCGCTCGCGGAAGCTTCTCGGCGCGCGTCGAAGATCCTGACGCGCGGTGCCAGCAGCGAGCTGGGTACCGGGGCGGCACCGACCTTCGAAGATCTCACGGAGGCACTGCATTTCGCACTGGGCGATGGCCGGATATGGCTCAACGATCAGCGTATGGTCCTGATGCAGTCCCTGGTGCTGGGCCGGCTGCGCGCCGAGATCATAGACGCGTTCGGCACCGAGGCCGCGAAGGCGATCTTCATGCGGGTGGGCTACATGCAGGGTCTGCGCGATGCGGAGCTGATCCAGAAGCGGTTTCCCAACGAGGACCTGACCCATGCGCTTGCCGCGGGCCCGCGTGTCCACACGCTGGAGGGTTTCGTCAAGGTAACCACGAAACATTTCGAATTCGACGGAACCAGGGGCACCTATTTCGGTGAGTTCTATTGGGACGAATCCTCCGAAGCCGCCGAGCATATCGCCAGCTACGGATTGGCCAGCGAGCCGGTCTGCTGGCTGCAGACCGGCTATCCGTCGGGTTATACGACACAGCTGTTCGGCAAACCGGTGATCTTCCGCGAGATCGAATGCGCGGGCATGGGCGCGAAGCGGTGTCTTGTCGTCGGCCAGCATGCCGATGCCTGGGGTCGCGATGCGCCGGAACGCGAATATTTCGGGCTGGAATGGAAGAACCGCCGCAGCTATCCGGCGCGGACCGTGAAGACGCAGAACGCGGAACCTGTTGCAGGCCCGGATGGCGACGGTATCGCGGTTGGCGTTTCGGCCAGTTTCGTGCGGACACGGCTTCTGCTTCAGAAAGTGGCGGAGACCGAGGCAACGGTGCTCTTCGTCGGCGAATCCGGTGTCGGCAAGGAACTCTTCTCCAACCAGCTCCACGAAATGAGCCGGCGGGCCAAGGGGCCGTTCGTCGCCATCAACTGCGCTGCCATTCCGGAAAATCTGGTGGAATCCGAACTGTTCGGCGTGGAAAAAGGGGCCTTTACCGGCGCAACCAGTTCCCGCCCTGGCTATTTCGAGCGCGCTTCTGGCGGCACGCTGTTTCTCGACGAGGTCGCCTCGCTGACCTATTCGGCGCAGGGCAAATTGCTGCGTGCCCTTCAGGAGCGGAAAATCGAGCGGGTCGGTGCGGCCAGGACGACCCATGTCGATGTCAGGGTCGTGGCGGCCTCCAATGTCGATCTCGCCGAAGAGGTCGCAGCGAACCGCTTCCGGCAGGATCTCTATTTCCGCCTGTGCGTTTTTCCGATTGCGATACCCCCGCTGCGCGAGCGGCGCGACGACATTCCGCTTCTGATGGCGCATTTTCTCAGCACCTACTCCAAGCGGCACGGAAAAACCGTTACCGGTTTCACCCGCCGGGCGGCCGATGCGCTGCTGAAATACGACTATCCGGGCAATATCCGGGAATTGCAGAATCTCGTGGAACGCGGTGTCGTCTATGCCGACGAGGGAGGCCAGATCGACGTGATCCATCTCTTTGCCGGTTCCGAGCCGTTGCCGGGCTTCACCGTCAACCTCTCCCGGGAAGGACGCCTCGGTTTCACGCCTTTCGACCTCACGCGCTCCTTGAGCGGCGGCGGATCCGCACAGGAGCCCGTTCCATTCGAGGACGTCGAGCGGCAGACCTATCAGGCCGCATTGACCCGGACCAAAGGCAATGTTGCCGCGGCAGCCCGCGAGCTGGGAATCTCCCGCGCCAAACTCGATTACCGGCTCAAAAGGCTCGGTCTGGCAACAACAGCCTAGGATCTGGCCTCTTTGCCGTCGACCCGGGCCAGGGCGTCAAGATGCCGGGCGCAGCGGTCTGCCGTGTCGGCGAGGAATTTCAGGCTTTCGGAGTGATCCTTGAGAACCTCCGCCGGGACCGGCTGCCGGCCGAGCTGCTGCAGCTCGCCCAGGTAAGCAAGTCCCGCTTTCAGGCGGGAGAAGTCCTCCAGGATATCCGAGACCAGACGGCGCCTTACTTTCTGCGTTTCCCATTCCTCCAGGGCAAGGATGGTGCGGTCGACCTTGTCCTGGCACGCACAGGGCAGATCCAGGGCGGATAGGGCGCGCTGAACCCGGTTGAGCCAGTCATCGGGACGCTCGCCTGTGCCGTCGAACGGGAAAGGCCCTAGAGGCTCAGTGTCTCTTTCTTCCACCCTGCGTCTCCGTTCAGATAGGCATTGCAGATAGGGGCCGGCAGGCCCGTTTCCTCCAGCCTGGCTTCCAGTTCGTCCGGGGCGATCTCCCGGTCCAGGCATTGCCGGAAAAGGCTAGCGACCCGAACCATGTCCGTCGAATGGGGCGACAGGCGCAGCCGCGATATGCCGAGGCTGCGCAGGTGATCCGGGGCAAGCGCTGCGACTTGGCAGCTGTCGGAAAGGGTCTGGATCCCGTTGGTGGCCAGGAAGCGCTGCCCGTCCACCGTGGTGACATCCATCCCGTCCGGATCCTTGTCGCAGACGAACTGGCAGGAATCCTTGCTCAGGCCATGGGAGCGGGCATGATAGCACCTGGAGGAGAGCGCCAGCGGCAACCGGCCGAAGGCGAAGAGTTCGATCCCGACTTCGGGAACCAGCGCCGCGATTGTCCGGATCGAGGAGAGCGGCAGTTCCACGGGCGGACACCAGTCGGTCGCGCCGCGCGCCGCCAGAAACGAAAGGCAGACCTCGTTGTAGCAGTTGAGGAACGGACCGGCGGTAAACGGTCTGCCGGTGCACGCGGGAAGCATGCACATGTCGTTGATTTCAATCGGCAGGTCGTAGCCCGCCTGCAGGGTCAGCGCGTTGCGGTCCCGTTTGCTGGAGGGTTGCGCCAGCGATGAAAAGACGACCGTCTTGCCCGCGCCGGTCAGCCGTTCGATCACGTCTGCCCAGATCGGATCGGTGAAGGGCATGCGCTTGCCGCAGACGACCTCGCCGACATAGACCCGCTCGACCGGGGCCTCGTCCGCGATCCGGGCATAGAAATCGGTCATCCGGTCCGCCGGCCAGTTGAAGAGACATGGCCCGAGGGCGAGTTCGATGGGAGCTGCGCTCATATCCGCCTATCTCCAGGTTTTCCGGTAGGAGCCCGCTGTCTGGCGTCCTCCTTCCGACAGGCCTTTCAGGGCGGCCATGTCGGGAAGGGTGTCGGCGCCGGCGGCGAGGGCGTCCACGGCGGAGCGGAAGGCCCGCACCACCTGGCCGATGTAGGCCTTGCCCCGCTGGCGGCCCTCGATCTTCAGGGCGGTCACGCCGGCCCTGGCCAGATCCGGCAGCAGATCGGCGGCGTTCAGGCTGACCGGGTCTTCAAACAGGTGGCTTGTCTTGCCGCGAGCCGTGAACTGGCCCTTGCACAGCGTCGGGTATCCGGCCGGCTCGCCTTGGGGGAAACTGTCGATGGTGAACCCGCCGAGCCGCGTCAGCAGATTGCCGGACGGGTCCTCGCAATAGGACACATGGTCGGGCGGCGAGCAGACGCCGGTCAGGTTGGGGGACTTGCCCGTGGCATAGGAGGACAGCGCGCAGCGTCCTTCCGTCATCACGCAGAGCCCGCCGAAGACGAAGACTTCCGTTTCGACGGAGATTTCCGCGTTGAGCGCGGCGATTTCAGACACCGAAAGAACGCGCGGAAGGACGACGCGCTTGACGCCGAAGGTCTGCGCATAGAACTCGATCGCTTCCGGCGTGTTGGCGGCGGCCTGGACGGAGAGGTGCAGGCGCTGCTTCGGATGGTGTGTGGCGCAATGATCCAGGACGGCGATATCCGCCGCGATGATCGCGTCCGCGCCGCTTGTAACCGCCCGGTCGACCGCCTTTCGCCAGGTTTCGGTCGCACCGGCGGTCGCGAAGGTGTTGATGGCGACCAGAACCTTTGCGCCTGCCTTGTGCGCATAGGCAATGCCGTCGCGCAGTTCATCGGGGGAGAAATTGAGGCCCGGAAAATTGCGGGCGTTCGTCTCGTCGTTGAAGCCGCAGTAAACGGCGTGGGCGCCGGCATCGACCGCGGTGCGCAGCGAGGACGGGGTGCCGGCTGGGCAGACCAGTTCAAGGAGAGGGGTGTTCGTCATCAGCGCGCGCTTCCCGACGCCGGCGGATCCAGTTCGCGAGCGCCGGTCATGTAACGCGCCATGCCGAGCGCCCGGCCGGCAAACCGGTTGGCAAGATCGGCGGCCGTGCCGGTCAGGCCGGCGAACTCGGCCGGTGTCAGGTCCGCTTCCTCCAGGGTGTTCCGCAAGGCAAGGACATGATCCATCCGCCCTTCGATCCGCAGGCTGCGGCTGAAAAAGACCGCGTCGCCGTCGAACGTGCCGTCCAGAAGCCCCAGCAGCACGAGAAACGGCGCCCGGATGACGGCCGAAGCGTCCTTGACCCGTTCCTTGTCCACGATGCGGACCCTGGGATTGTATCGGTCGAGGGACAGATGAAAGGCATGGGGCAGGTCATCGGGCACGACGGCGATCGGAACCTCTGCCGTTTCTCCAAGACGGGTCATCAGGTCGGGCCGCCTGGCAATCAGGTTGCGGATCAGGCGGGAGAGAATTTCTTCCATGGGGGCCCTGGGAAGCGGGGAGATCAGGGAGGAGATGAAGCCCGGCAGGAGGCCGGGAGGGGATTGGCTGTCGGACATGGGTCACTCGCTATGATGCGATGACGCTACCGCTCCGGCGACCGGGTGCTACTTGATCTAAGTCAAGGATGTTTGGAAAT
>NZ_JABFCZ010000047.1 GCF_014692675.1 Roseibium aggregatum | reverse complement strand
ATCGCACCAGCGGCAACCCACCTTGAGGACATGGATAATGCCGGAGATCACCCTGCGGTCATCAACCCGGCGGGCACCGCCCTTGTGCCTCGGCAAAAGCGGCTCGATCACTGCCCACTGTTCTCCGACAACCAAAACAGACGTCCCATTAGAGCCTCCAAACCGTTGTTTGGACGAATTGAATCTGATTTGCTACATTAATTCAATATGATCATTGGGTTTTAACCCTAGTATCCAGATGCGTGCAGCCGCGAGATTGAGGAAAGCTGCAAAGGACGCTTTGGTTTTGTCGTATCGAGTGGCGATCCTGGGGAACTGTTTGACCTTGTTGAACATTCGCTCAATCCGGTTCCAGTCCTTGTAGGCCCGGAAGTCGCAAGGAATTGGTTCCCTGCGGTTTGACTTCGGAGGAATGACTGGACTGATGCCAGCCAACAGCAGGCTTTGGCGCACGGTATCGCCATCGCACCTCTTATCAGCCAGGTACGGCCGGGGCTTGTGGAAAGGCATATCCAAGTGGGCGGGAACGGCGCTGTAGTCTCATGCTTCGCCGCCGGTCAGGACAGAGCCGGGAGGGCGTCCTTGACTGTCGGTTCGGGCGTGAATTTTCGTCGTAAAGCCGCCGCGTGATCGACCAAAAGCCTCCTTATGAGTCCCCCTTTATGGATCGCCCGCCCCTCCCGCCGACGCCTGTGTAGGATGTCGGTGTTCAAGAAAGGAAGGAACGGACCATGAGCATAGTGATCCTCGGTATCGACCTGGGCAAGAACAGCTGTAGCATCGTCGGCCTCGACGCAGATGGATCGGTGATCGTGCGACGGCGGATGCGACGCGACGGGGTGATCGCGTTCGCCGCCAAACTGCCGCCTTGCACGATGGCAATGGAGGCGTGTTGCGGAGCGCATCACATGGGCCGCATGTTAGCGGGACTCGGCCACGAAGTCCGCTTGATGTCGCCTGAATATGTGCGCCCGTACGTCAAGGCGCAGAAGAACGACGACCGTGACGCCGAAGCGGCGACCTGGCCAACCATGCGCTTCGTCGAACTCAAGAGCGAGGAGCAACTCGACGTTCAGACGATGCATCGGGTGCGCGATCGCTTGGTCGGCGAACGCACCTCGTTGACCAACCAGATAAGGAGCCTTCTGCTGGAGCGCGGGCACGTCGCGGCGCAGGGCTACGCCCGACTGCGCCTCCTGCTCGGAGAATTGTTGGATTCAGGCGCGGATGCGTTGAGCCGGCGCATGGCGTTCCAGCTCGGCGACATGCAAACACGCTGGGACGAGTTGGACCGTCGGATCACCGCCATTGACGCCGAGTTCGCAACCATGGCTCGGACCGACGATCGGGCTAGGCGGCTGACAGGCATTCCTGGCATCGGAGCACTGAACGCCACCGCGCTGGTAGCCACGGTGGGCAGCGCAGCAACCTTCTCGAAGGGACGCGATCTTGCTGCCTGGTTGGGGCCCGTGCCTCGCCAGGTCACCACCGGCGGCAGGCCGAAGCTACTCGGGATCACGAAGCGGGGTAGCCGATATCTGCGCAAGATGCTGATCCAGGGCGCGCGATCTGCTATGCCCTCGCTGGCTAAAACCGACACTGCGATTGGATCGTGGCTACGTGCGCTTTTGATCCAAGCCCATCCCAACGTTGCCGTCGTCGCGCTGGCCGCGAAGTTGACCCGTATCGTCTGGGCGCTGCTCCGCCACGGAAAAACTTATCAAGCTGCGTCGATATCTGCATGAAGAACATGCGTCCGGAGAAAACTTCGCCGGACGCGACGAACTGCGAGTGGTGAAAGGAAGATGGCCTCTCGACACGGTCCAGATGAGCGTGATGGATCTGCCGGTAGGTTTCGCCATGACGGCGGAAAACATCCGCTACCTCCAGTCTCCCGACATGGAGGCTGCGTCAGTTCGGCAGCACCACGCCAATGTTGAGCCGGACGAGCGGGCTTTGCGTGCGCCGGATAAGTCTGCTCGAAACTTTGGTGTAGCGCGCCGTGCTCGACAGATGTTCGTGGCCGAGCAGCACCTGGATGATACGGATGTCTGTGCCGTTTTCCAGCAGATGGGTGGCGAAGGAGTGCCTAAGCGTGTGTACCGTCACGCGCTTGTCGATGCCGGCGGCGGCCCGCGCCGAGCGGCAGGCGGCATGAAGAACCGTAATGCTGATCGGTCCGGAGCCGTCGCTGCGCGGAAATAGCCAATCCGGCGGCCGCGAAAGCCGCCAGTAGGTCCGCAAGATATGCAGGAGCTGCGCAGACAGCAGCACGTAGCGGTCCTTGCCGCCCTTGCCGTGGCGGACCCGGATGACGCCACGCTGGCTGTCGATGTCAGCCACCTTGAGCCCGACAACCTCGGAAACACGCAGACCCGCCGCATCGGCCGCAGTCAATGCCGTGCGCGTCTTCAGGCTCGGCACCGCCTCGAGAAAGCGCACGACCTCGTCGGCAGAAAACACTTCCGGCAGCTTGCGCGGCGCGCGCGCATGGGCGATGAGCTCCGGGATCTCGGCATGGCCGAGCGTCGCGCCGTAGAAGAACCACAGCGCACAGACCGTCTGGTTCAGCGCCGGCCAGGAAATGCCGGTTGCCACCAGATGCACCTGAAAGGCTCGGACATCCTCAAGTCCAAGCCGATCCGGTGAACGGCCGAATTGGTGGCTGAACTTCGACACTGCATGCAGGTAAGATCGCTGCGTCGCTGGCGAGAAATTGCGGACGGCAATGTCCTCGATCATGCGGCGGCGCAGGAAGCTGATGGCTTTGCTTATCGGGGTGCTCCTGTCTCAAGGATCGGGCTTCAACAACCGCATTCCTCGCAGACAGGGCACCATCCCCAAAACTCACACCAAATGCCGCGTCAGCGGCTTCGTTCAATCCACTTTGTCAACACGGCCTAGTTCAATCCACGAATATTCTTGTGATTTGGTATTGCGTACGTGTAATCGGGTCATCTAGCTTGAGCATGGAAAAATTCGCATGGATGGAGATCCGGATTCGGTGTGTCAGGCATACTTTGGGTTATGACAAATGAATTCCATTGCTAGAACAGGGTTAGATATTAAAGTTGCTTTTGAGTCTGGTTTCAAGCGGAAAACGCTTCCGGTGTCTCGGCATGAAGATATCCAAGATAATATACCGATTGTGACTGTTCATGCGCCCAGTGATTCCGATAAAGTTCCACATCAAATCTGGTTCAAGAGATTGCTTCGCGCAGTTGCGAAATACATTTATCGGCTTTTAAAACCAGCCGTCCGGCCGATCGCCTTTAGGGTTCGCCGTTATTTGATTGATGGCTTACGTCAAGAGATCCAGCAGGAAATCCAGAGGGCGTCGGCTGCTACGGCGCAAGAGATCCAGCAGGAAATCCAGAGGGCGTCGGCTGCTACGGCGCAAGAGATCCAGCAGGAAATCCAGACGGCGTCGGCTGCTACGGCGCAAGAGATCCAGCAGGAAATCCAGAGGGCGTCGGCTGCTACGGCGCAAGAGATCCAGCAGGAAATCCAGACGGCGTCGGCTGCTACGGCGCAAGAGATCCAGCAGGAAATCCAGACGGCGTCGGCTGCTACGGCGCAAGAGATCCAGCAGGAAATCCAGACGGCGTCGGCTGCTACGGCGCAAGAGATCCAGCAGGAAATCCAGACGGCGTCGGCTGCTACGGCGCAAGAGATCCAGCAGGAAATCCAGACGGCGTCGGCTGCTACGGCGCAAGAGATCCAGAGGGCGTCGGCCTCTACCCTTGCGAGTTTCCAGCTGCTGCGCGGTGACCTTTTGTCTCGACTTGACCTAATTGAGATTTACACCGCTGGCGCCGCCCGAAAAATAGCTATAAACTGCGGGGCGGGTGAGGTTCTAGTTAGAACTCAAGTGGGCTTTCTTCTCTGCGCTGCATCCGATCATGCGTTGCTTTCATGTTTGCTGGATACTGGTGAGCTTGAACGCGGGACAAGGATTTTGATTCAAAAATATTTGAGACCCGGAGATGTCTATGTCGATGTTGGCGCTAATGTTGGAATGCATACCTTAGCGGCTGCTCGAGCAATGCAGGGGCAGGGAAAGATCATAGCTTTTGAACCGTTTGAACCGACGATGCGCATGCTCGAAAAATCCATCTGGATGAATGGATTTTCGAAAATGACAGAGATCCATCAGGCGGCTGTTTCCAATACCGCCGGCCACAAGCAACTTTTCATCGGCGCCACTAGCGGGCATCACTCCCTGTTTCCGTTGGAGCCCTCACCGAACAATGCGCAAGGCCCGATGGAGGTCACCTCGGTCAGACTCGATGGCGTCATCGCTTCCGGCCAACGGATTGACCTTATGAAAATCGATGCCGAAGGGGCTGAACTTGAAGTGATTGAGGGGGGGACATCCTTGATCGCTGGTAATCCGGATATTGCCTTGATTGTTGAGTTCGGCTCTTCGCACCTGCGCCGGATCGGGAGCACCCCGAGCCAATGGTTCGCGTCATTCAGCCAACTAGGTTTGGATTGCCGGGTGATCAACCATGAATCTGGGGCGCTTGAATGCTGGTCGCTTGACGAACTGGAGCAGACGGAATCCGTCAATCTTTTCTTCGCGCGAGCGGAATCTGCGGCGTGGGGCCGACTGTCATGAGATCAGGAATTATTGTAGTTGGCGCGGGAGGTCATGCAAAAGTGTGCATTGAACTTCTCCGGGCCATGGGGGAGAGCGTTGCTTATTGCGTGGGAGCTCCGGACAGCCCAGAGAACTGCCTGGGTGTCCCGATTCTGCGGGGAGACGAAAACCTTAGCTTTCTGCGTTCGGAGGGCTATTCCAGAGTCTTTGTTGCCGTTGGTTCGAACCGCCTTAGGGAGCGTCTAGGCACTCTTTACGCCGGGCAAGGCTACCAGTTAGTCAACGCGATCAGCCCGCTTGCGGTCATTTCGCCAAGCGCTACTCTGGGTCACGGGGTCGCGGTGATGGCGGGCGCCATAATTAACGCAGAATCGGTGATCGATGATCTCGCTATCATCAACACGGGCGCAACGGTCGACCATGACTGCCGTATCGGTCAGACGGTGCACATCGCCCCGCAGTGTGCGCTGGCGGGGAATGTGACTGTCGGCAACCAGAGCTTTCTGGGCGTCGGCTGCAAGGTGATTCCCGAAATCAGGATCGGCGAGCGCGTGACGGTAGGGGCCGGCGCGGTGGTGATTTGTCATATCGAGTCGGATGCCACTGCGGTTGGCGTGCCGGCAAGAGTTCTCAGTAATTGATTGATCAGGAAAAAACATGAATCGAATCTTTGTAGCCCAACCCAAGATGGCCGGCAATGAGCGCAAGTACGTGCTCGATTGTCTCGAGACCAACTGGATCTCCTCCAACGGCAAATATATCGGTGCGTTCGAAGAGGCATTCGCCAAATTCTGCGGTGTCAAACACGCCATTGCTGCGAACAACGGAACGACCGCATTGCATCTGGCCTTGGTGGCGCTGGACGTTAAGCCGGGAGATGAGGTGATCATTCCGACGGTAACGTATATCGCGACCGCCAATGCGGTTCGCTACTGCGGTGCGACGCCTGTGTTTGTCGACGTATGCTCGGATACGATGAATATCAATCCTGCCGATATCGAACGAAAAATTACCCCGAAAACGCGCGGCATCATCCCCGTTCATCTCTATGGCCATCCAGCCGACATGGACGCGGTAAACCGGATCGCATCCAAATATGGATTATGGGTTGTTGAGGATGCGGCCGAGGCACATGGTGCCGAGGTGAACGGGAAAAAAGTCGGGACATTGGGGGCCTGTGCCACCTTCAGTTTTTTTGGCAACAAGATCATCACAACCGGCGAAGGCGGGATGATCACGACTGACGATGATGAACTTGCCACCAAATTGCGCCTCTATCGAGGTCAGGGGATGGATCCCAAGCGTCGCTACTGGTTTCCCGTTGTTGGGTTCAACTACCGCATGACCAACATCCAGGCTGCTATTGGCTTGGCGCAGATGGAGGGTATTGAAACGGCCCTCTCAGATCGAGAGCGCCTCGCCGGTTGGTACGACGCTGCACTGAGCGATCTGACTGAGCAGATCGTTTTGCCTCCGCAGGCATCGTGGGCCAAGCCGGTCTACTGGATGTACAACATCTTTCTGCGTGACGGCAACGAGAACCGACGCGACCAGGTCATGCGTGACCTGGATGATATGGGGATCGAGACCCGCCCGGTTTTCTACCCGATGCATGTGCTTCCCCCTTATCGGGAAGCTTCGTCTTATCCTGTTGCTGATTTGTGGTCGCAGCGAGGCATCAACCTCCCCACGTATCAGGATCTCACGCGGGGCGATGTGGAGCGGATCGCGTGGAGCCTCGGTGAGATTCTGAGAGAAAAATGAAAATCGCCCTCTGTTCTTCGTTCGTTCCATTCATCAACGGGGGCTATCGAAATATCGTCGAATGGCTTCAGCCGATGCTCGAGGAGCAGGGGCACCTGGTGGAAAGAATTTATCTGCCGGAAGTCGATGCGCCCGATTTGCTGTTCCAGCAGATGATGGCTTTTCGCTGGGTGGACCTTGAGATGGCTGACCGCATCATCTGCTTTCGCCCACAAGCACACCTGATCCCGCACCGGCACAAGATTCTCTGGTTCATTCACCACCTCCGCGCTTTTTACGATCTGTGGGATAGCCCTTATCGAGGCTTTCCTGACGATCTTAAACACAGTGGCATTCGGGATGCCCTCCATCGAGTCGATGACGCCGGCCTGCACGAGGCCAAGGCCATCTTCACCAATAGCCGCGTGGTTTCCGATCGCTTGAAGGCCTATAATCAGGTCGACAGCGAAATTTTGTATCCCCCGGTTTTCCAGCCTGAACGTTTTCACTGTGTAGGCTTCAGTGACGAGATTGTCTGCATTTGCCGGCTCGAACATCACAAGCGCCAGCACCTCCTTGTCGAGGCTTTGCACCACACTCGAACACCGGTACGCCTCCGGTTTTCGGGGACTAGCGCAGGGGCAGACTATCCGCGTGATCTGTCGCAAAGGATTGCCGAGTTGGGGCTTGCCGATCGTGTTAGCCTGGATAACATTTGGATCAGCGAAGAAGAAAAGGTGGCGCAACTCGCCCATTGCCTGGCTGCGGCATATCTTCCGTTGGACGAAGACTCTTACGGCTATCCCAGCGTCGAGGCCAGCCATGCCTCCAAGCCTGTTTTGACGACATCTGATTCCGGCGGTGTGCTTGAACTTGTCCAGGACGGCGTCAATGGCTACGTCACCGAACCCTCGCCAGAGGCGCTGGCCGACGCCATCGACCGCTTGTATCTCGACCGCGTCAAGACGGAAGCCATGGGCAGGAATGCCCGCGACCGACTGGCGGAGTTGCGCATTTCCTGGTCGCATGTATTGGAGAGACTGCTGGCATGAAAGTTCTCATCGTCAACAACATGGCCCCCTTTGTATGGGGCGGTGCCGAGGAGCTTGCCGCGCATCTCCAGAAAAATCTGGTCATCGCTGGCCATCAAGCGGAAATCTTGCGCATCCCCTTCCAGTGGGAACCCGCAGCGCGTATCCCTTCGCAGATGCTGATGGTGCGGGCGTTCGAACTGTGGAATGTCGATCATGTTATTGCGCTAAAATTTCCTGCCTATCTGATCCGTCATCCGAAAAAGACACTTTGGCTACTCCATCAATACCGGCAGGCCTACGATCTTTACGATACGGGGCAGTCCAATCTCCCCCCAGGAGCGGCGGGGCTTGAACTGCAGACCTTGATCCGGCATGCCGACCAAGAGAGTTTTGCGGAAAGCCGGCACATTTTTTCCAACTCTGAAGTCACCCGGCAGCGTCTGCTCAAGTACAACGGATTTGATGCTGAAGTCTTGCTTCCACCGATCAATGATCCTGAATTGTTTCCGGGCGGTGAGCCTGGTGACTATATCTTTGCCGGCGGGCGGGTTAACGGGATGAAGCGCCAGCACCTTTTGCTGGAGGCACTGGCACAAGCCGATAAACGCGTGAAGCTGCTTATCGCCGGACCTCCCGATCGCCCGGACGACGCGGCAAGCTTGAGGGAAGCCGTGGAACGATTTGGACTGGCCGATAGGGTCAGGCTCGACCTGCGTTTTCTCCCTCGGGAGGTCTATGCGGGCTATGTGAACCGAGCTGCTGCGGTGGCTTACTTGCCCTATGACGAAGATTCGCTAGGCTATGTCGCCATGGAGGCGGCGACTGCGGCGAAGGCGCTGATCACTACAGCCGATAGCGGCGGCATCCTGGGTCTGGTCAAGCAGGAGTATACCGGATGGGTGGCACACCCCAGCGCCGATGACTTGGCTAGGGCCATGGAGGCGGTTTTCGAGAATGCAGCACGTGCCAAAATGTATGGGCAGTCCGCACGCGCGCTCTGGGAAAACATGAAAATAAATTGGCCCGATACCGTGGAGGCATTGTTGCGATGAAGCTGATTGTCTTTACGCCAGCCAACACGAAGTCGGCTATTGGCCGCATGGCTGCGTTGGTGACGCGCGAACTGGTGGCACAGGGGTGTGAGCTGACGGTGGTGCGTACCGAGACGAAGCATTTGCTGTCGACTGATGTGCACGACTTTGGAACCCGGGTCTTGCCATGGGATGACGACGCAGAGGTTCGGGCACTTATCCGGAGTGTTGACGCCGGCATTTATCATATTGGTAATAGTTTTGAGTTTCACGAGGGAGGTGTTCGCTGGCTGGCAGAGTTCCCTGGTCTGGTTTGTCTCCATGATTTTTTTCTGGGTCATCTTTTTTATGGATGGGCGCAGACGCATCGCGCGCAAGCCCAAGCCGTATTGCAGCGCTGGTACGGGGAAGAGATGGCGGAACGCTTCTTCAGCTTTTCCGACAGCGAGGCGTTCATCGAAGGCACCCGTGAGGTTATCCCGATGATCGAATGGATTTGTTCGCAGGCAGACGGCGTGGTAACCCACAGCAGTTGGGGCTGTAGTCGCGTGATGAATTCATGCCCGGGTCCGGTACGGGTGGTGCCGCTGGCCTACAATGCACCAGCCGTGCTTGCCAATTCGGCCGTTAACACGTCTGCTGGCGGCCGAACTTTGCAGCTCCTGACTATCGGCCATGTTAATCCGAACAAGCGGATTGCGAGTGTGGTACAGGCAATCGGGCTCAGTCCCTTGCTCAGGAGTCGTGTGAATTATCGACTTATTGGGGCCGTAACGCCGGAAATGATGAATTCACTCACTGCCTTAGCTGAGCGCCTTGGCGTGAATTTGGTGATTTCCGGCGAGGTTGACGATAACGATCTGGCGCGTGCCATTACTGAAAGCGACGTGATTAGTTGTCTTCGCTGGCCCGCACTAGAGGCGGCCTCAGCATCGGCAATTGAGGCGATGCTGTATGGCAAAGCGGTGGTTGTTACCGACACCGGGTTCTACGCCGACATACCAGACTCGTGTGCCATCAAAATAAACCAGTCGAACGAAATCCCTGAACTCCAATCTTCCCTAGAAGAATTGCTTGAAAACAATATTCGATTAATAAGCTTAGGGGAAGACGCTCAGCGCTGGGCGTCACAAACTTTTACTGCCAGCAACTACGCCATGCGGTTAATTGAAACCATTGAAAACATGTCTAGAACTGTACCGGGCAAAAGGGCGATTGATAGTTTTTGCGTTATTCTGTCTCGATGGTCATCAAATGGCACTTTTTTCGTTACTCCAGATCTAATTAATCCGTTGAGCCTTTTTGAGAATGGAGATTGATTTGATTTTTTGAGAATATTTGTTTTGATAGCGAATCATCGCGGTAATGCAGCTTGCTAAAAACTGGACGATGTCAAGAACCAAATGCAAAACCGGGTTCATTGAATTGAGGAATGGCGTTGACTGATTTTTTCCAACATGGTCTGGGAGGCCTTGGCTCTACATGGATGCTTTGACCCCGGTTGGACAAGGGCAAGATTGGTGACCAGTCTCGACCGTCGAAAAGTGATGGAACTAAGCGGGTTTTGAGGTAGGATGCGGCCCGGTCAAACCTTTCGCATGAGCACGCAAGCGCAAGTATTCCCTGTTTCGCGTACGTTCATGCTACTGCCGGTGGCGGGTGAGTGTCCGACCGCCAATAATGCCGATCTGCTTCGGGTCGATACTCAAGAAGTCCCGTCCCAGTGTCGATGGATGTAGGCAAGCTTCTCGCCAAGGCGGGATTTGGCGGATACCCAGAGGCGTTGCTCTTGCAGCCATCGTCCGAAGGCGGCGACCAGCGGTGCGGGCCTGCCGGGCCGAGAGCCGCGGCCCGGGCGCCGTGCCGCGGAGAGAGAAGAAGGAACATTCTAATGGACATCACGGTTCTTGGGATTGATCGGCTAGAATATCGATCGGGTAAGAACACGATTTAAATGTTTATTTGGCTGGCCAATCAAGGGGCATTTATTGACCGAGCGCCTGAAGACACAAGGCGGATACGACCTGCGGCGAACAGGTGTGTTCAATTAATGCGCGGCCATTCAGAGCTCGGCGATAACTTCCTTCCTGATTTTGGAACACTTCTCGCATGGCAGAAATGGCATGCTCCTCATCGGGTTCGGCCCAGAACTGACCTTCAAAGTGCACGTATTCCTCTTTCTTGACCGGTACCAATTGATAAGAGATCGGATGGGCGGTTTCTGCCGTGATGAAGTCGGTCGAGCCACCATAATCGGTGGCGATCACGGGTTTGGCACTTGCGAGAAACTCTGCAAGTCCCAAGCCGAAGCCTTCTGAGCGATGCAGGGAAATGAAACAATCAGCTTCCTCATGCATGTTCTGCAAAGTCTTCTCGCTGACATAGCCTTCCAAATGCTTGATTCGGGCATCTTTGGATGAAAGCCGCATCATTTCTTCCCTGTATGGGCCGTGTCTGTCTGAGTACCCATTCGACTTAATAATAAGGCCGACGTCCCGTTCCTCCGGGGCGAAGGCTTTCTGGAAATTTTGAATGATGGCTTTGGGGTTCTTTCGATGGGGTGACGAGTTGTAGTCAAATGAGAAGAAAAAGTTGAAGGGCCTGTTCCGTTCAGGCCTGACTATCATCTCCGCTTCTGGGATCTGCACAACGCTCGGGATTTTTTTAACAACTAGAGTTTTGTCCAAGCGTAGTATGGCAGACTGTATGAAGTTGCTTGCAACCCAGATCTGGTCTGCCGCGAGCAAGGCTTGGCGCCAATCTTCCGGGATGTTGGCGAGCTCCCAGTATGTGCGGAGGATGTTCCAACGGGCAGGATAGGCGCGCTTTTGGGTAAGAGTAAGTGCGTCGCAAAAATGCGGTGCCGGCAGCACGTAAATGTGGTCTCGTAGCAAGCCATGAGCAGGATCTGGCAGCAGCCGCGAGCTCAGCCGGTCCTCAACCCCTAGGCGGAAAGGCAGCGCGGCTGTATTAACCCCGGCGTCTCGTATCGCGTCTGTCAATTTTCTGCAGGAGGTTCCCAGGCCGAGCGATGCTTCGTGATAGCCTACGACCATCACGCCGCTTGGGGGGGCGTCGGATTTGATCAGTGCTTCCGCTTGAGCATTCGCAAAATGCGTACTGTTCCTGTCCGACTCCAGGTAGTGTTGCAAGAAGCTAGTGTCGGGTTCAAGTTTAACCGCACCCATCGACTGCGAATAATATGCAGGGTCAAACCAGCTTGTCGGCCTAAAGCATTTCTTCTCACCAATATCGAGATAGTGCTGGATAGCCCCTAAGGTGGTTGGTTCCAAATTTACGCCATACTTTAGGAGATAGTCTCTGGTATCGAACCATTGGCTCGGAGAGTGGGCCAAATCGGAGCCAAATAATATGAAATATTCTAAAGGAAGTATACCGCCTTCCCGTAGTTCTCGAAATTGAATTGAGTACCAAATCGGATCGAACCAGAAATTAGGCCTTCGCCATTCGTAAATTCCCTTGCTGAAATAGTGTTCGACAGGATTCCATCCCTCTTCGATGATCTCGGGATTCTGAGCGGCGTACCACTCCGGATTGAACCACGGGTTCGGCTTGTGCCATTCCCTTATCCCATGAGTAAAGTAGTGTTCGACTGGGTCGGAGAGGTCATGTTCCGCCCCGAGATAGTGTTCGCCATACCAAGTCGGATCGAACCAGAAGTTAGGGCTACGACCTTGGAAACGTCCGATCTTGAAAAAATGCTTGGTCGCCGAAATACCGCCTGAAACCGCGTCAGGGTACTGACCGGCATACCAGTTGGGGTTGAACCAAAAATTGGGTTGGCGATTTTCTCCAATGCCAAACAGAAAATAATGGGTGAAAGCAGGAATGCCCGCGGAGGCAAAATCCACGTAGTGTTTCGCATACCATTCGGGGTCGAACCAGAAATTCGGTGATCGGTTCTCGGACATGCCGATCTTGATAAAGTCGCGGAAAGCTGCCTCTTGCCCTCGGTTAGTTAGCCGATATGTATTCGTATAATAGTTAGCATCGAAGGCAAAAGCTTTCTCGGCCGGATTGAGCTCTAGCCTAGCGATCAAGCGCCTGGTTTGGCGTTCCTGGTTGATCGAATTCTTGAGAATTCTGACCAAAGCGGAATGCAATGGCGCGGTTGCAGTCCCGTCCGGTCTGCCTACCGCCGGGAGAGCTTGTCTCTGGATCCGCTTGATCCATTTCCGGGCCGCATTTCGGTTGATCCGATTGGTTAGGTCCTCGGTTTCCTGCAGAAGTTTCAACGCCGCATCACGCTCTGCAGGTGTCTTGAGGACGTTGTCGTGAAGGTCGTAATGCATCTTGTGGAGATTGTGATACGAAACGTCCAGACCATGGTGATTTTGAAGAAGCTGCTTATTTTCGTCCGAAAATGTTTCTTGGTGGGGCGTTTGGTTCATCTCACGCACGAGAAAGCCTTTGCTCCCTTCCGGAAGTCCGTAATTATCGGAACAAATAGGTCCAAGACGGAAATTTCTGCTGAAATTCTTCTTGCTTTCATGGACGTAGAACCGATTTAGTCCATCGAAATAGGCCAAGAGATAGCCTCTCGACAAGACCTCTTCTTCCCATTCCTGGTGGGTTTCCTCCCGAGCGTCCGGCGACACACTATCGATGACCAAAATGCCGGGTCTTTGCGAAGCGTCGCCCCAGCTGCTCAGGACGCTTGCCTCCATCCCTTCGACATTGATTTTCATCCAGTCTATGGATTCTCGATCTGCATGCTCGAGGACCGTCTTTAGGGGAACAACCGGGACTGTCCGGCTTGTATAATCGAAACCTCTCGCCTTGTGCATGAGTGCGATGTCTTCAATGGCTGTACTCATGCCGGTACCCGGGATTTCATAGAAGGGAATATCGCCCTCTCCCTCGCCAACAGCGACTTGCAGGACTTCCTCATCGGGTCTTGCGTGCCGCAGTTTCGAAGCATAGTCGGAGTTGGGTTCAACATGGAGCCCGCGCCAGCCGAGCTCATAAAATGCGCGGCTGACAGAATCTTCGAATGGGTCGAATGCTCCGATGTCGATATAGTAGCCGCTTGAAATATTCTCGAAGCTACGCATAAGTATTAAGTCTTCGAAATTCTTAGCGTAGCTCTTCATCGCAATACCTCTCCCTTTATTTTATTTTATCTTTTATAAAACTCTTTAATGTTCATTTTCAATTACCTTGGCGAGAGCAGCTTCCCTGCATGAGGACTTTTTACTTCATCTTTGAGAACTAGAAAATAATAAACTTATGAATATTTTACTTTTTTCTTAATTCCGATAGTATTCGAAGATATCTGAAATGATTTTATCAATATTCCTCTTCGGAATCCAGTTAGTAAGATCTCGAATTTTTTTATTCGAACCCAATATTACTGGTATTTCATTTTCTCGAATTCTGTCTAGGTCAATTCGTATTTCAAATTCGGCTTTGCATTTACTTTGTACAATTTTCGCAAGTTCTCCGATTTGTATCGGGTTGCCAGTACAAACATTGAAGATGTTTTCCGCGGCCGGACTGTTGGAAGGAACAGAATTTATCAGCGCCATATAGGCGTCACAGACGTCACGTACATCTAGGATTTCTCGCTTCGGATGAAGATTTCCAAGTTTGACGATAGGATCGGCTCGACCTTCCTCAATGGCAACGGCTTGCGAGATCATTGCAGGCAAGATGAAGTCGGAAGTCTGGCCCGGTCCGGTATGGTTGAAGGGGCGCACCACGATCAACCGACTCTCTGAGGGAAGGATGTTCTGCAGGGCTTCTTCGGCAGCAGCCTTTGCCTTGGCATAAACTTCCCGGGGAGCCAGAGGGGTCTGTTCCGTGACAGGCCCTAGTCGGCAATTGTCACCGTAGACCTGTACCGAACTGGTAAACAGAAAGGTTGATTCAGGCACGTGTCGCGCGCAGGCTTGGGCAAGGTTCACTGTTCCCTGATAGTTGACGGCCCAAGTTTCCTTTTCGCGATCAGGTGCAATCGCTATGGAGGATTGTGCAGCGAGATGAAGGACCAGGTCGGGTCGAAAGTCGGCTGTCAGCGCGTCCAAGGCTCGGGGGTCCCGGAGATCTGCGGCGACTTGACGCCACAAAGCCCCTTCGGAACCGTGTGGTTCGGAGGCAGTATTGTTTGGCGAAGGGCGGAAAATATTGACGAGTTCTGCGCCTGGAAATGCCACCTCGACGGCTCGGGACAAATGCCCGCCTACGAAGCCCATCCCACCAGTCATCAGGACGCGTGATACTTTATCCGTCGAACTAGTTTTCATGATGAGAGCCTCCTGGAGGTTCGTTATTTTTTAAGGCGTTCTAGGTCCGCATCAACCATCTCGCGGATCATATCTTCAAGTGTAATGCTTGGCTCCCATCCAAGTTTAGCCTTTGCCTTGGAGGGATCCCCGAGGAGGATATCGACCTCGGCCGGCCGATACAGGTCGGGGTCGATCTTGACGAATTTGTCGAAGTCCAGTTCCAGATAATCCATGGCAATCTTGCACATATCGCGCACGGTCGTCGTTTTGCCTGTGGCGATGACATAGTCGTCCGGCCGATCTTGCTGAAGCATCAGCCACATGGCTTCGACATAATCGCGTGCATGTCCCCAATCGCGCTTTGCATCGATATTTCCGAGCTTCAGTTCAGATTGTAGACCGAGCTTGATCATTGCCGCCGCGGTAGTGACCTTGCGGGTCACGAACTCGGCCCCACGCAGCGGGCTCTCGTGATTGAAGAGGATGCCAGAGGATGCATGTATGTTGTAGCTTTCGCGATAATTGACCGTGATCCAGTGACCATAGAGTTTGGCGACTGCATAGGGGCTGCGCGGATAGAACGGGGTCGTCTCACTCTGTACGCTTTCCTGTATCAAGCCAAACATCTCGGAGGATGAGGCTTGGTAGAAACGTGCGTCAGGCTTCGCCGAACGCAGCGCTTCGAGCATGTTGGTAACCCCGATTGCCGTGATGTTAGCTGTCAGAATCGGCTGTTGCCAAGAAGAAGTGACAAAGGACTGGGCCGCGAGATTATAGACCTCGTCCGGCATGACCTCGTTGACGATGCGCATCAAGCTGGAGAGGTCGCCCAGATCGCCATCAAAAAGTTTGACCTTATCCCAGACGCCGATCCAGAGCAGGCGATGGTTGTCGACACCACGGTGGGAAGAGCGTCGAACGATGCCATAGACTTCATATCCCTTATCCAAAAGAAATTTGGAGAGATAAGCCCCATCCTGTCCGGAAATGCCGGTTATAAGTGCACGCTTGGTCATAGATTCCTCTTTGGTAATTCCATCAGGTAAGAGAGTAATATTAGTTTCGCTCAATTTCCGGGGGCGTGGTTATGGACATCCCGCCACTGGCCAGACCTTCTTTTTCGCGACACAGGATGCTATCTTTGGAGAGTTGAGGGAGAACTGGCAAGTCGTCCGGATTCTACGTTGGGGCATATGGCTCCGAAATGTTCGGAATATGGGGACCGGGAGTGACCGACCAAACTTCTCCTGATCGATTTCCGCAATGGCAGAAAACTGCGTTGCACTCAGGCCGTCGATCAGGCGCATCGGGGTCTCACCAGACATCTCATCCGCTTTACAGGAATGGTGCGATTGAGAGAGACCACTGCTCGGGCTCCAAACCAGTTCCAGCGTGCCAACGGCAACCTCTTCGTCGGGGGAATTCGGAAAGACACCGGTGAGAGCTTGATGCCCGAGGTTTAGAATTGAAACCAGACCTTGGGAGCCGCTAACTCGACATCTATCCATCGCTTCATATGCAGTCATTACGGTATTGTCTCCAATCGAATTCGGGCAGCGGGGAGCGGAGTTGTGGAGGATCTCGAGCTCACCCGGCCTTGGGACACAAGGGGGGAACTTTATTGGCGTTTAGAAAAGGTCAAAATGCAGTTTTCCAATGTTAGATATTTTCTTACTCGCTTTTTCCCTCATAAAAAGAGACGGCTTTTTAGTGTTTGGGGTTGGGGTTGGGGT
>NZ_JABFCZ010000046.1 GCF_014692675.1 Roseibium aggregatum | reverse complement strand
GGGCGACGAAGCGAAGACGTTCCTCCATAACGGACACCTCTTTCCACGGCATCGACACCTCCCGCAAAAACGAAAAGTGTTACCTATGTGTCCGGAACGTTTTGTCACCTATCTCTCAGGTCGGGCATCTAATGATATTATAAAGGTTCGCAGGGTTGCCGCGGTCGTGCGGTCGTCCGGGCAACTCGCTCTGGCGCGCCGGAACGAGGGCGCAACCGCCCTCGCCGGAGACGATGCCCATGCTCGTCGGGCCGGACTGTCAGTCCGGCCGGCGCACGACCAGGTCGATCTCGATGAGCGCGTCATAGGCCAGGCCCGTTACACCGACACAGGTGCGAGCCGGCAGGCGATCGGCGGGAAAAAAGCTGCGGTAAGTCTCGTTCATCGCGGCGTAGTCTTCCTGGAACCGGGTCAGATAAACCCGCGCCATCACCACGTGCTCCAGACCGAGACCTAGGCCGGCCAGAACGGTGCGCAGGTTTTCCATGACATTGCGTGTCTGCGCCTCGATGCCTTCCGGCAGTACGCCCGGAGCGTCCGGCGTATCCGGCATCTGGCCGGTGACGAAGACAAAGCCGTCGGTTTCGACTGCATGGCTGAAGGGGGCGACCGGCTTGGGGCCGTTCGCAATCATATGAAACTGCATTTCCACTCCACGGGCTGATCAGCTTTCGGGACGTCTTGCCCTGAAAAGGGCCTTCTTCACAAGGGCATGCACCCCCGATTGCCGTCAACTGCCTGGATCACGCCAAAGCCGGAAGCCGCAGACAGGGCGCGATGGCCCCGTCCTCATCAAAGCCCTGTGTGACAACGGGCAAACGGCGCGGCTTCGTCTTTTGACAAGTTCACTGCCGATGAACCGGTCTCGTGTCTGCCGACAGGGATGCCGGCTATCATTGCTGTTCGGCTCCTTCCGGCCCGCACAGGCGCTAAATGCCTGAAAAGCCGGCCCTGGCGGTCCAGTAGTCCCAGGCCCGCGCCAACGGCATGTCGCTCAGCAGCATCGATCCGGCTTTCTCGATTTCGCCGGGCGACAGGAATTTCGGCTGTCCGAGCGGCAGGGTCTTGAGGATCAGTTCGGCATTGTCCTTCATGTAGACGGAGATCATGCAGATCGCCTTCAGATCCGGCGCAGCACAAATGGCGCCATGGCCGCGGAGCAGCGCCGCGCGTCCGCCGCCCAATGCCTTTGCCAGCGAATGCCCCATTTCCAGGCTGTCGACCAGCATGTTGGTGTCGCCGAACTCCGGCTGACTGTCCCAAACGGGGACATCCGGCCCCATGACGGAGGCCATGTGGAACACCGGGCGAAGCGGCATGTCGGTAATGGAGAACGGGATGACCGACCGCGCATGGTGATGGGAGACGGAATTGACGTCGGGCCGCGCCATGTAGATCGCCCCGTGGATGAACCGCTCGGCGTAGGGACGGCGGTTGTCGTCGGAGACGAGCGTCCCGTCGAGCTCGAATTCCATGATGTCGTCGCGGGTCACCACCTCCGGGCTGCGCGAGCGCGACAGCAGGAACCGGTCCGGGTTGGTCGGATGACGGACGCTGACATGGCCGAAATCGTCGATGACATCCTCGCGCGCGAGAATGCGGTTGGCCAGAACGAGTTCGCGGATCGCGTTCTCGACAAGTCTCTGATCGGTCATGTTTCCTCCTTAGGTATTTGGCTTTGGGGTCAGGCACCTGCGGCGATCAGGACGACACCGCCGGTCGCAAGGGCCATCGCGACCAGGATCGGCCTGGATGGCAGGGATTCGGTCCTGAAGACCAGAACGGCGAGAGCGGCCGACAGATAGACTTCGACCGAATTGATGAAGGCGACGCGGCTTACATCCGTGCGCAAAAAGGCGGCGAACTGGGAGATCTGGCCGACTGACATGCAGAAGGCCGCCACAAGCTGCCAGGGATCCGGTCGCGCAAAGGAGCGCCATACCAGCGACCGGAAGCGATTGCTCACCACGCAGCCGCCGGCATAGTGCAAAAGTGCGACGAGCGACCCGACCAGGGCGCCGAAAAATGGATTGGGGACGTCTTCAAGACCCAGTTTCCGGGCGATGAAGCTGGCGGCATAATGGGCCGCCGACAGGATACCGAAAGCCAGTCCGCGCGAAATGCCTGCGCTGTCGAGGCCGGCATCGGCGGAGGTTCCGATTGCCTGACGGTTTTCCAGATAGAGAAAGGCAAAACTCGCCGCGATCAGGGCCATGCCGGCGCCGGCCGACGGGGAAATCCCTTCCCCCAGGATCAGCCACGCCAGCAGAAGCGCCAGAAACGGCATCAGCCGGCGTGTCGTCGATGCGCGCACGACGCCCGCATATTCGATCGACTTGAACAGGGTCGTCCGGCCGCCGACGGTTGCCAGAAGGCCTGAGACGGCAAACCATCCGGCGGCGATCCACACGGGATTTCGAGGTTCCGCCAGCCCGACCGGCCTGCCTGACACCGACCACGCGACGACGGACAGGACAGCCGTCATTACCACCGACAGAAAAACGCCGCTCTCACCGCTGCCTGACCGGGCTCCCCTGGCGATGGCCACGCTGGCAAAACTGAAGGCCAGAGCCGATAGAAGAGCGAATAATTCTCCGGTCAAGGGTAGACAACCGATGCTGGGTGACCCGCTTTCTTCATGTCCCTCCCCAAACCGGACCGATCGAGGAAAACCAGGACCATTCGTCCTTGAGCAAGGAGCGCGTCTGCCTTTCCGCTTATTATTAGAAAACTAAGCAAAAATTCATTAGCCCAGTTTTTTCCTCGTGTCGAGGGCCGTTCAACCCTTTGTTTCAAACGAAAATATCGAATTGACAATGGCCTTTGACAAGCCATATGGTTCTTAGATTAGCAATCTAAACATTGCTTAATTGGGAGGAAATCAATGCGATCTTCATTTACACGCGGCCTTGCGGCCGCGGTCATGCTCGTGCTCGGCGCCACGTCTGCAGCGACGGCACAGACCTATAACCTCACCCTTTGCGGCGCGAGCCCCGGCGGCCTGTGGAGTCTGCTCGGCGCGGGCATCGACGCGGCGGTGAAGAAGTCGTTCCCCGGCTCCACCATCACCTATCAGACCTCCGGCGGCGGGCTGGCCAATGTCGCCCTTCTCGACCAGAAGAAATGCGACCTGGCCATCATCCACGACGCGGAAGCCAAGGCAGCCATCACCGGCCGCCCGCCCTTCAAGGCACCGATCAACAGCATGGCAACGATCGCGCAGCTCTACACCTGGGCGCCGATGCAGGCGATCGTCAATGCCGACTATGCCAAGGAACACGGGCTGACGAAGCTCGAGGACATCGCCACGCAAAAGCTTCCGGCGCAGATCGTGCTCAACCGGCGCGGCAACATCGTGAGCGCCATCGGCGAATCCATGCTCAACGCAATCGGCGCAAGCCCGGAAAACGTGAAGTCCTGGGGCGGGGATGTGCAATATGCAGCATCCGGCGAACAGGGCGACCTGATGCGTGACCGGCGCGCCGACATCCTGATCAATTCGCTGTTCGTCAACCACAGCTCCATTCGCGAACTTGCTTCCGCGATCGACGTGGTTCTGCTGCCGATCACGGATGCCACCGCCAAGAAGGTGGTCGACGAATGGGATATCCAGCCGTTCATCATTCCGGCCGATGCCTACAAGTGGAACGACCAGGACGTGCTGACGGTCACGGTGTCCGCCCAGCTGTTTGTCCGCAAGGATGCGGATGACAAGATGGTCACCGACATCACCAAGGCGCTCACCGACAATGTCGCCGAGCTCCAGGGCGTACACAAGGCGATGGCTCCGCTGGACGTGAAGCTGATGGCAGCGGCGAAGGCCGTCCCGTACCACCCGGCAGCCGTCCAGGTCTACAAGGACGCCGGTCTCTGACCTGATCACTCGGGATCAAGCGGAAGGCGCGGGATCTCCTCCCGCGCCTTCACGCACCAGGACATCAAGCAAGGACGGTCGAAGGCAGTGTTGAATTTCTTCTTTAGCACCGGGGTGCGACGCAAACCGGAGGGGTGGCTCGGCAAAATCATCAAGGCCTATGCGGCAGCGACCTCGATATGGGTCATCTATGCGGCGGCCTTTTCGCGCGAAGATGCCCTGACGCTGATCATGACGTTTTTCGCACTGATGCTGGTTCTGACCTTCCTTCTGATCGGGCCGTCGCCGCATTCGAACAGACACCGCGTCGCCCTTCCAGACTGGCTGTTTGCCGGGCTTTCGATCCTGGCCGGAGCCTATTTCGTTTCCCAGGCGGACACGATTGCCCAGCGGATCACGCTTCTCGATCCGCTCAGCACCTATGACGTCGCCTTTGCCTCAATCATCCTCATCCTTGCCATCGAAGCGATGCGCCGGACCGTCGGGATGGGGCTGACAGCGATCGTGATCGTATTCCTGGCCTATAACCTGTTCGGCGACCGGCTCGGCGGCGTCCTCGGCCATGGCGAGATCTCCTACGAGCACTTCCTCGATATCACCGTCTTTACCACCGACGGCCTGTTCGGCGTGCCGCTGAGGGTGGCGGCGACCTACGCCTTCCTGTTCGTTCTGTTCGGAACCGCCCTGTCGAAAGCCGGCGGAGCGCAATTCTTCTACGATCTTGCGGCCTATCTGACCGGCCAGTCCCCGGGCGGCCCGGCCAAGATCGCCGTCATTTCCTCCGGTCTCTACGGCACGATTTCGGGAAGCCCCACGTCCGACGTGGTGACGACGGGGAGCGTCACGATCCCGATGATGAAGACCATGGGGTACCGCGGCACCTTCGCCGCGGCCGTTGAGGTCGCCTCTTCCACGGGGGGCAGCCTGCTGCCGCCGGTCATGGGCGCGGCCGCCTTCATCATGGCGGAATATACCGGGATCGATTACATCGACATCGCCATCGCAGCCATCATTCCGGCCCTGCTCTATTACGTCCCGATCTATCTCCAGGTGCATCTGCGCGCCAAGAAGGAGGGACTGGCAGGCGTCGACCGATCGCAGATCCCCGCGCTCAAGCAGATCTTCCGGGAAGGCGGCCTGTTCTTCATCCCGCTGATCGTCATCAGCTGGGCGCTGCTGGAAGGCTATACTCCCACCTACAGCGCCGTATACGGCGTTACGGCGGTTCTCTTCGTTGCCATGCTGCGCAAGGCGACCCGGCTGACGCCGCTCGCGCTCTATGACATCCTGTCGGAGACGAGCATCCGGATGGTCGCGGTTGCCGGTGCCTGTGCCGCCGCCGGCCTTGTCATCGGCGGCATCACGATGACCGGCCTGGCCTCGAAATTCTCCACGCTGGTGTTCCTGATTTCGGGATCCAACATCCTGTTTTCGCTGGTGATCGCAGCTTTGCTGACGACCCTGCTGGGAATGGGCATGCCGACACCCAGCGCCTATATCCTTGCCGCGGTGCTGATTTCGCCGGTGATGCACAGCCTGGGCATCGACCAGATGGCAGGCCACCTGTTCATCCTGTATTTCGCGGTGATGTCCGCGCTGACGCCACCGGTCGCGGTGGCGGCCTACGCGGCCAGCGCGATCGCGGACGAGAACCCGTTGGCGATCGCCGCCCAATCGGTGAAGATCGCGATCGGAGCCTTCCTGATCCCCTTCGCCTTCATATCGAACCCGGCGCTGCTGCTTGAAGGATCGGTATGGGAAATCGGCTTTGCCGTAGCGAATGCCGTGGTCGGGCTCGCCTTCATCGCCGTTTCTGTCGAAGGCTATCTGGACACGGCTCTATCGCGTGGACCGCGGCTCCTGTTCTTCATCGGCGGAGCGATGATCCTCTACGGCGGCTATCTGGTCAGTGCAATTGCCGTCGTATGCCTCGTGGCCGGATATGCGTGGCATCGCTATTTTCACACGTCCGGAGAAAAGGCGGCCGCCGCTTCGGTAGCGCCCCAGCCCGCCCTAGGGTCGGTCGACAAGGATCGCTAGCGTCCCGGCGCCTCCCTGGAAGCTCCCCTGTGCCACGCGCCGCACAGGGGCCCGCGCCAGCCCCGGCAAGATGCGGGACCAAAGGCGACCTTGACCTGACCACCGACAAGTGAAAGGAAAAGCAGTCGCTTCACGCTATCGAAAAAGGTTCCCATGAATAATCCGAAGGCTGCAGGCCTGGACAGTCCGGAAGGTCATGACGAGGAACTGCTGCCGTTCGAAAAGAGCATCGGCTACCAGATCCGCACGACCCACCGCCTGATGACGCGGTACCTGCAGCAGAAGATCACGCCCCACGGCGTTACCGTCGGAATGTGGTATTTTCTGCGGGTACTCTGGCGTCAGGACGGCCTGACACAGCGCGAGCTGTCCCACGCCGTCGGAACGATGGAACCGACCACTCTGACCGCGATCAAATCCATGGAGCGCAAAGGCCTCGTCCGGCGCGTGAAGAACGGGACCGACCGGCGGAAGATCAATATTTTTCTCACCGAACAGGGCCGTGCGCTCAAGGATGAGCTGATCCCGCTTGCCAAGGAAGTGGTCGACGATGCGGTCGAAGGATTTTCCGACCGCGAACGGGCCGCGATGCTGGAATACCTGGCAGCCATCCAGAGCAATATCCAGGAACTCATTGAAGGCGAAGCGGCAGCAGACGTCAGTTGATGACGATCTGTGGCAGACGCCCGTTTCAGCCCAGCCGCGCCAGGAAACTATCCAGCGACATGACTTCGCGCATCGGCAGCGTGTCGTTAGCTTCTCCGGCTTCGCTCTCCAGACGAAGCCCCTCCCCATCCCAGAGCCACCAGTAGACCACGTTGCCCTGACGGTCGCGGACCGGCATCCTGAATGTCGGGAAGACCCTGCTCTCGCCGGGAACCGGGAAATTTCCGAGTTTCCGGCCGGATAACCGGCCCTGTTCCAGAGCATCCCCGAGCGGGAACATTCCAGCGATCCCGGCCGATGCCTTTGCCAGCATCGCCAGTTCGGGCCGGGCCTCGTGCGGACCGGGCAGCATCCGCACGACTTCCGGGTAGGACACGTGATTGTGGGTAACCTGAACGTAAGCAAGCCCTGCGTCGGTTTCGATCTCGACGATGTCTCCTGGTGATAGGTTCATCGACAGGCTCCTCCTTGACGAAACGGACATCGGCAGGCGCAGCAACGGGTGCTCACAGACTGAAGCTTTCGACCGTTGCGGGATGAAACAGCTCGTCCACCGAAACGCGTCTCGGCGACAGCCCCTGGGCATGGTGATAGCCGAGGAAGGTATCGAGTGTGGCGACGTTCGGGGCGAGCCCGTAGCTCCAGATCTCGCTGCCCATGAGCGCGCGTGCCCGGGCGAGATTGTCCTCCACGAAGGGCATGGTGACCTTGGTTGCCGAGGTGTCGGCCAGCGCCTCCTGGGCAATCGCCTTGGCGTGCGCGAAGGCCTTGAAAAGCGCGCCCGGCAGCCAGGGGTGCTCGTCTGCCAGCGACCGGCGCACGCCGAGTACATGCATGATCGGGAAGATGCCGGTCTTGCGGTAGTAGCTCTCCGCCTCGCCGATCGTGTCCGGGAACAGCCGCCCGATCTTCGGATGGCCTTCATCGAAGCAGCGCGGCGAACGCGGACCGACGAAGCCGTCGATGTCGCCGTCGATCAGCATCTGGTTGAGTGTGGCGCCTTCCGGGGCTTCCGACACGCGGATATCCGGCGGCAGCTGAACCTTGATCTTCTCCGGCCGGCCCGGCGTATCCATGCCGCCGCGAACCCATTCGATGTCGGACGGCTTGACCCCGTATTCATCCTCCAGAATGCCCCGGAACCAGACATTGGCAGAGAGCTGGTATTCGGCGATGCCGATCCGCCTGCCGATCAGGTCGGTCGGCTTGCCGATGCCGCGATCGTTGCGGATATAGCCCGAGGTGTGCCGGAACGCCCGCGACAGGAACACCGGAATGGCGACATAGTGCGGCTCGCCGCGGGCGACCGAGATGGAATAGGACGACAGCGACAGCTCGCTGATATCGAACGCCTGATGCCGGAAGGCGCGGAAGAACATTTCCTCCGGCGACAGCAGCATGCAGATTGGATCGACCCCATCGATCTTCACCCGGCCGTCATATATTGCGCGGGTCCGGTCGTAATCGCCCATGGCCAGTGACAGTTTGAGATCGCTCATCGGCGAACACCCTCCTCCAATCCCATTTGATATTTGAGCCGCACCGGCTGGCCGGTCTCCGCCGCCTCCAGGATCGCGAGACAGACCTCCAGGCTCGCGAGCCCCCATGCCCCGTTCTGTACCGGTGGCAGATTTTCCCTGACCGTCGACACAATCGCATCGACCACCTCCAGGCGCGGATGCCGGAAGGCGGGTGCCGGTACGAACTGCTTTTGCGTATCGCCGTAAACCTGGACCCCGTCCGGGGTCAGGCGCAGGTCGGCCCGGTCGCAGGAAACGACGATGGGGCCGAAATGCTCGTAGGACGAGGCCGGTTTCGGCATGTCGCCGGATCCGTAGGTCCGCGCCGATTTCAGCTTCGCCTCCTCTTCAGGCGAGGCGACATCGGCCAGCGCCCTGCGCGCTCCGCCGTAGGCGTCCGGGTCCTTGCGATTGCCGAGTTCCCCGGTCCAGCCCATCCATTCGTCACTGTCGAAATGGGCGAAGCCCGAGTAGGTCAGCGAGGCGAATGGGCCGTTTTTAAAGGACATCAGCGCCGAATAGGCGCCTTCGGTCGGCCGCTCCGGATCCCATTTTCCGGTCATGGCAAAGACGGCATCCCCCCGGCCGCCGGCCAGCAGCCGGACGATGTCGATCTGATGGACGCCTTGGGAAAAGATCACCCCGCCGCCGAGGTCCGTTCTCAGCTCTTCCGGCCGGCGGGGCCGATAGAGGAAATCCGTGTAGTTGAAGGCGTGAATCATCCGGACATTGCCGAAGTCGCCACTGTCGATCAGCCGCCGGGCGGTTGCGACCGGCGCATCGAAGCTGTGGCTCGGTCCGACGATCAGGTGTACGCCCGCCGCGTCACAGGCCTCCACCATGCGCAGCCCGTCTTCAAACGCGATCGTCAGCGGCTTGTCGACCAGCACATGTTTGCCGGCCCTGGCGGCGGCGATCACGTGCTCGCAATGCAGCTGATGCGGTGTCGCCACATAGACCACCTCGATATCGGGATCGGCACAAAATGCCTCTATATCCGGGTAGGCCTTGCCGCCGAACTCGTCGACGAATGCCTGGCGGGAGTCTTCACGGGGCGCGCATGCCGCGACCAGGCGCACCCGGTCATCATTGCGAAAGGCCGGAAGCATCAGGACAAAGCCCCGGCCCAGCCCGATGACGCCGACGCGGACCGGTCCGCTTTCAGAGGTCAAGGACCAGATCTCCGCTCTTGGCGCGCGACACGCAGATCATGATGGTGTCGGCCTTTTCCTCGTCCATCAGAACCATGTCCCGATGATCGGGCTCTCCTGCGAGAAGACGGGTCTTGCAGGTGCCGCAGGTGCCGCTCTCGCAGGAACTCGGTGTCTTGAACCCGTTCTCGCGCAGGGCTTCCAGGATCGACTTGTCCGCCGGAACGGTCACCGTCTGGCCGGACCGGGCCAGCTCGACCTTGAATTCGTGATCGTCCGCGCGGACGACCTCCACGGGCTTGAAGTCCTCGAAATTCACCCGGCCTTCCGGCCAGTGTCCGGAGACGGCCTTGATCTCCTCCATCAGCGGCTTCGGCCCGCAGCAATAGACGTGCATGGTCTGCGGCTCGGCGAAATTGTCCCAGAAATCGTAGGCTTTTGCAGGATCGCCCTTGTCGTGATGCAGCTTGACCTTTCCCGGAAAGGCTTTCTGCAGCTCTTCGCGATAGGCGGTCTGCTCGGGCGAACGGGTGCAGTAGATGATGGAAAAGGCCTTGCCGTCTTCGGCAAGCTTCTGCGCCATGGAATAGATCGGCGTGATGCCGATGCCGCCGGCAATCAGCAGGTATTTCGGTACATCTTTCAGCGGGAAATCGTTTTCAGGCGGCTCGATCAGAAGCTCGGTTCCCTCCTGGACCTGCTCGTGCATGGAGCGAGACCCGCCCCGCGACTCCGGCTCGCGCTTGACCGCGATCACATAGGCGTCCGGCTCCTCGCCAGTGCCGACAAGCGAATAGCGACGCACGGCGTCCGAGGGCGTCTGAACCGTGATGTGGGCGCCGGGCGTGAACGCCGGCAAAGCCCCGCCGTCGGCGGCCACGAGCGTGAATTCCGCGATATCAGGCGTCAGCTCCCGCCGCCGTGTCACCGTCGTGCGGATTCCCCCGGATTCTATCGTCATCGATGTCTTTTCCGTCCCTAAAAACCGGCTCAAATCTCGAGCCCAGGCAATATACTTAGAAATCTAATATTTTTCTGTCAACGTCTGGACGGATGAAAAACGATGCGATAGTTTCCCTTAGTTTCCTAATTAATTAGGTTGAGGGAGGCACAATGCTCACGCCGGAAGAAAACGAAGTCCTGACCCGTGTCGGTCCTGGAACGCCTATGGGACAGTTGATGCGCCAGCACTGGACGCCTGTCTGCCTGATCGAGGAAGTGGCGGAGCGCGACGGCACGCCGCTGCTGGTGGAAGTGCTCGGCGAGCGCTACGTCGCCTTCCGCGACACCGACGGACGGCTGGGCCTTCTGGACGAGCTTTGCCCCCACCGGCGGGCGTCGCTCGTGCTCGGACGCAATGAAGAATGCGGGTTGCGCTGCCTTTATCACGGCTGGAAGATGGATGTGGACGGCAACATCGTCGCCATGTCCTCGGAGCCCGAAGGCAGCCCGCTGATGGACAAGGTCAAGCACCGCTCCTATCCGGTCAGGGAATGGGGCGGCTTCGTCTGGGCCTGGTTCGGCGCAAAGGAGGATATGCCGGAATTCGATCCGCCTGCCTTCGCTCCGACCGAGGATTCCCCGATCGCGATCCTGAAGATCCGCATCCCGTGCAACTGGGCGCAGATCCACGAAGGCCAGATCGACAGCGCCCACTCCTCAAGCCTGCATTCCTCCGACATGGTGCCGGCGCGGGTCGAACGCGCCTCGGCCGACGACAAATCCTGGTACCGGCCGTCGACCGACAAGTCGCCGCGCATGCAGACGCAGACGACGAGCTACGGCTTCCACTACGCGGCCATCCGGCGCCCGATCAAGAACGCGGACACGCACAACTATCTGCGCATCACCGAATATGTGGCGCCCTATTACTCGCTGATCCCGCCGAACAACATGTACAATGTCGCCAGCGTCATCGTGCCGATCGACGACGTGACCACGGCCTTCCATTTCATCGCCTGGGGCACGGAAGATGTTCCCTCCACCGAGGAATGGCGGAAATTCGCCCATGCGCGCAAGGGCATCGATGTGAACGAGCGCTGGGAGCCGGTCCGCACGATCGAAAACAACTTCCTCCAGGACCGGCAGGCGATGAAGCTCGGCAATTTCACCGGCATCAAGGGCATTCCCAACCAGGATATCGCCATGTGGGTGACCCAGGGCCCGATCGCGGATCGTTCCGCGGACGTGCTCGGGGCTTCGGACCTGGCGATCGTCGAATTCCGCCGCCTGATGGTCGATGCGGCCAGAAAGGTTGCCGAAGGCGGCAAGGCAATCGGCACCGGGGAGCCGCGCGTGCGCCAGGCGACCATTGCGTCGCGCGAGGGCGTCTATCCGAAAACCGTCGACTGGCGGACGCTCGGCGAAACCGGCGAAACGGTCGCAGCCGAATAACGGGCCCTTCGGGAATGGGCGGCGTCTCCATTCCCGGCAGGTTCGGCGTAAGAGCCTGAAATATTCCGGGTCGGAGTGAAGGGCCGCCTGGCGTCACGCCTCGTTCGGTACGGGGACAGGCCCTTTCGCTCCGGCCATTTTTCCGCCTGTCCATTGTCTGGCTGCAAGAGATGGTCCGAACCGGGCGGTGTCGGCGGAAACTAATGCGCCGCCGATGTCCGCCGCACACTCTTTCGCCGCGCGGTTGAAACCGGATCCTGGCAAGAAATCCACCAAAGAACCGCCGTCGACACGACGGCAGTCGCAACCAGGTAGCCTTCCAGCATCGCCGGCGTCAGGTGCGGCAGCCGCTGATCGCCGTAAGGTGAAATCAGCATCGGGATAATCGCCCAGGCGATCGCCTGACCGGCGAGGATCAGAGGACCGCCGATCATCGCGCGGCCACTGAGGATCCAGCCGACGCCGGGAAAGCCGAACAGGGCTGCGAGGAACTCGGGCAGGATGAATTGCCAGGGCCGGACGTGTCTGCGCCACGGGTCGGACGCGGAGTTGTTTCTGGCCAGGGAGAGCTTGAAATCCCGCAAGCCGTCGCGGCGTACGCCGGCAGTGATGACCCAGACCCGCCGCAGCAGGAGGACCCCGCCGGCTGTGTAGGCGAGCGCACCGGCGACCGTACCGGCCGACATTCGGCTTTCGGCGCGAATAAGCGCGCCGAGAGCGCCACCCCCTCCTCCGCCGATCTCCAGGCCCGCCATCAGCGCGGCGGCCAACGCCGCGGCATAATAGATCAGCGCGCCGCCGCCCATCAGAAGTCCGACCCGGCCGAGGAGCCACTGGCCGAGCGGTTCGGGCAGCATGGGAACGCCGACGGAGTGCGCGCTTCCGAGGAGCAGGAGCAGGACACCGCCGATGATGTTGACCTGCGCATGGGCACCGGCGATGGCACTGTCGGCCGGAGTGACCGCCAGCATCCACTGGCTGACCGGCGGCATCGCCTGCAGCACGCCCTGCAATGTGCCGAGCGCCAGCAGGCCCGTGCCGAAGCCCATGAGGATCGCGCCTCGCGGCTTCACCCGGACGAGGCGTATTACGGCAACCGCGAGGAAGAGCCAGATCCCGATGAAGGTCAACGTGCCCGAAACCGGAATGAGGTACCGGCTTTGCCAGCCTAGGCGGGCGGAGGCCTCGGCATAGGTCAGTCCCTGGTCGACGATAAGATTCCCCTCGGCAAATCCAAGGTAGAGAAAGGCGGCATAGAAGGCTGCAGACGCCGGTATCAGCACCCAGAAAACCGAATTCTCGACGCGCCTGGAGCGCGCGCCGTCGTCCGCCGCAGCGCCACGGGTAACGTAAAACACCACGCCGGCCAGGATCGACAGGACGCCCGTGATCAGGTTGACATGGGCATGGGAGACCGGATCGATGAAAAGCCCGGCTTCGCCGGCCGCGTGCAGCCAGTCGACGCTTTCCGGCACCACCTGCAAGACACCCTGCACGGTGCCTATGAACAGGGCCCCTGCCCCGACCAGAAAGAACTTTGCCAGATGCAGATGCGGACGTGGCGACTGCGTGCCGGTGCCGCCCAGCACGGTGACGAACACGTTGATGACAAAGGTCCAGTAGCCGACGCCCATGATGGTGGCGAACAGCCCCGTGCCGAGGTTGCGCCAGAGGCCGACATAAAAATCGATATCGTCCGGGGCCCATCCGTTGTTCAGAAGCGCCGCCATGGCTCCGCCGCCGATGGCATTCGAAAGATAAAAGCCGGCAGCGCCGACCACCGTTCCCCAGAAGGCGATTTCGGCGAGCGCCTTGCTGTAAAGCGGCCTTTGCAGGATGCGCGGCAGCACATACCAGCTCAAGCCCGTCACGGCCACGGTGCCGCCCATGACGATCATCATGTGGCTGTAAGCGATGTCCCGCAACAGATGGCCGCCGTACCCGCCGTGAATGAGCCAGGCAGAGACCGATGGGAGACTTCGAATGGCGAGATGCAATCCGCCTGTTGCAAGGGCGGCGAGCGTGACGATCAGGTATTTCGGCAAGGCCGGGTCATGAGCGAGAATTTCGGCTTGCGTGTACCGATGCGCAGGTTGCGGGGCCGTACCGACCGGCACGATCCGGAAGACCAGGCCGGCAAAGGCGATCAGCGCCAGAAGCGCAAACAATGCATCAAAATTCGATATGGCATCGAGTTGCATGGCTTAGCCCAGACCCGGCTGGAAGAAGAAGATTGCAAGGTGATAGCCGAGGGAGACGGCGATCATCGCCGACAGGATCAGCCAGTCGATCCAGTGACTGCGCCACCTGGAATCTTCTTCCTCGAAGGACGCATGGCGTGCATCCTGACCATAGGAATGGGGTTCCTCGTAGCTTGAAGCCGGGGGCTGCGTGTTGCTTGGCTTTGCCATGGAAACCTCCTGTCAAAGATGCTGTTCGAAGTGATCGATTGCGACGTCGTAGGGCTGAGGCTCAAGGCTGGCGATGACATGCTCCGGCGCCCAGCGGCTTTCGAGGAACTCCTCCAGCTGTTCGCGATGTTCGAAGCCAACGCGGAGAATGCAACGCACGTCTCCGTTTTCCAGCCGCCGTATCCAGAAATCGCTGCCGATGTATCCCGGCAACCCCTGCAGGAGCGACTTCCAGGATTCCAGAAGCGGCTCGACGTTGTGCCAATTGGCCTCCTGGAACGAGGCGGTGGTGAAGCAGGAGTGGGTATGGGAGACGGACATGGATCTTATAACTCCGTCAGTAAATCAGCCCGTAAAGGGCCTGCTTGATGGCGAAATAGGCCGCCCAGGCGATCACGGTCCCCCATGCGAAGTAGCTGAAGAGGGCCAGTTTTCCGACCCGTTCCGTCAGATGTCCTTCGAATGAGGTCAGATGATAAAGCTTCGGATTCGCTCCGCCCGTGCGCGACAGATGGAAACTCAGGAGCCAGAAACCGCCGATCAGAACCAGCGCGTAAAGCGCGATGTAGACCGGTCCCGACCAGAGGATGTCGGTCCTGTAGACCGGAATGCTCTGCAGATAATGGGCGTACAGATTGTCGAATACCGCCTGCGCGGCGGCGGTGTCATTGCCGTTGGTCATCGGCCTCGGCCTCCTTGATCCAGTCGGGCGTGTAGTAATCCTCCTCCTCGATCGTCAGCAGGTAGTACTTGGCGTTTTCCAGGTTGCGGAAATATCCGCGGCGCACCGCGACGAGGAACACGAGCAAAGCGCTGCCGAAGAAGACGATGAAGGCAAGCAGCACCCAGTCGGCCATGATCCGCGCACCTTCCGCGTGCGGATAGGCCACGGCTTCAGCCGATACGGTCGCTGCCAATAGAAGAAACGCTGATATCGCGACCACTTTGGGAATGTGACGATCAAGGCGCATGAAAAACGAGCCCCTTTGTTGAATGCAGGCTGGCGAGCTTGGGCAGATCTTCGCCGCGTGCCTTTGCGTCGGCATAGGCGTCATCGATCATCTTCATGTAATCGGCGCGCACCAGCCGTGAGAGCCTGTCGAGGGTCATCGGGATGGCGCCGCCGATCAGGATTTCATCCGAAGACGTCATCCCGGGCGCGATCCAGCGCGCGGCCATCATGAACGGATCGGTGGGATCGACTTTGTCGGTCACCTGGTCGCCGATCGGGTGCGTCTCGACATAGTTTTTCAGCGGCGGCGGCGGCGTCCAGGGCTCGTACATGGCGACCGTCGGCAGATCTTCCTCAAGTCCGCCGTTCGGAATGGTCCGCAGGAACAGGACCACCCGCCAGATATCCTCGACCGACAGCCGGGTACCGAAATTCTCCATGGCGGTGCCCGGTCCACCGGTCAGGATGCGGTGATAGAACATGCCGCTGGAGGTCATTGGTTTCTTTGTCAGGTCCTGGTTGAAGACGAAAGGCGAAATGGTCAGATCGTCGGCACCGGGGCCTGCTCCGTTGCCCTTCGCCCCGTGACAGCCGGAACAGCGCTGCAGATAGATCGACTTGCCGCGGATCAGGTTCTGCTTGGTCACGTCTAGCGGGTCCTTCATCATCCAGTAGCCGCGCTCGAAGCTGTTGATCATCCAGACCGCCATCCACGGCAGGCCGCTGGGCGACTTGTCGGAAGGCTTGCCCCCCTCGTGATAGGCGCCGGAGGCCTTCAGCCTGTCGATCATGGCCGTAATCGGTTTGTCCGGTTCGACCTTCATCGACATGTTGAGGCGCATCAGCTGGTTGCCGACCCGAATGGCGGCATTGCGCAGGGTCCCGTCCTTGCCGCCGCGGCTCTGGTTGTAGGCGATCAGGGCGTCGAGCTCATCCTTCGACAGGAAATTGAAGCGCGGCATGATCGACAGCGGCGTCGTGCTGCGCGGATTGTCGTAGTGAGACAAGTGCCAGGTGTCGGGGTGCTGACCGCCCTCCTGAGACAGGTCCGGACCCGTGCGGGCCGTACCCAGCACGTTCGGGCTTTCGGCAACGCTGTGGAAGTCGCCCGGTTCCGACGCCCTGGGATAGGTGTAATAGAGCGCCTCGTAGACGTCCTGAGGCCTGCTGAACCCGCTGTGGCAGTAGACGCAGCCGTTGGCGAGGAAAACCGCGCGGCCGTCATGGGCCTTGTCGGTGATCGGCAGCCAGTTGTCCGACGCCGGCGGCTTGTAGGTCTCGATCGGCAGGATCACGACGGAAAAGACCACCGTGAAGAAGGCGAGCAGGCCGCCGATGACCACCATTGCCGGGCTCATCAGCATGGTGCGCCGGGGCGAGGTTTGCGGCACTTGCGGCGGGATCGGAGGGTGGCTCGGGTAGCGGCCGCCGGCGGTATCACTCATGACGCAGCTCCCTCGGTTTCGGACGTCCCGGCGAAGGCCCGGAATTCCTTTCCAAATTGAAGAGCTTATCGGCGGCATGTATTTTTTCTGCCCTGCCCTTGCACAACCCCCTTGCGGGCACCGGCACACGGTGCTAATAGACGCTCCACATCGGCGGGGGAGACTTCGC
>NZ_JABFCZ010000045.1 GCF_014692675.1 Roseibium aggregatum | reverse complement strand
ATGGAGCAGTCCGGTAGCTCGTCAGGCTCATAACCTGAAGGTCGCAGGTTCAAATCCTGCTCCCGCAACCAAATAAAACAACGGCTTAGCGCTAATCCGCTAGGCCGTTTTTGCGTTTAAGGCACATCCCAGGCACAGATAAACGCAATAGCAGCCAATAACTCCCAATCATTCTTCAAGCCGAATGGCTCAAGCTGGTCGGCCTTCAATGACATTGCGCCCAATCTGATAGCAATGCAGCGCGCATGGAAAATGATGGATCATCACGTCGTTGACTTTTGTTTCGGCTGTCTTGGTCCGAGTTGATGCGCCTACAGGTACAGGGAATTTTGCGTTTTTCTCTGCAAACTCAATCAGTCCTTTTAGGTCTTCGGGATGATCGACATATCGGTCGGACCATTTGATTTCATATGCCCAGGTTGGCCGTAGTGTGGCTGGGTTCACGCGGACGAGGTCAACTTCGCGGTCCTGTCGCCCGGATTTCCAACGAGCATAATGAATATTGGTCAGTTGGTCGGAGTGGAACCACTGACTGAATATAGCGGTTTCGGCCATGTTGCCCATTGCGTCGTCATCCTCGGTAAGAGGGGCAAACAAGGCGGCGCGCATTGACGGGTTAGTCAAGTAGACCTTGAACTGACGCATTCGCTGGAAGGTCTTTCCGGAATCATCTACTCGGCGAACTCTTACGATTAGAAAGGCCGCTTCGAGGTACTCTAGATACCGTGTGATCGTGTTTTTGGCGACGCCGGAACTTGACGCTAAGCCCTCTAGGCTAATCTCTTGGCCGGAGTGATATGCTATCGTAGTGAATAGCCGATTGAGTTCCTGAATGTCCTGTATGCCGTAAAGGCTGGGCAGGTCTCGTAACAGAACTTTGTCAACAATATCACGCCCCAGGTACCGCTGTACGTTCTGGCGAATTTGGGGGTTCAGAACGGCTTCGGGATAACCGCCAAAATTCAGGTAGTCGATAAAGGCGCTGTTCAGTTCGTAGATATTTGTCGTCGTAAAGCGCCGACTTTGGCCCTGCTCACTAGAACGGATCAATTTTTTCTCGAGGTCTACAAAATCCAAGAATTCAGCAAAAGTGAGAGGCGGGAGGAAGAAATCCGTAAACCGACCTGCACCGGATTCCTGACTTTTAAGGCGCAATGCGGCAGCTGCTGAACCCGATGCTATGAAACGGGTGTTGGGAAACTTATCGGTCAACACCTTGAGGTGGACCTCCCAATCTTTCAGATATTGGATCTCATCAAAAATAATTATCCGGCGATCATTAGGGTCGTGCCCTGTCTGTTTTTCGAAAAGGGAAATCAACCTCTCTAATGGCATGCCGCTATAGAGAGGGGTGTCAATTGATGCGAATAATATGTTTTTCCGAGGAAACCCTTCTTTTAGAGCGTTATGTACTAGCTGCTCTAACATGACGGTTTTTCCAACGCGACGAGGGCCCATCAGGATAAGCGCTCGGCGTACTTCCCAGTTGAGAGCTAGTTCTTTGAAATTTTTGAAATATGCACGTGTATGAGAAAACCCGGTACCAACCATATCGCCCGAACGTGCCCACCATGGATTATCTCGTTCCAAACTCTGCAAAATATCTTTTTCTGCAATTTCCAACACTCAATCGCTCCGTTAAAATAACGTCAATCAACTAATCTAAAGGCAACATTATCAGCTAAGTTGATGAAAAGCCAATGGAAAAAGTGTTGCGATAAGCGCAACGGGCAAAGAGTTATGCCCGAGGATACGACCAATGTATGCTGGAACCGTGGCTGTGTGGGGGGATTAAAGCCTCTTTTTGTTCCGGGGGTGCTTGAGAGGCTCATTATCATTGTCTGCCGGAGCAAAAATTTTCTGGTTCATACGCTCAACAACTCCCATGGTGTGTTGTTCACTCATGTGGGCATATCGTTTGACCATCTGTAGGGTTTTATGGCCCAAGACATCGGCAATCTCCGCCAATGTTGCTCCGTTCATTGCCAGGTAACTTGCGGCAGAGTGACGGAGGTCGTGGAAGCGGAAGTCCTTGATTTCAGCGTCAGCGAGCGCGTTTTTCCAATCATTTTCAATGAAAACAGGTTTCTTTCCATCTGGCCGAGGAAAAACAAGGTCTGTGCCATCTGGTCTAGATTGCGATAATTGCGTTACGAGTTCCAAGGCCAGCCCAGTTAACGGCAGCGAGCGGCGTTCATTGTTCTTGGTTTCCAAGAGGCGGATTACACACCTCTCAAGGTCAACCTGGAGCCAGGTCAATGACCGGATTTCATTGTGCCGTGCGCCAGTGGATAGAGCCAGCACTACGATAGGGTAGAGATAGCGGTTCTTGCTCTTCTGACATGCCTCAAGAAGGTTTTCCCGTTCTGCATCAGATAAGAAGCGGACGCGGCCACTTGGTTCTTTCGGCCTGCGTACCTTTTTAACGGGGTTCTGGTCGATCCATTCCCACTCATTCACTGCTGTGGTGTAAACAACAGATAAGCTTGCAAGATAGCGAACCACAGTGGCAGGCGATTTGGCCCGACGTTGATTACCCTCTTCATCGAGTAGGGGTCTGCCATTGGAATCTAGCGCTGGCGCATTTAGTAGCGTGTCACGTTTTTCAACGATCTTGGGGGCGTTGACTTCCGTGAGGAGGAGGTCGCCTAACTCGGATTTCCACCAGCGAAGATGGCAGAGGATTGCATTGCGGGCGAGCGGCTTGTTATGCCGAACGGGAACGACCGCATCGATATACCGGTCGATCATATCCCCAAAAGTACGCCGTTTGTTTTCGGCGTCCTTAAAATGTCGACCTTCAAGCATGGAGACTTCGATCTGCTTTGCCCATAAAACAGCATCTGTTTTGCGTGGGAATGTTGCAGATCTGGATGGGTAGCCCTTTATCCTAACGACGGCCTTATATTGGGTGCTGCCATCTTTCTTTTTTCGTTCTGTAATCCAAGCCATATATATAAAATACCAGTAGTTCAAAATATAATATCGTAAAATATACAGCAAAACCAAGGTGTGTGGACTGAAAAATTGGTGCAATATTGGTGCAATAACCTCTAAAAATAGTCATTATTTAACATAATCTACAATAAATGAAGGTTAATTAAACTATTGAAATTATGGATATTTAAAAATAATAGTATACAATACATAATGGCTATGTAGGACTTAAAATCCTTCCAGTGTCGGTTCGAGTCCGACCACACCCACCACTTTCTGAGAAAATATGTAAAATTGGTGCAATTTTGGTGCAACGGCATTCCGCCAGTTTTCAATCGCGCATTCGTGCCGATAAGTAATAAGTAATTGTTCGGCGCAAAAATCGGAAATAGATGGGTGGCGGGCGCTTATGGAAGTCTATGTTTACATCCTTGCGGCGTGCGTTGCCGTGGTCGCCCTGGCCGGTGGGCTGGGATGGTTCCTGATCCGCAGAAGCAATAAGCGGTTTATTCTCCGAGAGCGGGAGAGACGTGAGGCCGAAGAGCGTCAACACGCGGAGCAAAAGCGCCGCATTCAGGAAAAGCTAAAGCAGTTTGACGATGTTTAGAGGCTGACTGCTGCCCCGCTCAGGTCCTCCCAGGCAGAGCCGAAATCGTTTCTTACCGCGTCCAAGTCCGCAAACAGAAACAGCTTTGTGAAGCCTGAGAAGGCGGTTTGAACGCGTAAGCGGTCGCGAACGGCCTCAAGGCTGGCCCTGTTCTCGAAAACCGCCATCAGCCGGTTGCCGCGCTTTATGCCTAGAGCTTCAGCCAGCGCGCCGCTTTCCATGGCGATGCGGTGGCTTTCCATCTGGCGGATGATCCGGGAACGGTCAGTGCCGCTGCGATCCATGCAGACTTCCAGCACCGTGAGCACAGGCGAGCCATCGGCGCGGGACAGGTCGAATACGGCATCGGGCGCGAGCGTCTGTGTGCCGTTCAGGCGTAGCCGCAGCGGTTTTTGAAAATAGTACGCCTGAAAGCCCTCGATCTTCCGGCCCGATTGCGCGGCCCACAGCGTGAGCGCGATATGGCAATCCACCGTGGAACGGCGGTGGAGGTGATCCATCTCGAATTTTGGGGCACCGGGCACAAACGGAACTTCCGCCACATCGATGCGGAGAAAGGCTGCAAGTGTTTGCGCTCCCTTTGCCTTGAGGTGGTACATGCGCGGCAGGCGGCCAAGGCCGGGATAAACGCCCCAGGCCAGCACCCCAATCAATCCTTGGCCTGCGAGTGCACGCAGACGCTCGCCCAGATGCTTCCGGTCCTGTCCAACGTTCAGGCGCTGCATCTGCTCCACCGTAAGAAAGCGGAAGGCCGATAGCGCTTCCAGAATGCGCACTTCAACCGGGGTCATAGGTCGTATTTCGGCCCGGGGCCGTCCAAGGTTGGGGTGTTATTGTCCGCATTATCCAGCGGTCGGTAATAAGCGGCGAGCTGCTTTGTGATGACCTTTTGCCAGTCCGTGTCGCTCATAGCGCGGCGTTCATCGGCCAGATGACCCGCAACATCGAGCACGAACGGCAATTTCCCCCGCCGAGTTACGAGAAACTGCCGATCCTTGAGCTTTTGAAACTCTTCCTGCGGGGTGTTGGTCGAGGCTGCTATGGCCCGATAGCTGGCGATTTCGTTCGTGCCGGTAATTTTAAGCCCCGGATTGCCAACGACCGAACGGGCCAGATCACCCGACATGCCTTGCCCTACTTGCTGCTGGCAGAGGGTGAGGCAAATGCCGAATTTACGGGCGTCAGTCAGGATTTGCTCGACGCTGGGGCCAAGGTAGGTGTGGCATTCGTCCACGATGACATGGGCTGGAATACGTTTGGTTCGGCTGGTGCTTGCGCGCCGGTGGGCCAGGGCGAGAAGTTCCGCCAGAATAAATCGCCCGAGGGCGGTGCTCGCTTCATTCCCCAGCCGGCCTTTTGCCAGATTGAAGACGATAACTTTCTTCTGATCGATCAGCTTCTCCAGATCGACGGTTGACTGCCCGGTAAAGAGCGGGCGACCGGCACGCAGCATAACCCGCAGTTTGGTTGTGATCGCCAGTCGGGTTTGCTGGTATTGCGGGGCCTGAAACTCCCCGGAAAAGAAACTGGCTTCGCCTGGAGGCAGCAGACGGCGGGCTTCTTCAATCAGATCTACATTCTCAGCGCTGTTCATGAACCGGATGAGATCCGCCGGGCTGCGGTTCGGTTGACCCATCAGGACCGGAACAACATGGTGCAGGATGTTGCGCATGGGAATGGTAATGGACGCGCCTGAGTCTTCGCCGAGCACTTCTTCCAGCGCTTCTATGAATTGTTGAGAATCTGCTGGCGTCGGCTTCCGCCCGCCCAAGTCGAAGGGATTGATGCAGGGTGTGTGATCAGGTGACAGGTAGGGATCGACATAGACGAGCCGGTCATGGGCTTTACCGCCGGGGGCGAATTCAGGCCAGCGTGCGATCTGTTCCGCCATGTCGCCGTGAGGATCAATCACAACGACGGCGCAATTGCCGATGTCGGTCAGACCATGAGTCAGCAGTTTGAGAAGTTCCGTCTTGCCGGAACCGATTGCGCCGGTGACGTAGGTATGCCGCAACATGGCGGCAGCCGGGAGCCGGGCGGGCAAGGGGCGGGACAGGAAACTCGCCATGCCCGGTGCGGCGGCCTTCAGATAGGCGATGTACCCAGCGAGGTCCGGCGTCCAGCTCAGGGGCGTTTCGGCATCGTACCCGCCTTTGAGCATGAGGAAGCGCAGATCCAGCGGACGATAGACGGGCGTCTCGGTTGACTGAACTTCTCCGGCATCGACACGTCCGCGATAGCGTATCCGCGTAACGGAGACGGGCCGGATGGGCCTGGCCACGTTGTGGAGGTATTGCGGGTAGGTCAGAAATAAATAGCCGAAGGTCAGCAAGGCGGTCACGTCCTTGCCGGTTATCCCGTAGCCGGAGAGCTGTCCGTCCCACGGTATGGCGGGAAGGTCTTCAACGCTCAGATCGTTCCAATCGCCGCGCTTGACCTGGTCGTCAATCAGGGCACGTTTTTCCTTGAGCCAGTCCGTGGTAACTTTCTCGACAATCGGAAGGCAGTGCGCGGGGGTAACCGATCCGGCAAAGATCGACGGCCCAGCGTTGCTGTCCGCGTCCGGATGGACCAGTCCGAGCAGGTCGCAAATACGGTGCTCGTACTTGACGGTGTTTGCTTTGCGCGGGCGTTCCAGCCAACTTTTCGGCAGCATCCGATCCCCCTCATAAGACGCCGCAAATAACCCCTAAAATAGGTCCCCATAAGAGAGCCGCATTCCGGCTGGTTTATCAATAGCTAAAGGACGAAAAGCGGGCAGACTTATCGCTCACTTGTGTTCGCTCTCCCTGTTTGGGCGCAGGGCGGGCTTTATCTTGGTTTCCAGGTTGGCTTAAACCTGTCATGTTTGAACGCGACGGCAAAGAGCGATCCTGGTAGAATAATCAAATGCATTGCCCAGGAACGTGGTACCGGAAGGGGAAGGGATTTTTCCTTCGCTAACGAGGCAAAATATATATTGTGCCACAATAACTCCCTTTTGAACGCCCGTCATTAGCGGTCTAAGTGCCCGGTTTCCGGTCCCTTTCGTGGGATTATTCGTGGTCCAATAGTTTCGCTATACCTAAATCCATTCAATCGCCTCCGGCGACCTCAAGGAACGGTAAGCTCAGGCATTCGCCCGCCAAGGGCTCAAGCATCATTAGGTGGTCCAGCAAATGTGGATCGCACCTCGGATAATCTCAAACAGGAGCTGGGCGGCACTATAAAAAATTGGATAACATAAGCGCGCAAAAAAGTGCTGTAGGATTATTTACAGAAAATTCTTGACACAAACAAAATTGCGACGTATATGTATCTGTAGAATAAATTACAGAGAATTTTATATGCGGCTTTCAGAAGTGTGTGATATTCAAACAGGCTATACGGCTCGAGGTAGGCTCGAAGCCGCTGATGCTGACGGTGTGCCCGTCATCACTCTTCGCGATTTTGGGGGTGACGGTGTTGTGCGGGCGTATGCCTTGCAGCGTGTAAAGCTTCAGTCTCCGGATCAACGCTACTACGTCGGTGCCGGGGATGTGGTCTTTAGGTCGCGGGGTGAGAAGAATACTGCTTTTGCGCTTGGTTCTGATTTTCAAGAATCTTCGGTGGCCGTACTTCCGTTAATGATCATCAGGTCAAAAACGGGTAATATTATTCCCGAATATTTGGCGTGGTTGATAAACTCCCCAAGGTCCCAATCCTATTTTGACGCTGAAGCGCAGGGGACCAATATGAGGATGATTTCCAAATCAGCCTTAGATGATTTGGATATCTTGATCCCGGAAGTTTCCGTTCAGCAAAAAATTGTTGAAGTCGCTGGGCTCGCCTCCCGCGAGAGGGAACTTTTGTCCAACCTGGCTGACAAACGGGCGCGTTTAGTTTCCGCGTCTCTAATGAATATCGTCGAAAACTTCGGCGCAACGACTCAAAAAGGACTGTCGCAATGACTGACCAACTCACTCAACAACAAGTCAACCAGACGGCCTGGGCTGCGTGCGATACTTTCCGAGGCGTTGTCGATGCCGGTCAGTACAAGGACTACATCCTCGTGATGTTGTTCCTTAAATACATTTCAGACCTCTGGAAAGACCATGTGGAGGCCTACCGTAAGCAATTCGGTCATGATGATGCCCGCATCCGCCGCCGTCTTGAACGAGAGCGTTTTATTTTGCCGGAAGGCGCGAGCTTTTATGACCTTTATGAAAAGCGTAACGAAGCCAATATCGGCGAGCTGATCAATATCGCGCTGGAAAAAATTGAAGACACCAACCGCGCCAAGCTGGAAGGCGTCTTTCGCAATATTGACTTTAACTCTGAAGCTAACCTTGGCCGGGTGAAAGACCGTAACCGACGTCTCAAAAATCTTTTAGAGGACTTTGCCAAACCTGCGCTGGACCTAAGCCCGTCGCGCGTCAATGAAGACATTATCGGCGAATGCTACATCTATCTCATCTCTCGCTTTGCTTCCGATGCTGGAAAGAAAGCCGGTGAATTTTACACCCCGACCGCCGTTTCCAGTCTTTTGGCGAAATTGGCGGCCCCTAAGCCGGGCGACACGATTTGCGACCCCGCCTGCGGTTCGGGTTCGTTGCTGATCCGTGCGGCTGAACAAGTCGGCTCTGATAACTTTGCGCTCTATGGGCAAGAGGTGAACGGCGCTACCTGGGCATTGGCGCGCATGAATATGTTCCTGCACTCCAAGGACGCTGCCCGCATTGAATGGTGTGACACGCTGAACAGCCCCGCCCTGATTGAAGGCGACCAGTTGATGAAGTTTGACGTGGTTGTCGCCAACCCGCCATTCAGTCTGGACAAGTGGGGTGCGGAGGAAGCCGCAACCGACCAGTACAATCGCTACTGGCGCGGCATTCCGCCCAAATCCAAGGGCGATTACGCCTTCATCACGCACATGATTGAAATTGCCAAGCGTCAGAGCGGTCGCGTTGCCGTGATCGTTCCCCATGGCGTGCTGTTCCGTGGCGGGGCGGAAGGCAAAATCCGTCAGGCTTTGATCGAAGAAAACCTGCTTGATGCTGTGGTTGGGCTTCCGGCCAACCTGTTCACAACAACGGGCATCCCGGTTGCCATTCTGGTCTTTGACCGGTCACGGGAACAGGGCGGGGAGAATGAAGCGCGCAAGGATGTTTTGTTCATCGATGCCAGCAAGGAATTCACACCGGGCAAAACCCAAAACGTGATGGATGAGGGGCATATTGCCAAGGTCCTGGAAACCTACGCCAGCCGTGCTGAGGTGGAGAAATACTCCTACAAGGCCAACCCCGAAGAGATCGCCGAAAATGACTTCAACCTCAACATTCCTCGCTATGTGGACACGTTCGAGCCTGAAGAGGAAATCGACGTGGCTGCCTTGCAAAAAGAGATTGTGCAAATCGAAGCCGAGCTTGCCGACGTGCGTGGGCGCATGGCCGGTTACCTGAAGGAGCTGGGCGTCGATGTCTAAGGGAGAGTTGATCCTCTACAGCACAGATGACGGCGCGGCCACGGTTGGCCTGCGGGCTGTGGATGGTACCGTGTGGCTTAGCCAGCGGGAGATTGCCGAGTTGTTCGACAAGGATGTGCGCACCGTCAACGAACATGTCAAAAATGTCTTTGAAGAGGGTGAGTGCGACCCGGCGGCAACTATCCGGAAATTCCGGATAGTTCAAACCGAGGGTGCCCGTCAGGTGGAGCGGGAAGTCGATACCTATAACCTCGATGTGATTCTTTCTGTTGGTTACCGGGTGCGTAGCCCGCGCGGCACGCAATTCCGACGCTGGGCGACCACGGTCTTGAAGGACTACCTCGTCAAAGGCTTCGTCATGGACGATGACCGCCTGAAACAGGCGGAGCAATGGGATTACTTCGACGAATGGCTTGCCCGCATCCGGGATATTCGAGCGTCGGAAAAGCGCTTTTATCAGAAAGTACGCGATCTTTACGCCACCGCAGTTGATTACGACAAATCGTCCGAGCAAGCCCAGGCCTTCTTCAAAAAGGTGCAAAACAAGATGCTCTGGGCTGTCACCGGCAAAACGGCGGCGGAGCTGATTGAGGCTCGCAGCGATGCTGATGCCCCAAATATGGGTCTGACCAGCTGGAAAGGCTCCATCGTCCGCAAAGGGGATGTGGGGACGGCCAAGAATTACCTGAAAGCCGACGAGGTTGAGGAGCTCAACCGCATCGTCGTCATGTATCTGGATTATGCTGAGGACCAGGCCAAACGCCGCCGCGCCGTCACCATGGCCGAATGGGCGGACAAGCTGGATGCCTTCCTGTCCTTCAACGACCGGAAAGTCCTGACCCATGCGGGCCAGTTGCGCATGGATGTGGCCCAAAAACTCGCCGCCGAACGCTATGAGATTTTTGATGCCAACCGCGCCAAGGCCGAAGCCCTGGCAGCGGATGAAGCCGATATCGCCGAGCTGGAGGAAATCGAGAAAGCCGCCAAAGGGCGGAAGAAGGGGTGCAAGGATGCTTGATCGTTGGGAATCGGAGCAACTTGGTGCGCTAACGTCCTTGATCACCAGCGGCTCTCGGGGATGGGGTGAATTCTATTCTGACAATGGCAATCCCTTCATTCGGATGACAAATCTTCCTCGTGAGGGGATTAGATTGGCATTGTCAGATCTTCGCTTTGTCAAGTTGCCGGGTGGCTCGTCGGAAGGTCAACGCACGCAAATACGCAAGGGCGATATCCTGATCTCGATTACAGCAGAGCTAGGAAAGATCGGCTTCGTCGATTTTGAGCCAGATCGGGCGGCCTATGTGAATCAACATGTATGTTTGGTCCGTCTCCAAGAAGGTTCTGTCGACCCAGAGTTTTTGGCTGCATATCTGGCTGCAGCACCCCAACGGAAGTTATTTAATAGACTAAACGATGCAGGCGCTAAATCTGGTTTAAATCTCAAGACGATTGAGCGCTTCCCCGTTCGTTTCCCCCCACTCCCCGAACAGCGCAAGATCGCTGAAATCCTGCGGGCATGGGATGAGGCCATCGAAAAACTGCAAGCCCTCCGCGCGGCGAAAGAAAGTAGGTTTGCAGCTATTTCTCAGAAATTACTTGGACCGTCCAGGGCGATTGGCCGCAACATCCCTAACTCAAATTGGACTCTGACGACGTTTGGAGATGTGTTTACAGAGAGAAAAGACCGAAGCAATGGTCTTGGGGTCGATGATGTTGTGACCGTTGGAAAATATGCGATCCGAAAGCAGTCGGAGCACTTTTCGCGGTCTGTCGCGAGTAAAGATCAGTCAAATTATTGGGTAATATCCTCTGGAGATTTTGTCTACGATCCAATGTCAGCATATTACGGTGCGCTTGGTCGATATGATGGCGTTCAAGATGGCATCGTTAGTCCCGCCTATCGTGTGGTTCAGCTGTGTCCTTCCGTTTGCAGCGATTTTATGGTGGACCTTCTCCGATCACATCATATTAGGTTTTTGCTCGAAACAAGGTCTAGCCAAGGAAATAAAGAAGGCAAACGGCGGTTGCTTCAACGCGATGAGTTTGCGGGAATTGAGTTCAATCTACCTCCAATGACAGTGCAAAAGGAGATTTCTCGAAAGCTGGCTCTGTTCCGACAAGATATCGCGGCAACGGAGAAGGAGATTGAACTAGTTACTAGCCAAAAACGCGGCCTGATGCAGAAACTGCTGACAGGCGAATGGAGAGTGGCATGCTGAATTGGATGGCAAAGCTCCTTCTGACCAGTACGGCTATTGCGCCTGTGCTGCTGACTTACGCCTGGGTTGCTTATCAGGCTGGGGAAAGTAAGCAGGCCGGCACGTTACTGGGTGTGTGCATCGTTCTCATACTGGTTTGCCTTGGACTGCTCCGCTATGCAAAGGCGAACCTCGAACGGATGAATTTTTCTCCGACGACGGTGGAAGCGGCAGACCGCGAGAATATGGGCTTTTTGCTGCTGTATCTGTTGCCGTTGTTCACGGCCCAGTTTTCGACCCTGAACTGGCAAGTATGGGTTCCTGCAATTGTTATCTTCGCAGGGGTCGTGGCAACCGGCTACAGCTATCATTTCAACCCGCTGCTGGGGCTCTTGGGATGGCACTTTTATAAGGTCAGTACCAAGGAAGGTGTGACCTACGTGCTCATCACCAAAAAGCAGCTTCGTAACGCAACCGAGGCGATAGAGGTCGGGCAGCTCACCGAATACATCGTCATAGATGTAGGAGGGCACTAAACATGCCACAGAATCTTTTTGCCGCGTGTCGGGACAATAATGGACAGCTTATTGCCAAGCGCGTGCGCCTCGATAGTACGGTGCAACAGCAGGTCGAGACAATTTTCAGGGATCAGGAAGCGTCTTTCAGGGCTGGCGTCACAAGCGAAGTTGCCTTTGATGGCGCCTGGAATCCTGACGAGGATGAGTTCTTGACCATCGATATCCCAGTCGAAGCTGCGGTCTTTGCCAATACGATAAACGCCAACGCTGTTGCCATTCCGGACATTAACACGGCTGCGTTTGCGGGCGAGGGTATCAAGGCGCTCTTCACTGGCAGTACAGCGAATGGTGTGAGCAAGGTTGTGGTTCAGCGCTTCACATCGCAACAGATGTTGGAGCGCAAGTTTGCGTTGCTTCAGCACGGTAACGCATTTCGCCGCCTGTCGGATCCTGCTTTCTCTCTGGATACGTCGCTTACCTGCATTATCGAGGGGGGTAAGATTAAATTTAAGAGCCAGTTCAAGCTGCGCTCAATTATCAATATGTTTGATATCTACCGAGCCGCCACCGATCAGGAAGTGCAGACCTTCGCCGGTCATGCCAGCTTGGAAGTTGCCGACGTTTCAGCTTTCGTGGATGTCACAAATCAGGCCACACGGAAGCTTATCCATGCTGTTGCTAAAAATGGGACTCTGGATACTTACACCCCAGCCGCAATTCAGGCGGCGGCGCAAGCGACAGGCCTCGGCATTGATGTACAGAATGGCAAGATTGTTATGCCTGCGGATCATGGCGAGATCAAAGCCCTATTACAATTCTTGAATGAGAGCCGATATACAGGCCCTCTGTCCGGCCAGCCCTTTGTAACAAATTCTCAGAGGCCTGTATGATTGGTCAAACCAACCAACTAGGCTTTAACGCCGCTGAAAAGCACCAATCCCAGATTCCAGCACTTCAGATGCTGGTTGCGCTTGGCTTTAAGCCGCTTTCTCAGGCGGACGCCCTGGAGCAGCGGGGCGGTAGGCTTCGCAATGTCACGCTTGATGATGTGTTGGCTGAACAGCTCTTGAAAATCAACAGCTTTACCCATCGGGGGAAAGAGTACTCTTTCGACCTCGCCGATGCCCATGAGGCGATGCGGCGCTTGAAGCCGACGCCTGACCGGATGAAGGGGCTGAAAGGCACCAATCAGGATATTTATGACACGCTTGTTTTGGGCACGACTATCACTAAGACGATTGATGGCGATTCCAAGAGCTATTCTTTCCGCTTTATCGACTGGGACAACCCGCAAAACAATGCTTTTCATGTAACGGCTGAACTGTCTGTTGAGCGCACGGCCAGCACCCAAACAAAGCGGTGCGATATTGTCGCCTATGTCAACGGCATCCCCTTTGTCGTTATTGAGAACAAGCGCCCAACCGAGAGCCTGAAAAAGGCCGGTAGCCAGTTAATCGGCTATCAGAACGAGGACAACATTCCACAGTTGTTCCATTTCTCTCAGCTGCTCTTGACCATGAACCGGATAGAGGCGCGCTACGCCACTGTGGGCACGCCGCAGAAGTTTTGGCAGACATGGCGAGATGAGGAAGACACCGATGAGGTGATTGCCCCCGTTGCGAACCGGCCCTTGACCGAGGCGGAAAAGGCAGCCGTTTTCTCTGGCGACTTCGCAGACGCGCGGGCCTATTTTGAAGCCATGACCGCAGAAGGTGACAGGGCTGTCACCGCGCAAGATCGTGCCTTGTTCGCATTGTGCAGGCCGGAGCGCCTTCTCGATCTAGTACGCCGTTTTACCGTGTTCGATGGAGGGGTGCGCAAGATTGCCCGGCACCAGCAATTTTTTGGTATTCGCACCGCCGTTGAACGGGTCAAACAGCGCGATATTAACGGTATCCGCAAGGGCGGGGTTATCTGGCACACGCAAGGGTCGGGCAAGTCGCTGACCATGGTCATGCTGGGCCGATCTCTGGCGTTGGACAAGGATATCGTCAATCCCCGTATTATCATTGTCACGGATCGTGACGACCTCGACAAGCAGATCAAAGGGACGTTCAAATCTTGCGAGCTTGAGCCTGTTCGGGCCACTAGCGGCACGCATTTGCTGGAGCTGATCCGCAACAAGGCGGCTTTGGTTACGACCATCATTAATAAGTTTGACACGGCAGCCCGAGGCGGCGACGTGGCTGACGAGGATGCGAATGTCTTTATCCTGGTTGACGAGAGTCATCGCACTCAAACCGGTCGGTATGGCGGGCACAGCCAATTCGCTATGAAGATGCGGCGCATTTTGCCAAAGGCCTGTTATCTTGGTTTTACCGGTACGCCTCTCCTGAAAAAGGAAAAGAACACGCTTTCCACCTTCGGGGGGCTGATCCACAAATATGCAATTGACGAGGCCGTTGCTGACGGTGCCGTTGTTCCGCTTCTCTATGAAGGGCGTTTGGTCGAACAACAGGTGTCGGGTGGTGTTATCGATAGTTGGTTCGACAAGATCAGTGAAGGGCTGAACGACAGCCAAAAAGCCGATCTTAAGGCCAAATTCTCGCGCATGGATGCGCTTGCCAAAACCAGTCAGGCAATCCGGGCAAAAGCTTTTGATATTTCCGAGCACTATCGTCAGCACTGGCAGGGGACTGGCTTCAAGGCACAGTTAGTGGCGCCGTCCAAGGCTGCGGCTGTTCGCTTCAAAGAAATGCTCGACGAAATCGGACATGTAACCAGTGCGATTGTGATCTCGCCGCCAGATGATAATGAAGGCAATGAAGAGGTTGATAAAGAATCCAAGGACCTGGTGCGCGCCTTTTGGACGAAGATGATGGCGCGGTACAAAACCGAGGATGAATACAATCGCCAGATCATTGATGCCTTCAAAGGTTCGGGTGATCCGGAAATCCTGATTGTGGTTTCCAAGCTTTTAACGGGGTTCGATGCGCCTAGAAATACAGTTCTGTACGTATGTAAGTCCCTGAAAGAGCATAATCTTCTTCAGGCAATTGCCCGTGTGAACCGCCTCTATGAGGGTGAGGGTGCTGAAAAGCAATTTGGCTTTATTATTGATTATGAAGGGCTGTTGGGTGAGCTGGACAAGGCACTCACCACCTACAGCGCATTCGAGGGATATGAAGCAGCGGACCTTGTTGGGACAGTCCACGATGTGCGTGCAGAAATCGCAAGGTTGCCCCAACTTCATAATCAGCTTTGGGACCTGTTCAAGTCCGTTAAGAACAAAAAGGATATGGAGCAATTCGAACAATTTCTTGCAGATGAGGCTATCCGACACGAGTTCTATGAGCGGCTAAGGGCATTTAGCCGTTGCCTCCATATTTCTTTGTCATCTGACAAATTGCTCGATGTGTTCGATGAGGCCAAAATCGATGCGATGAAACGGGACTGGAAACAATTCTCCGAACTTCGGAGAGCGGTACAACTTCGGTACCAGGAAACTGTAGACGTGAAGGAGTTTGAGCCTAAAATTCAGAAGCTTTTGGACGACCACGTTGTTGCCATGCCTGCCGAGACCATCATTGAAATGGTCAACATCAATGACCCCGACGCGCTGAACGCTGTTGTTGAGGAAAGTGGTGTTTCGACTGCATCGAAAGCGGACCGGATTGCCAGCGCTACACGCCGTACCATCACGGAAAAAATGGAAGAAGACCCGAGTTTTTATCAGCGTTTCTCGGAGATGCTGGCGGAAACGATCCGTGATTATCGCGAGAAACGTATTTCAGAACGCGAGTATCTAAACAACGTGATTGATCTGGCGAGTAAGGTCGCCCGCAAGGATCATGGGCGTGCAATACCGGGCGTAATCAAAGGGAATGATGACGGGCAGGCATTCTTTGGCGTGCTTGAAGGTGTGTTAAAGAAAACGGGTGGTGAAACCTTGGCCGCCGATGATGTGGCAGAGATATCTTTGGCGATTATCGGCTTAGTTAAGGCTCATCATATCGTAGATGTCTGGTCCAACGATATTGCGCAAAACAATATGCGCAACGCGATTGATGACTACTTCTTTGACACACTGCGTGATGAAAAAGGCATCGACCTGCCGGTCGAGGTTCTGGACGACCTTGAGCAGAAAATTATGGATCTTGCTCGGGCGAGGTTTCCAGGATGAGCGGTGAGGCCGGTTGCGTAAAATACGGTCAGCACTTGATCGAGTTTGATATTTTGCGGCGAGATCGTTCAACTCTGCAAATATCAGTTGATCCTGATGCTACTGTCGAAGTTGTGGCTCCGATTGAGGCGAGTTTGGATGCTATCTGCGAAAAAGTTCGCAAAAGAGCGGCTTGGGTCCGGCGCCAGCAACGCTACTTTATTCAATTCCTGCCTCGGACTCCGGAGCGTCGCTATGTATCGGGCGAAACACACCTCTACCTTGGTCGGCAATATCGCCTGAAGGTGGTCCCTCATATCCAGGCATCAGTCCGGATGACCCGTGGTTATATCCTTGTGCAAAGCCATAGCCCGGATAATCCCGAATTTACACGTAAACTGGTCGAGGGATGGTACAAGGAACGGGCGTACGTCAAGCTCAGCGAGAGGCTGGAGATAAACCTTCTGCGATTTCCTTCGCCGGAAGAGTATCGTCCGAAAGCGGTGATCGTCCGTCAGTTGAGCCAACGATGGGGTTCTATGTCTCCCGGCTCACGTCTTCTGTTAAATCGCCGCCTGATCGAAGCACCAACGGATGCGGTTGATTATGTTATCACGCATGAGCTTTGCCATATCTCTGAGCCAAATCATGGCCCCAGGTTCTTCAGCTTGCTTGATCGCGTAATGCCCGATTGGCCGAAGAGAAAAGATCGTCTCGAGAAAATTATGGCGTAAAAGAAGCCCCACCACGAGGGCAGGGCTTCTGTCGAAGAGGGGGCCGGTCAGGCCGCCGGGGACAACGGCTTGGAGGCCATTCGATGGCTCTCCAGCCATTTGTTGAACAACGGACGGTCTATGTAGACCCGCTTACCGATCTTCAACAGCGCTGGCTGTAGACCATTCCTTTCGGAGTTGAAAATCCACCAGCGCAAGGTGTCTACCGTGATGAATTGGGCCTCAGCCGCTACCTGCTTCACGGTAGCCAGGTCCCTGTGGTCAACCATGTTAACCTCAATAGTTCGGGGACTAAAAGGAGCAGGAAGACTCAAATATGCCCCAAAATAACCTCTCGTTCAATTCCTGAATTCAATCAGCTTTCGCGTGTGCATAAAGAAGAGGCGGCCCGAAGACCGCCTCTGTTTTTTGCCGGATGGTTTGGGCCTACGGCTTCCAGACCAGCTTGTCGTTTTCGAAGAAGATGACGCAGGGATTAGCCGGATTGTAATTGGGCTTTTTGCGGCAGCTATCCAACGCCGCGCGTTTGGCTGCGGAAATGGAAAGGTCCTTGCCCCAGCGGCCTCCATAAGCGCCGTCTTTGGATACGGCGAACGCCTTGTTGAACGTCGCGGGGGCGTACTTGTTGAGGAAGCAGCTTGTGCAGGTCTTGCCGCCACCGGCCTTTTGAAGGGCAGGGAGGGCGGATTTGTAGGGGTTGCCTGCGCTTTGCGCGGTTTGGCAGGCGGCCAGGGTGATGACGGCAATGCTTGCCAGAACGGCCCGGCGGGGCAGGTGAGGAAGTCTCATTTTGAATGTCTCCAGAACAGAGTGAATGATCGGCGCCGATTGATCTGCGTGACCGCGAACGTTGCGCCCGCGACACAGGCCCCTCGGCTAACCGAGTGACAGAATGCGCAAAACTGTCACCGGGTCGCCTTCTGGCTGGTATGATTCAGCAAGTTGAATCAGCAGCTTAGGAGGGAGAGCGTAAGCGCGAAGCTGCGGCCGTTCAGCTCTTGTAGTTCCAGGGCATGAGAGCGCCGATGTCGCTATTGGGCCAACCGTTGGCGATGCGCTCGAGGGTCTGTGTGAGCCAGGCGTGGGGATCAAG
>NZ_JABFCZ010000044.1 GCF_014692675.1 Roseibium aggregatum | reverse complement strand
CCGCTCTCCTGCTCCCGCAAAATGCCGATGATCTGTTCTTCTGTGAACCTGGATCGCTTCATTCCGTCCGTCTCCTAATTGGAACGGACTCTACACAAAACTGGAGGAGTTATGGGGTCTCAGGTCACGATCCTCCTTTTCTCAGAGCAATCTCCACTGACCCGGTTATTTACGTTCGCGACTTCTGACTATCAGCAGGTTGGCATTCCCATACTATTCCTAGTCATTTGCTCTATCGTTCAGTGGATAGTCAGCGCTGTCCTGAAGCTGAAGTCGTTTATATGGAACCTGTATCAAACAGTCCTTGTCACTATAGCAACAGAGTCTGAATTGCAGGATCAGAAAAAGAATAATCCCAAATCTTCTGTTTAATTTTGAATGCAGTTATTAGCTTTATCGTGCTTTTCAACTTTAACGTTTTATTTTTCGGGTGCATAGACCTGATAATGGTCAGTCTTCGATTTCTCGCCACCGGAACAAGGCTCACCCATTCAAGAATCAGATTGTTGGCAGTTCACGGTGTAAATGGTCGAAATGGCAGATGTCGCACCGAGACTATCATCCAGAAATGGCTCCTGCCACTTTGGCCGCAAAACCGATCTCGGTACCCTGCGCGGTGGAGGTCTGGCATCGGCCAATCGAAACATTCGAAGAGGGACCATTACCCAGGCGTCCCCGTACTGACCTTACCCCAACCCTTCCTCACTTAACGCCAGCGCCAGCTGGTTGGCAAAACGCGCCGACGCCACCGACAGCGTCCGGCCCTTGGCCTGGAGAAGCGCCAGGTTGCCGAAGGCGATGTCGCGGCGGGGCAGGGGGCGGAAGGCGAGGCGGGTGTCGTTGGCGATGTCGAGGCCGATGGGGAACTGGAAGCCGACCGCCTTTTCGTTCTGAACGTAGTGGCGCATGAACTCGAAGGAATCCGCCTCGATGGTGTGGGCGAGCTTCTTGGTCATGCGCCCGGCGGCGAGGTCGAGCAGGTAGCGGATACCGATGTGGCGCGGCGGGACCACGTGGGGGAACTCCAGGCAGTCGCGCAGGCGCAGGGTTTCCTTGCTTGCCAGCGGATGGTCCACCGACATGACCGCATAGACCGGCTGTTCCACCGACACGATCACCTCGAATTCCTCCAGATGGCGCGGCTCGAACACCAGCGCCAGGTCGCTTTGAAAGCTGCGCAGGTCCTCCTCCGCCGCGTCCCGGTCGCGCACATGGACGGCAAAGGTGATACCGGGATGCTCGGTGCGGTAGGCGGCGATGTGGCGGGGCATGAAATAGGGCTGGATCGCCTGGGAACAGGCAATGGAGACATGGCCGCGCCGCAGCCCGGAGAGGTCCGCCACCTGGCTGCGCACCCGCTCCAGGTCCGCGATCTGGGCGCGGATGTGCTGGATCAGCAGTTCGCCGGCCGGGTTGAGGCGCACGCCGCGGGGCAGGCGCTCGAAGATCGGCGCGCCGAATTCCTCCTCGAACCGCTGGATACGCCGGTTCAGCGCCGAAGAGGTGATGTTCATGTCTTCCGCCGCCTTGCGGATCGAGCTCACCCTGGCGACGGCCTGGATCAGGGACAGGGTCGTCAAGTGCTTCATATCGCGTATCGTTTTTCCGAGTGCTGCATTTTCGGAAGCAGCTTACTGCAAAAATAGCATTAGAAAGAAGCGCTTTTTCCGGACAAGCTCTCCTCAAGGGCGCGGCCATCGCCTTCCAGGCGGTGGTGCTCAATCTTCTGGTGGATCTGAGGGCCAAACTCGGTATCAGTTATCTGTTCGTCAGTCATGACCTCCATGTTGTGCGCCAGTTGTGCGGCCATGTGATCGTCATGAAGGACGGTGAGATCGTCGCGGAAGGACCGTCGGAACAGGTGATGCAGAACCCGTCGTCGGACTATACGCGCGAGCTGCTTTCAGCCGCTCCCCATCCGCCCGCAGCGGCCGCTCCCGCCGTGCCCGAATTTCAAGAACACATTGCATAAGCCCAGGTACGAAGATCCAATGAACGACCTTCCTTTCACGCTTTCCGCCCTCAAAGCCGCCTATGCCTCGGGAACCAGCCCCGAAGCGGTGATCGAGGAAGTCTACCGGCGCATCGCCGAGGTCGACGATCCGGGGATTTTCATCCTTCTCTACGACAAGGCCGACGTGCTGGACGCCGCCAGGGCCTTGGGTCCTTACGATCCGGACAAGCCGCTCTGGGGCATTCCCTTCGCCATCAAGGACAATATCGATGACGGCGGCAAGCCGACGACGGCTGCCTGTCCGGTGTTCGAATATACGCCCGAGGAAGATGCCTTCGCCGTCGCCCGGCTGAAGGCTGCGGGCGCGCTGCTTGTCGGCAAGACCAACCTGGACCAGTTCGCCACCGGCCTCGTCGGTGTCCGCTCGCCCTATCAGCCGCCGCTGAATTCCGTTGATCCCAAGATCGTGCCGGGCGGATCGTCTTCCGGCTCCGCGGTCGCGGTCGGCCACGGCATCGTCAGTTTCTCGCTCGGGACGGATACGGCCGGTTCGGGCCGGGTTCCGGGGATGATGAACAACATCGCCGGGTTGAAGCCCACGCTTGGGGCTCTTTCCGCCAGCGGCGTGGTTCCGGCCTGCCGGACGCTGGATACGATTTCCATCTTTGCCCTGACGGTCGCCGATGCCTATGAGGCGTTCACTGCCGCTGCCGGTTACGACCCGGACGACGCCTATTCGCGCGACATTCGCGTCGCGCCCCTCGGTGACATGCCGCCCGCCTTGCGGGTGGGCATTCCGGATGATGCCAGCATCGAGTTTTTCGGCGACACAGTACAGGAAGCCTCGTTCTACGAGACGGTGGAGACCCTGAAGGCGCTGGGCGCCACGGTGGAAAAGATCGACTTCACGCCGTTCTACGACGTGGCGAAGATGCTTTATGAGGGCGCCTGGGTCGCCGAGCGTCATACCGTTCTGCAGGAACTGATGGAAAAGCAGCCGGAGGCCGTTCATCCGGTGACGCGCGAAGTCGTCGGCAAGGCCATCGGCCTGACGGCGACCGATGCCTTCCGCGGCATCTACCGGCTGAAGGAGCTGGGCCGGAAGACGGAATCTGTTCTCGCCGGGCTTGATCTGCTGTGCGTACCGACGGCGCCGACCTTCTACTCGGTTCAGGACCTGATCGACGATCCGATCGGCCCTAATTCGCGTTATGGCACCTACACCAACTTCGTCAATCTGCTCGATATGTGCGGGCTGGCCGTGCCGGTGTCGCCGCGCTCCGACGGTCGCCCGGGCAGCGTCACCCTACTGGCGGCCGCCGGTGAGGACGACCTGCTGGCCTCCATCGGCATCCAGCTGGAACAGGCCTGTCCCCATGAACTGGGCGCCACTGGCTGGGAACTGCCCGATGCGCCGGAAACGGCCCCCATCGCGCAGCCGGACGAACTGGCGCTTGCCGTCTGCGGCGCGCATATGTCCGGCATGGCGCTCAACCCCGAACTGACCTCGCGCGGCGGCCGGTTCCTGGAAGCGGCAAAGACCAGCGACGCCTACCGGCTCTATGCGCTGGCCGGCGGTCCGCCGAGCCGGCCGGGCCTGGTCCGCGCCGAGCCCGGTTCGGGCGCTGAAATCGATCTGGAAATCTGGGCGGTTCCGCTGAAGGAAGTCGGGTCGCTGCTCGCATCCATTCCGGCTCCGCTTGGCCTGGGGTCCCTGGTTCTCTCCGACGGCCGCTCGGTTCAGGGGTTCGTGTGCGAAGGGGCAGGGATCGCCGGGGCGAAAGACATCACGGATCTGAAGAGCTGGCGCGCCTATATCGCGGCGGCGGACGGAAGTCTGGCGGCGTCAGCCTGATAGATCACTGCGCAGTTTCAAGCCACGCGGCGGCCTTTTCCCGGACGTCTTCGGGAATTGGCGCTGCCCGTCGCCCGGCGAGATCAAACATCACGCATTTGAATACTGTTTCAAATGCGATTGCGTCGTCCGCTGCCCTGAAGAGGCGATGCCGGAAGGTGAGTGACCGGGTGCCGATCTCGACGATCGATGTTTCGAGCCGGATTGCATCACCGGCAGACAGCTCGGCGCGAAAATCGCTTTCGGCATGCACGACGGCGAAGGAAAGCCGGCGGCCGTCGCGCATATCCTTTGCCGTCAGGCCCATTTCGGACTGGATTGCGAATACGCCGTCCGAACAGGCGGCAAAATACCTCGACACATTCATGTGGCCGAGAAAATCGCAGTCCGACGGATCCACGACCGAGCGGAAAGAAACCATTGCCGTCATTTGCAAGCCTCCCCATTGTCTGATCGCCTGATCATGCACGAGGCACCGGGAAATGTCTCCACGACGGATGGGCGGTTGCTTTTCAGGGTGCTTCGCCGGATGGTTGAGGGCAGGTGGTGTTGTCCGGGGTGAAGGGATCACATGGAATTTGCAGGCAGGCTGGCACTGGCAGGGGTGCAGTTGGCAGGACTGGTCCTCTCGGCTCTTCTGGTGATCGTGACCTATAGCAACCCGCAGCAGGTGGAAGAGCGGTTGCAGGATTTTGCCGTCGCGAAGGTGGAGGCGGCTGCCCATGAGGCCTGGGAGAAGGTCAAAGCTCCGTTCGCGGAGGGGGGACGGGCCGAACGGCTCGGCGCGCTGGCGGAACGGTTCCGACGGGACGCGGACAGGACCGACGACAAGCGGAGGCAGATCATTCCTGCACTGCTCGCGCCCGCACTATCGGGGCGATGCAGGGAAAACTGCGATTTCTGGGCTGTCGCGGCACGGGTCGCCGACAGCGCGATGGTGCAACGGATCGCCCAACTGCGGATCGGGCGGGCCACCCTTCAGGACTTTGTCGTCGAGCGTTATCAGGGCACGGTGCGTGGTTTGATTACCGATCTGCGCCGCTTCGGCCTTGTGAATGTCGTGGCGTTGTCACTGATGATCGGGCTGGTCCTGTTCCGCAGGCGCCTCAACTGGCGTCTCACGGCCTTTTCGGTGGCGGTCACCGGTTATATCGCCTGGGCGGCCTATGGCTACGTCTTCGAGCAGAACTGGGCGCTCGCCATTCTCATGCACGATTGGGCGGCGCCCGCGTATCAGACCACGCTGATTTTCGCCTCGTGCCTGTTTTTCGACTGGTTGTTTCTCGCTGGCGCAATCACCACGACGGTCGTCAACGCTGCCATGAGCGTTTTACCTGGCTAAGCCGTGTGCCCGCACCAAGAAGCTCACCTGAGGCTGAATGGCAATGGTTTGCTCTTCTGCCCCACTCGCATGCCTGTGCTTTCCAGGGTGTGCAAGTTCAGGTAGAATTGGGCGGTAGGCTTCGCAGATCCGGCGGCCAGCCGGTTCGCGGAAACGGTTCGGTTTTTATTGCGGCGGACGCTTCCGCGAACTGCCGGGAAATTTTTTAGCATTGTCAGTGATTGATAGACGGGGGGAAGGATCATGAATGATCCGTTTCAAATGCAACCCGAACTCAGATACGGCGCGCCGGTGTGCGACCAGATCCTGACAGGACGGTATTTCACGGTCGGATATTCCTGGTACTTCAGGCAGGCCAAATGGGCGCTGGGGATTATCAACAGGATGGCGTGGAATGTGACGGATTTACCCGACGTGGAACGGAACAACTATTTTCGCGCCGATCTGCGGATACCCCGCCGCTTCCGGGCCGGCCTGGGGGCGTATGTTGGCAGCGGTTTCGACAGGGGGCATCTGGTGCCAAGCGCCGATCAGGATCTGGTTGAAATCCAGAACAGCGAAACGTTCCTGCTGTCGAATATGTCGCCGCAGCATCCCGACCTCAACCGCCGCATCTGGCGTGAGCTTGAAGACGCCACCCGAAAGCTGGACGCCCGAAAAGATATTCTGGAAACTTATGTTCTTACCGCTCCGGTGTTCTACTTCGGCGAAACCATCAATACCATTGGCGACGAGAATGAAGAATACGGGATTGACGTCCCGATCCCTCATGCCTTCGTGAAAAGCGTATTGGCAGAGGATGTCCGCGGGCGCCTCTCGCTTTGGACATTCGAGATGAAAAACCAGAGGCTGGACGGCAAGTTGGAAGATTATCTCGTTGTCACCTACGACGCGGAACAGCTGGTCGGCGGCCGCTTCTGGGACCGGATCAGCGGATCCGATATTCACGAGCAGAAGAAAAACCCGATCCCCATGTGGGATTATTGAACGGGTGAGATTGGGCGCAGGCTGCGGGCGAATATCGGTCCTATCGGACGTCCGTCAAATTGTATGACCGACCCGATCGGGTTTTCGGCAATTCAGTGAAGCTGGAGTCCGTTTGTTGCGAATACGGGACCGTTGGTTTCTTTGAGGAGCCTTTAGTTACCAGCTACGCCGAACGCGACAAAACCACGATCCGGAAGCAGGTGGCGAGCGTCATTCCGGGCCGTCCAGGAAGCGCCCGAGGATCCCGTAGAGCTGGATCCATCCCGCCAATTGTCCTCGAAATATCCTTGATACGCCTCAATGCGGACGGTTCAACTTTTGCCATCCTGTTGTGAGAGCCTGGCTGGATTGCGTCCCTGGGAGGCGTAGGTTTCCGGGTGAAACTGGGAGGACGGAAAATGCTGAAACGAATTGTTATTGCGACCGACGGATCGGAGCATGCCAAGAAGGCCGTTGCGTTCGGCTCCGACATTGCTTCCAAATACGGCGCTGAAGTCGTGCTGGTCCATGTTCTGTTGCGCGACCATCTTTCCGACGCCATGCGCGAGCTTGCCGAGGTCGAATATCACGCTGACGCGGGGGCCTTTTCCAAGGCGGTATCCGAGATTCCGGATGCGAGATTTCCCCTGGCCCAGGTGCTGCCAAAGGACGCCGTCAGTCCGGGGCAGGCCCTGGAGGCGGTGGCGGGTTTCGTGTTGAAGGAGGCGGAAGAGATCGCACGCGAACACGGCGCAACCAATGTCAGCCGGAGAACGGAAGACGGCAATCCCGCCGCCCGTATTCTCGAGGTTGCCGAGGCGGTGAATGCCGACATGATCGTAACAGGTGCGCGGGGGTTGTCCGATCTCAAGGCCCTGATGGTCGGCAGCGTATCCCACCGCCTGAGCAACACCGCGCCGATGACCTGCGTCTGCGTGCGTTAGCGCACGCCGGAGGACAGTCACCGAGATATCGCACCGAAAAGGAGGACCGGACGATGGATGAAAAGCCGCAAGCCCTGCACGAGGCCTTTCCCGAACATGCGGAGAAGATCAAGTATCTCCAGGAGCAGGATCCGGAATTCAAGCGGAGAGCGGACGAGTTTCACGAACTCAGCCGGGCCGTGCACCGCGCCCAGATGCACGAGGAACCGGTCGAGGAAGTGGCTGTCGACGAGCTGCGCAAACGCCGCGATCTGGTCAAGGACGAGCTTTACCGGCTGATCCTGCTTTGAGCGCGGTCGAGCCCTTTGGGTGAGACTGCCGGCCCACGGTTGCCGGACCCGCGTTATCCTGTTGAGATTCAGGGCATAGCATCGCGAAGAGGAAAGGGAAGACGTTTTTGAAGGGCGGCGGCGGTGTATAACCGGCATCGTTTTCAAAGGTTCGGGAATTTTTCATGCCTCTTTTCCTGATCGGCTTCATCGTCATTGCCGCAATCCTCCGCTTCGCCGCCCTGGCGGTGTCCATCCGCAATGAGAAGCGGCTGAAAGCGGAGGGGGCGGTGGAGTATGGCGCGGGGACCTCAACGATCCTGGCGCTGGTCCATATCGTCTATTATCTGGCCGCCATAGCCGAGGGATTGTGGCGCGCCGCGCCGGTATCGGCGGTCACCGTCGCAGGCGTCGTCATCTATACGCTTTCCATGATCGCACTCGCGTGGGTCCTTCTCACGCTCGGCCGGTTCTGGACGGTCAAGATTATCATCGCCCGCGACCATGAACTGGTGACCAACCGTTTCTTCCGGATGCTCCGGCATCCGAACTACTATCTCAACATCATCCCCGAACTGATCGGCTTCGCCCTGGCTCTGCAGGCCTTCGGCACGCTAATCGTCGGCCTGCCGGTTTATGTCATCATCCTCCGCCAGCGCATCCGCCAGGAAGAGGAAGCCCTGCGCGGCCGGTTCGACGCCTATTGAGGGCAGGCGAAGCCGGACCCCTTACGGCAGCATGCCGTAGATGTGGCCGCAGATCGGCGGGCTTTTCAGGTAGGCGTGTATGGAGTGCTTGTCGGTCTCCTCGATCAGGCCGTCGCTGACGTTGGTGATGCCGTCGAGACCGAGGGTTCCGGGTATGAGCGGGCGGCCGAGGGTGACCACGTCGTCCTGGCGGAAGCCGTTCAGCCATTGGCCGATCGGCGGGTTCGGGATTGTCCGGCGCGGCGGAAGGATCTGCTGCATCATGCCGATTCCGAGCGGCGAGCCGAGGGTCACGAACAGGGGCACCTGCCGGGTGGCTACGCGGCTTTCGGCCAGCATCTTGTAGGCCACCACCGTCCCCAGGGAATGGGACACCAGCAGGACCGGTTCGTCATGGCCGTCAAACACCGCCTTGCGAACGATGACGCCGATCTGGGCGGCGAGGCCGGTGTCCTCCACATAATGGGTGGCCTGTTTCAGGAACCTGGAGGCGATGGATTTGCCGTGGGCAGGCAGCAGGCTTTCGATTGCCGAGGCAACATCGAGAAGTGCGCCCCGGATCCGGCCCTGTTCGACCACTTCACGCTCAAGGCCTTGCTTCAAAAGGGCCCTGTTGAGTTCTTCGTCGCTGATCCCGGCTGCGGCCTGGTAGGTTTTCAGGAATTCCAGCGCCACGTCGCGGCTTTCCGCGCCGCCGCCCTGGGCGACGGCGGCGGGGCGCCGGCCCGCGACCGCATCGGCCAGGAGCTTGCCGTAATAACCGACGTCGATCTGCGGCCGGGGTTTCGGCGGCAGGCCGATGGCCTTCCAACCTTCCACGAGCGCCTGCCACCAGGTGTCGGCGATGCCCTCGGGTGTGTTGCCCTCGTTGTTGATGCCGTGGATGAAGGCCAGTCTCATATGGGAACTCCCTGCTCGTATCTTGCATCGGCCGTACTGAACAGATTGAGCAGGCCTTCATGCGCGGCGTCGCCCTGGAAGCTGGCGAATGGGGCGTTGGTCATGTGTTCCTGAAGCCAGAGATATTCCTGGAACAGCGCGTGGGGCCGCAGGGTCGCAAGCCGCGTCCATCCGGCCTGGAGCACGGGGGCGAGGCCCGCAACGGTCGCGGCCTGTTCGCCTTCCATCGCCTGCCAGGCGAACGTTGGAAGTTCCTCCCGGTCTGCTTCGTCGTCTTCCGGGATTTCCGGTATATCGACCCTGAAGCCCGGTTTGCCGCTTTCCCAGTCGAAGGGAAGCCGCGACAGCATGGCGATGTCGAACGGGATGCCCTGGGGTGGGGTGCCGGTCTCGGGCTTGTACCGGGCATAATACAGGCACATGCGCCGGATGCTGTTGAGATCACCGATCCGGTCATAGAGATAGGCGGCGGCGATGCCGTAAAGGGGATCCGCGTGTTTGAGATAGCGCATCCGGGCCGCCATGGGCTGAACCAGATCGGCGGTCAGGACGCCGGTCATCAGTCCCTTCAACACTTCCATCGGGCGATAGGCCTTCCCCAGTTGATAATGGCTGTCCCGGTTGTTCCAGCCCAGAGCGCCGACGCCCGGCGGGGCCGGCATTCCGTCGGGGCCCGTCTCGCCCAGATTCAGATTGAGAACGACCGTGTCCGGATCACGCTGCAATTCCAGCGGAATGTGCAGACCGGCGACGGAAAGCAGCGGTGCGAACGGCTGATTGCCCTCAAAGGCCTCCCGGTAATTCTCGATTGTGACGACGATGGCCGGCCAACCGCCGGATGCATCGATGTCCATGCGCCAGGTCCTGTCTTCCGGCAGCACCAGGGCGAGCGACTGTGCGGCGGCGTCGATATCGGCGCCGGCGACCGAAATCAGAAGATTGGGCCGTTCGACCCGTTGCTCGACGAGGCGATCGGCGTGATACCAGAAATCCTGCCGCCATTCGCTCAAGGAGGCATCGAGTGCCCGTTCCAGCTTGTGCTGCGGTTTCTCTTTCGGTCTGGGCGCAGGTGCGGCTTCGTCAGGCCGCGTCTCTTCTTCTTTCGGCGCCCGTTCAAATTTTTCGCTGTCTCCATCGAATTCGTCAGAGCGCCTGGAAGTGTCCCATCCTTTCGTTTCATATTCCACTTCGTCCCTGTCGATCGACAGACGCGGGCGCGGGCGCTCCTCCGGCTCCTCTTCCAGGGGAGGCAGCTTCAGGTAATCGTTGGTGTCATAGCGGAAGCCGCTGACGATTTCCGGGATCTGGGCCTGGCCGGCGCCCAGTGCGGCATAGTCGGGCAGATGTTCTTCCACATAGGTGGCAAGGCTCTGGCTGCTGACGACCCGTTCGTCGTTCAAAAGATACTGCTTGTCGAGCGCGCTGTCGGGCGGTGTGCCGGTCAGGGCCTTGGCGATCACACTGGAAAACAGCGGGCCGTCGGTTTGCGTCGCGTAGGCGGGCTTGCCGCGGATGGTCGCCCGGAAAATATCGATCTTGGGAATGCCGGCGGCGCCCTGATAGTAGTCCAGCACCGGCGACGCCCCGCCGTCTCCGTATTCGGCGGTCTGGCAGGCATCGCTGAACAGGCCGATCTGGCCGGGGCCGTAGCTTTGCAGCATGTCGCGGAAACCGGAAACATCGACCCGTTGGCTCCATTGCGCCTTGCCTGCGCTCAGGTACCAGATCTCGCGGCCGTTCAGGAACGCGCCGTGGCCGCAGAAATAGACGGTGATCCGGGGCCGGCCGATAAGAAGGTCCGGCGTCAGCTTCGCCCTGATCGCCTCGGCGGTGACCGGTTCGCGCGTTCCCAGCGGGTCCTTCTTGTCCAAAAACAGGATCGGCGGGTCGTAGGCGTCGTTCCCGTCGGCGTATTGTGCGATACGGGCAATCGCCTCATGCACGCCGGGCAGCTCCTCCATGCCCGCGGGCGCCTCGACCCCTATGCCAATGAACAACCGCTTCGCCATCCTCGTGCTCCCCGGCCGATTGGTCCCCCAGCGTCAACTACCGATCATAGCAAGAGCGTTTGGCATTACAATCCAGCAGTGTGGCGACCGCAAGTTTCACTCTGAATGGCCCGTAGCCGTATCACTCTTGCAGCGGGAAGGCTCCCGGGACGACCTTGTATCCGATCAGTATCGCCAGGAGGAGGAGCAGTGCTGCGGACACAATCAGAGAAAAGCGGATGGCCTGCCTGACCTTCGCCTGCCGGTAACGGGTCCGGGGCTTCACGCCGCGGACAAGAAAGACGATCTGGCCGGACAGGTGTAGAGCGGCAAGGTTTACCGCCAGCAGCAAGGCCGCGTCGCCGGCCATCAACCAGGCGGCTTTTCCAAGAAAAAGGCCAATGGCGGCGGCGGGCGGCATAAGGGCGACGGCGACCATGACGCCGACCAGGATCGATGCGGCGCCGGCAGTCAGAGACAGGGCAGCAGCGGCGCCCGCGGCAAGGGCAAGGGCTATGTCGTCGAAGCCGACGGCGGCGCGTGTGGCCAGTTCTTTCGACGTAATGTCGAACGGCAGTGCGAGGCCAAGCAGGCCGCCGATGGCAACCGCGAGGGCGATGCCGGCGGCACTCGCCTTTGCTGACTGGATGATGAGGTCGCGTTCCCCCAGCGAGACACCCAGAATGGACCCCAGTAGAGGACCTAGCAGGGGTGCGATAACCATGGCGCCGATGATGGCCGCAACGTTGTTCTCGATCATTCCGAGCCCTGCAACGACAGCGGAAATCGCGACCAGGGTCAAAGAGGTTGGCGTGATGCCCGCATTTCGCGAAACTTCCGCAAGCAGGGTCTCCCGGCTCTCGGTGATCTCGACTTCGTCGCTTTCCTTGTCCTTCGCCTTCGCGACGACCGCGTCGACCGGGCTTATGGCGATCTCCCAGCCTTCGGTCTTGTAAAGGGCGCGCTGCAGATCATCGAGCAGGTCCTGCTGGGCCTTGGCCGTTGCCAGGAATGAAACCGTGCGGACCGGTCCCTTCGCCGCCGAAATGCCCGCCAGGGTCACGCCATCGCGATCGGAGAATTCGACGATTTCGTCGACAGTGTCCCTGGGGACGATGACATGGACATACTGATGCGACATTGCGGCCCCGTTTCGTCAGCCGGAATTTACCCGAGTTCCGTGATAACAAGCGGCGGGCAGGCTTGAAAGCAGGTATTCGGACAGACAGGCTTCCCGGCACAACGAACCTCTGAAGGGTTCCTTCCGCCTTTGGCCCGTTACCCTAACACCGGGAGCGCCCTCAGCCGTGGTGCGGCGTAATCCAGAAAACTTCGGACCTTGGCGGCGGCGCGGCGGCCCTCCACGTGGACGAGATGGACCGGCAGAGGGTCGGGTTCGAAGTCCTCCAGCACGGTCCGCAGGGTGCCCGCCTCCAGGTGGGGGGCAACCTGGTAGGACAGCGCGCGGCACAGGCCCCATCCGGTGCAGGCGACCTCGATGCCGGCGGCGATATTGCTGACGGCAAGGCGGGAGGCGATGCGGACCGTTTCGCCCCCGTCGCCGCCGAAGCGCCAGTCGGGCAGAGGGCCGACAGGGCCTGCGGAAATGACCCGGTGCCTGTGCAGATCCTGCGGTGTTTGCGGTGTGCCGTGTGCGTCGAGATAGGCGGGCGTGGCGCAGACGACCCGGCGCACCTGACCGATGCGCACGGCGGTGAGGCCCGAAGACTGGAGCGGGCCGATGCGCACCGCGATGTCGAAACCTTCCTCGATGATGTTCACGATCCGGTCGATCATGACGATATCCGCGCTCACCTCCGGATAGGTGTCCAGAAAACCGGTGACGACCGGCATGACATGGATGCGGCCGAATTCGTTGGGGCAGGTGATCCGGAGCCGGCCGCGGGGCCGGGTGGCGGCGCCTGCTGCCGCGTCGTCGGCTGCCTGAAGCAGGCCGAGAATGTGCCGGGCCTCCTCCAGATAGGCCTCGCCCACGTCGGTGAGGCGGACCTGGCGCGTGGTGCGGGTGAAAAGGCGTGCGCCGAGACGGGTCTCGAGCGCGTTGATTCCCCGGGTGGCCGATGGGGCGCTTAGGTGAAGCCGGCGCGCGGCCCCGGCGAAGCCGCCTTCCTCGGCAACGGCGACGAAGACTTCAAGGCTTTGGATCCGGTCCAAGGTTGGCTCCATTATGCTCAATTCTTGAAATAAAGACTTTTGAAACAAGCTAATTCATTTGTCTGATAATACCAATTAGATGTTGTCCATCCCCACCTCGAGAAGAAATGGACAAGGCCCATGAACCCGCATTTTCCGACAGATGCCGCCCCGATCAAGCTTTACCGAAACCCGAAATCCGGCCATTGCCACCGGGTCGAACTGATGATGGCGTTCCTCGGTCTGCCTTATGCGGCCGTCGATCTCGACATGGCCAACGGGGCCCACAAGGCGCCGGACTATCTGAAGCTCAGCCCCTTCGGCAAGGTGCCGGCGATCGACGACAACGGCACGGTTCTCTGGGATTCCAACGCAATCCTGGTCTATCTGGCCAAGCGCTACGGCGCGGACACCGGCTGGCTGCCCGAGGATCCGGTCAGGGCCTCGCAAGTGCAACGCTGGCTGTCGATTGCCGCCGGCGAAATCGCGCCCGGACCTGCTGCCGCGCGGCTGGTGCATGTGTTCGGCGCGAAACTGGATCATGAAGCCGCCGTGGCGCGGGCCCATGCGCTGTTCAAGGTGATGGAACCTGTCCTGGAAGGCAGCGCCTATCTGACCGGTGATGAGATCACCATCGCCGATGTGGCCGGCTACAGCTACATTGCCCACGCCCCGGAAGGCGGCGTCAGTCTGGAGCCCTATCCGGCAATCCGCGCCTGGCTGAAGCGGATCGAAGGCCAGCCGAATTTCGTCGCCATGGCCCCGTCGCCGATCCCCGAAGCCGTATGAGCCGTCCGATGGATCAGGAGAAGACCGCCTTTCACGCCGGGGAAATCGCCGTTCAGGAGCGCGCCCACGGCAGCGGAGCGGACTGGAGGAGAGCGGTGTCGCGAGTTTTTCGTGACGCCATGCCGGACCAGCACCGGGCGTTTTTCGAAAGCCTGCCGGTGCTTTTTCTGGGGCTTCTCGACAAGAAAGGCCGCGTCTGGGCGACGCCCGTCCTTGGCGCGCCGGGCTTTGTCCGAAGCCCGGATGCGCGGACCCTCAGCGTGGAGGCGGTGCCGGCGTTGAGCGACGAACTGGCGCTCGACCTTGCCGACGGGGCGAAGGCCGGTGTCCTCGGCCTGGAATCGCACACCCGGCGGCGCAACCGGTTAAACGGCACCATTGCCGAAACCCGGACAGACGGCTTCGACATCGTCGCAGGTCAGAGCTTCGGCAATTGTCCGCAATATATCCAGGCGCGGGTGTTCGACTGGCGGGGCGGGAGGGACGAACCGGTCGAGGTTACCCATCTGAGCGGTCTTACAGATGAGGCGCGGATGCTGGTGGAACGGGCCGACACCTTTTTCATCGCCTCGAGGGCACCGGAACTGACGGACGATCCCCGGGACGGCGTGGACATCTCGCACCGGGGCGGACGGCCGGGGTTTTTGGGCGTGACCGGTCACGGCGCACTGTCCTTTCCCGATTTCAAAGGAAACCGCTTTTTCAACACCCTCGGCAATATAGAGGCGGACGGCCGGGTCGGGCTGTTCGTCCCGGACTTTGAAACCGGCGAGGCTCTATTCGTTACCGGGCGGGCGGCGATCGACTGGTCGTCCGACCGTTCGGAGGGCTTCGCCGGAGCCCGGCGGATCGTCGATGTGATGCCGGAAGAGATCCTGCACGCACGGAACGTCTTTCCGGTCAAAGGCCTCCTGCTGGAATCCTGGCCCGCGCTTGAGGCCACCGGCACATGGGCCGAGGCGCGGAAAAGGTCGCGCTGATCCTTGCACCTGGCCCAGGCCATATCGGAGTCCCTTTCAGCATAGCGTTAGAGGTGCGATCTGGCGGGAGTAGGTGGCCGTAGATGGATGCCCTCAACCGGAAATTGACATTTTCTGGCGAAAACTTGTTTTTTTCCGCCACATGGTCGGAATTTTTGCCTTAGTCTGTTCCTGCCAGTTAATTCCGACGAGGAGGGTCTGAATGGCGGCGGTGAAGGAATGGGCCCGGGCCGATGCCCTGCGCGTCCTGCGAGACGGCATGCCTGCGGATCTTCTGGACTGGGAAGAGCTTGCCGGCCGCCACGGCATCGATCTCGACGAACTGGACGATCCTGAGGGCATCGTCCCCATCACCGCACTTTATGCGGTTTTCGAGGAAGCGGCCGAGGTATCCGGCGATGACGCCCGGATTTTCGACATTTTCAATGCCACCGATATCGGTGAGTTTTCCCTTTTCGACTATCTGTTTACCTGCGCCCCGACGCTCCGGGAGGGTTGCCGCGCCTGGCAGCGGTTCATGCAGATCCGGTCCAACGCCTACACGGTCACCTTCACCGAGGGGGAGGACGGGCGGCAGGGCGTGCTGGAATGGAAGCTGCAGGACAGACACGGCATCTGGCGGCAGAACATGTTTGCCCGCATGGCCTGGGCGGCCCGGGGGTTCGAGGCCGCGCTCGGCACGCGGATGGCGCCGATCGAGATCGAACTTGCCACGGGCGCGCCGGTATGCAGTTCGGATTTCCAGAAGCGTTACGGCAGCCGGATCAGGTTTGACGGGACGCGGAACAGGATTTCCATCGAGGCGCGCTATCTGGATGAAAAGCCGGTGCGCAACGACAACAATCTCTATGCCATCATCGAGCGGGCCTCTCTCGGCGAACTGAACCTGCGCGCCAGGAACACGTCGCCGCTGTCGGCCATTGCCGAGGTGATCGCCGAGACCATGAAGGCGGGCACGTGTACTCTGCCCGCGGTTGCCGACACGCTCGGCATGTCCGAACGGTCCTTGCAGAGAACGATGGAAAACGAAGGCGTTTCTTTCCGCGAACTGACAGCGCAGGTCCGCCGCGCCGCGGCGCGGCGCTACCTGCGGGAAACCGCACTGCCGATCAAGGAAGTCAGCTACCTGCTCGGCTATTCGGAAGTCAGCACTTTCTCCCGCGCGGTCCGCCAGTGGTTCGGCTGCCCGCCACGGGCACTCCGTCAGAATCCGGACATGGGTGCGGACGACGCCCTGCCGGAATTTCATCCGGACCTGATGCCTCCGGTCGGCGAGCAGAGCTGAACGAGCATTGTTCCTTCAAAGAGTACTTTGTTCTCCCTGACCCTCCATCGCCGCGATTTCCCCAAGCGTTACCGGTTTCAGGGGCGGGCGGACGCGTTGCAGGCCGATTGTTTTCGGCGATGTTCCGTGGTGCACGGCTAAAAGTTCGGTGACGGTCAGGGCGCACATGCGGCCCTGGCACGGACCCATGCCGGGGCGACCGAAGGCCTTGAGCTGATTGGGGCCGAGGCAGCCGAGGGCGGCGTAGCGGCGGACGGCGCCGGCCGTTACCTCCTCGCAACGGCAGACGAGCGTGTCGTCGGCCGGGGCGAGGGCCGCAGCGAACGACGGGAAGGCGGTGTCGAGGAAGGGGCGGATGGCGCGTTCCATCCATAACCGGAGGCGGAGGGGATGGGCGGCAAGGTCGCGGTCGCCGTCTGACAGCGCACCGAGGTCGCGGGCGATTTCCAGAGCTGCGAGAGTACCTTCATAGGCTGCGGCCTTGGCTCCGCCGATGCCCGCGCCGTCGCCGGCGACGAAGATAAAAGGTAGCGCCGTGCGGCCCCAACGGTCGGTGACCGGGTGGAAAGCGCGTTGGCGGGCGTTCCAACGGTGGGGCAGGTTCAGGGAGCGGGTGGCCTGGGTTTCGGGCACGACGCCGTGGTGCAGGAGCACCGTGTCGCATTCGAGCTGGTGGGGTTGGCCGCCGTGGGCGAAGCGAAGACCTGTCACCCGGTCCGTGCCTTCGACGGCGATATCCTTCGCGGCTTTGTAGCGTTTGACGCCGGCCTTGCGGAGGGTTGCCAGCAGACCCATGCCTTTCAGTAGGGTGCGGCTGCCTAAAAGCGCGGCAGGCAGGTGGCGCAGGCTGCGCAGAAAATCTGACCGGGTCTGGGTTTCCACCAGAGCCAGCGGTGGCGTGCCCGCGCGCACCATCTGGGCGGCGACCAGATAGAGGAGCGGTCCGGTGCCGACCAGAACTGCGCGTTCGGCGACCACACCGGAGGCCTTGAGCAGGATCTGGGCTGCGCCTGCCGTCATCACACCCGGCAGGGTCCAGCCGGGCAGGGGCATGGGGCGTTCCTGGGCTCCGGTCGCGATCAGCAGGCGTTTGCCACGCGCGACACCGCCGCGTCCGTCGCGGCTGAAAGAGACCGCAGCCTGCGGATCGATTTGCCAGACGGACGTGCCGAAGAGACAGGCGATGTTCGGATGATCGAGCCGGTCGGTGAGGCCTAGGCCATCGGTGTAGTCCTTGCCCAGAATGGCACCGTGTCTGGGCGCGGCGCGGTCCACGTCGCGATAGATCTGGCCGCCGGGGCGGGGCTGTTCATCGAGGATCAGGACGGAGAGGCCGCAGTCCGCGGCCTGGGCCGCGGCGGCCATGCCGGCGGGGCCGGCGCCGATGATGACGAGATCGGCTTCAATCATGGTCTGCCTTTCCCGGCACGGCGATCTCGAGACCTTCGCTGACCTCGCTCATGCAGGCCCGGCGGGTGACGCCGTCAATCAGCACCAGACAGTCGAAACAGGCGCCCATCATGCAGAAGGGCGCACGCGGCGCTCCGGAGACCGGGGTGTGGCGGAAGGGCATGACGCCTGCCGCCAGCAGTTCGGCGGCAAGATTGGCGCCGTCGCGCAGCATCAACTCACGGTCAGCGAAGCGGACGCGGACGCGTGGGGTGTCATCCGGAGACAGGTTATGAAAAACGGTCTTCACTGAACACCTTTAGATCCGGTGCGCCGGGCTGGCCTTCCAGCCAGTCGGGCAGCATGAGGGCATGGGCGGCGGCAAGGGTGATGCCGCTGTGGCAGGTGACAAGAAAGGCGCCGGGGAGATCCGGGCTTTGCTGATAGACCGGCAGGCCGTCGGGGGTAAGGATGCGCAGGGCGCCCCAGCTTCTCACAAGCTGGGCGCGGGCAAGGTCCGGCCAGGCATCGACCGCCTCGCGCGCCAGCCGGGCGAGGCCTGGCCGGGTGATGCCGTCGTCGAAGCCGACCTCCTCGTTGGTCGCGCCGATCTGGATGCCGCCTTCGTCGACCTGGCGGGCGATGGGCGAGGGACGGTTGATGAGTTTCGGCAGCTTTTCGGTGATCATCACCTGGCCGCGCTGGGGGCGGACTTTCGTGCGGAAACCGAGTTTCGGACCGAGGTCTGCAGCGCCTAGTCCGGCGGCCAGCACCAGCCTCGCGGAGCGGATCTCGGTGCCGTCGTCACAGGTCAGGCAGAACAGATTGGCCTTGTCCACGGCGGTCACCCGGCGGCCGGTCAGAATATGCCCGCCCGTGCGGCGGGTGGCGTCGGCAAGGGCGCGCAGCAGGCGCAGCGGGTTGGCGTGGCCGTCCTCCCGGTGCAGGATCGCGCCCACCACCTTGGGGCCGATGGCCGGTTCTTCCTTTTGAAGAGTGGCCGGGTCCAGCACCTCGAACGGATAGTCGCCGCCGAGCTTCTTCCTAAGCCCCTCGTATTCGGCGATCATGGCGGCCATGTCGTCTTCGGAGAAGAACAGTTCGTAGCCGCCGTCCTGGCGCAGGCCGAGGTCGGTTGCCGTCAGGCCGGTGAGTTCTTCCGCAAAACCCGCCCATGCGGCTGCAGAGGCGCGGGTCCACTCAGCATAGCGGGGTTCGTTCAGGCCTTTGCCCTGGACCCAGACCAGGCCGAAATTGCCGCGGCTTGCCCGGAAATCGCCGTCACCGCCGTCAATGACTGTGACGCTCAGTCCCCGACGCAGCAGACCCCAGGCAATCGAGAGCCCCACGACCCCGCCGCCGATGATGGCATAGTCCGTTTCCATGAAACGCCTCTTCTGGATCAGGCCGATTCCGCCTGTCCGCTCAATGTATCAGGTCGGGGTGGGGCGGGGTTGTCAAGGAG
>NZ_JABFCZ010000043.1 GCF_014692675.1 Roseibium aggregatum | reverse complement strand
ATTATGAGGACCAGACTGCGCGGATCTCCATCTTGGCCGGGGCTCGACCCCGAGACCGGATACGTTGACGCAGACTGAACAGAGCAATCTTCAAATTACCCCTTGCAGACGGGGCGGGCCATACGTTCATGGATTGCCGACTGATTTGGAGGGTCGGCGATGTCCACGAAGATGACGGATGAGGATTGGGCCAACGCGTTGATGGTGTTCAAGGCGGCGCTGCCGCGGCGCGGGGCCAAGGGTCGCGACGACCGGCTTTTCCTGGAAGCGTTGCACTATTTCTCGGTTCACAATGTCAGTTGGCGGGCTTTGCCGGAACGTTTCGGCAAGTGGAACAGCGTGTGGAAACGCTTCGACCGGCTGAGCAAGGCAGGTGTGTTCGACGAGTTCTTCGATCACCTGGCGAGCCTGAGTTCCTCTGCGCGCTTGGTGCAGATGTTTGATTCGACCGTGGTCCGCGCCCATGTCTCGGCGGTCGGCGCAAAAGGGGGCAGCAGGGTCAGGCGCTTGGGCGCTCAAGAGGCGGGTTCTCGACGAAAATCCATTTGAAAACAGACTTCGACGGGCACCCGATCGCCTTCGATCTGACCGGCGGCGAAAAGGCCGACGCGCCGCACTTTCCCATCCTTCTCGGACTTGGCCCCGATGTCCAGCCACGCGCAGCGGTGGGCGACAAGGGCTATGCGAGCAAGACCAACCGGCAAACCGCGCGTGCGCGCGGCGCTATTCCCGTCATCCCGCACAAGGCCAACGAAAAGGAAAAACCGAAGCGCTTCGCAAAAGCGATCTACAAGGGCCGCGCCCGCATCGAACAGGCCGTCGGTAAGCTGAAGCGCTTCAAGCGGATCGCACTACGCTGCGAGAAGACCAAACGAAACTTCGCTTCCTTCGTCGCGCTTGCCGCAGGCTTCATATTGCTCAAATCCGTCCACACGGCCTAAGCAATATGCGGAAAATTGGTGGCTGTTTGCAAAGCCACGTCCAGAATTAAGATATGGGATAGAAGGGGTTATTCGGTATATAGCTACAACCGAAACATCAAAGCATCGCGCCTTCTCTTTTGTAGAATCTGATGTACTTCCAGATCAAAAATTACGTATTATTGCGCTCGATAAGGGGGAACATCTTTCTATTTTAAGTTCTCATTTCCATACGACTTGGGCAGATGCGGTTGGGGGGCGTCAAGGTGTAGGAAATGATCCGGTATACAATGGATCACGTTGCTTCGATCCCTTTCCATTTCCTCACCTTTCCGAAGATCAGAGAACAACACTCCGTGCGCTGGGCGAGGAACTCGATGCTCATCGCAAGCGCCAACAAGCCGCCCATCCCAAACTGACGTTGACCCAGATGTACAACGTTCTGGAAAAGCTTCGCGCAGGTGAGACCATCGAGGGCAAGGACAAGGAAATATATGACCAGGGCCTGATCGGTATTCTGAAGGACATTCACGACCAGATCGACGCGGCCGTGGCGCAAGCCTACGGCTGGCCGGTTGACCTGTCCGATGAGGAAATCCTGTTCCGTCTGGTCGATCTCAACAAGGAGCGCGCGGCGGAAGAGGCTGCCGGCGATGTCCGTTGGCTGCGTCCCGACTACCAGAACCCGGAAGGCAAGCAGGCGGGAGCCAAGGGCAAACAGGCCGAACTGGATGTCGGCGCTGCCATCAAACTGGAAAAATCCCCCTGGCCCAAGGCCCTGCCGGACCAGATCGCCGCCGTCCGCGAGGCGCTCGAAGACATGGGTGAAGCAACACCCGAACAGATCGCCCGCCGCTTCCAGCGCGCCCGCACGGCGTCCGTCGAGCCCCTGTTGGCAAGTCTGGCAGCGCTTGGTCAGGCGCAAGTCACTGAAGATGGGAGATACGCCGCATGACCACGCTTTGGGGGCTGCATATGCCCGAGGACATCGGCCCGGATGCACTGGAGGGGGGGTATGTCGTCGTCGGCTGGGCGGAGTTGGGCGACATTTCGGCATTGCCGAACGACCGGGAGGCGATCAAGAGAGCACTTGTCCACGCCTATCCGAACAGGAAACCCGGTGCGATCCCTGTCGAGGCGGGCATGATCCTGCGGTATCTCCATGAAGTTCAAATTGGTGACGTCGTCGTTTATCCATCGAAGCATGATCGGCAGGTGAATATCGGCCGGATCACAGGACCGGTCGTTCATCACCCCGGTCCTGAGGACGATGCAGACAGTTATCCCAATCGGCGCGCGGTGGAGTGGCTCGGCCATTTTCCGCGCAGTGAGTTCTCTCAATCCGCGCTCTACGAGATCGGTGCATTTATCACCCTGTTTCGGATCAAAAACCACGCAACGGAGTTCCTTGCGAAGATCGATCCGACTGTCATCGTACCGGATCGGGTCGGCGAGGAAACGGAAGCGCCCGATGACGACAGCGTCGCCGGGACCGTGTCGCGCCAGGCGGAAGAAACCACTGAGGATTATGTGATCCGCAAGATTTACACGGAATTGAGCGGTTATGAATTCGAGCACCTGGTGGCGCATTTGCTTGAATGCATGGGTTATACCGCCCGCGTATCCGAAAAGTCCGGAGATGGTGGCGTTGACGTGATTGCCCACACGGACGAACTCGGTTTCGAGCCGCCCATCATCAAGGTGCAATGCAAGCGCAAGACCGACCAGACCGGTGAGCCGGAAGTCAGCCAGCTGCTCGGCACGTTGGGCGAAGGTGAGTGCGCCCTCTTCGTCAATCTGGGCTCCTACAGTAAGCCCGCTCGCGTGCTGGAGCGCAACCGGCCGAAGCTGCGCCTGATCGACGGCGAACAGTTCGTCAAGCTGATGCTGGAAAATTACGACAAGCTCTCGGCGCGCTACCGGACGATGATGCCGCTCAAGCGCATCTATGTGCCGGACGTTTAACGCTCCGGTTTTCCGAAAGCACCACCCCAGTCCCCTCAGTTCCCCGCCGCGGCCGGATCGCCCATACCCTGAGGTCTGCCGCGACCTTCACCGTCGCCGCGAGCACCAGCACACACAGCACCGCCTTGGACACCGTCTCCATGGTTCCCTCGATCAAAAGCGCATGGACCACGCTGCCGGCGGCGGCGACCATGACGACGGACGTGCGCGCAAACCGCCACATCCGCGGCCGCAGGTGGAGCTTTCGGCGCAGGGCGGCGAGGAGGGCGGCGAGGAACAGGGCTCCCATGGCAATCACGCCCCAGGCTGAGAAGGGCGTCGGCGAGCGGAACAGGAGCGCGTCGATGACGTCGGGCGGGCTGGTGATCCAGAGGCCAGCCACATGGATCGAAACCGCCGCGACCAGAACGGCCCCGGTCCAGCGGTGGAAATACCGCCCGCGAACGGCGGGCAGGCCCGGCAGGGTGCCGCCTGCCAATAAAGGCTGCACCAGCATGAGCGCCATGGCGGCAATGCCTGCGAACCCGGCGGCGATATAGACCGGGTCGCGCCAGGCGATGAGGGGGCTGGCCGCCGCGGCGGCGATCGGCACGGCAACGGCGGCCGCAAGCGCGGTCCAGATCAGGGTCGGGCGGGCCCAGGGCATTCCGGGTAGATTCACTTCGCTCAGACCGGTTGCAGGACGAAATGCGCCTCCAGGCTGGTGTCTTTCGAGCTTGCCATCACGGGCCGGAGGAAGACGGTTTTAAAATCGCCGCTGTCATAGGCGAGATGTCCGTGCGGCTGGCCGAAGGCAGGCACGATCTGCGGCATCTCCAGGCGGAAGACCCCGTTTTCGTCGGTGAGCGTGGCCCCGTGGCTCTGCGGATCCCGCTCGTGGCCTTCCGTGGTATGCGCCCAGATCTGGATGCGCTGATGGCTAAGCGGGGCGCCGTCGCCTGCGCGGCGGACGGTGCCCGACATCCAGAAGCCGCCTGCGCCGATCCGGTTCACGATCGGCGCGCCGGGCCGGTAGTTGTTGGACCCGCCCCGCATCGAAGGGGTCGGGGCGAGGCCCCTGGCGCTGGCGGGGAGGCTGAGGCTGGGGACGAACAGTCCGCTTGCCAGAACGGTGCCTCCGGTGGCGAGGAGACGACGGCGGGTGATGAGGTCTCTCGTCATGTGGAAATCTCCCATCGGGTTCGGGTGTGCCGGCCTGTCTTTCAAGGCCGGACGCGACTGACACGGAATTATAGGGCGCCTGCGCGCAATTCCGAGCCGGGGCAGTCGGAGTACGCGATGAAAAGGTCTCACGGTTTCGTGAGAGCAGGGCCCTCTTTTCGATTTCGGGCGCGCCGAGCGGCCGATATGCAAAGCTTCTGTGTCTTCCGCGCCTATCCGGCATCTCTCCGCGCCATCAGCCGGAAGTTAACAGTCTGCCGCTTGATGCAACCTTTCGGCGTCTTTCACGTTGATTCAGTGGAGGTGCTGATATGACGAACAAATCGCTGAAACTCTCCGCTGCTGTCATTACCGTTGCTCTCGGCATGACCTTGAGCGTGACCGCGTCCCTGATTGCCGATGAAGCAAGCTCCGGGGACGACGCCGTCCAGGCTGCCGCAGAAACCTCGGTCGTCACCAACCGCCAGGCGAAGGCCGACCTGAGCGCGGACCTCGATGACGTGAAGCCCATGGACGTCCGCTGCGTCTCGCAGGCCCGGACGACGACCTGCACCGGCTGGCCCGTCGCTCAAGGGTTCCAGATAAGCGGCCTTTAACGGTCGCGCCGATGATCCGCTAAAGAACACGCCCGCCTGTCTTCAGGCGGGCTTTTCTTTGCGCTGATGGAGCCGGTAACTTCCGAACCGGCGGCAACCCGTCAGGACGGGTCGGACTGTTCCGGTGCGATGTTGGCGATCACCGTGCCGGCGATGAGAAGGGCGGGCACCGCGATGAAGCCGCCGACCGGGCCCCAGAGCCAGATCCAGCCGGCGAGAGCCAGGAACACCAGGAACGGATTGAGCGTCATGGTCCGCCCCAGGACATGCGGCGTCACGAACTGGGCCTCGATCAGGTTCAGGGAAAGATAGGCGAGCGGCGGCAGCAGGATGCCGGGTGCCGTGTCGGCGGTCGCAAGGCCGACGCCGGTTAGCACCACGGCCATGACCGCAGGACCGATATAGATCACGTAGTTCAGGACGCCCGCCATCAGGCCCCACAGGAGGGGCGACGGCACGCCGAGGGCGAACATGACGAGGGAGACGGCCAGGCCGAGCGCGATATTGACCAGGGTGATCGACAGCAGATAGCGCGACACCTTGTCTTCGACTTCCAGGAAGGTCCCCGCCACGCGCCGGCGCAGGCGCGGGGCGACGTAGCGCGACAGCACCGCGTCCCGGAATTCGGTCCGCGTCGCGATGAAGAAATACATGCTGGCGAGAAACAGCACGACCTGCGCCATCAGGGCCGGTGCGAAATAGACGACGCTTTCGACCGCGGACGTGTCGTCGACATTCACCTTCATGCCCGAATCCTGGCCCATCGCCTGGCGGAGCTGTTCCTGCAGCCGCCGACCGAGGCGAAGATGCCCTTCCAGCTCGTCAGCTCCGATTGCAGCCGCGACCAGATCGCCGGCAGCCGGTCCATCCAGTCGGAGAGCGGCACCGCAAACCCGGTCGCGGCAATGGCGATCAGGGCAAGGAAGATCAGAACCGCGGCGAAGGCCGACACCCATGGCGGAATGCCGAAGCGTTCGATCCGGTCGGCGAGCGGCCCGAACATCAGGCCGATGACGATCGCGAGCGCAATCGGCGCCAGGATCACCTGCGCGTAGTCGAGGACGCCGACGACGGCGATCCCGCCGATCAGGATGACCGATAGCCGTGCGGCGGTGGCGAGCTGGGTTTCAAACTCAGAACTGGGCAAGGGCAGATGTGTCTCCGGTGGCGTTTTCCTGCATGGAAGGAGAACGCCTGGAGGGGGGCGAAAGTTCCCGGAACGGTGAAGGATCGGTCCGCCGCCGGAGGGGCACAGGTCAAAGGGGGATGTTCATCCGCACCGTCATGCCGTCCGGATGGAAACTGCGGTCGATCGTGCCGCCGAGTTCGCCGCGGATATTGGCGTCGATCAGGCGCGACCCGAAGCCGGTTCCCTCCGGTTCGCCGATCGTCCCGGCGGACGTCTCGATCCAGTCCAGCTGCAGCCGTTTCGACTTGCCCGAGCCGGTGATCGCCCAGTTCACGTGCAGATCGCCGTTATTGGTGGAAATGCCGCCGTATTTGAGCGCGTTCGTCGCCAGTTCATGGAAGGTCAGGCCGAGAGCCTGGGTGGTGCGTTCGTCGAGCAGCACCTTCGGTCCGGTGATCTTGTCTTCGCCGGTGCTGTTTCCGAAGACCTGTTCCAGTTCCGTGTTGAGCAGCTCGCGCAGATCGGCCCGTTGCCAGTGGGAGCGGGTGAGCATGTCCTGGGCGTTCGCCATGGCATTGAGACGGGCGGTGAAGGAGTCGGAGAATTCGTCGATGGTGTCCGAATTGGCGGCCGTCTGCCGGGCGATGGCGAGAACGCGGGCGATCGAATTCTTGATGCGATGCTTCATCTCCTGAAGCATCAGGTCCTTTTCCTGGACGGTTTTTTCCGAAACCCGGCGCAGCTCGTCCGCGGCCGCCACCGCCTTGAGCTGGAACCGGCTGGACATGGCGAGCGCGATCGCCAGCAAGAGCGACACCGCGCCGACCACCATGGCGTAGATGTGATGGGTAGTGGTCCGGAAGGCGGGCGTCGCATGCACCTTGAAGGTCCATTGCCGGCCGGCCATGTCGACCACCCGCTCGGCGGCAAGCCCTTCATAGGCGGTGTCTTCTCCATAGCCGGCAGAGCGGAACAGCAGGTCGCCGGAACCATTCGGCGTGCCCCCTGTCGCGCGCCCTGTCGTGCCCTCCGTCGTGTCTGTGGTTTCGATCGTGACCGGAAGCCGCGGCACGCGGTCCAGGGCCGCGCGGTGCAGATCGCCCGCCCGGAACGGCGCGTAGACGAAGCCGTCGACCCTGCGGGAGGAGGGGAACTGCTTGAAGGGAATATAGACCAGGAAACCGGCCTGCTTGACCGATGTGATTTCCTGGACCAGTTCGACCGGGGCGCTTGCGGTCGGCTTGCCGCTTTCCATTGCCGCCCGCATGGCGTTCCGCCGGCGATCTTCGGAGAACATGTCATAGCCGAGCGCCACCCGGTTGCGCTCGTCGGAGGGTTCCAGCAGCACGATCGGCGTGCGCAGATCCTGGGACGTCTCAGGCCACACTTCCCGGGCAAGCCCGTAATTCCGCTGCAGGTCGCCTGCCGCTTCCGCTTCGTCGCCGGTTTCGAGTAGGCGCGCATAGCCGATGCCGCGGATCCCCTCGAACTCGCCCTCCAGATCAAGGCCTGCCACGTAGCGCTCGAAAGCGGGCCGCTCGACCCGTCCGGCCTGGGCGCTGAAGAAGGAATGGGTCGAAATCAGGAGCGTGATGTGCTCGCGGATACGGCCGACGACCCGGTCGACGGCATCGTCGGCCAGGTTTTCGAACCGGATCCGGTCCGCCGCCTCCTCGGCATTGTAAACAACAGCGGTCATGCCGGCGCCGATCAGGGAAACGACGATGAAAACGGCTGGCGGCAAATAGTGGATCACGCGGCGACTTCCCCGAAAAGAATGTTCTTCCTTACATGTATCATTTTTTGGCGCCAATCATTTTTGCTGGCAAGGCAGCCGTTCGGGCTTGTTTGCCGTGGTTTTCCAGAGGCGATGGAACTCCTGCGCGACCAAGGCGTTTTTATGACAGGAACACGAAACGTGTTCCGGTCAAAAAGCAGGAGAAAGCCATGAACTGGAATCAGATCGAAGGGAACTGGGAACACTTCAAGGGCAAGGTCCAGGCGAAATGGGGCAAGCTCACCGGCGACGATCTCGACGTTATCGCCGGCAACCGCCAGCAGCTTGCCGGGAAGATCCAGGAGCGTTACGGCACCGCGCAGGATGAGGTCGAGCGCGAGATCGACGACTGGCTGACCCGCCACTAGAGCGTTGTCCGATCGATCTGAATCGGACGTAAAGAGACCCGCGACCGCCCTTAATCCGGCGGCGCGGGTCTCTTGCATTGCCATCGCCTTTGAATCCCTGAGGCTTAAGCGGCAGCGACGGCGGTCTGATCGAAGAACAGGGCCTGGCTGATCAGGGCTTTCACCATTTCGGGATTGAACGGCTTGGTGATCAGGAAGGTCGGCTCCGGCCGTTCGCCCGTCAAGAGACGTTCCGGGAAGGCGGTGATGAAGATGACCGGAATGTCGTTGGCCTGGAGGATGTCCTTGACGGCATCGATCCCGGAGCTGCCGTCGGCAAGCTGGATATCGGCGAGGACCATCTTCGGCTTGGTCCGGTTGAACAGCTCGACGGCTTCCTGGTGGGTCCGGGCAATGCCGGTCACCCGGTGGCCCAGTTCCTGGACGATGTGCTCAATGTCCATCGCGATCAGCGGCTCGTCCTCGATGATCAGGATATCGGTCGCGATCTGGCGGGAAATGCCTTCCGCCGCCTCTGTCAGAAGATCGTCGATCCGGTCAGCGGACACCGAGAGGATTTCTGCCGTCTCCGCATGGGAGAAGCCTTCGACCGAAGTCAGAAGGAAAGCCTGGCGGGCCGGGGACGGCAGCATGGCGAGATTGGTGCTCGCCCGCTTTTCCCAGGCATAGGGCGACTCGCTCTCGGGAACATCGACTTGTGTGGAACCGTAGAGGGACGCAAACAGTTTATAGACGGAGACACGGTCGCTGCTGGTCTCCGGAAAGCTGCCGACATCCGCGATCAGCGTCTCGAGCGCGGCCGCGACATAGGCATCACCGGATTTTTGCGTTCCGGTAACCGCCCTGGCGTATCGACGCAGAAAAGGCAGATGTGGCGCAACGCGGGTTGAAAGTGACATGTGTGACTCCCTGTTTGCCCGGATGGGCATTCAACAACAGGAAAACGAACGAAAAAAAGAAAAGTTCCATCCATTTGAACTTTTTTTCTCCATGACCGATATTGATGGGGCCGATGCAATGGCCTGTCACAAAGGATTGGGCGTTTCCTCCATGAACGGATCGAAAAAAACGGAAGGACGGCCGCCAGACCCCCAGATGACCTCAGGATTCTTCCAGAAAGCCCAGGAAACGATCACGCAAAAGCTGCGTGAATATTACGATTCCGTCGAGGACGAAGGCATTCCCGACCGGTTTCTCGATCTTCTGGAAAAGCTCGACGAGGCCGAAAAAAAGGCCGGGAAAGACACCGGGAAAAACGCCGGGGAAGCGGGCGGGAAATGACCGGCGCGCGCGGCGGCGCCTCATCGGATTTCAAGCGGGACCTCCTGGCCCAGTTGCCGACGCTGCGCGCCTTTGCCGTCTCCTTGTGCGGACGGCACGATCAGGCGGACGACCTTCTGCAGAACACCATCCTCAAGGCCTGGTCCAATCAGGAGAGCTTCACCCCCGGCACCAACATGAAAGCCTGGCTGTTCCGAATTCTGCGCAACGACTTCTACAGCGAACTGCGCGTGCGCGGGCGGGAACTCCCCGACAGCGACGGCCACCACACCGCGCAGCTTTCGGTTCAGCCGGATCAGCATGCCGCACTCGATCTGAAGGACTTCGCCCGCGCGCTCGAAGCCCTTCCGAACGACCAGCGCGAGGCGATCGTTCTCGTCGGCGCGTCCGGGTTTTCCTACGAGGAGGCGGCTGACATCTGCGGCTGTCCGGTCGGCACCCTCAAAAGCCGCGTCAACCGGGCCCGCGCCGGATTGCGCGAACGTCTGTCCCTTGCCGAAGACGACGACTTCGGACCGGACGCAGCCTTTCATGCGGCCGGAAGGCCAGCAAAGTCCGGATAGGAAAAAGGCGCAACCCTGGCGGAAACCGGCGCTGCGCCTCCATCTGGATTTGGGACCCGACGCAATCCGTCAGCCGGCGGCAATCGCCCTGAGCATCCACAGCGCCTTTTCATGGAAGTCGAGCCGCGCGGTCAGCATGTCTTCGGTGACCACGTCGCCCGCGTCGCCTGCAGCTTCTGCAGCCTTGCGCATGGCTTTCACCGCGTCCCGGTGGTCCGCAATCAGGTCCTCGATCATGTCGATTGCCGAGGTGTTTTTCACTTCCGCCACCTTCGGCGCGAACGCAGCCGCATCGCCAAGCCTGGTCGGCGCCAGGTGGCCAAGGGCCCGGATGCGTTCAGCGATGATATCCGTGGCCGAAAACAGGGCGTTGTAGTGTTCTTCCGTCAATTCGTGCAACGGCTTGAACAGCGGTCCGACAACGTTCCAGTGGTAAAGATGGCTCTTGATCGTGAGCCGGTAAGTCGCCGCCAGAATGTCGGACAATTCGGCCGAGATCTGCTTGAGATATTTGTCATCCAGACCGATGTCGAGTTTTTCGTCCTGGACGTCGATATCGAGAACGGCGGAAACTCTGGACATGGGAATTCACTCCTTCATCATTGGGTGTTCTGTTCCTCGCTGCCGCCCCGCAGTACGGCGAGCAGGGCGAGGCCCCCGATCAGGGAAACCGTCAGGGCGCCTTTCGAGCGCATCAGGGTCGGCAGCGCCGAAACGGCTGCCGCCGTGGCCAGGGCGCGGCTTCTGTCCTGGCGTTTCGCCCGGCGGCGTTCGATCCGGTCGGTCACCGCCAGGATCGCGACGAGCACGGCGGCGACGGCGACCTGGACGGCCGCAATCAGAAGGGCCGCGTTGACGGCCCCGACGCTTGCCGCGAGATACAACCCGCCGCCGACCAGCGCCGAAGCATAGGCAGCCACCAGCAGCAGGCCTGCAAGCGCGTAGACAAAGGCGCTGCGTTTCGCCCGCCGGACGGCTCGGCCGACATCCGTGGACAGCACGGATGTCAGCAGCGGTACCAGCCGATACATGGCATCAGCGCCGCGACGACCACACGGCCGCGATCAGGAAGCCGACGCCGGCAGCGATGCCGAGCGCCTGCAGCGGCCTCTCGCGGACCCGTGTCGAGACTGCCTCTTCCAACCCGGCAAGTTCCTCGCTCATGCTGTCGAGGGTCTCCTGGGACGTTTTCGCCAGGTCCCTGCCGGCCTTGCTCGCGCGCATTTTGACCTCGCCGGTCTTGCCCGCGCCGTAACGGGTGATCGACTGGGCCAGGGCGGCAATGTCGCCGCGCAGGCGTTCGATATCCTGTTCAATCGTCTCGGCGTCGTTCGTCGTGCCGAGACCGGCAGTATCCGGATGATTACCCTCGGCAATCGTCTTGGTTCTGCTAGACATGGATGAACCTCCTTGTATCTACACGAGACCAACGTCCCGGAACGGATTTCGTTCCACTGAACGTTGATCGGGAAAGAGAAAACGCCGGCAACAACCGGCGTTTTCCTGTCGTTCAGGGCGCGTGGATCCGGCGCCCGGCTCTTTGCGTGTTAGCTGTGATCGGCCTGTCCGGAATATTCCGGCATCGCTTCGAGCTGCTTCGACGTGAAGTCGGTATAGATGCGCAGCTCACCATCGGCGTTCTTGCGGATATCGAGCTTCTCCGCGTCCAAAGCGACCGGCTTTTCGCCGATACCCAGGAAGCCGCCGACGTCGATGATGTAGGACTTGATCATGCCGTTGTCGGACACGATCACGTCGCTGACTTCGCCGAGTTCCTCATCCTGGACGCCGAAGACCGGGGCGCCGATCAGGTCGTCCGCATTGGCGACCTTGGCCTGGGTCATGGCCTGACCTTCGTCGGTTTTCTTCGATTCGGCCGCCATTTCCTTGATATCGTCGGTCACGGTGTTGATGTCGAGCTTGGCGGTGTTGTCTTCCACCTCGAACATCGAGCGGTCGAAGGCCGGGGCGTTTTTCAGCTCTTCCTTCGTCGCATTGGTGGTCAGCCAGCGCGTACCGTCGCGCTCCGTCCAGCTGACGCGGTCGAAGTCGACGGCGACATCCTTTTCGCCGATGCCGAGGAAACCGCCGACGCCGACGACAACGGCTTCCGCTTCGCCGTTCGGCGACAGGACGATGTCATTGACGTCGCCGATGGTCTCGGCGTTCTCGCCGGTGCCGTTATAGAGCATCTTGCCGATCAGGGTCGTTGCCAGGACCTGGCTGTGATCGGCGGCGAAGTAGCCGTTGATGCTTTCCATCGGCTTTGCGCTCGGAGTTTCGGTGAACACGGAAACGCCGGCTTCGTCCTTGCCCATCTGGCTTTCGGACTTGGTCATGGTTTCAGCCGCGAATGCGCCGGTCGTCAGTGCGGCGACAAGAGCGGTCGTGGTAAGCAGCGTGCGGATCATGATATGATCTCCCGATATGTCAGATTGGCATATTGGCCGCGCTGTGCAGGATGTCTGGAAAACGGACTGCATGGCGTGGCCGTCTACACCCAACCAACCTGGGCACCAGTGAAAAGTTCCAAATAAAATTTCGCTATTACGAATTCCGGACGCGTTTTCTGCTGAAGAATCTAAAGAGTAATTCTTTGGAGCCGAACACGGCCGAGCCGAAAGCCTCGGTCCTGTCGAAATTAATCTTCAAAAATTTTTGGAACCGGCCGAACCAATTCCGGATTGCCGCGTTGATCAGGGGACAGCGCCCCTTGCGCTGATGACCCGGAAGCCGGCCCTGCCTTCGATGGCCGCCGTTCGGCTTCTGAACGTGGAAACCCGTCAAGTCGTCCCGATCCCCGGGATAGAGGTCTTCTGACCCGGGACGATGCCGAAAGGAGTGAGAACATGTTTGGTTGGGCCATTACCTTCCTGATCGTTGCCCTGATCGCAGCAGTCCTGGGCTTCGGCGGCATCGCCGGAACCGCAGTGAGCATTGCGAAGCTGATCTTCTTCGTGGCTCTGATCCTGTTCGCCATCTCGCTGGTCTACAGCCTGATCACCGGCCGCCGGCCGCCCGCGGCCTGATTTTCGGGGCCCGGAATCTCAAGGCGTTTCGCTTCTCCCATCCCTGAAGCCAAACGCCGATAGCGCCGCAGCGACGCCCCCGCGCTGCGGCGCTTTTCCTGTCCGGACCGATCCGGCACCGGGACCGGGGACGGCGGCAAAGACAGTGCAGGGCCATCTGGGCATCAGGGATTTGGCATTTCGAGCCGCGTGACCGTCTCTTCGTTTACGCAGGTTGCCGCCAGTTGGCCGAGGTAGGCCCTCACCAGACGTGATCTCAGCACCGTATTGCCGTCGGCCTCGTCCAGAACCGCATCGTCCGCACCGCCGCCGGATATCCGGATCAGGATGGATTTTCCGCCGCCGACATGAATGTCGATCGTTTCTCCAGGCTGCAGGTGATCGAACCTATGCGGCAGCAATTCGGCCAGGATGAAGGCGAGCGGAATCGCCCGGTCCAGGTCGATCGTCGTCTGCGTATTCTCATCCGCACTGATGCGGACAGCGCTCCGCGAGACCATTGCCGGCTCGCGCAGGGTCTCCACCACTTCCCGAATCAGTGCCTCGACGGCAACATCCGTCCCTTCGCTCGAGGCATAGGAAACGCGGTAGGCAGCCGAGATCGACAGCACCCTTTCCAGCGCCACGCGCAGAACCGCCTGTTCTTCCGGCAGCTTCGCATCCCGCCGCTGCATGGCCAGCAGGCTGGCGATCATCTGCAGCGTGTTCTTGATGCGGTGGTGCAGTTCGCGGGTCAGACGCTGCTGTTCCGCCAGAGACGCCTCCAGATCGTGCGTTCTGTGATCGATCCGGTCCGCCATCATGTCGAAGGTGATGCCGAGGATGTTGATCTCGGGCGGCGCAGAGTCCAGCAGTCCGACACGGGCATTCGTGTCTCCGGACCCGTATCTGCGGAAAGTCGCATAAATATGCCTGAGATAGCGCAGCAGGAAGCGCTCGATACCGAAACGCAGGACAACGAAGACAACGGCAAGCAGCATCAGCGGCGGCAACAGGGCCTTTGCGAGGCTGAGCCAGGGCTCGAGGAACCTGTCCAGGGGCCGGGTGCCGGTCAGCACGCGGTAATTCGTCCCGGGAAGCGTCACCGCGGCAATGAGCCAGCCGCCATCGGTTTCGAAAAACGCCTGGTTGGGACGGCTTTTCAGCTCCAGTTTCCGGATAAAATTGAGGAACGCCTCTTTTTCCTGGATGTCGTCTGTATGCGAGGCAATGATTTCGCCGTTTTCGTCGAGCAGGGCGAAACCGATGTCGCTGGCAACCGTTGCGGCGATCGGGGCGTTCAGCAAGGCTTCGGGCCGCAGGCCGATCTCGACGCGAATGCCGGTCGCCTTGTTGCTGCGCGATACGGGGAGAATAGAATCGCTTTGGGTCTGGCCGTCTTTCTGCCGCTTCAGCACCGGCACGTTGCGGCGCAACGCCACCGAGCACAGGGACCGGTCTCCGGCAGAGACGTTCAACTCGATCGACGGGCGCAGCTCCGCGTGGACCTCTTCGAACAGGCCAATGCAATCGCTGAAGGCAGATTCCGGACGGGTGGCCAGGGCTGCGGCGTAGCCTTCGGTCCTGGCCATGATCTTTGCGCTCGACTGGCCGATCAGGCGGGCATAGTCGATGAATTGGGCCGGCCCTTCTTCCGCCCGGCGCAGGTGGTCGGAATAGGAAAACAGAAACGCCAATGCGGCGAGCGGCACGAGTGCCGCCGCCACATAGCCGAATAACCGACGATCGAGCCTGGTGCTCGTCGGAGGGAGCTTAGTCCATGGCACTTAACTTGACCGTTGGTACTGAGGACGTTGTCAGGGCTGCATGAGCGGTCCGGTCCGGGCCGAACTCGTCCGCGGACGTCACGTCCAGGATTTCAGACAATCTGTTTCTGGCGCGGTTCACCCGGCTCTTCATCGTGCCGATCGCGCAGCCACAGATCTCCGCTGCTTCCTCGTAGGAAAAGCCGGAGGCGCCGATCAGGATAACGGCTTCGCGCTGATCCTCCGGCAACTCGTCGAGCGCCATGCGAAAATCCTCGAAATCGAGATGGCCGATCTGTCCCGGATGTTCGGCCAGGGCGCTTGAATACTGGCCGTCGACATCCTGCACCTCGCGCTTGGCCTTACGGTGAGCCGAATAGAAGGTGTTGCGCAGGATCGTGAACAACCAGGCCTTCATGTTGGTGCCCTGCTTGAAGGATCCGATATTGGCCCAGGCCTTTACCAGGGCTTCCTGAACAAGGTCATCGGCGCGGTCGCCTACGCCGACCAGGGAGGCGGCGAAGGCGCGCAGGCTCGGAATGCATGCCACGACCTCGTCGCGAAGCTCGACTGACATGGTGGCCATTAGCTTTGCTCCTGTCCGTTTCGGGAAGCGCTTTGTTCATCCAGCTGACGCAGCAGGTCATCAAAACGGTCCGGCACAGGCTGGGTCAGCACCTGATCGTAGTAGGCTTTCAGCCGGCTGCCGATGTGGGAATGCACCTCATCGTCTGTGCTTTTCCGCCTTCCCGTCCGGACATCTGTCTCGGTCATATCAACCATGGTTGGCGTTTCCTTTTTTAACATCGCGTCATGTGTCCGGCTCTCGTCTCCTGTGCCGGCCTTTACGGTTATGTCACTGATTGCCTCGGATTTAAGAGTACCCGCCTTGTCCTGTCCTGCGCCATTGGAGCAACTGTCAGAACACGCGAAAGAACGGCCGTCCGGAGCGATTTCCTCTCGTCAGAACGCACTGGAACGGATTTGGTTCCATCGAAATGACATTTTTTCGCAACGGCGGCTTTCAGCTTGATACCCGTCGCTGCCCGAACGGCGTCCAGCCTCTGTCTGGATACCGTCCGGCTTTTCGTTACCCGATACCGGATGATGCGAATCAGGCGTAGGACGGCTTCGACGGGCCGGCGACCAGCCACAACAGGAAACCCAGAACCGGCAGTAGCAGGATCAGGACAACCCATAGCACCTTGCCGCCGGTCGATGATCCGGAGCCGATGGTTTTCACGATGGCATAGACATCCAGAATGAGGATCAAGAGGCCCAGCAGGCCACCAACTTCAACACCCATGTTCCAACCCCTTTCTTATGGTTGCGGATAAGGGTGCCGGCAGAACCGGCGTTCCACCTGACAACGCGCCTTCGCCGGATTGGTTCCCATACGGCAGGTGAAAATGCGGTGGTGTTTTTTCGGCCGCTGATGGAACCTATCGGCCTGTCGGGCGTTAAACGTGCGACAAACATGAGAGGAAACCATCATGACCGCCCGTGCGACCCTAACCTTTGCCGAACAGCTTAAGGATCCGCGCGCCCATTTCGCGACGCCCGACGGTATCCTTCGGACAGCGGACCTGACCAGGGACGAGCGTCTGAAACTGCTTCGCCGCTGGGAGGAAGACGAACGTGCCCTTGTCCGGGCCGGCTCGGAATCGCCCATGACCGGTGGAGAACAGACCATGCTGGATGACGTGCAGAAGGCAATCCGCCGCCTGGAAGCCGATGTCTCAGGATCCTGAGGTGCGTCCGGGAAAGCCCGTCCCTGACGGGAAAGACCGCGAATCCGGGGCAATGAGCGATGAAGTCAGGCTCAGCCATGAAGAAATGGAAATTGCCGACGAGTTCGAGGACGTGCCGACGTCGGTTATTTTCGAGGTCATCCGGCGCGAGGGCGAGCATGAGCTCGCCCGCCCGGTCAGCGCCCTGTGGTGGTCCGGCATCGCGGCCGGACTTGCGATCAGCACATCGGTTCTGAGCAAGGGGTTCCTGGTCGCGGTTCTGCCGCACGCAGACTGGACGCCTGCCGTTGCAAACCTTGGTTATACGGTCGGCTTTCTGATCGTGATCCTCGGGCGCATGCAGCTGTTCACCGAGAACACGATCACACCGATCCTGCCGCTGTTCCTGAACCCGTCTCTTGAGGCGCTTGGCAGGATCGGCAGGCTTTGGGGTATCGTGTTTGCCGCGAACCTTGTCGGGTGTGCCGCCGCTGCGGCCGTGTTGTCCTTCTCCGGTATTGTCCCGGAGGACCGCTTCGAAGGGGTCCTCGAAGTATCCCGCCATTATGCAGAGGCGGATGCCCTGAGCCACTTCCTGTGGGGCATTCCTGCAGGGTTCCTGATCGCGGCCCTGGTCTGGATCCTTCCCCGCATGGAAAGCGCCGGGGAAGTGCTGATCATCGTCATCATGACCTATGTGATCGGTATCGGCGGCATGTCCCACGTGGTGGCCGGATCGACGGAGCTTTTCATTCTCGTCGCTCATGGTGAGCTTGGACTGGGCAAAGCCGTTGTAGCCGGCATTCTCCCGGCGTTCGCCGGAAACGTCCTTGGCGGCACCGGCATCTTTGCAGCGCTCACCTATGCCCAGGTGAGGGAGGAGATCTGAACCGGAACGCCACCTTTCCTGCGGCCGCCATCGGGGCAGGGGCTCCGGACTATTTTCGCGCCGGTTCCGACCACCCGGCTTTCCGCATGGCGTCGACAATTGATATTGGCCTTTGCAACCGCCGGGCTTTCCCGGCGGTTTTTTTCTCCTGATGTTTTCATCCCCTGGATTGACGGTCCTTACCGCCCGAAAGCCAATCACGGTCGTAGAACAAATGCGAAGGCTACTAAGCGGTGTCGTTGGTTGTCAGTTGCGCCAAACACCAGAATGGGGGCTTCGCTGGCCTTGATCCGTTGATATAAATGGCTGTTGGCTTCGACTGACTGTCTTACAATAAGGTCGTCATGTGGTTCTCGCCGGGTTGGAGTGATCTGACATCATGAAGTTGAAGACGCTTTTCCCGGACGGGCGCTTTTGGCCACCCGCAACGTCTCAAGAAATAGAGCTTGCGGAACGTCAGATCGGCGCGACGCTGCCTGAGCCATTGCGCCATCTCTACCTCGAATGCAATGGATTCCGCGAGCCGTTGGGGAACGCTAAGTATCTTCTCTCGCTTTCGGCGATTGATTCAATCGGATCCCTCGTTAGCACCACTCTATTCTGGCGCGAGGAGTTTCCGACTACTTGCCCTCACTCTCCAGACTTTAGCAATTTTATCTTCTTCGGGATGTCATCTGCCGATGAAGCTTGGGCTATCGACCTGAATGGTAGCACCATCGTGTCCTACCATCATTCAATGGGTAGTGAATTCCAAATGATGGGGCGAGATATTATTCAATTATATGTTCAAGACTTCTCATAATACGAGAAGATATAATTGCCGAAAATTAGAAACGATAACTCGAAAATATATGGCCCGCTTTTTCTCGTGGATAATAGGGAGTGTTTTGTGAGCCCTCCGCAAAAACTGTCATCCAAACAGGCGATTGTGCCCGCCGGTATTTGCAAATCCATATAGGCTATGGCCGATCCAGTCCTGTTCCGGGCGGCGATGACCGGGAAGGGGACAAGGATGAACATCGCGCAGAACCCGAATCTGACCGGCGGGGCGGCCGCCGTTTTCAAGAATGCGCGGGTCGTTCTCGCCGAGGAAGTGGTGACCGGGCACATCGCCGTGAGCGCCGGCCGGATTGTCGCCATCGATACCGGCGCGGTGCCGCAGGGCGGGATCGATCTGGACGGCGATTACCTGCTGCCGGGCCTGGTCGACATCCACACCGATCATTTCGAAAAGCACCTCTACCCGCGCGCCCATGTGCGCTGGGACCCGGTCCGCGCGGCGCTCGCCCATGACGCCCAGATCATCGGCGGCGGTATCACCACCGTGTTCGACAGCCTGTGCGTCGGCGCGACGCTCAAGAATCCCGAGCGGCGGGAGATCCTGGGTCCGATGATCGATGCCCTGGAAACCACCCGGAACGCCGGCATGCTGCGCGCGGAGCATCTTGTCCATCTGCGCTGCGAAATCACCGATCCGGAATCGGCCCGGCTGGTGGAGGAGAATATCGGACGAGACATCGTTCGGCTGGTTTCGGTCATGGAGCATCTGCCCGGCCGCCGCCAGAGCAAGGACGTGGAAGGTTACATGCAGCGGCGCATGGCCGACACCGGCCTGCCCCGGACCGTGGTCGAGCGCGACACGCAGCAGCTTTTGAATTTTTCCGACGAGATCAGTGCGGCGGTCCGGCCTGCCGTCGTCCGCCTGGCCCATGACCATGGCCTGCCGCTTCTGAGCCACGACGATACCGATCCGGAGCACATCGATCTGGCGCTTTCGGAAGGCATTGCCATTTCCGAATTCCCCTGCAGTCTGGAGGCTGCCCGTCTCGCCCGGAAAAACGGCATGACCACGGTCGGTGGTGCCCCGAACGTCCTGCGCGGCGGATCCCAGTCGGGCAATGTCGCCGTGGCCGATCTGATGGCGGAAAGGCTCGTCGACATCCTGGCGTCGGACTATGTGCCGCGCTCGCTCCTGGATGCGGTCTTCCTGATCGCCGGGGCCGAGCACTTCGAGGAGGATCTTCCGGCCGCGGTTCGCATGGCGTCGAAGACGCCGGCGGAGGCTGCCAATCTTGATGACCGCGGCGAGATCGCAATCAGCCGGCGCGCCGACCTGCTGCAGGTCGGTCTTCACGACGGCCATCCCTATCTGAAAACCGCCTGGCGGTTGGGAGAGCGGTAAGCGCGAAGCCGACCCCATCTAGCGCGGCATGAGGTTATGGGCGAGAGGTTGTGACACTGAAGGAGCGGAGGAGCTTACGGTGTCAGTTTCTATGTCTGCGCCTATGACTGATGATAGAAGTTTCCATGTTCTTGAAGCGGTT
>NZ_JABFCZ010000042.1 GCF_014692675.1 Roseibium aggregatum | reverse complement strand
ATATCCGCGCCTTCCTGGCGGGCACCCTTGATCCCGAATATTCCCGTCAGCTGACCGAGCAACTACGACAGGCAGGCGTCCCGGTTTGACCATGCCGTCGCTGGCAATTAATCTGAGCACGTGGGGGATGTTTGCAAGCAGACCCGGATGTTTGCGAGCACATTGGCAAAGAGCGTGAGCACGACGCCCGCTCCATTGTCAGATAATTCGAGCAGAAAATGCCGATGTTTGCGAGCAGAGGCGCTTATGTTGGCAAGCCGCTACACATAGCGCACTGTTCTTAACAAATCGGGAGACAGCATATTCACTTAAGAAATAATTCACATTAATCTTGGCATTGTGACCCAACGATTCATAAGGGTGACGTAGATGCAAAAGGTAGCCCATATTCTCAAAGAACGCCTTGTATTCGCGGAAATTGATGGAAATGTCATTGCTGAATTAAGACTTGTTTGGCCTCACATTGAACGTGAAATCGATCCAATCCTGGAGGCATTTTATAATCATCTCCGCAAAAACCCACAGATGGCGTCAATGCTCGGCAACCAACAATCTCGGCTGGAGAGCGCGCAGAAAACACATTGGGCGAAGCTCTTCAAAAATGGCTTTGATACCGAGATCGAAGCTGCACGGGCGGGCGACGCTGGCAAGGGATTTGCCGTTGTCGCGGCAGAGGTCAAGGAACTTGCAACGCAAACGTCAAAAGCAACTGAGGAAATCAGCAACCAGGTATCTGAAATCCAGGGCGCGACTTCAGGAGCTGTGCGCTCCATCGAAAGAATTGCAGAAACGGTCAGAAACCTGGATGAGGTAACAGCCTCGATTGCAGCTGCGGTCGAAGAACAGGGCGCGGCAACAGATGAGATTTCGTCGAGCGTTCAGGCTGTCGCAAGAGGCGCCGAGAACTTGAGTGCCAATATCGTTGGTGTTCAAAGCGCGATAGTGACCTCAGACGAGACCGCATCACAATTCCTGTCTGCATCAGAAAGCATGAATGCGAATACAAAGCGGATTTCGACAAACATCGAGGGCTTCTTCAAAGCAGTGAAGGCTTTGGCGTGACTGCATTGGAATACCAATCCTCTATTTGCTTGGGGCCTTCGGCGGCATCGACTGACATTGTTCCAACACCAACCAGTAGTGAACAGCTTCTTCTAAAATCACTCCCACCGGGATAACCAATTCGAAATAGTCCGCAACTAACGATAATACTCCAGCAGAAAAACTTTAGAGGTTACTTTGAACCGTGGAAAATTTCAGATATTTCTGGTGGCAATATTACCGATAATGGCGGTGATTGGTTTCACCGGTATGTTCGTTTCTGAAAAAGCGACAATTCGCTCTCGAAATATCGAACTGAAGCCCCTCACAAGTTTAGTGTCAAACGCCTCAGACCTCGTCCACGCTTTGCAAATCGAAAGAGGCTTGAGTATCGGCCTCACCAAAGACAGAGATTCCAAGGCATTTCTGGAAGCTCTTACCGAGCAGCGGAACAAAACCAACACAGCAATCACTGATTATTTCCTTGTTTTGGAAACGCTCAAGAACAGCCGGTTGTACGGTGTCGTAAGCAGTGTATTCTCAGAAGAGAACGTGCAGAATATTTCAAGATTTCGAAAATCGATAGACGAACGCACTGGCGATTCAATCAGCGCATTCAATTTTTACACGCGAAAAATAGAAAAATTGCTTGCAGCTATAAGCATATCAACGAGCTTCAGTCCATCTAAGAGGATATCGGAAGAGCTTTATTCATTTCTTATTATTTTGGAAGCCATGGAGGCTGGTGGTCTGGAGCGGGCTAACGGAGCCGCCCTCCTGAATGAGTTCAACTCTTCCGGTGAATTTGACTTCAACACATATCTTGATTTCGTTTCCTATTCCGGAGAAGAGACAGCTTTTCTGAACGAGTACAGAAAGGTATCCAACGCTAGCCAGGTAGAAATCTATGATCGCTTAGTCAGTGACGATCAGTCGCTTGTCTTCGAAAGCTATAGGGAGACACTAAGAAATCTTCCTGTTTCGCTCGATACCAACGGCTTGACAGGAACCGAGTGGTTCAACGTAGCGACGCGACGTCTCGATCTCATGAAAGCGGTCAGTGAGAAGCTTCTCGAACGATCCGGCCTGGCTGCAGAGATCGAAAATGAGCGGGTCAATAAAGAGATCATGTTTGTTCTCAGCCTCGCAATTTTAGTAATCACAATCACACTTCTGCTCGTAATTGCTCAGGTAAAGGCGATCAATGAGCAACGTGCAAATGAACGTAGACTTAGATACGCAGCGTCCCACGACACGTTGACCGGTCTCCTGAATAGAACCGAACTCTCGCATCGCATTGCAGCCCACATTGAGACTGGCGAGGGTAACGGATACGGTTTGATCCTGCTTGATCTTGATGATTTCAAATCCGCAAACGACACGTTGGGCCATGATGCGGGCGACCACGTGCTCAAGGTTGTTGCAAGCCGGATAAGCAAGCAAATTGGGTCAAACAATGTGTGTGCCAGGCTTGGTGGGGACGAGTTTGCTGTTTACATGAAAGTGACGAGCGAACTCGAAGTTGATAGTCTAATAGACCGGATTAGAGAACCCATTCCGTACGATCTGAGCTCAATCAGAATAAGTGCGACCGCCGGCTGTTCCTTTGTCCAACAGGCCAACGGAGATGTCGGAGACTTATTCAAATTTTCTGACATTGCACTCTACAAGGCAAAATCCACGAAGAAGGGAAGAACACTTATCTTCAAGCCGGAATTTGTCAGTGAAGTCAATCGCAGACGATCCAACTTGGAGTTCGTTCGAAATGGATTGGATGACGGCCGTCTCGTCCCCGTATTTCAACCGATTGTCGACCTGCGCACACATGAATGGACTGGTGCGGAGGTGCTGCTCCGTTTGAATACTGAGGAAGGCGATTTACGAAGTCCCGCCCACTTTCAGGAAGCCTTCTTCGACGCCGAACTGGGTGCACGGATGGATATTGAAATGTTGCGACAGGTCCGGTCGCTGCTGCATGGGAGCGAAAGTACATTTTCGGGATTCAGATTTGGCGTAAATGCAGGTATGGCCTCAATGCGAGATGATATGTACGTCAAGGAACTCCTAGACCTGAACCGATGCGCAGCGGAACGGAGAGCTGATCTATGCCTGGAGATTGTCGAAACTGTCCTGTTCGACGATGCAAACTTGAAATTGGACGACCTTCTGGGCACGCTGTCACAGGCAGGTATCAAAATCGCTCTCGACGATTTTGGCACAGGTTACGCCTCCCTCTCACACCTTCAAAAGTATCCGATTGATTGCATCAAGATAGACAGGAGTTTCGTTTCAGGACCAGGCACCGACGAAGACAAGGCGCCAATCGCACGTGCTTTGGTCGATCTTGGACTATCGCTTTGTAAGGAAGTTGTTGCGGAAGGAATAGAAACCGAGACCCAGCAGAAGTTCTTGACGGAAATTGGTTGCCATAAAGGTCAGGGTTACAAGTTCGGGAAACCGGTTCCCTGGAGCGAATTTGTAGCTGTGAAAGCGGCCTAAAAATGACAATTGCAGGCCGCGACTTTTGACGTGTCAATGCCGTTTGAAATTTCCCCAGAAGCGCCGAAGTAAAATTCCCCAGCTATGCCGGAGTGGACGGGAGGGTAATCATCCCATTTTTGGTGGGTTTTAAAACTGGACTGTTGATTTCCATTGACGGCGCTTATGCTCCCTCCCGACGGGCTGCCGAAGAGCAGCCCGTCGGATTGAAAGAGTGAAAATAGTCTATCAAATGACCGTATAATAGACAGTCGCAGCACCCCTCCCCTCCCCGGCCGAATTGACCCGGTTTTGTGTCCAAAAAATATGTCCTGAAATCTATTGTCCAATATACGGTATTGGGTGATAGTTGGACATGCTTATCGGATATGCCCGCGTTTCGACCGCTGACCAGAACCTGGACTTGCAACGGGACGCGCTGGTGCGCGCCGGGTGCGAAAAGATTTTCGAAGAGAAGAAATCCGGCAAGGCGGGTAGCAAGCGCCCGGAGCTGGAAGCCGCCCTCGCCTATCTGCGGCCGGAGGACGTGCTGGTGGTGTGGAAGCTCGACCGGCTTGGCCGCTCCCTGGTGGAAATGATGCGCACCATCGACAAGCTGCGGGCGGATGGCATCAAGTTCAAGAGCCTGACCGAAGACCTGGACAGCGAGAGTGCCCAGGGACGGTTCTTTTTGCAGATTCATGGGGCGATGGCGGAATACTTCCTCGACCTCAACCGCGAACGCACCATGGAGGGCCTGAAAGCCGCCCTCGCTCGCGGGCGCAAAGGTGGACGGCGGCCGAAGCTCTCCGAGGATGATATTCGCGCCGGTCAGGCGTTGTTGGCGGCCGGAGATATATCCGTGGCCGAGATAGCGCGGCGGTTGGGGGTCAACCGTTCGACCTTCTACAACTATTTCCCGCAGGCGCGTTCAAAATCAGACTCAGGACATCTGATCAAAAAAAAGAGCGCATCGCTGCGCTCTTGAAGGTTACTGTGCAAGTGGCTTGATCGACCACTCAATACACCCCTGCATCATTAAAGACGCGAAGCAGGAGCGAACTTAGCTTCCAGTCGTGACACGTCAATCGGTTCGACTTTTGAAAATCCTTAGTTATTGAAACTAATGCCGCGCCTTTAATGATTTACATCAGGCGCTTAGGCGTGTTTCGTCCCTATCTCTAGTGACATTTTCGAGGAACTGCGCCACATCACGCGCCAGGTCTTGGCTCGCCTCGGAAACCATGTTTGAAGAACTGTTGACCATCGAGGCTTCTTCAGAGGTCTGCTGGATGCTTCCAGCGACGGCATTCATGCTCTCAGCCGCTGTGCCGGTGCTGTCGCTGGCGGCTCTTGCCGAACGGGCGATCTCTTCGTTGGCAGAACGCTGCTCCTCGATCGCGCCTGCGACCGAGCTGGTCAAAGACTGGATCTCAGACACTTTAGCCGTGATGTTGTCGATGGCTCCGGCCGCATCACGTACCGAATTCTGAATACCGCTGATCCGCTCGGAAATCTCGTCAGTCGCCTTCGAGGTTTGTGTCGCCAGTTCCTTTACCTCGGAGGCAACAACCGCAAAGCCCCGCCCCGCTTCACCCGCACGCGCAGCCTCGATCGTCGCGTTGAGCGCAAGCAGATTGGTCTGTTCAGCAATGTCACGGATCAGATTGATGACGCTGCCGACATGCTCGGCGGCCTCGGACAAGGTGCGAACGTTCTGATTGGTGAGTTGGGCAGCTTCCACGGCTTCGAGGACAATCCGACTGGTTGCCTCGGTCTGGTTGGCAATTTCCTGCACGGTTGCCGTCATTTCTTCGGTGGCAGCAGCGACAGCCGCAACATTCTCGGAAGCGCTCGCAGACGCGTTTCCGGCAACACCAGACTCATTACGGGCATTGGTTGCAAGGTCATCGAGAGAGGTTGCTGCCTGTCGCATCAAACCCATTTGCTCGGTGACCGTATCCAGCCGCGACGACATCGCCGCCTTGAAGTCCTGGATCAGATTCTCAAGGTAAGCCTGACGCTCACGTTCACGTTCACGCTCCGTATTGGCGGCAGCTTCAAGGGAGAGCCGCTGCACTGCATTTTCCTTAAATACGGTGACGGCACGGAACATGTCCCCGATTTCGTCAGCCCGACCGCCATCGTCGGTCTCAACGTCGGTTTGGCCTTCGGCCAAGGTGCGCATCGCCTTCACGATACGATTGATCGGATTGGTGATCGTCCGGGCCGCAAAAAAGCCAAGTCCGGCGACGATCAGAATCAGCACAACACCTGCCATCATAAGACGGTTGCGCATATCAGCGATAGGTGCAAAGACCTCGCGATCGGCTTCCAAAGCTACAACGGCAAACCTGCCCCCCTGATAGTCAAAGGCTTTGGCTTGCACGACCATCGGTTCCGACCGATGTAGTGCGCCGTAACCGAATGCTGTTCCTTGCGCGAACGCCTGGTCGATGACCTCACCGTCCAGCTTGGTCACCAGAATATCGTTGGTGTCCGGCGTAAAGGCCGTGTCATTGCGCATAAAACCGTTTTCGCCGATCAGCGCGACCTCGCCGCTTTCACCCAAACCGACGTTATCGCTCATAAGTGCATTGATCTCATCGACCGGCATCTGGAACGCCAAGACACCGATTGTCTTGCCAGTCTCATCTGCGATCGGGCGCGCCATAAAACTCGCCGGTGCGTCGAAAGTCGGTTTGTAGGGTTCAAAGTCTTCGAAGGCGACCTTGCCACGTTCCTTGATGGTCATGGCCCTGCGATAGACTTCTCCCAGATCCGTCGCAGCCCATTTGCCGCCACCAGCCGCGAAGTTGGTTGCGTAGTCCAGCTCCTTGGACACCGTGTAGACAAGGTTGCCTTCGGCATCGAACAGGAGAATGTCGTAGTATCCCTTTTCATGCTGAAGCTGGTGGAACCAGGGATGAAAACGGGCATGGACGGCATCATAGGCGGTATCGGTTCCGGCCTGATCCAGCTTGTCTTTCTGGCCTGTCGGATGCGGGTTATCCGTGATGTAGGTCTTCTGGAGGGAAGAGGTCATCTCCAGACCTTCACCAGCCATCTTGCGCCAGGCATCCGAAAACTCTCGAAGCGCCAAAACTGTGTTCGGCTGATCCGCCGTCAGCACAAGCTCCTTCTCAATGCCTTTTAGATAGGCCAACACGTTTGTCGAGGCGACGTCGGCGGCAACCCCCAGGCGAGCCTTTGTCAGATCTTCGATACTTGACTTGGCATTGAAATAGCTCGCGACGGAAATGCCGACGCCAACAAGTGCGGCGCACCCGATGACCAGAGCCGGAATCTTTTGAGACAGGCGAAGTTTAGTAAACACGAATTTCCCCACAAATCGCAACAGGCAGTGACCCTGCGTGAATTTTTGCGCGGTAAAGTTAATTCCGCCTAAACAAGATTCAGGCCAAACGAACAAATTTTAAGCAAACGGCCAAATGATCAAGTAAATTTAATAAGTAATATTTACACGCATAGGTTATTAAATGAAAGATTAAAACCAAAAGTTTATCTCCTATCGACACGGCATCCGCTTAGCGGGCATCTGATTCTTGCGTTTTTCCTGCAACATTTCTGCATAGAAAAATATTGTCTTGTATTGAACACACATAAATTCATTATGATTTTTCGTTTTAGAATAACCCTACGTTAACCCGAATCTTTGAACTTCATTTCTGTCGGCTCCCCATTATGATCGCCGACAAAGCCTCGATCCGGCCCCTCCTTGCCAGATACCGGATCTGCCAGAGTTATTCTTCGGTTTTCCCCCAGACGCCCCGGAGAATCGCCTGGCGAGGGTTGCTCCCTCTTGCCCTCTTTGGGAGCAGCCTTGCTGTCCGTCAGGACAGCAGCACAGTACAACTCCAGCAGGCGCAGCGATGCGCCTGTTTTTTTGGCATTTAACAAGCTCTTACAACTGCGACAGCAGCCTTGCTGGCCCAAGGCGCCCAAATGTGCACGTTCGGCCGGGTCTGTGAGACTTTCGGGGTGATGCAGCGGATTCCGTGCGCACCCTAAGCGGTGGGGTGAAGCTGTCCATGCCCTGCCCGCACCAACCGAGTTGGGCAGGACACCCTCCCCTACCCCCGCTTTTGTGGGTGGTGCGCTCCGGCGCATCAACCAACGAAAGCAATCTCACATGACAACCGACCCGAAAACCCGCCGCATACGGCAGCTGAACGACACCTTCCGCAAGACGTTCCAGGGCGGCAAGGTGTACATCACCAAGGGCATCGCCACCCTGCCCAAAGACCTCCGGCCCCAGATGCTTATGGCCGTCCGGACGTTTACCGCGTTCACCGAGGACAACGACCCTTACGGCGAGCACGACTTTGGCGCCATCACCCTTGGGGGTTTCAAGGTCTTCTGGAAAATTGACACCTACGCCCCGGACATGATGCACGGCTCGGACGATCCGGCCGACCCCGCGAAAACCGTGCGCGTGCTCACCATCATGCTGGCCGAGGAGTATTGACTCCTTGGCCGTCACGGCGGCTCTAACGAGCCTTTTTTGTGTATTTCCGTAAAATCGTAAATACGATTACGCAGAATGTCTGTCCAGGTTTGAGCGTCACGCTCAATACCCAGTTCCGTGTTTGGCCGGAATCGTTCTTCCCCCTGTCGGCGAGGGTTTCGTCACAATCCTGATTTACGACTTTCTGTAAAAGCGCAAAATCGTATTTGCGCTTTTTGCGCCACACCCCTTGGGGACAAAGGATTTTTGGGGGCTGTAACACATGGTTAATCGTGTAATCGTAAAATCGTAAATCAGGAATTACAGAAAGGCGACGCCATGATCATCGGTGTATTGAACCAGAAAGGCGGCGTGGGGAAGACCACCATCGCCATCAACCTCGCCGCGACCTATGCCAAGGCTGGCAAGCGCGTGCTGCTGGTGGACGCGGACCCGCAGGCCAGCGCCCTGCAATGGTCCGCCGCCCGCGACGAAGACCCGTTGTTCCCGGTGATCGGCATGGCGAAGCCCACCCTGCACCGGGATCTTCCGGACGTAGCGCAGGATTACGAAGTGGTCATCATCGACGGTGCGCCGCGCGTCAACGAGCTTGGCCGCGCGGCGATCCTCGCCAGCGACCTGGTGCTCATTCCGGTGCAGCCGTCGCCCTATGACATCTGGGCCGCCGCCGACACGGTGACGCTCATTCAGGAAGCGCAGCAGTTCAAGCCCGACCTGAAATGTGCATTTGTAATTAATCGTAAAATCGCAAATACGGCGATTGGGCGCGACGTGGGGGATGCCTTGGCTCAGTTCGAGCAAGTGCCCGTGCTGCCAGCGGCCTTGCACCAGCGCGTCGTCTACGCCGAAAGCGCAGGGCAGGGGCTGGCCGTCATCGAGGCCGAACCCAACAGCGATGCCGCCCGCGAGATCAAGGCGCTTGCCAAGGCGCTCCAGTCCAACAAAGAGAAGAAAGCCGCATGAAAAAGGTCTCCATGAAAATGCCGGTCAAGAAACCCGACGCTGCGGATGCCTGGGTACAGGCGCCGACCGCCGATGTTCCCGAAGCCCGCGCCAAAGTCATCCCCATGACCAACAGCGAGCCCATGAAACGCCTGACCCTCGATGTCACCGAGGGCCTGCACCGGCGCATCAAGGCCGAATGCGCGCTCAAGGGCACCAAGATGGCAGATATCCTGCGCGATATCCTGGAACGCGAGTTCCCGGCGGCCTAGTCGTATTTACGCTTTTACAGATTTACGATTATGCAGAAATGTACAGATGTGACGACACGAGCCTTTCCGCGAAGAAGGGCACGGGGTAGGGTAAGGACATGACTTCCTCGAAAACCCGCCTCATGTCCCGTGAAGATTTCGGCAACCTGTCCCTTCACGAAAAGAACGCCTATCTGCAGGAGCTGGCCGACAGCTTTGCCGATACGCACAACCGCGAGCGGGTGACACTCGACAAGGACGCCCTCAGCCGGTTGCGGCGCTATTACAGTCGAAGGGTCTGGGCCGACCTCAAGCTCGACGAGTTGGGGGGAGGGCTCCTCAACAACACGCTCCGCAGCCTGGGTGAGGATATCCGCAACAAGAGTATCAACACGGATGTCAGCGCGGCCCTGTGGCATGAGACAGCCCCAAAGCGGGTATTGCGCGCACCGCCCCAGGACGATGCCCAGCTGATGTTCTTCGTGCCGACCATCTACGACGCCCCTCTCAAGGACGACGTGAACCTGATGGACGTGGCCCCGTTCAGCCTCAGCAAGCGCGCCCGCAAGAATGTTATCAAGTACGAGCTTAAAGACAGCCTGATTACCATCGAGGGCGGCGCGGAATCCGGTCTGGCGACCGTGTTCGACTACGACATTTTCCTCAATATGGTGTCGTATCTGGCCGAAGAAGTACAAAAGTTCCGTCGCGACGAAGCGAAGGGCCTGCGGCCAAGCCTGCCGCCCAAGGTCTACCGGCCGAATGCATCCCACATCCTCAAATTCTGCCGCCGCTCAGACGGCGGCAAAGCCTACGAGGACCTGGAAGCCGCGCTCGACCGCCTGTCTCACACCGTGATCAAAGTGGTGAACCTCTCCGGAGGCAAGCGCCGCCAGGTAGACAGTCGGCCGATGATCAACGGCTACAGCGTCGTCAGCCGCACCGCGTCCAACAAGATCGACACGGTGGAAATCACCATCCCGGACTGGGTTTACAAGAGCATCGTCAACAGCGACAAAAAACTGCCGTTGCTGACCCTCCACCACGACTATTTCCTGATCAGCTCAGCGATGGGGCGGTTTCTATACCGCCTCGCACGCAAGGCCGCTGGCAAAACCGATGCCGTGTATTCCTTCAAGGAAGTCTACACGCGCAGCAGCTCCGAGCAGGAGTTCCGCAAGTTTGCCTATGACCTCAGGGCTTTTGTCCAGAGAACCCAGGCCTTCCCGATGCCGGATTATGACCTCGCCATCCAGGAGGGACGGGACGGCCCCATGCTGGCCATGAAACGGCGCTCAGATGCGGATGATTTGCCCCTGCTCGAAGACATTCCAGCCGAATGATTTTGTCGTGTTCCGTTCTAGACCGACAGTTTTTGTCGTTTTGTCCCGTACATCGCCGACGACAAAAATTGGCTGCCATAGTGAGTTTTCGGGAGGATAATTTTTGTCGCAAGTTATCCACAGAACCGTATATCGCCGACAATTCTCCGTACATCGCCGACGACAAACCGTACTTTACCGACGACAAACCGTACATCGCCGACGACAAACCGTACATCGCCGACATAGCATCTTCGTACCACTTTGTTTTTGATAGCGAATTTCGCCTTTTTCGGCCCTAAAACTTATTAAAACTTATTTAAAACATAAAAAACAGATAAAACAGGCTGCGCCTGATTTTCAAAATTTGGATTTGGAATTGGTTTTTTATCGGAGTCGGCACAGTACGTGCCAAACGGAGAACGCCACCCGGTTTCCCAAGTGGCGTCCTAACCCTTTACGGTCATCGGCTTCCCAGCCTGTACCGTGAGTGAATTAAATCACACAACGCTGAGATTGCCAAGAATGTTATCTGGGACGCCTCTCAGAAGCCCTGGGAAGCCCGTACAGACGTTTTTGGCAATCAAAGGTGGGATTTTGTGCAAACCCACCCAAAACTTGTCCTAACCCTTTTAGAAATATCCTCGGGGGTCTGGGGGCAGACAGCCCCCAGGGGTAGGCCGCCTTTGGCGGCCCGAATTATTTTTTTGCGTAGGCGATATCTTCCACCTTTGGGACTACTGATGGCGCTGCCAGGGGTTCGGAAGCCGCTTTGCGCCGGATCGGCAGCTGCCGGAGATACGTTTCCGCTTCCAACGCGGAAACCCGTTCCGAAAGGGTAGGGTGTGTCGAGAACATCGAGCCGCTGCTGAAGCCGCGTAGCATCAGCCGGGCGTTGCTCAGTTCAAAGTCCGAAGGGGCCGGGCCTTCATGGATCTTGCGCAAGGCCGCGATCATGTCCGCCTTGCTGGTCAGGGCCGCGCCGATCGCGTCCGCCCAGTATTCCCGCTTGCGGGAAAGGCCCAGAACCATCAGTTCCGAAACCCAGGTCAGGAACCAGCGGCCCCATGTTTGAACGGTATTGGAAAAACCCAGGTACCAGACCAGTGAATTCTGGAAGGAGCGGGCAAGGCCCATCCGGCGCATATCGTTATTGGCCACATGGCCAAGCTCATGGCCGATGATGGCGTCGATTTCCGCCTCGCTCATGGTTTTGAGAAGCGGCTGGCCGACGACGACCAGGGCATTGTCGGCATTGGCACCGATGGCATAGGCGTTGGCGTGGGGCATGACCCCGACCCACGGCCTGGTCCGCAGACCCAGGTCCGCTACCAGCCGGTAAACCCGTTGTGCCAGGGGATCGTTTTCCTGAAGCAGCGTAATGCCATGCTGCCGCACGGCCGCATCGCGCTGCCTGCCAAGGCCCATAAGGCCGAAAACCGTTCCCCAAATGGGAACGGCCAGGAAGCCGCCGAAGGCGCTGCCTGCGGCAATGCCGAAACCGATGCCGATCGGCGCGGAAATAACGCTGGCCCAGATCAGGCCCGCCCAGGAGCCGAAAACGAGGCCGAGCCAGGTTGGAAAGGTGCTGTGGTGCAAATTGCGTGAATCAAGTTTGGGTTCTGCCATTGGTCACTCTCAGGAAATCATGCCGAGACGTTCGGCACAGACGGAACTTTTTTCATGGACAACGAGATGGGTTTTGAAGGGCCTGTAACCGGCGATGTCGGTTATGCCCATGCGCCAGCCGTCGCCCTGCCAGCCGCTGAGAAGCTCGCGCACCTCATCAGGCGTCATGAGGGGACGGCCAAGAAACTGGACGCCTTCGGTGCTCGAAAAACCCGTGTTGGCGGAGGCGTCAAAATAAAACCCGCCGAGGTGTGACGACACGTTGGCGCTGCTGCCGGTGTTGAGGACAGCATGGGTTTTATGGCCCAGGTACTCGCCAATCATCTTGGCGGTCTCGTGATCATTGACGCCGAAAAACTGCTTCATGGCGCAGTTGAGGAACGGCCGCCAGCTGTTGCCGGGGTAATGCTCCTCGATGGAATAGATATCCTGGAGGAAGAACCACAGGCGCACGCCCGCCCCGGCATGGGTGCGGATCGCGTCCCGGTACTCCGGAAATGGTCCAATGTTGAGGAATTCATCGAGGACGAACAGCACCGGGATTTTCGGCACGGTCTTGTTGGCCAGCATGGCATCAAGCGCCGACTTCAAGACCACCCGCAGCCAAGAGGCATAGGTTTTCATCATGTCGAAGGGCATCTCGATGTAAACCGTGGCGGTTTCGTCCTTCAGGCTTTCAAAGCTGATATCGCTGCCGCTGACGCTGCGCAGGATCTCCGTATCCAGCCACTCGTTGAGTTTACTGGTCAGCGACTCCTGGAGCACCTTGAGGCCGCGCTGGGGGTCTTTTTCCAGAATGGCTGACGCTGCATTGGCCGAGGGCGGGAAGGCTTGCATGTCCCGCGCAGCCTTGAGCAGGGCCGAACCTTTAAGGGATGCCAGCTGGCAAACGGAGGCAAGGTTACGGCGATGCGGCGGAGCATGGTGCAGCACGTAGAGGATGACCCCGGTCAGGAATCCCACAGCGTCATCACGGAAGAACGATGATGCCTTCGGATCGGCCGGAAATATCTGCTGAGCAATGGCGCGCGCATCAGCGTCCCGCCGCACGCGGCTCAAGGGGTCAAACCGGTGCACCGGCTTGCCGGTGCCCTCATCCAGTGGCGCAATCCGGTAAACCGGGCCAAGGCGGCTGCGCCATTTCGAGGTAGCCTCAAACAGCTCCCCCTTGGGGTCGAGAACGACACAGCTGCCCTGGTAGCGCAGCAGGTTCGGAATGATCGTGGTTTTGCCCTTGCCCGATCGCGTCGGGGCAATGGTCAGCAAATGGCCGTCACCGTCCCAGTGGACAAAGCCGGAGGGTTTGGCCGCGCCTTCGTCGCAGAAGGAGCCGAGCAGGATCGAGGAGGGATTGTTGAACGCCTCCCGCGTCCGCAGCAGCGGGCGCAAATCGGTCGATGTCGGCCAGCGGGCCGAGCCATAGAGGGGAGGGGGATCGGCCAGCAGTTTCTGGCGTTCCGCCCTCGCAGCCTGGTCCCGCTTTGCCCGTTCGATGATCGGACCCGGATCGCGTCCGGAGCGGATTGCTGCCTCCACCGCGTCCGCAACTTCGGGACCATAAAGCGGTTCGATGGTCTTGCGCGCTGACTTGGCCTTGAAGTTGCGGGTGACCTTCATGCTCCACTGGCTGACCTTGATCATGGTTGACAGGTCGCGTTGCAGTTCTTCGATGGGAAACATGTTTTTGAACGGATCAAACTTATCGGACATATAAACGCCTCAAACCAACCTGGGCGAGAATATGGCGCGTTAACGGAAAATCAACCAAGATTGTTGGGCAGTGCAGCAAGATTTCACCCAGGGTTAACCGGGGCAAAAAGGGCTTGTATAACAGCGCACTCTTATGGGTTTGCATTGGCAAACCCGCCACTCGTTCCTTTCAAAGGTGTCAGTAATAGTGTTTGACACTATTTTTCATTATAACTTATAAGAGAACAAGAGGAGTACAAAACCATGAAGCCATCAGGGCAGATGACCATTACCTTGACCAATGAACTGGAACAGTTCGTGCGCGGCGAAGTGACCGCAGGCCCCTTCGCGTCCAATAGCGAGTATATCCGCGAGCTTGTCCGTGAGCGTTATCGGCAGAAGCTGGAACGCGAAGAGAAGATGAAAACGCTGAATGCGGCACTGGCGCGTGGCATGGCAGATTCCGCAGCAGGCCGTGTAACGCCATTGGCCGAGGCTTTTGAAAAGGTACGGGCCGCGCTTGATATCACTGCCGACGAAAGTCAGCATGTGTGAAAGTCGTCCTCACCGATAATGCCATTGCCGACCTGATTAAAATTGGTCGATTCATTCAGGATGATAACCCCACGCGTGCCGTGACGTTTGTCGCGGAACTTGAGGATAGGTGCATGCGCCTCGGTTCAATGCCGAAGGCGTTTCCCTTGATTGTCGGTCATGAAAAAGAGGGTATTCGCCGCCGTCCCCATGGCAATTATCTGATTTTCTATTGGGTGAAGAAGAACACCGTGGAAATTCTTCACGTCCTGAACGGGGCGATGGATTACGAAACGATCCTGTTTCCCGATGAATAGACTACATTACAAAGGCTATGAGGCCGTTGCCACCTTTGATGAGGAGGCCGGTATTTTCCATGGCGAAGTTGTCAACGTGCGCGACGTGATCACCTTCCAGGCAACATCGGTGGGGGAATTAGCGCAGGCCCTTACTGCCTCCGTTGAAGACTATCTGGCCTATTGTGCTGGACGGAATGAAGTGCCTGCAAAACCCTTCTCGTTCTCTGAATTCGAAGCGTGTTTGGCCCACTTCAAGGCGAATCCGCCTGTGGGTGGACGGGTTGAACTGGATTTCACCGAGGCAGAAATTCAGAACGTCCGCGACCATGCCGAACGTTACGGCTGCACCATGGATGTTTTCCTGTCGGCGGTCGTAGCGTGTTTCATGACAGAGCTTCAACTTAGAGACCGTTATTAGTCCGCCGATCCGGAGTGAGCGGCATCAGTTCTAACAGCGCACTTACGCATCGCCCAATGTGTACGCATTGACGGGCGCGGCGATGCGTTGCACGATTTTCTGACCGGCGCGAAACGCGTCCGGAGAAAACCGGCAAGTGCGCCAGGGGACACCCCTGGACCCCATCCGTGCGAGGCAAAGGCCCTGGCTATCTATCACCTGCATGTCAAGAACATCAGCCGCGGGGACGGCCGTTCGGCCGTGGCTGCCGCAGCCTACAGGGCAGGGGAGACGCTGCCCAACGAGGCCGAGGAGCGCCTGTCTGCGTTTGGCGGACGGCGGGACGTGCTGATGAACGAAATCCGGTTGCCGGAAGGCGCTCCGGCCTGGATGGCCGAGCGTGCCCGCCTCTGGAATGCTGTGGAGGCCGCCGAGAAGCGCAAGGACGCCCGGCTGGCCAAAGAACTGGAATTTGCGTTGCCACGGGAGCTGCCACGCGAGGCCTGGCCGGAGCTGGCCCGTGCCATGGCCAATGCGTACACAGCGCGCGGCTTTGTCGTTGACCTGGCCGTGCATGACGATGGCACCGGCCATAACCCCCATGCGCATTTGCTGCTGACAACGCGTATTGTGATTGCCGAAGGCTTTGGCGGGAAAATCCGCAGCGCGGATGGTGTGCAGTTCGTCACCGAGGCCCGCGCGCAATGGGCGGCGATCGCCAACCAGGCGCTGGCGAGGGCCGGGGTCGCGGCCAGCGTCGACAGCCGCAGCCATGCCGCCCGAAACCTTGACCAGAGGCCAACGGTTCACCGTGGCCCCAACCCCGATAAGCGCCGCGCCCGGCGCGAGCGTGTCAAAAGGGAGAAACAGGCCATGCAGCGAGATCCGCGCGAGGACGACTTGCCGGTGCCCGATCCGGACGGATCGCCAATCCACCCGCGCGAGCTGGAGGCGGCCGAGGCGCGTTTGCTTGACGAGATGCACCGGCACCAGGCGGAGCCAAACCTGGCGAACGGCGAGGGCAGGGACGCCGCCCGTGCTCACCTGGACGGTCAGAACGCCAGGGAGGTCAGTGACGAGGACGCGCGCGCTTACCGGCTGGCGCCGCCGGATGAAACCGGCCGCGAAAACCATCTCGACTGGCTGGATGCGCCGCGCGAGGCCAAAAGCATAGCCCCGGCACCGGAACGCGAAAACTATCTGGACTGGCTGGATGGGCGCGACGAGGGGCAGGCTCCGGAGCATGACCTTTGGCCAGAGCCGGAACGGTCGCGCTAAAACTTATTGCATACATCCGAAAGTTGTGAAATTTTGACCGTATGGGAAATTTTCACAAGGGTACGGTGTTTCCGGTTCGGGAACTTTCGGAGAAGGAACGCGCGGACACCCGCGCCGAGCTTGAATGGCTTGAACGGGATCTGATCCGCCGCCGCAAGCGGCTCGACTACTGGACCCGGCGCAAGCACGATGCCGAGACGCTGCCTAACATTCCGGACGATTTGCGTTCAGAAACCCTTTATTTCTTCCATGCGGCGACCCGGCTGGTTGAGACCGGCGAGCGGCTGCGGGCGTTTCTTCTGGTTGAACTTGCCAGCCAGCCGGATCATGCTCCGGCCTACCATCAGGAGCACTAAACCCGCTTTGGGGGAGTTTCATGGACGATCAGGAACGCCTGCGACAGTGGACCGAGCAGCGCTTTGCCCTTGAGGACGAAATCGAAAACCTCGATCTGGAAATCAAGCGCGCGGAATACGCCGCCGTGGATGCTTCGGAATCGGGCCGCTGGGTCACTTATATCGGCGAGTGTTACCAAAAACAGCAGGGGCTGTTTTTTGACCTGGGCAAGGTGACGGCTCGCATCGAGGATCTGGAAGAACGGATCCGCGAGCAGGCGGAGCAAGAAAGGGAAAGGGCGAACACAAACCGCTGGCAGGAAACGCCTGAGAGCCGGGAAGACCACCTGGACTGGTTGCGCCCCGTGCTGGACGCGCCGGAGCCGGAGGAAATCCACGACCGGGACGTGCGCAATCCCCAGCGGGAAGGCGAGGAACGGATGCTGGAGGAAATGCACCGGAACGATCGGGAGCCGGAAGACTACCTCGACTGGTACACGGCACGCGATCGCTAATTATTTTTTGGCATCCGCGCCCCAGCTGACCCTGAGATATTTTTCCGGCTCGCAATCCGGCTGCTGGCGGGTTTTCCACTCCGCAAAAAAACCTGCCGCTGTAAACGCGGCCACGGCCGCCTTGGCCGTCGCGGTGTCCGACAAATCCATTGGCTGACCCGGCCGGAAGATTGCGACGCTCTGGCCGCACTTGGCCGCGTCCGACAGAGCAGCCTCGACGCGCTCCTGACTGAAAACGGCCCTGGCCTCTGTCTCCCGCGCCTGGGCGGTACGATTTTGCATCAGGGCTAGGGCATCGGGCCTCAAAAAGGGCTTTGTCTGGCTCATTCTACGCAGCCTCCCGGTTCCGGGGTGCAAATCGCCGTCCCAGGTATGTGTCGGTCACATCCAGGCGGCCATGGCCCAGCTCATGCGATACCGTCATGCGGGCATCCCTGTCCCGATCCGCTTCGGCCGGTGTCATGCGGTCAACCGTTGGACCTCCGGCCGCAGGGCATGACCAGCCGGTCAGCTGCTTGTAGCGCCATTGCGCATAGGCATGCCGGTAGCCGTGGGCATTGCTGATGCCTGCCTTGACCAGCTGGTTTTCGTAGGACTTGAGCGCCTGATAATAGTTGCGCCCCTGGCCTATCAGCGAGCCATCGCCGACCAGGGCCTTGACCTCATCCAGCAAGGCCCGCTGCTTGGGGTGCGTGAGCGGAATTTCCCGCGAGCGGCCCCCTTTGCACCAACTGGCCTTCATCACCAGGCAATCGCCTTTGTCCGCCAGCTGGGGCCGGAATTTCAATGCTTCCTCCCGGCGCATGCCGAACGCCGCTTCCAGCTTGAGGGCCAACTGTACCCGCCTATCCGTCACCCGATCCAGGGCCGGGCCTTCCAGGCGCTTTGCCTTGTTGCCGGAAAACCGGCCGCGCTCTGCAAGGCCGAAGGTGTCATTCGTTTTCGGCAACAGGCCCGGCTTGCCGACCTGGTAGCCCCACCAGCGCAACCAGGTAAGCCGGTTGCGCACGGTTTGATCCGATAACCCGGCTGTTTTCCAACGGCTCACCAGGGCGTTGATGTGCTTGCCCCTGATGCTCCAGGCATCGGGCAGCCGGTAGCCCATTGCCTTCAAATCTTGTGCCATGGCCAGCAAGCCCCGCTGCCGCAGCGCGCGGGTGCCAAAACTCCCTTCACCCGATCGGGTGCAGAGGGTTTTCAGGCTGAAGCTCAATTCATCCATGGTTCTCGTCTTTCGGTTAGTTTTACTGACCTGCCATGAAGCCGCGAGCGGCGTTCAAGGCGCTTGCCAAAAGCAAGCAAATGGCCGGATACTCCCTGTTGTTATCTCCGTTTTTCCTGTCGATTAGTCTCCCTGTGGTGTCACCCGATTCCGGGCCGTTGTGTCATGCGGTCTTTCATCGTGCGTCCTTTCTATGGGTTGCCTGTCTTGGCTCCCCCGTGTCGTGCCCTTGGGGCCGTGCATGCGGGCGGAGGTTTGGGTGGTTGCGCCGCCTGGCGCGTCGTGTGGATATGCATTTTCGGTTGTCCTTTCCGGTAAAAGCGGGCGGCAATGGCCCCGTGGGGTGTTGTAAAGATGTCTCGTGCCAGCGCTGGCGAGGCCCGAGTGAACCTCGCCACACCCTTATGACCTCATCCTTTATCCGTAGCTGACGCTTCCTGACGTGTTGCCCAGCCTTGCCAATTCCGGCGTAAGCGCCAGCGGCACGCCCTGTCACTACCTGCCTTGCAGTAGTGACAGGGCTGGGCTGTGCCCGGCCCCGTGGTGGCCTTGCAACGGTTGCTGCGGCCATCGGGAGGGACACCCTCCCAAACCCGCCCCTTGGCCGCCACTGGCGACCAGCAGGGCTTGCAGCCCCGCACCCTGCCCCGTGCCGGCTTGGGGCTTGCGCTCCGGTCGCTCCGAGTGATGAGCGCTCCGCTCCCTTCCCTTTTCCCCTTTTCGGCCCGGAGACGGACGGGGCTCATCGCCCCGGCTTTTTGACGTTTGTCCCCTGCCATAGTCGCCTGTCGCCCTGCCATCGGAAGCAAACAGGTTCGGCCCGGCACCCAGGTTGCCAGGCAGCTCCCCCAAGTCCTGGCGAGGCCTTGCCCCGACCCTCCCGACTGGTTGGAACGGCCGCAAACGTTGCGGAGTGCGGCACCCCGTGGCTCCGGTCACGCCCGTCACGACCGGAAAAGTCGGGGTCTATCCCCTTGAACCCAGCCTGCAAGGCATCCAACCGTATCCCCGTGGGAACCCTCGGCCGGACCCTCCGTTGCAGGCTGTGTCCAGCGGGGCTGCACGCCGCCCGACCGGTCGCGAAGGGCGTGACCGGAAAAACCAACGGGAGTAACCCCACATGAAAAACCGCAACGCAAGCAGCCGTCCGACCCATAACGTCTATGTGGTCGAGGGAGAGGGCGACAACGCCTTTTGGACCAAGGTTGGAGCTGCCTGGCAACACGCCGACGGCGAAGGTCTCAACCTCACCTTGACCGCCCTGCCGCTGAACGGCCGACTGGTCATCCGTCCGCCCAAGGCGCAGGATGAACAAACCGACGGAAAGACGGGGCGATGAGCCCCGTCCGCCTCCGGGCGGTTGGAATAACCCGCCTAGGCATGGTTCTGTGCGTCGGTGCCGGCGTACAATATTTTGTGCCAGCAGAGCGATGCCGGCGCCGGCACAACCCCAACAGGTTGGGATGGACCTGGGGGCGCTGCCCCCAACGCCGTGTCAAGGGGCCGTGGCTCCGCGCTGCGCTTGTGCGCCCGCACCAACCCCTTGACACTCTGCCCCCCGCGTTCGCCACGTGGCAGGGGTGCAAGAGACTTGCACCCCATGGCAGAACGGTCACAGACGCCAGGGCAAACCAGCTGGTGAGGCTTGCCGGTTCCGAAGGGCCGGGTCAGTCTGGAGCATGTTCAAACTACCCGCCGCGTTGAAAGCCAAGGGCGAAGCCGCCGAGGCCGCGTTTCGCACCTGGCTCAACCAGTCCGGGGTCGCGTTCTTCTACGTTGAACAGTCCCCGCTGAATGTGCCGGAGCGCTTGCGCGGCCGGATCAAGCGGCCGGATTACCTGGTGGGCATTCCCCATGCCGGAATGATGGCCTTTGATGTCAAGGCCAAGTCCGCCTATGACGAATGCCTGCTGTTCGACCCCGCCGAAATGGACAAGCTGGCCTGCTTTTCCGCCTATTTTCATGTGTCGGTGAGCTTTGCCTGCCTGGATCTGGACGACCCCGGCCGGTTCTATTGGGTGCCGCTGGCCGGTCTCATTGGCCGCGATCCGGAACGGCGCGGCAAGGCCCGCGTGGTGCCCTTCCCCTTGAGCGATGCCCTGGCCGTGGACATGGCCGAGCCGTTCATTGCCGCCTACGCACAGTTCGGTCAGAAATCGCTGGGGCTATGAGCACCCTGTCAGAAAAAGTTGCTAACAATTATCAATATGTGACATAAGAGAGCAAGGAGATACCGAAGATGGCGAGCAGTGCGAATCTCGGTCCCAAGCTCGAACGCTATGTGACCGACCTTGTGAAAAACGGACGATACAATTCCCGCAGCGAAGTGCTGCGCGAGGGTATTCGCCTGGTCGAAGAACGGGAAAAGCGTCTTGCCGCCCTGGATGCCGCAATCAGCCGGGGCCTCGCCGACGCTGACGCCGGGCGCGTTAAACCTATTGAGGACGTTGCCGAGCGCCTCACCGAGAAATACGCGCAAATGGCTAAAGATCGCGGTCTGTGATTGTTGTCATTACCCGCGAGGCTGAGGCTGATCTTGAACAGATCGGTGATTTCATTGCGCTCGATAATCCGCTCCGGGCAATAACCTTCGTTCAGGAACTTGTGGAACGGTGCCTGGCACTCAAGGATATGGCGCGCGCCTTTCCTCTGGTTCCGCGTTACGAACATACAGGTGTTCGCCGCCGCCCTTTTGGCGAGTATCTTATTTTTTATCGTGTGGGAGCAGAAGCCGTTGAGGTCCTTCACATTCTCAACGGTACGACGCATTACGAACCGCTTTTGTTTCCAGACGTATAAGACCGCACGGTTCAGTTTTGATCAGGGAAGCTGCTAGGTGATCAGCTTACGAAGAATTCGATCAATGCAATATGATGTTTTTAACAAGGTTTCCCCGGCCATTTGAGCGATCCAGGCCGGGGAAATTTTCCGATATTGCGATCCCGCCCCCAAAGGGAGTAGAGATCTGATGGTGGCCGATTTGGCCACGTGCACACCAACTTTAGCGGGCGCTCTCACGCGCCTGTTTTTTTATAGGTGAACGCTGCATTATTTTTTTTAAATGGAAAGAGACTTTCTCCAAATCGGCATTATTACTTACAAAAATTTCGGTAGATATGTGAACAAATTCAGTCTTATACGCAATTTCACGTCACATCTTACGTTAAGGTAACAGGTGTTCTGAAATGCTTAATATTTAAGCATAGCTGTAGCGGCTTGCCAACATAAGCGCCTCTGCTCGCAAACATCGGCATTTTCTGCTCGAATTATCTGACAATGGAGCGGGCGTCGTGCTCACGCTCTTTGCCAATGTGCTCGCAAACATCCGG
>NZ_JABFCZ010000041.1 GCF_014692675.1 Roseibium aggregatum | reverse complement strand
CAGGCTGCACACGTTCTTGCCAAGATCAATTCCAAGTACAAAAATCGACATCGGTCCGTTCCTCTCTACCTCAAATACAGAGCAATCCTATCGGATCGCTCCGGAGAGGGGCGGGCCATCCCATAATCACATTAGCCAAATCGACCTTATCAGCATGGTCCGCATTCGACCGGAATACCAGCACCGACACGATTTGCGAGGGTAACCCTGCGTCGCCGGGAACCCGGCGCGTTTTCAAACTGCCGCAACGTACGACAAAGCGGGGAATCAGGCTTGAATCTTCCCGCAAGAAACCCCTATATTCGCTTTGTTGAATATAAGGACGGGCTCTCTCATGACTGAATTCACCCCCGTGCTGTCGCTGATCGGCGGCACGATCATCGGGCTGGCCACGGTGGCGCTCATGGCTTTTCACGGACGCATTGCCGGAATCAACGGCATTGTCAGCGGCCTCCTCGCACGGCCGGCAACGAGCGATTGGGCGTGGCGGGCCGCCTTCATCGCAGGCATGGTTGCAAGTCCTCTGGCCATCCTCCTTGCCACCGGGAAAATGCCGCAAATCACCGTTCCGGCCGAACCGGTCTTCCTCGTCATCGGCGGCTTCCTGGTCGGCATCGGCGCATCGCTCGGGTCCGGCTGCACCAGCGGCCATGGCGTTTGCGGCATGTCGCGCCTGTCGGTGCGCTCGATCGTCGCCACCCTGACCTTCATGGCAACCGGCCTGATCACGGTCTATGTCATGCGTCACGTGATCGGAGGCTGACCCATGCTGAAAATCCTTTCCGCATTCGCGATCGGGCTCGTGTTCGGCGTCGGCATTCTTCTGTCCGGCATGGCAGATCCGGCCAAGGTCCTGAACTTCTTCGATATCTTCGGCACCTGGGACCCAAGCCTGATCTTCGTCATGGGCGGTGCGCTGATCGTTGCCGCCATCGGTTACCGGTTCGTGTTCCGCATGCCCGCCCCGGTTCTTTCGTCCGTCTTTCACGTGCCGACCCGCAAGGACGTCGACATGAAACTCGTTGGCGGGTCCGCGGTTTTCGGCATCGGCTGGGGCCTGAGCGGTTTTTGTCCGGGCGGGCTTGTCCCGGCCCTCGGCCTCGGGGTTTCCGGACCGCTCATCACGGCAGCGGCAATCCTGGCCGGAATGATCAGCCTGCGCGTGGTCACCGGAATTCGTGTCCGCCAGACGGCAGCCTCTTCTACCTGACATCGGCCTGTCCGATAATAAACCACAACGGCCGGAACACCGGCCGCCATAACGCTCTAGGGAGACCAGAATGAGTACTGATGATTATCCGGTCGACATGTCGGTCAAACCCGACGTCAAAGCCTTCTTCGACCCGGCGACGAACACGATCAGCTATGTGGTCAAGGACCCTGCGAGCAGCGCCTGCGCCGTCGTCGACAGCGTGATGGACATCGACTATGCCGCCGGCCGGATCACCTATGATCATGCAGACGAGATCATCGCCTATATCGAGCAGAACGGTCTCAAGCTGGAATGGCTGATCGAGACCCATGTGCACGCGGATCACCTGTCTGCGGCGCCTTACATCCAGGGCAAGCTGGGCGGCCAGCTCGGCATCGGCGACAAGATCACCGTCGTTCAGGACACCTTCGGCAAGGTCTTCAACGAAGGCACCGAATTCCAGCGCGACGGCAGCCAGTTCGACCGGCTGTTTGCGGACGGCGACACCTACAAGATCGGCGGGATGACGGGTTTTGCCATGTACACGCCGGGCCACACTCCGGCCTGCATGGTGCATGTGATAGGCGCTGCGGCGTTCGTCGGCGACACGCTGTTCATGCCGGACGGCGGATCGGCCCGTGCCGACTTCCCCGGCGGCGATGCCGGCACGCTCTACGATTCCATCCAGAAGGTTCTGTCCCTGCCGGACGACATGCGCCTGTTCATGTGCCACGACTACGGTCCGAACGGCCGCGACATCAAGTGGGAAACCACCGTCGGCGACGAGAAGAAGCACAACATCCACGTCGGCGGCGGCAAGACCCGCGAGGAATTCATCAAGTTCCGAACCGAACGCGATGCCGAACTGGACATGCCGAAGCTGATCATTCCGTCGCTGCAGGTCAACATGCGCGCCGGCAAGTTGCCGCCGGCGGACGAAACCGGCAAGCGGTTCCTGAAAGTGCCCGTGAACGGGCTCTGAGAATACAAGCAAACCAACAATAACAGGGATGGGGGAGGTCCATATGGAACCCAGGGCGATTAACGAGCAACTGTCGGTCAGTCCGCAGATCGCGCCCAACGACGTGCATGAGCTTGCAATGCTCGGCTTCCGGTCGGTGATCTGCAATCGGCCGGATGGCGAAGGCGCCGATCAGCCGACGTTCGAGGAAGTCGAGGCGGCGGCGAAGAAAGCCGGGCTTGAGGCCCGCTACCTGCCGGTCGTCTCCGGCAAGGTGCGCGACGAAGACGCAAAAGCCTTCAAGGCCGCGTTCGATGAATTGCCGAAACCGGTCTTCGCCTATTGCCGGACGGGAACCCGCTCGGCGACCCTGTGGTCCCTGTCCCAGGCCGGCAGCCTGCCCGTTGCCGACATCCTGGCGAGCGCCAAGAAGGCCGGCTACGACATGGCCGGCGTGGTCCGGCGCATCGTCAACGGCGGCAGGACGCCGACCGAAACCGCCGAAGACGCGCGCTTCGACGTGGTCATCGTCGGCGGCGGAGCGGCAGGTATCTCGGTCGCCTCCAGCCTGGCGTCGCGCAAGCACGGCCTCAACATCGCCATCATCGATCCGGCCGACGTCCATTATTACCAGCCCGGCTGGACCATGGTGGGCGGCGGCATCTTCCAGGCGCCGGAAACCGCCAAGACGATGGCTTCGCTCATTCCCGCAGGCGTTCACTGGATCAAGTCGGCGGTCGCCGCTTTCGAACCGAAGGACAATGCGGTCGTCCTCGACGGCTGCCGGGTGGTCAAATACGACCGGCTGGTGGTGTGCCCGGGCCTGAAACTCGACTGGCACAAGGTCGACGGGCTTGTGGATACGCTCGGCCGCAACGGCGTGACCTCGAACTACCGCTACGACCTGGCGCCCTACACCTGGAAACTGGTGCAGAACATGAGAGAGGGCCGGGCGCTGTTCACCCAGCCGCCCATGCCAATCAAATGCGCCGGGGCGCCGCAGAAGGCGCTTTACCTGTCCGCCGATCACTGGACCCGGTCAGGCACCATCGGCAACATCGACATTCAGTTCATGAATGCCGGCGGCGTTCTGTTCGGGGTGAAGGACTATGTGCCTGCCCTGATGAAATACATCGAGCGCTACAACGCCAACCTGAACTACTTCCACAATCTGGTGGCCATCGACGGCCAGGCGAAAAAGGCCACCTTCGAGGTCACTGCGCCTGAAAAGGGGGAGCCGGAGAAGGACGCCCGCCGGGTGGAAGTCGAGTTCGACATGATCCACGTGACCCCGCCGCAGACGGCACCCGATTTCGTCCGGGTCTCGCCGCTGGCGGATGCGGCCGGCTGGGTCGACGTGGACCAGGCGACCCTGCGCCACAAAACGTTCGACAACATCTGGTCGCTCGGCGACGTGATGAACGCGCCGAACGCCAAGACGGCCGCGGCGGCCCGCAAGCAGGCGCCTGTGGTTGCCGAGAACATCGTCTCCGACATCGACGGCCACAGCGCGGTCGCCCAGTACGACGGCTACGGCTCCTGCCCGCTGACCGTGGAAAAGGGCAAGATCGTGCTCGCCGAGTTCGGCTACGGCGGCGCGCTCCTGCCGAGCTTCCCGCGCTGGCTGATCGACGGCACCAAGCCGAGCCACACCGCCTGGCTCCTCAAGGAGCGCATCCTGCCCCCGATCTACTGGAAGGCGATGCTGCGCGGCAAGGAATGGATGGCCAAACCGGAAAAGGTGACGGCGGCCTGATCCGCACCGATCTCTGTGCTTTCCGCGGGCCGGACGTCCGGCCCGCGCGCCCTGTTCAACAGGATGAGGGGTCCCGCACGCTTGCGGAAACAGCGGTTTGGCTCCAGTGTCCGCCAAATGACCGCCCCTTCTGAAACTGACCCTCGATACCGCCTGCAGCACCGGCTTGCCGCCGGCTCCGGCGACACGCTGGTGGTCGTGTTTTCACAGGTGCGGGTTCCGGCCGGAAAATTCGGCCTGGAGCGCCTGTTTGCCCGTACCCGGCATGCCTGCCTGTTTTTGAACGACACCGCAAACGGCTGGTATCTGGGGCTTGAGAGCGGCATCCAGTCGGCCGTCGACGAGGCGCTCACCCAAACCGGTGCAACCAGGGTCATCTATTACGGGTCGTCCATGGGCGGCTACGGCGCCCTGGTGACGGGGCTCACCCGCCGGGACGGTGCCATCCACGCCTTCGGCCCGGAACTCAGGGCCGGATATCCCGGCAGCCAGAGCCGGGACTACGGCACTGCCGCCGACGATCCGCGCCTGTTCGATTTTCAACAGGCCTCGCAAAGCTACGCCTTTCCCGTCCATCTTTATTTCGGCGTCTATGACCCGGTCGATGCCATCAATGCGGCCGCCGCGGCGCATTTGCTGCCGGAGGCGCAGCTCCATCTGCTGCGCTCGTGCCACGCGAGCCACGACCACCTCTACAGCCTCAATCTGATCCGCAGGATCATCACCACCTTCTCGCGCGATCCCGAAACGGAACTCGCCTCGAAAGGCCTGCTTGCAGCGGCGGACATGAAAGACCTTAAAGCTTTCGGCCTGTTGGCAGAACGGCTGGCGGCCGGGGAGGCGATCCGTCCGGACGATGTCACCGGCCTGACAGGATTTGCGGAAAATCCCGGCATGATCCGGCTCGCGGCGGAAGCCGCAGCGTCCTCGGGCGACTTTTCCGGGGCGATCGCCTTCCTCAGCCAGGCCGAAGATCTGGTGGAGACAGATGCCGTTCTCTGGACGCTGCCGAAGCGCTGGCGCAAGGAAATGCCGCTGCGCCGGGTCGAATGCCTGATTGCAAGCGGCGGCGCGCAGGACGCGCGGGATCTTCTTAAGCGCACCTGCGAAAGGTTCCCGGTCGATACCCGGATGGCGGACCTGGCCAAAGGTCTGGATGTTGTGCTGCCAGGCGGCGGCGTTACCGGCCGGCCTGCTGACTGAGGGGCTGCAGCAGCGGTATGATGGCGCGGCAAAACCGGAAATGAACCGGCGGACGCTCGCCGTCCTGAACGGAAATCTCGGAAGAACCGCGTTGGCTGATCGTGATCAGACCGAGCGTTTCGGCACCGCTCCACTGGCGGCAATTCATGGCGGCCCTCTGGGAATCCGTGCCTGCCTTTTCCGCGCCGTAGACCTGACAGATCTCTTCCGGTGTCTCCATCAGGCTGCGGAAAATCGCGATCACCGCACCCGGCCTGCCCCGGTCGACGGTGGTCAGGCCGTCACAGTCACTTTTTTCCCGCGTCCAGACCCCTTGCGCGAAACCGGCAAATGTCAGATCGAGAATCCGGCCTTCCAGGATCGGCGACGCCCGCTGGACAGCAACCTGCATATCCCCCTTTGCCGCATGAGCGCAGAGCACTGCAGCCGCGAGGGCAGAAACCCCAAGGCAAAAGACGGCAACCGTCCGGATGAGCACCTAGCAGCCTCCTATGCCAAAGCTCATATGAAGTTCCGGATAACCTAGTGGCGATCCGAGCGTCACGGCAATGCACAAGCTGGTTAAATGACGAATTCTTGAGAATGACCGTGACATTTGCATCACGCAGGACGCCGTTGCCTCCAGAAAATTGCCAAATTTATTAGCAAAACCCGGAAAATCCGACCGCTCGCATTAGGAACTTTACGTCTCGGCCTTGATCAAATCGAACAAATGAGGAACATTCCCTGTATGAATGAGGAAACCGGTCCACGCGCCAACCGCATCCTGCTCGACGATCCGTTAACGGACGGGCGGCAGTCTGAGACGGCCTTGAAAGTCTGGCGCGGGACGGCACGGCTGCTGCGGATCATGGACTACGCCTGTCTGCCGGAAGTCACGCTCGCCTCCGGGCGGCGCGCCGACCTGCTCGCGCTCGGCCCCAAACAGGAACTCTGGATCATCGAGGTGAAGTCTTCCATTGCCGATTTCAGGGCCGATACCAAGTGGCCCGATTACCGTCAGCATTGCGACCGGCTGTTTTTCGCCACCCATCCGGATGTGCCGCTCGACATCTTCCCGGAAGACGCCGGGCTGATCCTGTCGGACGGGTTCGGCGCGGAAATCATTCGTGAGGCGCCGGAGCACAAGGTTGCGTCCGCCACCCGAAAGGCCGTCACCCTGCGCTTTGCCAGAAACGCCGCCCAGCGGCTGCACGACCTGAGCGACCCGGACGGCAAGCGGTTCTACCGGGGGATCTAACGCCCGTTGCGCTTGATGGCCTGAACATCGGCCATGATCTTGCCCGACCAGGCCACCGCATCGTTCGCGCACAGGCGGTCGAACATGGCCTGCCAGCGATCGCGCCGTTCTTCCAGGGGCATGGTGATCGCGGTCTGCAGGGCGGCTGCGACCTCTTCCGCCGAATGCGGATTGACGATCATCGCTTCCTGCATTTCCTCGGCAGCGCCTGCAAAGCGGGACAGGACGAGAACGCCCGGATCTTCGGCGCGCTGAGCCGCGACATATTCCTTGGCGACCAGGTTCATTCCGTCGCGCAGGGGCGTGACCAGGCCGACGCGGCTTGCCCGGTAGATGCCGGCAAGCGCCCGGCGCGGGAAGGACCTGGTCATGAACCGGATCGGCGTCCAGTCGAGTTCTGCGAACTTGCCGTTCACATGGCCGGTCAGTTCATCCAGTTCGCGGCGAATGTCGATATAGGCGTCGAGTTCCGCGCGCGACGGCGGCGCGACCTGCATCAGGGACACGCGCCCGCGGTTTTCCGGATAGTCTTCCAGCAGGCGCTCGAACGCCTTGAACCGTTCCGGCAGGCCCTTTGAATAGTCGATCCGGTCGACCCCGATGATCTGCTGGCGGCCGCCCAGCAGCTTTTCCAGCCGTGAGATATTGCGCCGCGCATCCGGCGACATGGCGAATTTGGAAAAGGCTTCGGCATCGATGCCGATCGGGTAGGCGCGTGCAATCACTTCACGGCTGCCGACCTTCATCCGGCCGTCCCCCAGATCGACCCCGCCGAGTTCCTCACGGACGAAACGGCGGAAATTGCTTGCATCCCGTCTGGTCTGGAAGCCGATCAGGTCATAGGCGAGCATGGCGCGGACGATGGATCCGGCATTGGGCAGGGCCGCCAGGATTTCCGGCGCAGGAAAAGGGATATGCAGGAAAAACGCGATCGGGTTGGTCACCTCCATCACCCTGAGATTGGAGGCCATGGTCAGGAAATGGTAGTCGTGGACCCAGACGATGTCGTCCGGCTTGAGCATCGGCCTGAGCCGGGTCGCGAACCGGTCGTTGACATGGCGGTAGCCCTGTTCGAAGCGCCGGTCGAAATCCGCCAGGTCGAGCCGGTAATGCAGGACCGGCCACAAGGTGCGGTTGGCATAACCGGCATAGAAGGCATCGTAGTCGGCCTGGGTCATGTCGACCTGCACCATCTGGACCGATTTCGATTTTTGCGTCTGCAACTGGCCGAAGGTGCCTTCTTCAGAAACCTCGCCGCTCCAGCCGAACCAGATGCCGCCGGTTTTCGTCAGCGCATCGACGAGAGCCACGGCCAGTCCGCCGGCCCGTCCGGTATCCTTCAGCGGTCCCACGCGGTTCGATACGACGACGAGCCGTCCCATTTGGTCCTCCAGTTTGTTCGTTCCACTCCGCCGGAAAGGCGGATCAGGTGACGCTTTCCCAACCAGCGCTCAGACGCATCGCCCCGTTGATGATGCCGACCATCGAATAGGTTTGCGGGAAATTGCCCCACAATTCGCCTGTCGCGGGCGTCGTGTCCTCCGACAACAGTCCGACATGGTTCCGGCAGGAGAGCATCGTCTCGTAGATTTCGCGCGCCTCATCCTTGCGGCCGATCCGCGCAAGCGCGTCAATGTACCAGAAAGTGCAGATGTTGAAGGCATTTTCCGGCGCGCCGAAATCGTCGGCGGCATGATAGCGGAACAGATGATTGCCGTGGCGCAGGTTCGCGCCGATCTTGTCGACCGTGGCGATGAACCTCGGATCGTTGGCAGGCAGAAAGCCGACCTCCGCCATCAGCAGCAGTCCCGCATCGAGATCGGAGCCTTCGAAACTTTCCACGAAGGCGCCGCGCTCCTTGTTCCAGCCGCGTTCGCAAATGGCCTGATGGATGGTCCTGGCGCGGTCGTGCCAATAGGCCGTTCGTTCCTCCAGCCCGAAGCGGTGGGCAATCTTGCCCAGCCGGTCGCAGGCCGCCCAGCACATGAGCGCCGACGACGTGTGCACCCTTGCGCGCGTGCGCAGTTCCCACATGCCGGCATCCGGCTGGTCGTACATGGCGAAGGCGCGTTCGCCCACCTGTTCCAGCCGCCGGAAATCCTCCAGGCCCGGCTGGTGCAGCAGACGCTTGTCGAAATAGGCTTGTGCCGCCCCGAGCACGATGTTGCCGTAGACATCATGCTGGAAATGCTCATAGGCCTGGTTGCCGATCCGCACCGGACCGTTGCCCCGATAGCCGGGAAGATCGACGAATTCCTCGACCAGCTTTTCTTCCAGGCCGATGCCGAACAGCGGCTGGACATGACCGCCGTTGGTGACCGCCGCGATATTGTTCAGATAGCGCAGGTAGTTTTCCATCGTCTCCATTTCGGAGAGGGAATTCAGCGCGCGGATCACGAAAAAGGCATCGCGCAGCCAGCAGTAGCGGTAGTCCCAGTTGCGTTCGGTGTTGTCGGCTTCGGGAATGGAGGTGGTCGCCGCCGCAATGATCGCGCCGGTTTCCTCATAGGTGCACAGCTTCAGCGTGATCGCCGCCCGGATGACCGCTTCCTGGTATTCCAGCGGCAGCCCGAGCCGGCGCGTCCAGCGGCGCCAGTACCGTTCCGTGTTTTCCTCGAAATCCCGGCACAGCCATTCCGGATGCTCGGTCAGCGATTCGTCGGGGCCGAGATAGAACGACAACGGGCCGTCGACCAGGAACGGCGTTTCCTCGCGGATATAGGTGACGGAGGCATTGGTGGTCATGCGCAGGGTCGTACCATCGCCGACCCAGCGGATATGATTGGAGCCGAAGGTCATGTCGGGCACGCGCTTGCCCCAGGCAAACCGCGGTCGGCAGCGAACCTTGATGCGCGGATGGCCCGACAGCGGCCGGACACGGCGCACGATGCTGTTGGGACGGAACGTGCGGCCCTTGCGGGTAAAACGCGGGGCGAAGTCGGTGATTTCGATGGCATTGCCCTGGCCGTCGAACAGGCGTGTCTTCACGATCGCGGTGTTGGGCACATATTCCTGTTCGGACCGGACCGCGCCGTTCAGCTCGATGGTGAATTCGCCGTCGCCCTCTTCGCCGCGGGTGCCGAGAAGACTGTGAAACACCGGGTCGCCGTCGAACCGCGGCAGGCAGCACCAGACCACCGACCCCATCCTGTCGATCAGTCCCGCAAAGGAACAGTTGCCGATCATTGCCAGATCGAGCGAGGGAGAAAGTCTTACAGGCGGTGTCCAAACCATCGCTCAGGTCTCCGTGACTGTCGTTCTACCTGCTAGCCAGTCATGCACCGCGGCCACGTCGCTCAGCCGATAGCGCGCGCAGGTTTCGCCGTCGCCCACCTTGATGCCGATCCCGCCGGCGTCCTGGGCGGCCGCTATGCCGTCTTCATCGGTTACATCATCACCGATAAAGATAGGCTTACGGCCTTTGAACGGCTCATGTTCGAGAAAGGAGCGGACCGCACTGCCCTTGTCGCTGGCGAAAGGCTTGACCTCGACCACCATTTTGCCCCGGATGATATGAAGGGCCGGAAGCGCCTCGAGGGCTTCGCTCACGAGCCTGACCACCGCCTCTTCCATGGCCGGAACGGACCGGTAGTGAAGGGCGACCGTGGCGCCCTTGTCTTCCAGAAAAACCCCTTTTTCCAGGAGCCCGGAATTGCGCACGACGCCTTTCAGAGCCCGGATTTCCGGACCGGGTTTCGTCCGCACGATATCGGCATCGACGGTATGGCGGTGTTCCAGCCCGTGAAGTCCGGCGGCGGGAAGGTGCAGGGGCGCAAGAAACCTGTCGATCTGGGAAATCGGCCGGCCCGAGACAACGGCCAGGGCTCCCTTGAGGCGATCCTGCAGGCGGGAAAGGGCGACGATGAGGTCATCCGACACCCGGACATCTTCCGGACGCGGTGCCAAATCGACCAGTGTCCCGTCGAAATCGAGAAAGAGAGCCTCATTCGGCCCGATCGGCGGCAATTCCTTCATGTCTCCTTCTTAGGTGGAGAGCATGGCGGTGAAAAGGTGACGCTGCCGATTTTCGGCGCAAACCGAGCACAAACTTGTGGCAGACGGGCTTTAGGCGGGTCACGGCCGATAAAAAGCCGTGCGCACAAGGCCATGCGCACGGCGGATTTTCAGACGTAGAGATTGACCAGGCTTTCCAGGTATTCCTGGCGGCCGGATTTCGGCTGCGGCTCCAGACTGTCTCCGTGAACCCGCTCCGCCAGTGCTTCCAGCGAGCTTTCGCCCTTCAGGATCGCGGCGTTTTCCGGCTTGTCCCAGCCGGCATAGCGGCTGTCGACATGGGCCTTCAGACGACCGTCTTCCAGCATCCGGGCAGCCGCTTTCAGCCCACGCGCAATCGCGTCTGCAGAACCCACATGGGCCTGGATCAGATCGACCGGATCGATCGACTGGCGGCGCAGCTTGGCGTCGAAGTTGGTGCCGCCGGTGGTAAAGCCGCCCGCCTTGAGGGTCTCGTAATAGGCGAGCGCCAGTTCCGGAACGTTCATGGCGAACTGGTCCGTGTCCCAGCCGGACTGGTAGTCGTTCCGGTTCATGTCGACGGAGCCGAAGATGCCGAGCGCACCGGCAAGCGCCAGCTCGTGCTCGAAGGAATGGCCGGCGAGGATCGCGTGCCCCTGCTCGATATTGACCTTCACCTCGTTCTCCAGGCCATAGCGCTTGAGAAAACCGAAGACGGTGGCGACGTCGTAGTCGTACTGGTGCTTGGTCGGCTCCTGCGGCTTGGGTTCGATCAGGATCGTGCCGGTAAAGCCGATCTTGTGCTTGTAGTCGACGACCATGGACAGGAAGCGGCCGAGCTGATCCAGCTCGCGGGAGAGATCGGTGTTGAGCAGGGTTTCATAGCCTTCGCGGCCGCCCCACAGCACGTAGTTCTCGCCCTTCAGCCTGTGGGTGGCGTCCATGACGTTCTTCACCTGCGCAGCGGCATAGGCGAAGACGTCCGGGTCCGGATTGGTCGCGGCGCCGCCCATGTAGCGCCGGTTGGAGAAGAGGTTCGCCGTGCCCCACAGCAGCTTCATGCCGGACGCCGCCATCTTGTCTTCGAAGATGTCGGCAATGGCGTTCACGTTGGCGTTGCTTTCGGCCAGCGTCGCCCCTTCCGGCGCAATGTCGCGGTCGTGGAAGGTGAAAAACGGCATGTCGAGGATCTCGAACATCTCGAAGGCGACATCGGCCTTCAGGCGCGCCTGCGCCATCGGGTCGCCGTCCGCCGCCATCCAGGCGCGTTGAAAGGTATCCCCGCCGAAGGGATCGGTGCCCGGCCAGCAGAAGCTGTGCCAGTAGCAGACGGCGAGGCGCAGATGGTCTTCCATGCGCTTGCCGAGAACCACTTCATCCTTGTTGTAGAAGCGGTAGCCGAGCGGATCGGTGCTTTCGGGGCCGGTGTAACGGATCGGTTCGAGATCGCCGAAAAATCCGGTGCTCATTTTCAATCTACTCCTTAAAAGCCAGCCTGCTTCAAAGCAGGGTAAAGGGACCGCCAACGCTGGTAGGCTTCCCGGTAATCGTCCTGAATGTCGTGCCGGGGCTCGATCTGCAGGTGCATGGGCGGCGGTGTGAACACGCCGCTCGTCCTTCCTTCCGCCGCCGCCTGGCCGAGGCGGGCCGCGCCCAGGGAGGCGCCGAAATCGCCGTCGGCGGGCACGTCGATGATCACGTCCAGAAGGGTGGCGATGATTTCCAGCCACACGGTCGAGCGCGAGCCGCCGCCGACCGCGGTGACGCGGCTGACCTTTGTCCCCGCCGCGCTCAGGGCCTCCATGCAGTCCTTCAGGGCAAAGGCGACGCCGTCGAGCACCGCGTGGGTCAGCGCGCATTTGTCGGTCTCGTGGCCGACCCCGACAAAGCCTGCCCGGATCTTGACGTCGTTATGGGGCGTGCGCTCGCCGCCGAGATAGGGCAGGAACATCACGTCGGACGGACCGGACACAGCGCCCAGCGCCCCGATCAGGCTCTCCGGTTCCTCGCCTAAGGTCCGGGCCAGCCAGTTCAGGCTGTCGGTCGCCGACAGGATCACGCCCATCTGGTGCCAGGTGTCGGGAACGGCATGGCAGAAGGCATGGACGGCGCTTTCCACGTTGGGCGAGAACCGGTCGTTGGTGACGAAGAGGACGCCCGACGTTCCAAGCGAGACAAAGGCCGAGCCGGGTTCGACCGCGCCGACGCCGCAGGCGGACGCGGCATTGTCGCCCCCGCCACCGGCCACGACCGGGGCCGAGGCCATGCCCCAGCGGTCGCAGAGCGCCTTGCGCAATTGCCCGGAACTTTCCGAGCCCTCAACCAGCCGCGGCATGTGTTCCCGCGAAAGACCGGTGGCCGCCAGCAGGTCGTCCGACCAGTCGCGGGCGGCCACATCGAGCCACAAGGTACCGGCGCTGTCGGACATGTCGCCGACATGATCGCCGGTCAGCTTGAGGCGAACGTAGTCCTTCGGCAGCAGAACCTTCGCCACCTTCGCGAAGATATCCGGCTCGTTCTCGCGCACCCACTGCAGCTTGGGCGCGGTGAAGCCGGGCATGACCCGGTTGCCGCCGAGGGTCAGAAATTTGGGCTCGATCCGCTCCAGCTCCTCGCATTGTTTCGCGGACCGGCCGTCGTTCCACAGGATGCAGGGGCGAAGCGGGCGGTCGTCGGCACCCAGCAGCGTGGCCCCGTGCATGTGACCGGAAAGGCCGATGCCGCGGACCCCGGCTATTTCGGCCGGAAACCGGGCGGCCAGGTCGTCCATCACCGTCTCGCAGGCGGTCCACCAGCTGCCCGGATCCTGTTCGGACCAGGACGGATGCGGCCGCTCCACGCTCAGGCCGGAGGTGGCCGAGCCGATATGCGACTGGTTTTCATCCAGCAGGACGGCCTTGACCGAACTTGTTCCAATGTCGAGACCGACAAACATGAGGGACGCACCTCAAAGAAAGGCAAAAGAGAACCGCGCCGACCGGAAAGCCGGCACGATGGAGGGAATTATCACCGGCGATTCCTTTCGGAAACCGCCGTGACCTGATTTCAGGCGGCAGCAATCTCCGGATTGATCGCACCCGGTCCGGGGATCGCGCCCGGGGGACATTTCCCGAGAATGATCATTCCCAGAAGGTCGTCCTCGGTCACCTGATCGATCTTCACGGTCCCAACCACCTTGCCGTTTTTCATGACAGCGGCGCGATCGCAGGTCTGCATCACCGAGTGAATGTCATGGTCGATCAGGAAGATGCCCAGGCCCTGCTTCTTCAGCTCGTGGATCAGTTCCGTCACCATGGCGGTTTCCTGCACCCCGAGGGCGGCGGTCGGCTCGTCCATGATCAGGATGCGGGCGTTGAAATAGACCGCCCTGGCGATGGCGACCGACTGGCGCTGCCCGCCCGACAGCGCCTTCACCGGCGCCTTGAACTTCCTGAAGTTCGGGTTGAGCCGGCCCATGATCTTGCGGGTTTCGGCTTCCATGGCATCGTCGTCGACGAAGCCGAGCGGCGTGACCAGCTCGCGGCCGAGGAACAGATTGGACGCCGCATCGAGATTGTCCGCCAGAGCCAGGGTCTGGTAGATGGTCTCGATGTTGTACTTGCGGGCATCGCGCGGACTGTGAATTTGAACGCGATCGCCGTTGATGCGGATCTCGCCGCTGTCGGCCCTGTAGGCGCCGGAGAGGCACTTGATCAGGGTGGACTTGCCGGCGCCGTTGTGGCCGAGCAGACCGACCACTTCGCCGGGGTAGAGGTCCACGGAGGCGTGATCGACCGCATGCACACCGCCGAAGGCGATGCTGATTTCCTTCATTTCAACAAGGGGAGTTGTCATTTCGATCAGTCTCCCGTGCGTTTGCGGTAGATGATGTCGACGAGAACGGCGACGACCAGAACGATGCCGACCACGATGTTCTGCAGCGGGGCATCGACGCCGACCATGGCCATGCCCGACTGCAGCGACTGCATGATCAGGGCACCCAGAATGGCGCCGTAGATCGTGCCGATACCGCCGGAAAGGGCCGTGCCGCCAATGACGGCCGCCGCGATCACGCGCAGCTCGTCCAGCGTGCCGATATCGTTGGAATGGAACGTCTGGCGCGAGGAGGCGACGATTGCCGAAATCGCGCAGAGAACGCCCATGATGGCAAACACCTTGACCGTCAGGAACCGGGTGTTGATGCCCGACAGTTCCGCCGCATCCGGGTTGCCGCCGGTGGCGAAAATATAGCGGCCCAGCCGGGTGCGCTGCGCGATCAGCGTCATGACGACGGCGACCGCGATCAGCAGCAGAACCGAGACGGGAAGTCCGTAGGCCGCCGTGTAGCCGGCAGGCATGGTTTCGTCGTTCGCCTCGAACATGCGCTCAAGGCGCGGGCCGGGAATTTCATAGGAATTCAGGATGGCCACGAAGCCGAGGATCGCCACCGTGATGATGGCGCCGATCACGAACTCGGCCCAGACCGGCTTGACCGGAAATTCATGCTTGATCTTGGCGCGTCTCGACTGCCAGAGGACGTAAAAGGCCGCCAGAACCGCAAGACCACCGACGACCCAGCTTGCCGTTGCGCCCAGCGTTCCGTTGATGCCGCCGAACAGCTGGAAATTTTCATCGAGCGGACCGATCGTCTGGCCGTTGGTCACGTACCAGGCGACGTTGCGCCAGACCAGAAGACCGCCCAGGGTCACGATAAAGGCCGGAATGCCGAGATAGCCGATCATCCAGCCGTTGAAGATGCCGATGACTAGACCCGTCGCCAGGCCGACAGCCATCGCGATCGGCGCGGTTGCCGGATGATTGAGGCCCAGGCCCAGCCATTCCGGCGTCACGATCGTCTGTGTCATCGCCATCATTGCCGAACAGGTCGCCAGCAACGAGCCGACCGACAGGTCGATGTTGCGCGTCACGATGACGAACACCATGCCCGTCGCCATGATCGCGACCGAGACGGTCTGGATCGACAGGTTGAAGATGTTCCGGGGCGTCAGGAACCGGCCGTCGGTGACGAAATTGAACACCAGGCACAACACGATGAAGGCGCCGATCATCCCCAAAAGGCGCGTATCGAGCTGAAGGGCGGAAAAGAAGCTGCGTGCAGCCGGGGCCTTGGGCCCGGACACGGCGGTATCGGACATCGGTTTCCTCCCACTTGGAGACCAGCCGCTCAGTCGCCGGGGCGTCCATCCCCATCGGCGTGCGTAATACAATCAAACCACGTTCGCGCCCCGGCGGAAAGCCGGAGCGCGGTTCGTTCGATGCGATCAGTTGCAGGGAGCCGGGCCGTTGGTCACGCCCTGGCAGAGCTCGTCCTTGGTGATCCAGCCCGCATCCACCACGACATTGAGGTTGTCCTTGGTGATCGGAACCGGCTTCAGGAAGCGCGCCGTCAGCTCCGTGCCGGCAGGCGAGGTCCAGCCGCCCGCACCGTCGACTTCCGACATTTTCTTGCCGCTGGCCAGTTCTACGGCGATTTCGCCGGCGGCCTTGCCGAGTTCACGGGCGTCCTTCCACACGGAAACGGTCTGTGTGCCCTTGGCGACGCGGTTCAGGGCGGCGTGGTCGCCGTCCTGGCCGGACACCGGAATGCCTTCCATGCCCTGCGCGGTGAGAGCCGCAACAACACCGCCGGCGGTGCCGTCATTGGAGGCGACAACCGCATCGACCTTGTTGTCGTTGGCGGTCAGGATCTGTTCCATGTTGCGCTGAGCGTTCGCCGGCAGCCAGCCGTCGGTATAGGCTTCGCCCACGATCTTGATCTTGCCGCTGTCGATGGCCGGCTGCAGGACTTCCTGCTGGCCGCCGCGCAGAAAGTCTGCGTTCGGATCGGTCGGCGAGCCCTTGATCATGACGTAGTTGCCTTCCGGCGCGACCTTGTAGACCGCGCGGGCCTGCATGCGTCCGACTTCCACGTTGTCGAAGGTCAGATAGAAGGCGCGCGGATCCTCGATCAGGCGGTCGTAACCGACCACCGGAATGCCTTCGTCAGCGGCAGCCTGAACGGCCGGGCCGATCGCCTGGGAATCCTGGGCGAGAATGATCAGCGCGTTGGCGCCCTGGGCGATCAGCGCTTCGACATCCGAAAGCTGCTTGGCAGAAGACGACTGCGCATCAGCGGAAATGTACTTGGCACCGGCGGCTTCAAGAGCGCCCTTGATGGCGGCTTCGTCGGTCTTCCAGCGTTCTTCCTGGAAGTTGGACCAGCTCACGCCGACAACGATATCGGCGGCATGTGCAGCAGAAATTGCACTGGCGGACATAAGTGCGCCAACCAAAAGAATGTTTATCTTACGCATCGCGGTGTTTCCTCCGTCGGGCACGGCCTCAATTCATGCCGGCCATGCCGCTTCACATCCCATAAAGCGAGGTTCCCGCCGGGAGGCGGAAACGCGGGCGACGTCTGATAATTATTTTTTTGACGTCCGAAAAAAAGTTGCTCCAAAGCGCCGCTCCTGTCAACATGGTTTTGCAAAACATTGTTCTGCGCCGCAAAATTGGCGAGACTGCGCAAAACAAGACCGGACAAACCGGCAGAAGAGGAAACACGTCAGGGAAGAGCTGTCAGCGAATGACACGGAAAGCGGACCGGGATCAGATCCGGCGACAAAATCGAAGCATCATCCTGAAGGCGCTGCGCCGGCAGGGGCCGATTGCGCGGATCGATCTGGGCCAGATTACGCACTTGAGCCCGGCGACGGTCACCGCGATCACCTCGGACCTGCTCGCCCAGGGGCTGATCGAAGGCATCGAAAGCGAAGAGCCGAAGGCGCCCCAGTCCCGCGGCCGGCCCCGGTCGCTGCTGCGGATCAATCCGGATGCAGCCTGCGTGGTCGCGATCCGGCTTTCGGTCAACGCGATCGACATGTCGCTGGCGAATTTCGCCGGCGAGACCTTCCTGAACAAGCGCGTTCCCTTCGACAGCGCATCGGCGGATGCGGCAAGCTTTCCCATGCTTCTGATCGAAACCATCGAAACCTTTGTCGGGGAAGCCGCGGTTCAACCCGACAGCATCCGTGAAATCGGTGTGGCAGCCCAGGGCGTTGTCGACAAAGGCTCGGGCATGGTGGTCTGGAGCCCCGCCTTTGCCGGGCGCAACATTCCCATCGTTGCCCCGCTGACCAAGGCTTTCGATGCGGAATGCATCCTGTCCAACGACACCAACATGATCACCGAAGCGCTGCACTGGATCGACCCGGCGCGCTACAGCGACACCTTCGCGGTGGTCATGCTCGACTACGGCGTCGGCATGGGCCTTTATCTCGATAATCGCCTGTTCGAAGGCGCAAACGGCATGGCGGCGGAATTCGGCCATTCCAACCATATTCCCGGCGGGGCTCTGTGCCGCTGCGGGAAACGGGGCTGCATGGAGGCCTATCTGTCCGACTACGCGCTGGTGCGGGCCGCCACCCATCTGCCGGAAACCACCGATCCGAAGGAAATCAATGCCGGCGTGGCCGGGCTGGCCGCGCTGATCGCGCGCGCCGACCAGGGGGACAACGATGCCCTGACCGCCTTTGCAAGCGCCGGCCGTGTCCTCGGCTACGGGCTGGCCCGCCTGCTCGCCATTCTCGATCCGAAACGCATCGTCCTGACCGGTGCCGCCATGCGGGCCTTCCGGTTCATGGAAGCCAGCATGTACCGGGGGCTGGAAGAGGCGCTGGTCGAGGATCTGAGGCAGAATTACGAGATCGACGTGATGCCCTGGAACGAGGACTTCATCCGCCGGGGCCTCGTCGCCCAGGCCATGGACCGTCTCGACAAGGATTATCTCGGCACCGAAACCCGCAAGATCGCCTCTCCCCGAAACAGGGGGGCAGCGGCATGAAACGGCGGCTGGCAGCGCTGATCCTTCTTTCCGGCGTCTGGCCGGTGCAGGGATCTGCTGCCGATGCCATGCCGCCCTGGTCGGAACGGGGCATTACCGGGGATCTCGATTTCGACGCGCTTGCGAACGCCGACACGGATCCTCTGCCTGAACTGGTGGCGCTCGGCGAAAAGCTGTTCAAGGCGAAATTCGTCGCCGAGGACGGCGCGGGCCGTCCGGAGGCGACGCAGGCGATCGTTCCGACCAAGCGGCGCCGTCCTTCCGCCCTTGCCTTTCAGCGCATGGCCGGACCGGATGCCAATTCCTGCGCGTCCTGTCACAACGAACCGGGGATCGGGGGTTCCGGCGCCTTTACCGCCAATGTCTTCGTCTCAGAGGGCTTTGAAAGCGCGGATTTCGATTCCATCGATCCGCAGTTTTCCAACGAACGCGGCACGGTCGCCCTGGAAGGGGCCGGCCTGATCGAACTGCTCGGCCGGGAAATGACGGCAGACCTGCGGGCCCAGCGCCATGCCGCCCTTCAAAAGGCCCGGGAAACGAAGACACCGGTAACGGTCTCGCTTGAAACCAAGGGCGTCGGTTTCGGCAAGCTGAGGGCGGAACCGGACGGGTCTCTCGATGTGTCCGGGCTGGAGGGGATCGACGACGACCTGACCCTGCGCCCCTTCGGCCAGAAGGGCGTTTTCGCGTCGCTCCGCCAGTTCACCGTCAACGCCATGAACGACCATCACGGCATCGAGGCGCAGGAGCGGTTCGGCAAGACCTGGACCGGAACCGACGATTTCGACGGCGACGGGGTGACAGACGAGATGAGCATCGGCCAGGTGTCCGCCCTTGTCGCCTGGCAGGCGACCCGTCCTGCGCCCGGGCGGATGACGGATCTGCCTGCGGACTGGCAAAAGGCGGCCACCCGCGGCGAGAGCCTGTTTTCGGAGATCGGCTGCACCGAGTGCCACCGGCCGTCCCTGCCGCTTGAAAGCCTGCGTTTCGAGGACCCGTCGCCGTTCGAGGGTGCCGGCACCTTGCGCCGCGCGGATGTGGCAAAGCCCATTGTTCTCGATCTCGCTGAACTGGACTGGGTCAAGGCGCTGCCGAGAGACGACAAGGGCCGGGTCCTGGTGCCTCTTTTCGGCGACCTGAAGCGGCACAAGATCACCGATGCGTCCCGCGACACCCTCGGCAACGAACTGCTCAGCCAGCGCTTCGTCGCCCGCGACGTGTTCATGACGTCGGAACTCTGGGGCGTCGGCACCACCGCGCCCTACGGCCACCGGGGCGATCTCACCACTCTCAACGAGGTGATCGAGGCCCATGGCGGCGAAGCGGCGGAGGCGACCAGGGCCTATACGGCGCTTGAGGAGACGGACCGGCAATCGGTGATCGCCTTCCTGCGCAGCCTGGAGATCCCCGAATGAGCCGGTATGCGATCCGTTTTATCCTGACGCTCACCGCGCTCGCGCTTCCTGCGGCAGCCCTGGCAGAAGACGCGCCGCGCCCGGTGTCGTCGGCGCCTGTACCGCATTTTGTCGAAGAGGCCGCAAAGGCCGGAATCGAGCACACGTATGACGGCGCCTGGGAGTTCTTTGTCGGCGGCGGCGTGGCCATCTTCGACTGCAACGGCGACCGGAGGCCGGACATGTTCCTCGCCGGCGGCAAGAACCCGGCGCAGCTCTACGAAAACCGGAGCCCGACCGGCGGCGCGCTCGCCTTCAAGGCACGCGACATCGGTCTGACGGACCGCCAGGTCACTAGGGTGCTCGGCGCCTATCCGCTCGATTTCGACAATGACGGCATCGTCGACCTCGCCGTCCTGCGCCTCGGCGAAAACCTCCTGCTCAAGGGCAAGGGCGACTGCCGTTTCGAGGAGGCCAATCGGGCGCTCGCCTTTGACGGCGGACGGGAATGGACGACCGGCTTTTCCGCTGTCTGGGAACAGGGGCAGACCTATCCGACCCTCGCCTTTGGCAATTATGTCGACCGGTCGAAACCCGGCTCGCCGTGGGGGACGTGCCACGACAATTTCCTGTTCCGGCCGGACGGAACAGACAAGCTGCGCTACGACGAAGCCACCCGCCTCACGCCCGGTTATTGCGCCCTGTCGATGCTGTTCACCGACTGGAACCGGTCGGGCGAGCCCTCCTTGCGGATTTCCAACGACCGCCAGTATTACCGCGGCGGCGAGGAGCAGCTCTGGGCCGTTCCGCCCGGACGGCCGCCGCGGGCCTATCGCCGCGCCGACGGCTGGCGACATCTGAAAATCTGGGGCATGGGCATTGCCTCCATCGATCTCAACGACGACGGCTATCCGGAATATGCGCTGACCAGCATGGGCGACACCAAGTTGCAGACGCTGGATGCGGAAGCCGACGAAACCGTGCCTGTCTACCGCGATATCGCCTTCGACCGGGGCGCGACCGCGCACCGGCCCTATACGGGCGATGACCTCAGGCCCTCGACCGGCTGGCATTCGGAATTCCAGGACGTCAACAACGACACGCTCTGGGACCTGTTCATCGCCAAGGGCAACGTGGAGGCCATGCCGGATTTCGCCGCCTTCGACCCGGATGATCTGCTGCTCGGCCAGTGGGACGAGAAATTCGTCGAAGTGGGCGACACCGCCGGGATCGCGCTCAACCGGCGCGGCCGGGGCGCGGGACTTGCCGATTTCAACATGGACGGCCTTCTGGATCTGGTCGTGGTCAACCGGGCCGGGCCGGTCAGCCTGTTCAGAAATGTCGGCGCCGGCACGGCCGAACAGCCACGGCCCCTTGGCAACTGGCTGGCGGTCGAGATCCGGCAGGAGAGACATCAGCCGAATCGCTACGGCGTCGGCGCGAAAATCAGCGTGAAAATCGGCAACCGCAGCGTCGTGCGCGATGTTCAGATCGGCGCCGGCCACGCCTCGGGCCAGCTCGGCTTCGTCCATTTCGGGCTCGGTGTCTCGGAACGGGCCCAGGTCCGCATCCGCTGGCCGGACGGCGACTGGAGCCACGCCTACCGGGTTTTCGCCAATTCCCACGTGATCATCGAGCGCGGCGCGGATAAGGCGCGGCTCTGGTATCCGGAATAGAAACCGGCCGGTTTTGGTCGCCGGCGACAGTCGGAACTGCCCGTTTGGCGCGCCTGCCTCACTTTTTTGCATATGCTCAAAATTGCGATAAGCAATTGAAATATAGCATCGTTATTTCCTGAGTTTTTATATCATATTTTCAAGGGCTTGGAAAATATTTGACTATTTGTTCAAATTTTTTTCCAATGTCCCATGACAGCCTCTTCACGCAATGAAAGAGGCGGCAAATTGAACGATCGCCACTCCTTCCGGAGATCAGAATGACCGAGACTACTACCGCGCCAGACGTCGCCGCGGGGCGACTGTCAAAGGACGCACTGGACAAGAACTTTTGCGACCTGCACCCGCTGCTCGATCCGCATGAAGCCCAGGTCGAGGCGGACCGTTGTTACTTCTGTTACGACGCGCCGTGCATGAACGCCTGCCCGACCAGCATCGACATCCCGCAATTCATCCGCCAGATCTCGACCGGCAATCCGACCGGATCCGCGAAGACGATCTTCGAGCAGAACATTCTCGGCGGCATGTGCGCCCGCGTCTGTCCGACCGAAACCCTGTGCGAGCAGGTCTGCGTGCGCAACGACGCGGAAGGCAAGCCGGTGAAGATCGGCGAACTGCAGCGCTATGCCACCGACCACTTCATGGCCGCCCACGAGGCAACGCCGTTCACGCGGGGCGAACCCACCGGCAAAAGGATCGCCGTCGTCGGCGCCGGCCCGGCGGGGCTCTCCTGCGCCCACCGGCTCGCCGTCCACGGACATGACGTGACCCTGTTCGACGCCCGGCCGAAACTCGGCGGGCTCAACGAATACGGCATCGCCTCCTACAAGTCGGTCGACAATTTCGCCGCCCGTGAAGTCAATTTCATCCTGTGCATCGGCGGCATCAGCGTGGAAACCGGCAAGCGCCTCGGCGACAATCTCAGCCTGACGGCGCTGCAGGCAGACTACGATGCGGTCTTTCTCGGCATCGGCCTTGGCGGCGTGAATGCGCTTGGCCTTGACGGCGAGGACAAGGACGGCGTGCTTGACGCGGTCGACTATATCGCCGACCTGCGCCAGGCCGACGACCTTGGCAAGCTTCCGGTCGGTCGCCGGATCGTCGTGATCGGGGGCGGCATGACCGCCGTCGACATCGCCGTCCAGACCAAGCTTCTGGGTGCGGAAGACGTTACCATCGCCTACCGCCGCGGCCAGGACCGGATGAATGCCAGCGAATACGAGCAGCATCTGGCGCAGACCAACGGGGTCAAGATCATGACCTGGGTCCGGCCGAACGCGCTTCTGGGCGCGAACGGTCATGTCACCGGGATCGCCCTGGAAAAGACCGAACAGGCCGAAGACGGCTCCCTGAAGGGCACGGGCGAGGTCATCGCGCTGCCGGCCGACATGGTGTTCAAGGCCGTCGGCCAGACGCTGGTTCAGGCCGACCTGGAGAGCGCCACGCCCATGATCAGGAACGGCCGGATCGTCGCCGACGAGCACCGCAAGACGTCCCTGGACCGGGTCTGGGCCGGCGGCGACTGCATTCTCGGCGGCGAGGACCTGACGGTCGCGGCCGTGGAAGACGGCAAGATCGCCGCCGAAGCGATCCACCGCGCCCTTTCCGCTTAAGTTCTTTTTGGAGATCCCGTCATGGTTGATCTGAGATCCGAATTCGTTGGCATCAAGTCGCCAAACCCGTTCTGGCTGGCCTCCGCGCCGCCGACCGACAAGGAATACAACGTCGTCCGCGCCTTCAAGGCCGGCTGGGGCGGCGTCGTTTGGAAAACGCTCGGCGATGGCGACCCGATCGTCAACGTCAACGGCCCGCGCTACGGCGCCGTTCACGGCAGGGACCGGCAGCTCATCGGCCTGAACAACATCGAGCTGATCACCGACCGGCCGCTGGAGGTGAACCTCCAGGAAATCAAGCGCGTCAAGCGCGACTGGAAGGACCGGGCGCTGGTCGTCTCGCTCATGGTGCCTTGCGAGGAGGAAAACTGGGCGGCGATCCTGAAACAGGTCGAGGACACGGAAGCCGACGGCGTCGAACTCAACTTCGGCTGCCCGCACGGCATGAGCGAACGCGGCATGGGCTCCGCGGTCGGCCAGGTCCCGGAATACATCGAGATGGTCACCCGCTGGTGCAAGAAGCACACGCGCATGCCGGTGATCGTCAAGCTGACGCCGAACATCACCGACATCCGCAAGCCGGCCCAGGCGGCCAAGGACGGCGGCGCGGACGCGGTGTCGCTGATCAACACGATCAACTCCATCGTCTCCGTCGATCTGGATAACATGTGCCCGAGCCCGGTCATCGACGGCAAGGGCGCCCACGGCGGCTATTGCGGCCCGGCGGTGAAGCCGATCGCGCTGAACATGGTCGCAGAAATCGCCCGCGATCCGGCGCTTGCCGGCCTGCCGATCTCCGGCATCGGCGGCGTAACCACCTGGCGCGACGCGGCCGAGTTCATGGCGCTTGGCGCCGGCAACGTCCAGGTCTGCACCGCGGCGATGACCTATGGCTTCAAGGTCGTGGAAGACATGATCGAGGGCCTGAAGGACTGGATGGACACCGCCGGTTATTCTTCCGTTTCGGAAGTTGTCGGCCGCGCGGTGCCGAACTGCTCCGACTGGCAGCATCTCAACCTCAACTACATCGCCAAGGCGAAGATCGATCAGGACCTTTGCATAAAGTGCGGCCGCTGCCACATCGCCTGCGAGGACACCTCGCACCAGGCGATCACCAGCATGGTCGACGGCGTGCGCAAGTTCGAGGTGATGGACGACGAATGCGTCGGCTGTAACCTGTGCGTCAACGTCTGCCCGGTGGACAACTGCATCACCATGGAACCCATGGCCGCAGGCAGCACCGACCCGCGCACGGGCAAGACCGTCGATCCGAACTACGCCAACTGGACGACCCATCCGAACAATCCGATGGCCGTCGAGGCTGCCGAATAACCTCCCGAAAGACCGGCTTCGGACCAGTGTCTGAGGCCACCTCCCGCCCTTCTCCCCCCAAACGGGGAGGAGGGCTTTTTCCTGTCCATCCGGACGTTTGCGCTGCGGTCGCCCGGCCGTACAGTCACCGACGGTCGCCCGAATAAAAAGGGCGCCCAAACAAAAAGGGCGCTCAGAAGAGCGCCCTCAGACTGCTGACAAACCCCTGGCGTTAGCCGGGGGTTTTTGATTCACTGTTTTGATGTTGAAGAAACCCGGTCCGGATCAGACAGCGCTTGAGATGGTCACACTCGACCAGCTTGTTCCCGCCGAT
>NZ_JABFCZ010000040.1 GCF_014692675.1 Roseibium aggregatum | reverse complement strand
CAGGCTGCACACGTTCTTGCCAAGATCAATTCCAAGTACAAAAATCGACATCGGTCCGTTCCTCTCTACCTCAAATACAGAGCAATCCTATCGGATCGCTCCGGAGAGGGGCGGGCCATCCCATAATCACAATCGTTAAAATGGCTGTCCAACGTTCGGTCCTGGCAAGGCTGCCACGCTCGAAAACCTGTTCTGTCCATTTGACCTGGAAGGACGTGTCGGAAGCCCGCACCACGCTGGTGACCTGCACCGAGACGGTGTGCGACCCGATTCGAGCGAATGGGTCATTCCGTTTGGCATATTCATTCAAGAACAGCGCAGCACGGTCGGTTGCAAAGTCGTAGGCAGAAAGCCAGTTCCGGCGCACCAGCACCGGATCCGTGGAAAGGCTGCGCACATGGGTAATGAAGCGAGCCAGATGCCACGCGATCTGGGCATCAGCGGGCTGATAATTCTGAATGGCGGGCGCCACGGCACGGGCCTCGCCGAACTTATCCACCTCGACCACATAGGGTGTTATGCGGCTTTGCATCGATTGCCAGACAAGGGCCCCGGCGGTTAATGCGGAAAGAGCAAAGCAGCCAAAGGCCATAAGACGCCAATTGCGTGCCTGCACGCGGGCGGAGCCAATGCGCTCGTCCCATAGCTGCCCGGCTTTTTGATAAGGGGTAACAGGCTCCGGTGTCTGCCCGTAGCGCTGGATCGTTCTCCGGAATAACATGGTTCAATCGTCCTTTTGGTCGATGGAGGGATTGGCACCCTGGCTTGGCCGGTCGCCGTCCTTGATGGCTTGTGCCACCGCGTGGCGACTGGCACGGGAGGTCTGGTCGGACCGGAGCCGTTTCGCCCAATTGGGCGCAGAATTGCCCGGAGCGGAACCGGTAAGAGTGCTGGCAGATGTTGCATCCGCGGTTCGATCTTCGCGGGTTTGCATCGTGGCGCTCAGCGTGCCGCCGCTCGCGGTCCATGCAGCCCGGGTTCCTTTTGCAAAGCTCTCTGAAAAGGAAAAACCCTTGCGGTCTGTGGCCGAACGCGCGCCTTGCATGACAGCGCCACCTGCGGCACGGGCCATCCCGCCCATGCCTGCTGCAACTCCCGACAAGCCGGACGCACCGGAGACGGCCTGACCCAGCTGAAAAGAGCCGGACGCAGCCGAGCCCATAGACGCACCGGCACGGATAGCGGCAAGACTGCCGCCTGTGGCCAGGCGCGTAGCTGCAACCGCTGTACCGCCGGCCAGCACTATGGCGCCTGCAGCAGCCCCTGCCGTACCAAGCGCTGAACCGGCGCCTAACTGCGGCGCACCAGAGACAAGGCCCGCGGCGATACCCGGACCGAAGATGCCGAGACCCAAAAGAGACAGTGCCCCCAGCACCTGTGACATGGCGGCGGCGAGGTCCGGCTCCTGCCCCTGGAGACCGGCTGTGAACGTGGAAAAGAGCGTGCTGCCAATACCCGCGATGACGGCCAGAACCATCACCTTGATACCTGCGGAAATCACGTTGCCGAGCACGCGTTCGGCCAGAAACGCGGATTTGTTCCACAGTGCGAAGGGTACGAGCACGAAGCCCGCCAGCGTCGTTAGCTTGAACTCCAGCACGGTGATGAACAGTTGGATCGCCAGAATGAAAAAGGCGATGAGGACCAAGAACCACGCCACGAGAAGCACGAAGACGGTGAGTGCGTTGCCGAAAATTTCGGGGAAGCCGACCAGATCACTGACCTGTTCAAGCAGCGGATAGGCTGCCTGATAGCCGGTGGCAGCGATCTTGCCGGGGAGGAGAAGATCGCCGGCTGTCATGCCTCCGGGCGCGGCCTGAAGACCCAGGCCGGCGAAGGAGCGATAGATGATATCGGCCAGCGTCTGGAAGTTATTGATGATGAAGGCGAAGGCGCCGACATAAAGCACCTTCTTGAGCAATCGGCCGACGATGTTATCCTCGCCGCCTCCCAGGGTGTTCAGCGCCCAGAACAAGCCAGCGAGCGTTATGTCGATGCCGATCAGGCTGGTAGACAGGAAGGCGACGTCGCCAGATAAAAGCCCGAAGCCAGTATCGATATACTGACTGTAGGTCTCCATGAACCGGTCGATAATACTTAGGTCGTTCATCCGTGAGCCACCCCGTGACAGTCAATTGCCGGAATAGGCGCTGCCGGAACCCAAGAAACGTCTGGTTGTCTCACGCGCTGCTTCCTCGGCTTGCGCCTTGCGCGCTGCGTCTTCGGACTGGGCGCGGTAGTGCGCGGCCATCAGCGTTTGGATCTGCATTTGTTGTTTGGTGCTGAGCGCGATGAGCTGGTTGGCAGCCTGGCTAGCCTGGAGTGTCCCCCTTGCGCCCTGGCTCTGATTGACGAGATCGGTGAGCAGTCCTTCATCGGAACGGACGTTTTCGATGATTTGCGATTGCACACGCATGGTCTGGCGGAAGGCGCTCATGGCGTTCTGCCAGCGTTCGCGCGCTGCCGTCACCATGTCGTTCACGCCGATGGAACCATCGTAGCTATCGGGGAATTGCTGTTGCCACTGGCCTTCGAGTTCATCGAGGCTGAAGCTCAACCCCTCGGCCTGCATCATCAGCCCGTCGATGCGGGTCAGTGCACCTTGCAAGGACCCAAGAGACGAAAAATCGAGCCGCTGAAGGTTTCGCGCCATATTCTGCAACATGGTTGCCTGGTTCTGGAGCGCGACAATCTGATTGTTGATCTGCTCCAGCGCACGTGCCGCCTGCAGAACGTTCTGGCCATAATTGGTGACATCGAAAACCGGAAATGCGGCTTGTCCTGCCTGAGGCATGGTCATGGCAAGACAGGCGGCGATCAGCACCGTAAGGAAAGATCGTTTCATGAGAGGTCTCCGTGTCGAGAAAATTGCGTGAGGAGATCGGCGGCCCAGTCGAGGCCGCGCGCCTTTAGGAAGCTGGCGGCAAAATCGCTGCCCGCTTGTTCACCGATGCCGTTTCCGGCCAGAAGATGATCGATGAGGGCTTGGGCGGCCGGATCGGACGCACCGCAAAACGCCAGTGCGATCGGACCAAGACCGAGTTCGAAAAGACGATTGCCGCGCCGCGACTGGAGATAGTACTGGCTCTTGGGCATGGCCTGCGCGATCAGCTCGATTTGCCGATCGTTGAGACCGAAGCGTTCGTAGGCTGAGCGCGCCTGGGGCTCGACTGCCCGGTCGTTGGGCAGAAATATCCGCTGTGGGCAGCTCTCGATGATCGCGGGAGCAATGGAGCTGTCGGCCACATCCGCGAGCGATTGCGTGGCGAAAACGACCCCGACATTCCGCTTCCTCAAAACCTTCAACCATTCGCGGATACGCGCGGAGAAGAGTGGATTGTCGAGGAACACCCACGCCTCATCGAGGATCAGCAGTGTCGGTCGGCTCACCGACCCCGTCGCCGACAGACTGCCAAATCGTTCTTCGAGCCGATGAAACAGATAGGTTAGAACCGGCATGACAACGCCGGGCTGATGCATCAGGTCTTCGGTTTCGAAGCACTGCACGTCCGACAATGCCAGTCGATCCTGCGCCGCATCGAGCAATCGACCGAAGGGGCCGTCCAGCGTATAGGGTTGAAGTGCCGCTTTCACCGGGTTCGATTGCAGCAGCACTGAGAGCCCAGTTAGTGTTCGTTCTTCGACGGGCGCAGTCGCGAGATTGGATAGCGCCGACCAGACGGCCTCCTTCACCTGAGGCGTGACGGTGACCTTTTCATGCGCCAGCAGTGCGCCAATCCATTCTGCCGCCCAGCTCTGCGTTGCCGGATCATCAATGTTCCGCAGCGGCTGGAAGGCGAGCGACCCATCGCTTGCCAACACATGGTGCTCACCCTTCATGGCAAGGGTCGCGGCGCGGGCTGATTTGCCCTTGTCGAAGATATAGACTTGTGATCCCGCATACCGGCGGAATTGCATGGCGATTAGCGACAAGAGGACCGATTTGCCGGCACCGGTCGGGCCGACAATCAGCATATGGCCGACATCCCCGACATGGGTGGAAAACCGGAACGGTGTTGCACCGGAGGTCTGCGCGTAAAACAGCGGCGGCGCCCCCAGGTGGGTATTGCGGATCGGGCCTGCCCAAACCGCAGAAAGAGGCATGAGATGGGCAAGATTCAGCGTGTGAACAAGCGGCTGGCGAACATTGGCGTAAATCTGGCCGGGCAGCGAGCCGAGCCAGGCCTCGACGGCATTGACGTTCTCACAAATGCAGGTGAATCCGAGACCGTTGATGATCCGCTCGACGGCTCGGGCTTTGTCTTCGGCGACTTGGGGTTCGACATCGAACACCGTGACCGTGGTCGTGAGATAGCCGAAACCGACATGATCGCCTCCGAGCGCCTGCAACGCAGCATCGGCATCGAGTGCCTTGTTGTCGGCGTCACTGTCGACCAAGGGTGTCGCCTCGTTTGTCAGGACCTCACGCAGAATGGCGGTCATCGACTTGCGCTTGGCGAACCACTGCCGGCGCAGGCGCGTGAGGACTTTGGTTGCCGCCGTCTTGTCGAGCGGAATAAACCTGGTCACCCAGCGATAGGCGAAATCTTGATGGTTGAGCGCATCGAGAAGGCCGGGCCGTGTGGCGTTTGGAAACCCGAGGATGGTCAATGTGCGCATATGCTGTTCACCCAGCATCGGCTCCAGGCCACCGGTCAGTGGCATATCCACCAGAAGGCCGTCGAGATAGATCGGCGTCCCGGGCACGGCGACAGGGTGACGCTTCGTTGAGATCGTTCCATGCAGGAAAGTCAGGGTTTCGGCATCATCGAGCGCCCGAATTTCCGGCAGGACACCGCTGAGGAGATCGAGCACCCGCGCGCTTTCCTGCCCGAACCGTGCCAATTCCTGCCGCCAGGTTCGTTTTGTTGACCCGATGTCTTCACCCTGGCCAATCGTTGCGGCGATCGGAGCACCGGATAAGTGACCGGACTTCGGTCTCGCCCCCTGAGCTGTCTCCCGGCCACGATCCAGAAGGAAATTTTCGGTATGCGCCTGCGCGTCCGGTGGCGGCATATAAACCAGCGTGAGATGATAGCGGGTCTCGAAGTGCCGACCTTGCCTACCCTCTTCGAAAGCGGCACGCCGTTCCTCGTCGACAAGCCAAGACGCAGCGTCTGGAAAGTCCGATGACGGATAGTCTTGGGCCTCAAGCCGTTCAGCGTCGAAAAACAACGCCCAACCGGAACCGAGGCGTTTCAACGCGTTGTTGGCACGCGCACATAGGCCGACAAGTTCGGCTTTTGTCGCGCTTTCCAGGTCAGGTCCGCGATAGCGGAAGGTCCGCTGAAAGCTTCCATCCTTGTTGAGCACAATGCCGGGCGCAATCAGTGCCGCCCAGAGAAGCAGATCGGCGAGTCGGTCCGCCTTATTGCGATATTCGCCAATCTTCAGCATCGCCACCACCCCCGTTGACGGAGATGCCGGCCGAGCACGGTCATGAAATCGGGATCTCGTCGCGCGGTGAAAACCGCGAGTGTTTGTCCGGCGACAAACAGGAGCACTCCGGCGATCCATTGTTGGAGGCCAAGACCAATGGCTGCGGCCAGCGTAGCGTTGAAGATGGCCACAGCGCGCGGCGCGCCGCCCAACAGGATGGGCTCGGTCAAGGCACGATGAACGGGGATTTCAAAACCCTCAAGATCAGAAGCAGCCGCCATCTAGAGAAGCGCCCCGCCGCCGAAGGAAAAGAAGGAAAGGAAGAATGAACTGGCGGCGAAAGCAATGGAGAGGCCGAAGACGATCTGGATCAGTCGCCGGAAGCCGCCGGAGCTTTCACCAAAGGCCAGCGTCAATCCAGTGACGATGATAATGATTACCGCGACGATCTTAGCGACCGGCCCTTGAACCGATTCCAGAATACGCTGGAGCGGTTCTTCCCATGGCATGCCGGAGCCTGCGGCATAAGCTGGGATCGTAAACCTAAATATGAAGGCGGACGATAAAGCAAAGCGAAGATTTCGACGCATGAAAAGTCCTTTCAGAATTGCTGTAGCTGGTGAAGAGACAGGGTTTTGACGGTGTAATCGCCCTGGCTGTCGAGACCGGTCACCTCTGCGATGGTCTCGATCCGGCGCGACGATCCGCGCCCGTCGATAAAGACGACGAGATCGATCGCATCCGCGATCAGACGGCGCGGGACGACGGCAATGGTTTCCTGCACAAGTTGTTCGATGCGATAGAGTGCGGAGCGCGCGGAATTGGCATGGACGGTCGCGATGCCGCCGGGATGGCCGGTGTTCCATGCCTTGAGCATGTCAAGCGCTTCTGCGCCGCGCACCTCGCCAATGATAATGCGGTCGGGACGTAACCTCAGCGTGGAGCGCACAAGATCGCCCATGGTGACTGCGCCTGAGCGCGTGCGCAAAGCAACACAATCCCGGGCTGCGCATTGAAGTTCGCGCGTATCTTCGATGAGAATGACCCGTTCATCGCAGTCAGCAATTTCGGCCAAAAGCGCATTGGTCAGCGTCGTCTTTCCTGAAGACGTGCCGCCTGCGACCAGGATGTTTTTCCGCTCCCGAACCGCTTTCCTTAGAGCTGCGGCTTGGATCGGAACCATGATCCGGTCGCAAACATAGTCGGCGATCGTCAGTATCCTTGATGCCGGCTTGCGGATGGCAAAACAGGGCGATGTCGCGACCGGAGGCAACACCCCTTCAAAGCGCTCGCCAGACGGCAATTCGGCACTGATGATGGGATTGTCGCCATGGGCTTCAGCGCGAACATGGGAGGCAACCAGGCGAATGATGCGTTCGCTTTCAGAGGGGTGAATTCGCACGCCTGCGGAACTGCGCCCCTCGCCGAGCCGATCGATCCAGAGCTTGCCATCGGGATTAACCATCACTTCGATGACGGTGGTGTCGGAGAGCGCTTTACCGATCACCGGCCCCATGGCCGTTTTCAGCATGGCGTGGCGGCGGGTTTCGGATGTGTCGTTCATTCTCCGCTCTCCCCCTGGTTCCAGGCGTTCGTCTCGTCTAAGCCTTCATTGGGCGAGGCGGCAGGTTGGTTGTCGGACCGTTCTTCGAAGTTCTTTGTGGCGACCGAGCGTTTGCCACCGGCGATCTGGCGGCCGACCTGGTCAATGAAGTTTTGAAAACGGTCGCGCGCTATGGCCTGAGCCGCCTGATCCGGCACCGGGGTATGTGCGTTGAAGGTGAGATAAAGCTTGACGAAAAAAGCAAGGCTCTCCGTCAACACGTCGAGATCGCGGCGGACGAGGCCAAGATCGCGCGTTACCCGGTTGAGGCGGATTTTCAGCGCCTCATCAATCTCATGTGCGCCGCGAAGCCGGATAAAATGTCGAAGGGCGTCGGATACGATGGCGGATTTGGTCGCGCCGGGCTTCGCCGCCAGTGCCTCCAGTTCGGCACTGGTCTCTTCATCAATGTAGATATTGTGGCGCGGTTTCATGTACCCCTGCCCTGACATACGCAAAATCGGTCAAGGCGAGGATCTCTTAAGTCCCTGAAATCTCTTATATCCTTTATCTACGCCGACGCGCGATCGCTTGCCTGTACCGCTTAAAGCCCATCGAGAAGATCTTTGTCCCGTCCCATGGCTTCATTAACGCCGTAAACACGAGAAGGCGTGGAGGCGCGTTCCATCATTTTCGTTTCGGCGCCGATATCGGGCTCATCATCAAGAAGGTTCGGTAATACCGACGGTTCGGGCTTTAACGGTCCGGTCGTTTGTTCGTTTACCCCTGGATGGCGCTGTTGCTGCATGCCGCCTTCATCAACAGGAGGCACATTTTCCTCATCAGCGCAGGCAAGCCGCGTATCGGGTCCGCGCACATGCTTGTCCCAATCGGCGTGTCGTGCAGCGGGCTTGTCTGCATAGTCGCCATCGGACATTTCCGGCGCAGGAATAATCCTCTTGATAAAATTCTCGTCTTCGAAATAGCGAAGCTTCTTTGCGCGGATAGGCGCAAGGCCGGAGACAAGAACCAGTTCATCGTCGCGCGGGAGTTGCATCACCTCGCCAGGTGTCAGCAGAGGCCTGGGAGTCTCCTGGCGGCTGACCATGACATGGCTCAGCCAGGGCGCCAGCCGGTGGCCGGCGTAATTGCGCATTGACCGGAGTTCCGTGGCAGTCCCCAGCGAGTCGGAGATACGTTTGGCGGTGCGTTCGTCATTGCTGCTGAAGGCGATGCGAACATGGCAATTGTCGAGAATGGAATTGTTCTCGCCATAGGCCTTGGAAATCTGGTTGAGGCTCTGCGCTATAAGATAGGCGCGGATACCGTAGCCTGCCATGAAGGCGAGCGCGGTTTCGAAGAAGTCCAACCGGCCGAGTGCCGGGAATTCGTCCAGCATCATCAAGAGCGGATGCTTGCGTGTTTTCCCCGGATCCCCCTCCAGCCGTTCGGTCAGGCGGCGGCCAATCTGATTGAGGACCATTCGCACCAGCGGCTTGGTGCGTGAAATATCCGAAGGTGGGACGACCAGATAAAGCGAGACAGGATATTTGGCGTCCATCAGATCGGCGATACGCCAGTCGCAGTCGGATGTCGTCGCCGCAATCGTGGGGTCACGATAAAGGCCGAGAAAGGACATGGCGGTTGACAGAACGCCAGAGCGCTCGTTCTCCGACTTGTTCAGCACTTCGCGCGCCGCGGATGCAACGACGGGATGAACCTCCGGATTGTCCGCCGTGCCCAGATGATTTGTCTCCATCATCCGTTTAAGCGTCGACGCGAATGATCGTTTCGGATCGGACAGGAAAGTCGCCACGCGCGCCAATGTCTTTTCTTCCTCCGCATGAAGAACATGCAGGATAGCGCCGACCAGAAGCGCATGGCTGGTCTTTTCCCAATGGTTCCGCCGTTCGAGCGCACCTTCGGGGTCAACCAGGATATCGGCTATATTCTGGACATCGCGCACCTCGTTGGGTCCCTTGCGGACTTCAAGAAGAGGATTGTAGCGGGCAGACCTTGTATCGGTCGGATTGAACAAAAGGCAATGCGAAAACTTCGAACGCCAGCCCGCCGTGAGCTGCCAGTTCTCGCCCTTGATATCGTGAATGACGGCCGATCCCGTCCAGGAAAGCAAGGTTGGCACGACCAGTCCAACACCCTTGCCGGATCGCGTCGGCGCGAAGGCCATGACATGCTCGGGCCCGTCATGGCGCAGATATTCTTCCTGGAACCGACCGAGGAACACGCCTGCTGGCCGAAACAGCCCAGCCTTCCTTAAATCCGTCTTCATGGCCCAGCGCGCCGAGCCATAGGTCGTCACCAATCGGCTTTGCCGTGCCCGCCACAGCGAACCGGCGATCGCTGCAGCACAGCCCATGAAGCCAGAAGCTCCTGCCAGCATTCCAGCCTTATCGAACACTTCCGGCGCATAGGCCTCATAGGAATACCACCATTGGAACAGCTTCCAAGGCTCGTAGACAGGCAATCCGAAGAAGGAGAACCAAGGAGTTCCGAGTTGAGCCTGGTACCCCAGCATTCCAGCGGCCCATTGGGTCGCCGCCCAGACGCCAAGACAGACAATGATGAATACGACGAGGATCTGGCCGATCAACAACTTGGTGGGGGTCACAACGATAGCTCCGTTCAATGAGGCAAACGGAACGATTGTCTCCGTGATCGGAGGATCTTCTTATGACCTTTTCGTACCATGAGGCACGACGACCACGCTTAAGCCAACTTCGGCGAAACTCAGCAGAATATCACGTCGCAAGGCTCTGAACGCACCGAGTTAGCCGGATGCTCCATCAACTCCTGAGTAGGATGGAGCACCATGAGCAAAACGCCGAACAAGTTTCCCCTGAAGTACGCAAACGAGCGGTACGCCTAATGCTGCCCGGCTCATACGCTGAGCGAATGGGTCAAGAGGTCCGAGGTTAATAGTGGAGTCCGGGCTGGTATCCCGACGGAGATGGCCGAGAAGATGAAGGCCCTGGAGCGCGAGAACCGTGAACTTCGTCAGGCCGGCGAGGTCCTGCGCAAGGGGCGTCTGCTTATTTTACCCAGGCAGAGCAAGCCAGAAAGTTCGGGCGCCCACTAAAGCGATCATTTCCGTCATCGATGAGCTCGCCCAGTGCTCGGGCCAGTTGATGAAGGCCTGGCCGATTTGCAGAGTTCCGCCGATTGCCCCGTCGGCATATTTCGAGCATGTCGCCAAGTGATTGGACATAGATCGCCTGGCGGCTCGCACTCGCCGAGATATCGCTCTGAAGATCGAGATCCGCTATGTGTTCGAAGAGAACTTCCGGGTCTATGGTGCGCGCTAGGTTTGGCGGCAATTGCAGCGGAAGGGCTTCGATGTTGCCTGTTGCGCCGTGGCCCAACTCATGAGGGCTATGGGGCTTCAAGGGATCATCCGTGGCAGTTCGGTCAAAACGACTGTCCTGAACAAGTCAGCGCTCAGTCCACTTAACCGCGTGAATTGCCAGTTCAAGGCACCAGCGCCGAACAGGCTCTGGGTTTCGGACTCCACTCACAATGCAACTGCCCATGCTGCTGGGAAACGTCCAATTCACCACTTGGTGATGGCGTACAAATTCCTTAAACACCGCGCCTTGACGTCCAGGGTCCGATTATAGAAGGGATAGCTGCCTGGATGGGAGAAGGCCCGCAGCCGCTTCACCGAAGCCCGTCCCAAAGGTGGTGCCCTACCCTCTCCGCACGAAGCTAGGGGATGTTTTGAGTTGACGGACCGCTTAGCCCAAACCGATCCGTCATCTCGTCGGTGCGAACCCAGGCATCGCCAGCGATTTTCGTAACCAACCCATCGAACACCCGCTCGAAAGCCACTTTGGTTGCTTCGTCCGACAGAAGCTCCGCCTGCGTCAGCGACAGCAATGGGCGCATATCGGTCAACAGCCGCGGATTTGCCAGCTTGGCAAACATTCGCTCCTCGGCCTGGGCTCGGGATATCGATTGGCCAGCAAACTGAAGATAGCGGCCGAACAGTTCGGTCACCCGATCAACATCGAGCCCGTCGAATACATCCAGGGCATGGGAAAGATCATAGAGATCGCGTCCCTTGTCGCGCTGCAGAAGAGCGCGCAGCTTAGTCGCCAACATCTCCTCCCGTGAGAAGGTCGGAATCGATGCTTCGCCGGCAAACCAGGGATTGGCCACCCGAAGTGGGAGAACTTCCGGCGGATCGTAGGCTGCGATTTCGCGCGTATTTATTTCGATTTTGAGACGAATGGGAACGCCGCTTCCGTCTTCCGCGTCCGCGCGGAAACGAAATTTGGGCGCGACCGGGCTTTGATCGAATTGCGCCCGGCCGAGCCATGGCTCAAGAACGTCCCGCAATCGATCCAGAATCGGACCGATTGGACCGGCAGTGGTTCGGACGAGGTCTATGTCTTCCGAATAGCGCAGTGGTTCCGGAAAGTGGAGCTTGTTCAGCGCCGTGCCGCCACGAAAACGCAATTCCGTGGACAGGAGCTCGTCATTGAAGATGTCGATGAGCGCGCGGCATATCATGAGGTCCTGTTCGACCTGACGCTGATCCGCCCACGGAACGAAATTGCCCCAGGCGACGATATTCTGCGCGGGAATCATTCGTCGACCTCCGGAGTACGGCGCACGACCACACGCCAACGATCGTCGTGTTCCTGCGGTGCGGGCGTAAAGTCCGGATCGCGCGTTTCGCGCCGGTCGAGTTCTGTCCACGGCGCAGCGCCGCGGGCCGTCAGCGCCTCGTGCATCGGCTCGATGCGATCCGCATGCCCCAGCCTCTCCAGCAAATGCCCGAGTCGCTGTACGACAGGCCGCTCGGCGGCATCTGACAGCGCCGCAAGTTGGGAAGGATCGATCTTTTCGCCAAGGTCAGTGAGGACTGTCGCGACATTGTCGATGCCGCCCGCCGCCTGTGGGTAGCGCAGGAGATCGAGCGCAGTGAGCGCGGGTGAGGATATTTTCATTCTGCCGGTATCCGTTTTTCGGTCTTCAATGCCGGCCTCCACGGTTGGAATGTCTTTTCGGTAGTAGAAGACGATTAGATTGCGGCCGGCCCTGATCTTCGGCATGCGCTTCGGAGCGACGACCTGGAATTCCATAACGGCCTGGTGCGTGGCGCCGTGAAGCTCGGCCGCCTTCAGCAGTCCAACGTAATAGGACTGTTGTTCGTGACGCATCAGCTCGTCAATATACCATGAGGGCGGCGGCGCCCCCCAGCTGGCGAACTGCGGGGGAACCGCGACGTAGAAACCTTGTCGAGGCTTAATGAGGGCATTACGGCGTTGAAGGCGCTCCGCCGCATCGAGAAATGCGCCGCGTCCGACTCCAAGTGCCTGTTCGGCCTGTTCGCTCGTAAAGACCAACTGTCCTGCGGAGAGTAGGCCGGAAATATAAGTTGACAGTGCCGAGCGTTGATCGTGAACCATGTACAATTATCCGCTTCTAGCACGGATTTTTCAACACGATTCGCAAACACTCGACAATTCGTTTTTGTTTCTCCGTGCTACGCGCGGTTTTTCACACATGTTTGGTGACAAAACGACGCCACAATGGCCTATAGGCCTTTCCAACGCACTATGCCTTGTTAAATTGGGAATTGTTCGGGAGGGACAGATTCGTCTAGCCTGTGCGTCCAAGGCCGCATTCTCTGGCCGGGAACCGGACATGAGCTTCCCGGGAGAACGCCTGGACGTGGTCACGAAATCCCAAGCCCCTTCTGTCGACCTATGCTCCAGGAGACACCGCCATCGCGCATGATGCCTGTCACGGCTTTACCGATATGGTGGTCGAGAACGGGGCGCCACGGGACAAGGGTGAATGCGTGGGACTTTTCGATGACGGCATATTTGCCGCTGGCAAGCTCGACCGCGCGGCGAAACGTACCGTCCACCTTTTCGCCAAGTCGGGTTTCGGCATAGGCAAGACCGAGCTCTTCAGAGAGCTGTCCGGCGATACGGGTGAGTTCGCGCCGCCGTAAAATCTGCAGCATGTTGATGCGATAGATGGTCTTTCCCTGTTCGTCCTGAGCCAAGCCCTCCGCGATCAGCCATTGGCGGCGGCGTTCCTGGGCATCGCGCACATCACGGCCGAAGCCGGAGCCGCGTGTCGGTTCAGGCCGGCTGGAGACGAGTTCACGATCGAGCCAGGTCGGACCAATGGTGCCGATCTGCTGATCGAGCGACAGATGCGATAGTGTTTCCACGATGACCGGGACGGCTTTGGCGCGCCCGCGCTCATAGTCTCTCACATGGTTAAGGTGGTCGGGCGAAATGAGCCATGTTCCATCGGGCTCGCGTTCGATCTTGCCGGTGGTGCGGCGGATTGCCTCCAGCCGTCGAACATGAGTCTCGACATAATCTTCAGTGGCCTGCGGATCGTGTTTTAGATGATAGTCGATCGTGTAGCGCCCGTTGTTGGCCGCCGCCACGTCGACGACGGTCTGATCCACTCGGCGTGGTTCAATGCTCTTGAGCACGACACGGACGATGGAGCCATCGGCCAGAGGCTCCGTCGCATCGCCTCGACCGATATCAATGTAGTGGCATTCGCCATCCAAGGCGTCGACGATCAGGTAATGCCTGTCGTTGATCTCGTTCGAAAGGCCTCGCGCCACCACACGCCCGGTAACGGGATTTACATGCGGATCGGAGGGGTCAAAGATTGAATACGCCACCGGGCTACGGACGATTTCTCTTGCAGCCATTTCGCGGTGCAAGGTCTTGATGATGTCGCCGCGCTCGCCCATGCGGCGTAAGGTGTCTTCCAGTCCGTCTTCCAACCGCCACTGGCCAGGCTGGAATTCCTCAGCCAGGCCCAGCCGCTTCAGCTTCTGCAGCCGCCCCGCCCGCAGGCTCTGCTGAAAAGCATCGCGACCAGCCGCGGTAACGAAACCTGTTTCGTCCATCTCGCGGATCAGGCGGTGGTCGATGCTGGTCAGCCGATCCTGTTCGACTTCGTGGCGCAGCCGATTTTCGATCTCGCGGTCCGTGCGCGGTCCGAAATCCAGGCTGACGATCTCGGCGGCGCGTTCGCGCATGCCGGTGGTGATGTAATCACGCGCAATGATCAAGTCCTTGCCACGCTCGTCACGACCGCGCACCAGAATATGCGTATGGGGATGACCGGTGTTGTAGTGATCGACAGCCACCCAATCGAGGCGCGTGGCCAGATCTTGCTCCATGCGCGCCATCAGCCGGCGCGTAAGCGGCTTCAGGTCGTCATAATCCGCGCCGTCCTCGGCAGAGACGATGAAACGGAACTGATTTCGGTCTCCTTCTGAGCGCCCCAAGAATTCCTTTGCATCTACCCGGTCCTGATCGGCGCCGTAAAGTTCGCCGGGGGTGCCCTTACGGGTCACGCCGTCCCTCTGGATATACCTCAGGTGCGCCTTTGCTCCGTTCATCCCGGTCGCGCCCAGTTTGACAATGCGGGATTTGACGATGACGCGGCGTTGGCGGAAGGCGGCGTACCGATCGCGGCTGGCAAGTACGCGGCCCGTTCCGACACCGCGCCCGATGCGCGCACCGGAAAAGTGCTGATTACGAGCGCCACTGCCGCCTTTGGCCAGGTTTGAAGCGGCAAGAACCCGATGCAAGAACTTGCGTTGCCCCTTCGAGTCGCGAGCCCGGGGCTTACCGAACTTCGGGTTGAAATCGTCATCGTCGGACATGGCGCCCCTCATCGAATGGGGTGTCAGCGAAGGTCAGAAAATTCAAGGTATTGCCGATAGCATGGCACCAACGGCACGCATTGCAGTGCCAACGGGCGGTTCCAAAAAAGATGTGCAGACAAAGGCTTATCATTTGCGAGCCAGCGAATGGTGCCGGAGCTTCATCTTGCCATACGCTGCTTCCCTGAGCTTCAACCCGACCACCCACGCTCATCTGCGCTTACCGGTCTGGCAGGAAGAAAAGCCCGGCGGCGGCGATTCGATACCGCCGGGCGGAAATTGCGAGGATAAATAATTCGCAAAATCCTTATCCGGCCTCATTTGTCGCGCGCCTTTTGCATCAAAAGCGGTACGAAAATCGTGGCTCCAGCGTCATCTTTCGCATCACAATTTGGGAAAAACAGGTCTGAACCGGCATGCATCTGCGTGAGATTATGTGCTGCTGCAGAGGATGAACGCACCGATTTGTCAGCCCGTTCCAGCCGCTTTTCAATGCGAGCGACATAGGCACGGGTCTCGCCCGGCAGCCGCTTCCCGTTACTGCGATGCTCTTCATATCGCCCCGGCCCAGCATTGTAGGCAGCGAACAGGCCTGGATAGCCGAAGCGGTCATACATGGCTTTGAGATAAGCCGTTCCGGCGAGAATGTTCATCTGCGGCACGAAGGGATCGGTGCCAAGACCATATCGATCGCGCATCTCTGCCCAGGTGTCCGGCATGAGCTGCATCAGGCCCATTGCACCGGTGGCCGAGAGTGCGCGCGGGTCGCCATTGCTTTCAGCTTCGATGACGGCCTCGATCCATTTGGCAGGGAGATCGAAGCGCTGCGAGGCGGCGTCGATATGGAACTGGAAAGGCTCAAGCGAATCAGCTTCGACGGGGGCGACAATGGCCGTAGCGGCCATGAAAAGCAGAAGGTTTACTTTGTCCATACCGGCGCGAGCCTCCCGACAATCTGCTGACGTGGGACCGGCCCGAAATAGCGGCTATCGAAGGAACCCGGCGCGTTTGTCAAAAGGAAGATCTCGTCTTGAGCGAGTTCCCGGCAGCCGTCCCATTGCGGCAACGGACGCCCCTTTTTGTCTGCCTTGCGTTGTCGGGCAACGACCTTCCCATTGACGATGATTGCGCCGCCAAAGGCACAAACATCATCTCCGCCTACAGCGGCGATACGTTTGATCAGGGGTACGCGAAGGGGAAGGTAGCCACGCCTGGCCGCAAGCTCCGCCACGGGTTTAGGGGGCATCACGAGCGCCAAATACCCCCGTTCCGGAATACCGGGGATGACCCGGTAGAGCCCGACGGGCGCACTGGCGGAGGCGTTCCAGACGAGCCAGGGCTTTGGTTTGGCGAACGCGGAAAAGCCGATGAGCGTACCGCCGAAAAGGGTGGTGGCGAGAAGAAGAATAGCAGGCTTTTTCATCCCCGTTCGCCTTCATTGGAGGTCGAGGAATGCCGCCGTCCTTCCGACCAGGCATCGACATCTGCGATATGGTAGCGCACATAGCGGCCATGCTTGCGAAAGCGCGGGCCATGACCGGTCAACCGCATTTTTTCGAGAGTGCGGAAGGAGAGACCGAGATAATGCGCGGCCTGTCTGGTCGTCAGGAATGGGCTGCCCTTTTTGGCATCGCTTGCCCGTGTTTGGTCGTCTTGCATCCATAGCTCCTTTCGGTGTGAATAGGCTAAGGATGACGCGCAAGGGCGCTCTGCGGGACGCTCGAAAAACGGGGGGTATCAAAAACGCCCCCCCCTTTCGCGATAAGGCTCTTGGCGAAGAAAAAGGGTGGAAGGAAGGGGGTGTTCAAGCCCCTACCGTTTCTTCCATCGCGTCAAGCTGGGCGTGCGATTCGACGACCTTGGCGCGGTTCCATGCGCGCTCATCTGCGGGGCGTTCCCCGCGCGGTTCGATGTCCAAGAGTTCGATCCAGATGGCGACATCGATGCGTGACATGGTGAAAACTCCTGATGATTGAAGTGTTCTTCTCGTCGAGAACGCGCCAGCGGGCGGATGCGGGTCAAGGACGGCGAAGCCGTCGCGAAGCGAGCGCGGGAGGATCCGGAATTCGCACTTAAGCGCCAGCGGAATGGAGAGATTTGAAGAGTCGCCCGCGCTTCTTGAGGCGCGGTCGTCCGCGGAGTGCCCTGGGGAGATCGAAACGCAAAGCCCGTAGCTACACAGTGCCGATTCCGGATCAAATTCGGCGTTTGTACAGGTGCGCATACATGAGAATAGCCCCGCCATGGACGATCCATAGCGGGGCTTCGAAGAGACCGTGTCAGCGGTCGCGCGGTTCCCAAAGGGCGATATGGGTGGCGCCGTCTTCGCCGAGTTGTTCCAGCTTGACCAGGCGGGCGCGCACCCAATTGGGACCGAATTCCGGCGCGCCGATCTTGAGGTTGATGTAGGTTTCGCCGCTCGACTTGGCGACCTGCGACCACCCTGCGCCAACTTCGTAGTGGTTGCCGTTGCCGGCATAAACGCGATGATCGGGAGCGTTTTCGCTCATCGCGTCCACCGGGACGATGATGAGGCTGGCGGTGACATTGAGAGTTTTGAGTGTGCCGGTAAAGCTTCCGTCAGCGGATTTGGTGAAAGCGCCAAGGGTGATAGCCATTTTGAAGTCTCCTATGCTGTTCGTCGCCGGACCATCCCTGCGATGTCACCAGCGAAAAGACCGCAAACGCGGGCGGTTCACCTGTAGGGGCGAAGTGCCACGAAGCACCCGCCGGCCGGGGAAATTTGTTTCGCGAGGAATGGCAGCAGGCCAGGGGAAATTTTCCCGGACGGAGGGTTGAATGGCCCGTTGCGGGATGTAAGCGACAAAGACATGCAGGGATTGGTCTTCGATGAACGGAGCGCGGCAAGGAGGCGAATGACCTCATCGCTCCAACCTTCCACCGCCCTGCCTGACGGCTTTGCCGCCCGCTCCAATGCCCGCCGCCACCCGCTGGATCGGCATTCTTCGGTGCAAGGATGGGCCTTGAAACACTCCCACCCCGTCCTGAATGCCGGTGGCGCGATACGGAATTTGAAGCCGGATTTGTCAAGGCAAAACATGCGGCAAAGACCGCCTCGACCCTCTTCCGCCGCGCCATTTCGATCCGGAGGCGCGCCCCGCGTCCAGGTTGCTCGCACCCGCAAGACGTCGTCCACCGTCTGCCTACGGGATCCACCGCGCCACCGTTTCCATCCTCGACCTGGCCGCGCCTCATTTTGCTCAAAGCGCGGGCGATTTCATAGCTGCAACATCAAGTGGAAATCCGACGCGCCACCTGCAAACAACTATTCGTTGGAAGAGAAGATCCGCATCGTGCTGCACGGCCTGCGCGGTGAGCAATCGATCGCAGATGGGGGGCACGAAGAATGAGGCACCCCGCCTCCAGATCATCCGGCTCGTAGAATGGTCGCATCTTCCGGCCAAGCGCCCGCTGGAATCGCCCTGCATTTTCCGTTCGATCTACAAACGCTGGTGTGATTGATGCCTGAACATCGAACTCGAGGCACTGGAAGATAGCAGGTCGCAGCCCAAGCGGGTCTGGGACCGCATTTCCGAAGAGATCCGCCAGAAGGTTATCGATCTTGAAATCCATCATTTCAGGCTGAGACGCCAAGAATCGGAATCAGCAAAACAGTGGGCTATCGCAGCCACCCACTACAACTGGATTGTTCGATGGCTCACTCCGGAGCTTGGGATCGCATCTTGATGCGTTAGCCCGGCCCAGTGGTGACAGGACACTGTATTTTATAACTTTTCCGTATGTGAGAGACGCAAAAGTCGCAAATACTTGAAATTCGAATTGAACCAATCTAACTTTTGCGCAGGTGATATACGCGAAAGTTAGAAATTTGCTCTATCTCGTCGGCGAAAATCTCGACAAGGCTCGTGCACACTATCAGGCGGAAACAGGCAAGATCGTGCAGTTGATGCGCGGCATCTATATCGATGCAGAAGCCGATGCCGACGCCGAAGTGCTCAGGCATGCGATCCGCATCGCCCGCTATCTCTATCCGCGGGCTTACCTGTCCGCAGCCAGCGCCATCCTGCTCGCACCGACGCGTGACGGCCGGCTGTTTATCAGCGGTCCCCGCAACCAGCGCACCCGCATTAGGTCCCTGGAAATCATCCAAAACGCTGCGCCCGATCACCCGGCGGTTACTTCAGCTATCGTCGACGACGGCATGGGAGAGTTCCGGATCAATGTCTCGTCCATTCGTCAGCGCTGTCTCGAAGCCTTCCGGATGCGCAGCGAACATGCTGCCTCGATCGATGAATTGATGCGCGCCGACATCGCGCAGCGGCTGATTGCCGAATATGGCGATCCCAAAACAGCCGCCGATGCGCTATGGGCGCTGGCCCGAGAAAACCAATGGTATCGCGAGGGTGAGCAGGCCGAACGCTATCTGCTCCATACCCCCGCAGAAATTCAGGTTCGAAACGAGGCAGCGCTCGACTTCATCGTCGCCTGGCATGGAGACCATATCGGGCACCTCTTGCATGACGGCTTTGAATGGCGCTGGAAGCCGGACAATGGGTTTGATCTCCCGCTCGTCCAGCAGCGCGTTCCGGGCAAGCTGCCACCTTTCATTCTTTCTCTTCTACCAGAGGGGTGGTTGGAGCGCGTTCTCAAGAAAAGAGACGATCGCGCTATTCTGCGTTCGGGCAAGCGCTATATGTCGAACATCACGATTAGCACCAGGGCTTCTGATCTTGAAGCTTTGCCGGCAGATGTTTTGGTCACTCGTCTGGATGACTTCAGAACCGGCAGCATCTTCACTGGCACCTATGCCGGGCCAAGTCGCGGGAACATTGAGCAAAACTTCGAAGAAAAACTCGCGCGCCTTTATGCCAGCGCTGACACACCACGATTATCGGGAGTTCAGATCAAGGCGCCGATGTTCCTCGGTGCGGATGGTGAACTTGTTCCCGGTACCGCCCTGCCTTTTACGCACATACTCAAACCTGCCGGGACGAGTGGGTTTCAGGCGCTGCCCGTGATCGAATTTCTCGCCATGACGCTTGGCCGGCATGCCGGGTTGGACACGGCGTCGACGGCACTGACCGCTATGCCGGATGAAATGCCGCCAGCGTTAATCGTCGAGCGTTTCGACATTCGGGCAACCGCCGATGATCAACGGCGTTTCGCACTCGAAGACTTGTGCTCTGTCTTAGATCTTCCCCCCGAGTCAAAATATGACGGCACGATCGAGCGAGTTGCGCGGGCTGTAAGGCCGCTCTCCACCGATGTCGAAGCCGATCTGATAGTTGTGCTCAAGCGCGCATTGTTTGCCTGGCTCATTGCGGACGGAGACATGCATCTCAAAAATCTGGCGCTGCTCAAGATTGCGCAGCCGAATGCGCGCAGCTTTGCAACGGTGCGGCTTGCGCCTCTCTATGACGCTGTCACCACGGTCGTCTTTCCCCGTCTCGAACATGACCGCATGGCCCTGAAGATTAACGGAAAAGATAACCGCTTGGGCCGTTCAGACTTTCTCAAAATGGCGGCAACGGCTGGCCTGACTGCAAAGGCAGCGAACCAGGCGATTGAAGAAACGCTTGCAGGTCTGCGCCGGGGCATTGACGCGGTGACTATTCCGGAAGTTGCCGGCATAAACGAGGACATTTCTGCTAAAGCCGAACAGATGCTTGCAATTTGCCGGGAGCGTCTCAGCAATTTCGAATGATGGCGAAGCTTTGTTGGCAAGCAGGACAGCTCGGAGCAAGCAGGACAGATTGGAGGTTAATCTGATTGCGCCGCGACACGCCGTCTGCGCTTTTTCGAAACCGAATAATATTCAAGTTCATGCAGTCTTCCAACGGGCACCTGATCGTTTGGAAGCTTTGTCACGACCACCTTCGCAAAGACGAAATTGAGATTTTCTTGGCATTCCAAGACCGGTCAACCGAAGAAACCTCACCGCACGGTGTCTGCCATCCTGCTCCCGAACGTCATTTTCCTGGCCAATTTTCAAGGTTAATAAACCGGTTTATTGACCCTAAAGACACTCCTTTCTTCAACACTTCGCCCGCAATGTAGGCTTCGAGGGCGGCAAGCTTTCGTCGCACGTCCGCAAATACCACGCGCTTCTTGATTGCCGTACATTTCGACGCTATTTTGCGTCAAAAATACCGGCATAAATATGGAGCACCATCATGGATCTCGCGGCCTATTCGGATCACGGGTTGTTCGCACCGAACAAAATCGCCAGGGTCTTTCGCACCACAAGCGAGGAGATCGCTCGAACGGTTGGCCTCGGCAAGGATGCCGTGCAGCGCAAGGACCGGGTGCGCTCCGATAAGACACAACGCCGGCTGCGCGAAATGGTGGAAATCGTCAACAAGGTCGAGCCACGCTTCGGCTCGGCGCTGATGGCCTACGCTTGGTATCGGTCTGAGCCTCTACCGGGATTTTCCGGGCAAACGGCTATGCAGCTCGTCCGCGAAGGCCGCGCCGAGGAGGTTCTGGATTATATCGACGCCGTGGATGCCGGCGTTTACGCCTGACCATGGCGTTCACCTATTCGGGGAAACTCTACCGGGCGCTGAATCCGGTCTATGCACATGAGCCGATGTCGGGGCGCGGCGCAGAACGCTATGGTGGCCGGTTCAAACCCAAGGGCATCCCGGCGCTTTACGCGTCGACATCCGTGCTGACCGCCTTGCGGGGGGCCAACCAGGTGGGCGATCTGCAGCCGACCACGCTGGTCGGCTATCGGGCCAGAATCGAGATGGTCTTTGATACAGGCGATGCAGCGGCGCTCGGCGCGGCGGGTATTGACGAGGCCGCGCTGGCAGACCCAACCTGGCGTGACCAAATGAGGACGGGTACAATGGATTGCTCGTTCGAAGCTTCGCGAAGGGCATCGGTGCGGGCGACAGGAACCTGGTCTTGTGGAAATGGGCCGAATTCGGTCCGTCCAGTCTTGAGCTGATCGATGACGAGGACCGGCTGCGATAGGGATATCGGCTTCAGCCTGCCCCTTCGATGCGGGAGGCGCTCGCCATGGCGTCATCGGCCAGTTCTTTTTCAATCTCCAAAAGCCGCCGGCGCTTGTCGGCAAGCTCGTCTTCAAAGCCGAATTTCCCTCCCTGGCGGGATTGATATGAGGCCAGCCGACGCTTTGCGTCTTCGAGACGCAAGCGGTATTGCGACCGTTCGTCCTCGAATCCGGCCAGCACGTGCTCGATGCGCGAAACCGCGCCGAGCGGCGTGACGGTTAACGTGAGATCGATTTCGGTCTCCGCACCGGTTCGCTGAAGCGCGACGTCATGTTAGAAGTCGTCGTTTCCAAAGCACTGGCCGGAGAAAATCAGATCGAAGCCGCCAATCTTGGCGATCGTTTTCTCATCCTCCTTCTGCCGATGCACCAGCGTCATGGCTTCCTTCACCAGCGCGCGGCCCGCGGGCTTGCGTTCGGTGTGCTGATTACCCGCACGCGGCGGAGCGCAAAAAGACCGCAGCGATCAGCGATCCTATCCTCTTGCCACGACCTCCCGCGCAGCTAATTGCACAGCCTCCGCGTCTATGCCGTACTCGCGATAAAGTTCGCTCAGGTCCCCGCATTGACCGAAACGGGAAACGCCAAGGGGATGTACCGGATTGCGCCGAACGCTGCCCAGCCAGGCGAGTGCTGCCGAAGGGCCGTCCTGCAGTGTGACGATCCCGGCATCCCTGGGAAGGAGGTCGACCAAGGTTTCGACATGCGCACGAGCCTTTCCGTCGCCGTTGCGACGGCGGGCACACGCCGTCAGCCAATCGGTATAAAGCCGGTCAGGCGAGGTAACAGCCAGAATCCCGATCCCTGGTGTCCTCTCAGCGAAGCAGGAGGCAGCCTCGATCGCCTCTGGCGCGATTGCGCCGCAATAGGCGATGGCAAGCTTCGATCCGGCATCGGGGCACCGCAGCCAGTAACCGCCACGGACGATTGCGGTCTTGTCTTCGTCGCTCAGGATGCGCTTCGGCTGTTCGAGGGACCGCGTCGAAAGTCTGAGATAGACCGATCCGCCATGCTTGGCTTGCATGTGCACGAAACCCCATTCCATGATTGCGGCAAGCTCATCGGCAAAGGCCGGCTCGAAATAGTCGAGCCCGTCCTGGGCCATGCCGATAAGGGGGGTGTTAATTGATTGATGCGCCCCACCCTCAGGCGCCAGCGTGATGCCGGACGGTGTGGCGACTAACATGAAACGGGCGCCTTGATAGCAGGCGTAGTTCAACGCATCCAAGCCCCGGTTGATGAAAGGATCGTAGACAGTACCGACCGGCAAAAGCCTGGCGCCGAAGAAATCATGTGCCAGGCCAAGTTGAGACAACATCAGGAACAGATTGTTTTCGGCAATGCCGAGCTCAAAATGTTGACCGCGGGCATCTCCCTGCCACTTCTGAGCCGATGGCACCTTCTCAGTCTGAAAAATATCGGCGCTCGTACTACGGCTGAATAAGCCGCGCCGGTTGACCCAGCCCGACAGATTGGTTGAGACGGTGACATCAGGTGAAGTCGTGACTATCCGGTCTCCAAGTTCTCCACTGGTGCGACCGAGTGCCGTCATGATTTTTCCGAACGCCTCCTGGGTCGATAATTCGTCGCCCTTTGGGACCGCAATCGGCTCAATCGACACGGTTGGCGCGGCAGGCAGCGGCTTACGGACCCTGAAAGGAACGGTATTCAAGAAGGTGCGGATGTGTGTTTCAGAAACGCCGGCTCCCGCGAACGGCTCCCATTCCTGTCCTTCGGCAATGCCAAGAGAGGAACGCAAAGCCGCCATTTGGGTAGCGGTCAGTTGACCTGCGTGGTTGTCCTTATGCCCTGCGAGCGGCAGCCGATATCCCTTGATCGTATAGGCGAGAAAGAGCGTCGGCTGTTCGTCATCTGCCTGTTCGAATGCATCGAGAATTGTTTTTAAATCGTGGCCACCGAGATTGCTCATCAATGCGCCAAGAGCCGGATCGTCATGGGAATCGAGCAATTCACGCAGACCGGCGGTACCTGACAGATCGATCTTGAGGCGCTCCCGCCAGGCCGTCCCTCCCTTGAAGCAAAGTGCTGAATAAAGCTGGTTCGGACAGGCATCGATCCAGTCAAGCAAGGCCTCACCGGCTGGCCCCGCTTTGGCAGCTTCAAGCTTGTGGCCATATTTGAGCGTTTTGGTGCGCCAACCAAAATTTTCAAAGAGGTTGAGAATTTTCGGCGCGAGTTGGTCGCTGATCACTCCATCGAGGCTCTGGCGATTGTAGTCGACGATCCACCAACAATTGCGCAGATCATGCTTCCAGCCTTCGAGGACTGCCTCAAAAACATTGCCTTCATCGAACTCAGCGTCCCCCATCAGCGCGACCATCCGGCCCGGCCGACGCCCCGCAGGCAAAAGATCGCGGACCATTAAGATGTCCTGGACGAGCGAGGCAAATATCGTCGCCGCCACCCCGAGGCCGACCGATCCGGTGGAGAAATCGACGTCAACGCTGTCCTTGGTCCGCGAGGGATAGGATTGCGCCCCGCCAAATCCGCGGAATTTGATGAGTTGATCGAGACTCTGACGGCCAAGAAGGTACTGGATGGCATGAAAGACCGGCGATGCATGAGGTTTAACAGCGACCCGGTCTTCTGGTCGAAGAGCGTGAAAATAGAGCGCCGTCATCAGACTGACAATGGAGGCGCTGGAAGATTGGTGACCGCCGACTTTCAATCCATCCCTGTTCGGCCGGATGGCATTGGCGTGATGAACCATCCAGGTGGAAAGCCAGAGCACCTGGTGTTCCAACGCTTGCAGCATGCGCAGATGTTCCATGCTGCTTTCTGTCCCCCCCTGACCTTCATCATGTGTGTGCAATACCGACATCGCGCTCCTCCCGGTTGAAAACTTCCATGACGAGAAAGAGCCTAGCGGTATGGCGGGGAGCGAGTCCCTGCAAAGACTGCTTGAATTGCAATCATATTAGCTTGAAGATGCTAAAATATATAAATAATTAGAGAATTACTGCAAAAATGAAGCTCGACCAAATCGATCGACACATCCTCGCTGAACTTCAAGATGATGGTCGAATGACCATCAACGATCTCGCCGACAAGGTGGGTTTGTCGCCAACGCCCTGTCTGCGCCGTGTCAAACGGTTGCAGCACGACGGCGTTATCAAGAGTTATGCCGCCCATGTCGATCAGGAAGCGATTGGCTTGCCGGTTAGCGTGTTCGTGAATGTCACCTTGATGCGACAGGTCGAATCGGAGCTCCAGGCGTTCGAGGCCGCAGTCGCGGCCTGTCCGGAGGTGATGGAATGCTATTTGATGACGGGCACCAGCGACTACCTGTTACGGATCGTCGCCGCCGACCTCTTTGCTTATGAGCGGTTCTTGAAGTCTATTCTTACCCAAATTCCGGGCATCGCCAACATTCAAAGCAGCTTTGCGCTCCGGCAAGTCGTCCATCGCAGCGCATTGCCGGTTTCTGGGATGTAGGACGTGTATGTCGGTTGCTTTCGAATGGTCATGGAACCAGCTTAGCCACACCATGAGATCGGCATTGAATTGCAGAGCGCAACGCAAGATCTGCGGCCAAATCGTTGCACATTGATGCCTTGCACCAAATGACTTCAACGACAGCCACCATTGGGCTCACAAGCTCCAATCAATTAGGCTCGGTGAGACACATTATAATTTATCGGCCTTCGTAACCGCGTGGGTTTTTGCAGACCCAATTCCAAGTATCCCGACACATGGCATCCAGGTCGTTTTCAGCTTTCCAGTCAAACACTTCCAATGCAGTCGAAATGTCGGCATAGATTTCAGCCACATCGCCATTTCGTCTGGGAGCGGTCACGCAAGGGATTTGCTTGTTGGAAGCGCGTTCAAATGCACTTACCATTTCCAGCACACTATAGCCGGCCCCGGTGCCGAGATTTACGACAAAGCAATTGGAAGGCGTTTCCCTCGAAGCGAGCGCTTCATAGGCACGCAAATGGCCCGCCACCAGATCAACCACATGGATGTAATCGCGCACACCAGTGCCATCGCGCGTGTCGTAATCATTTCCAAACACACTCAGTTGCTCCCGCCGACCGGCCGCGACCTGGGCGATAAACGGCATAAGATTGTTCGGAATCCCTAATGGATCTTCGCCAATCATGCCGCTCTTGTGAGCGCCGACCGGGTTGAAATAGCGCAAAATACTAAACTTCCAGGCTGGATTGCTTGTCGCAATATCGCGGAGCATGTCCTCGATGATCAGCTTGGTTCGCCCGTAAGGATTGACTGCGTTTAACGGGTGTTTTTCGGTTATGGGCAGGAATTGCGGCTCGCCATAAACGGTTGCAGATGACGAAAAAATCATCTGACGGACACCGCAATTCGACATGGCCGATAACAACCGGTGTGTGCCGACGACGTTATTGTCGTAATAGGCGAGCGGGTCTTTCGTCGACTCGCCAACAGCTTTCAGCCCGGCGAAATGGATTACCGCGGAGCACTGATGCTTTCTCAGGACACGTTCGACTGCAGCCTGATCTCGAATGTCGACTTCCTCAAAAGCGACCTTCTTGCCGGTGATTTCAGCTATCCGTTCAATGCATTCCGGATGGGCATTGCTCAAATTGTCGATGACAACGACATCATGGCCAGCTTCCAAAAAGGCCACGCAACAATGTGAACCGATGTATCCGGCTCCACCGGTAATTAGAATCGTCATTGGACCTCGAGAAGTTATAGGATGAACGCCTCACAATCGCTACGGATCTGGCCGAACACGTGGCATGCGAGAAATCGCTTTTACCCGGATGTCTGTTACAAATCTCGGCCCGTTGGGTGCCGGAGAAGAGAAACAATTCTCCTTGCCTGCCGACTTCTTTAAAATCGGCTGAGTTGGTCACGTCAAGGCATTCCTATGCGTTTCCTGTTGTGAAATTGCCCTGAAAAGATAGCAACTTCGAGAATCAACCCATAGGCGCCAAATAGAAAAGTCACGTTCTACACCTATAGGACCATACGATACTATATTCCGCCCAAATTTAACCAACCCCACCGCAGTCATAACATTGGCGTATCCGCCTCCCCCGAATACTTCTTCAGCCAGGACGTTCCCTTTTAAGGTATTTCTGGGCGGTGAGGAAATTTTTCAATCTTTAATGAACAGGCTTTATTCGATCGTAGATCTTTCCGGTTCCAGAGCTTCTGCATTCGGCTCAAGGGGCGTCTTGTAGATGACTTGCGGGAATTCGAATTCGTGAATCCATTCCCGCCAGATAGAGACGATTAAAGCCATCAAGACAGGCCCGATGAATAAGCCAAGAAAGCCCATGGTCTTGACCCCGCCGACCAGGCCAAAAAATGTCGGCAGGAAGGGAAGCTTTATCGGGCCGCCGACAAGACGAGGACGTAAAGTCTTGTCGACGATGAACAATTCCGTCGTTCCCCAAGCAAGCAATGCGATCCCGGCAAAATAAGACCCCTTCCCAATAAGATATATGGATACGAGGGTAAATGAGACCGGTGCGCCGCCAGGAACCAGGGCCATAATGCCTGTCAACAGGCCAAGCGTAACTGGTGAAGGGACACCAGCCAGCCAATATGCTGTACCGAGAACGATACCTTCTCCCATCGCGATCAGAGTCATGCCGGTAACAGTCGAACTGACCGTTGCCGGCACGACGCGGGAAATTCGTTCCCACCGGTTTGGTAAAATATATTCACCCAAGAGATCGAGTTGCTGCGAGAATTTCGAACCGTCCCGGAACACGAAAAACAGCGTTATCAACATGAACAGCAACATCAAAACCAGGTGGAAGAGGCTTTCGCTCGCGGCAAGCAAGATACGGTAGATATTACCAATATTGGCGCCGCTGACCATCTGCACCAACTCCCCGATTGCTTTCGGCGGGCCAATATATTTGGCCCATTGTTCGGCGAGCCAAGGGCCTATACGCGGTACTCCCATCACCCAATCCGGCGCTGGTGCCCCGACACGATTGACCTCGAGCGCCCAACCGATCCATAGGCGTAATTCACCAACCGTATAAGCGACCGCTATGCTTATCGGCACGATTAGAAAGGTCAGGATCAAGACAAGTGCGATAGAAGCGCCAATTGTCGTATTTTCAGATACTTGAGTGAGTATTCTTTTGTAGAGGGGCCAACTTGCAAATGCGATGACAAGGGCAGCAAGGACCGGAACAACAAAACCGTGAAAGAAAAATACGCCGGCGATGACAATCAGAAGCATCAACCAGCGCGCCGCCGAAATAGGCGGTATCAAGGCTGTACCGTTTCGCGTTCTTGTGCCAAGCCATTCCGGTTCGTTTTGCGCACCACGCTCGTCCCTTACGCTCACATCCATCACCATTTTTGATAATAATTCCACTCAGATAATATTTGTCTGCGACGATCTTAATACGATTGGGAGAATGGTTCTCATCAATTCATTTGCCGACCGCCTATTGAAGTGGCTGTTTGCGCTCGCTTCGAGAAGACCCTCTCTTACCAAAGTGCTCCTCCGCTTTTGGATTTTACCCCATTTCCTGTTCAGATTTCGTGCGACCTTGCTAGTTTGGTACATTGAGGCCGTATTTATCGCTCGGAAGCTTGGTATAAACGTAAGCATTCGGCGAAGACCGCCTCGCGGTCAGTTTCCGGTCAGTGCTGTTGGTTCTGGCTCTTAGCGAAGCCCGCCTTGCCGAGTGTTCGACGCCGGGCGAGCTTTTCGATGCGCTCGTTGATCAGATCGATGCTGATATCACCCGGCTCAAAGCGACCGCCATACCACCGCGCCAGCTCGCGATGTTGCGGGTGGCGTGGCTTTGACATCGCCTCTAGGAAGTCCGCGAAGCCGAAGGTCCCGCCAACGTCTTCCGGCGGAGCACGGTTTTCGCCTTCCAGGAAGCGAGGATACTCGTATGCGGGATCGGCATCCTCAACAGCTTCAACGATGAGGGTGTGGCGCCAATTGTCGCCGAAGTCATAGGTATAGGCGAAGGTGGTGATGCCGCGGTCGATGAGTGTTCGGATGCGGACATTCTTCGCAGCATAGGTCTTGCGGCCGAAGTCCTCGGCAGGGTCAGGAACATCATAGAACCTGCCACCGGCCTCAAATTCAAAAAGGTGGTAGTCCTCAAACAGCATGACGGCCTGGATAACGTCGTGCAGCCCCTTCAGGCTCATGGCGAGCGGAACTTCAACCCGGCGCCAGATCAGGGGTTCGATGTCATCAAGCTTGATGAGCAACCGGGCGTTCTGTTCGTTCTGCATCATGACGCTGGTGCCGATGCCGGAGTACGCGGTTCCCAGTTCCAGGGCAGCAGTTCTTCGACCTGGGATACGGGCGTTTCGGCGATGCGTGCCAGGACATCGGCAAGCCAGGCTTGCGGGTCGACGTCATTGAGCTTCGCCGTGTTGAGCAGTGTCACCATAAAGGCGGCGCGGTCGGCACCGC
>NZ_JABFCZ010000003.1 GCF_014692675.1 Roseibium aggregatum | reverse complement strand
CGCGCTCGCCGTAGGACAGGCACACCACCGTCACGTCGTAGCCGCGCTCCTCGTGCAGCGCGATCGCACCCCCGCACCGCCACACAAAATCTGCCGAATGCGCACTGATTACCAATGCCGTTTTCTTGTCGGACATGGTCAGTCCCTTTCTCTTAACTCTCCAACCGGCAAAGCGCCGTGGGTATGGAAACTTCGATTGTCTTCAGGCCCCGGGCCTGGCCTTTCTTGCGGTTCTCTTCCCGGTCAGGCGCAAATCTCGCCCGCCGGACTACTAGCCTCGCATCGTCAGACGGAACGGACGTTCCGTGCACATTTCCTCAGCGGTTCAACGTGGCCGGGATGGGCAACGTCAAAACAGGGCTCCGTCATTCTGACCTTCCTGATGATCCGCGCCGGGCCGTCGCCCGGCCCGGACCTAGTTGATCATCGTGTTTGGCAGGATGAGCGAGATCTGCGGGAAAGCCACCAGCAGCGCCAGCGTCGCCAGCATGGCGAGCCAGAACGGCATCACCCCTTTGAAAATCGTGCCGAGGGGAACATTCTTGGCGACCGACTTCACAATGAAGACGTTCACGCCGACGGGCGGAGAAATCAGCCCCATTTCCAGAGTGAGAACCACCAGCACGCCGAACCAGATCGGATCGATACCCAGCTGGGTAATCACGGGGAAGAAAACCGGCATGCTGAGCACCAGCATGGCCAGGCCTTCCAGAAAACACCCGAGCACCATGTAGCAGGCCAGGATCAGGATCAGCGTGCCGATTGCAGGCAGATGCATGCTGCCAAGCAGATCGCCGATCGCCTGCGGGATGTGGCTCAGGGCCAAAAACTGGTTGATCAGGTAAGCCGAAATCAGAATCAGCATCACCGTGGCGGTGGTCACCACGGAATCGCGTGTGGCGTTCCACAGCCGGCGCAAGGTCAGGGTCCGGGAAAAGGCGCCGTAGATGATCACCAGGCCGGCACCGACGGCCGCTGCCTCAACCGGCGAAAAGAGACCGCCGTAGATCCCGCCGATGGTGAGAAGGATGACCACGAGGATCGGCATGGCCCCGACCAGAGCCTTCGCCTTTTCCGAGATGGTCGTCTTCGGTCCGGAGGGCCCCATTTTGGGATTGATCCAGCACAGCACCGAGATGGTCAGCACGAACATGGTCAGGAGCAGAATGCCGGGAAGAACGCCCGCCAGGAACAGGCGGCCGATGGATTCCTGCGCCAGGATGGCATAGATCACGAAACCCGCGGACGGCGGGATCAGGATGCCCAGTGTTCCGCCTGCAGCCACGACGCCTGTCGACAGCCGCGGATCGTAGTTGAACCGGTCCATTTCGCCGAGCGAGACCTTGCCCATGGTGAGGGCGGAGGCAACGGAAGAGCCGGACAGGGCCGCAAAGCCGCCGCAGCCGATCACGGTTGCCGAGGCGAGCCCGCCCCGGACGGACCCGATAATGGCATAGGCCGCGTCATAGAGCCGTCGGCTCATTCCGGTTTCGGTCGCCACATTGCCCATCAGAATGAACAGGGGCACCACGACCAGTTCCGCGGACGACGCGACGGTAAAACTGCTGGAAGCCAGCGAACTCAGCGCCGATTTCGTGCTGTCGAGAACGGCGATGCCGGCCAGGCTCACCGAAAACATTGCAAAGGCCACAGGCACCCGCAGGGCCATGAGGATGAGAAGGACGGCCATGCCGATCAGGCCGATGAGGGACGCACTCATAAAACTTCTTCCCGCTCCTGCATATGTTGGATCGGTTTACCGCTGACCGCGATTCCGAACCCGCGGATCAGCATCCCGAGCGCGGTGATGAGGGACATCGCCACGACGGCGTACTGAAACCACGCCTTGGGCAGATAAATGATGTTGGTCGCAAGATTGAGCATCCGCGACAGCGCGGCAGATTCCCAGACCGTCCAGGCAATCGCGCAGAAGATCACGGCGCCGAGCAAGGGCGCCAGGACATCGCCGATCCACAACACGCGCGCCGGAAACATCCGTTCGAACACATCGACGGAAACGTGCCCGCCGACCTTGTCGCACAGCGCCATGCCGCCGAACACGACCAGAACCATGGCCATCTGGCTGATGTCCTGCGCCCCGATCAGCGGCGAGCCGAAATACCGGCCGATGACATCGGCCAGAATGACGCCGACCTCGGTCAGAAGACCGAGGGTACCGACGAGTGCGGACAGGCTGATCAGCCTGTCCGCCCAGCGTGTCAAATGCGCATACACGGCGACGTGTTACTCCCCGCGCATCGTCTTGAGGACGATTTCCGCATTCCGGCCCTTCACGATGTTGTCCGTGACCGGGAGGGTAATCGCGCCGAAGGCTGCGGCTTCGTCGTCGGAAAGCTCGATGACATTGTTGTCACCGGCCGCCTTCAGGGAATCGATCACCTGAAGCGCTCGTGCGTTCCAGCCGTCTTCGGCGCTCTTGGAGAGCTTCCGGCCGCTGTTGTCCATGATCGCCTTCTGGAACTCCGGCTTCAGGCCGTCGAAACGTTCCTTGTTCATCACAAGGTAGAAGGAAATGCGGCCGAGCGGGGCGCCGATGGTGTAGCTGTTGGCCACTTCGTCGAGCTTGAAGTCGCCGACGGCGCTGGCGCCGGTGACGACACCGTCGATCAGACCGGTCTGCAGCGAGTTGTAGATTTCGCCGGCCGGCATCTGCACCGGTGTTGCACCCAGCGCTTCAATGACGGAAGCGGCCGCCGCACCGGACACGCGGATCTTCAGGCCCTTGAGATCTTCCGGCTTGCGGATATCCCGGTCCTTCATGATGAAGATGTTCGGCTCGGACAGCCACAGTGCCAGCGGCACGGTGCCCGGAAACTCCCGGTCCAGCAGACCGGCGTCATAGGCGTTCCAGATCGCGTCGTAGCCGGTTTCGCCCGGCTTCAGCACGCCCGGCAGCTCGGAGATCATGGTGTTGGGGAACTGGGACGACGTATAGCCTTCCAGGCCCCAGGTGATGTCGGCAACACCCTGGACGGCGCGGACATACTGCTCCAGCGGACCCTTGCCGAGCGCACCGCCCGGATAGACGTCGATCGTCAGAGCGCCGTTGGTTTCGGCCTCGACACCGTTCTTCAGCGGCTCGACGGTCGATTTGGTCAGGGTGTGCGCAGGCGGCACCCAGTGCGCCAGCTTCAGGGTTTCAGCCTTTGCCGGAACTGCCGCAGCCATCATAGCCACGCCACCGGCGGCCGCGGCGCACATCAGAATGCGGCGCAGGGATCGATTGAACATATGGTAACCTCCCATTACTCAGACACAGGGCCGCCCTTTGCACAGACGGCCTGGATAAGGAGAGATTACGCTAAAAACGCGCGCTTGACGAATTCGTTTTAAGTGAAAATCATAAGTAATAGTTATTGATCTCGCACCAGAGCCATAATCAAAATCCGCCGGAGACCGCCTCCGGAAACTTGAACGCCTTCAGAATTTTCTAATTAATTATTTGATATTTATATATCTTTTTTCGAACATTTGCTTACGCAGCAAATTGATGGCGACGTGCCCAGCTCTGTTCCGCGCAAAAGAAAAAATTTATCACGAAATACGGGCGCTGCGGATTTCTCCGCAGCGCCTCTTCTCCAGCCAACAGCAGCCGGACCGGAGTCCGGCGATCTGATGCTGCTTATTTGGTGCCCTTGGTACGCCAGCTGTCGGCGTAGTTCTCGCGGGCTTCGCGGGCATAGGGCGTCGGAGCGATCCGGACGCGGATTTCCGCCTGCTTGTGCTTTTCCGTCGACGTCTTGCCGGTGGTTTCCGGCTCGCCCCAGATCAGGGTGAGGACATCGCCCTCCTGGACGCTGGCATCGACGATGCCAAGCGACAACATGCAGCGTTCGTTGAAGGAATAGCCGTTGAACATGGACATGCCGACCATCTTGTCGCCGTTCATGATCATGTCGGCGCTGGTGGATGCGTAGTTCGGTTGCGGGAAATCGATCCACTTGTAGGGCGTACCGTCTTCGAAGCCGGAGGCGATGACCTTGAGGACATCGTCCCGGTTCCACTCGAAGGTGACCTTCTTGCGGTTGGTCTGTTCCTTCATCTTGGTGAGCGCGGCCTTGCCGATGAAGTCGTCCTTCTTCCAGCCGATGTAGAAGTCATAGCCGAGTTCGAACGGATTGACGTAGTAGTCTTCGATGTTGTCGGAGACGAACGAGCCGCCGATGGAACCGGCCGCCTCGTAGGAATCCGCACCGAGCCACTGGCGGTATTCGGCCAGCATGCCGTCGCCGGTGTAGATGCCAGGCAGCGGCGACGGAATCCAGCCGGATTCCAGGGTATTGGTCGAATAGGCACGGCTACCGCACAGAACCAGGTTAACACCTGCGTCCCGAGCCGCCTGCAGGATCGTGGCGTGGATGTATGCCTTGTCCTCGTAGGGACCCCAGATTTCCAGACCCGGTGCACCGGACATGCCGTGGCGAAGGGCCTGAACCTTCTTGGAGCCGACGTTGATCCAGTCGACGTGGAAGAACTTGATGTCCGGAACCGGGCCGCCGTTCATCTTCTCGAAGATCTTCGGCGCGTCGGGGCCCTGGATCTGATAGCGGTAGTGGGTCCGCAGAACGCGTTCTCCGTCCGGACGGGAGGGCGAACGGGGGTCGTGCTTGATGCGGACATTCCAGTTGCCGTATGCGGCGCAGAACTGCAGCCAGTTCGAGGTCGGCGCACGGCCGACGAGGATGAACTTGTCCTCGCGCTCACGGAAGATGATGTGATCGCCGATCACATGACCGTTCGGGGTCACCGGCACAAAGTGCTTGGCGCGGTTGAGGTTGAAGTTCCCGAACGCGTTGATGCCGTGATGAGCAAGGAACGCCTCTGCCTGGGGACCTTCGACGATCAGTTCGTCCATGTGATGGCACTGATCGAAAAGGACTGCCGACTCGCGCCAGGCCCTCTGCTCGTCGCGCCAGTTGCTGAACTCCGGAGCCACGACCGGGTATACATACATCCCGATTTTCGAATTGCGCAGCAGGTTCACGGCACCGCCGCTTTGGGACAAAACCGCTTCTAGGCTGGATGCAGACATAATTCTTCCTCCCTGGGACAGAAACTAGATGTATACATTCCTTATCAAAAAACGCGCTGAATGCCAGAAGAATTTTCAGAATGTATGCTTTTGCCTCTGCGGCGCGTCCTGGCAACCGGCGCCCTTATCCCCCCGGATTCAGGTCTTGATGAGCGCCAGGCTTGCCACGTTCTGGACCATGCCCGCCTTTTCCTTCATGACATATTCCAGATCCCGCCGGGCGGTACGCGCATGTTCGCGGGCAAGCGCCTCGGCCCTCGCCCCCTCCCTGTTCTTGATCGCCGCGATCAATTCACGGTGCTGGGCCTGGGCGAGCTCCAGCGACCCCCGCCGGCTTTCCATCTGCATCTTGTCGGGCAGGAAAGCGGAGGGGGACGCGAAAGGCAGATGAACCACACGTTCCAGTTCGCGCTGGATGATCCTGCTGCCCGAAAGCGCTGCAAGCTTTTCATGAAATTCGGCATTCAGCTTGGAATAACTGTCGAAATCGACATCGCCATTGTCTTTGAAACAGGCGTCGATTTCATTGACGACGTCCGTGATCCTGGCGAGATCTTCCGACGCGACACCGCGCTCCGCGGCCAGCCGGGCGACCGTTCCTTCAAGAACACCGCGCAATTCGATGGCATCGATCACATCATCCAGACCGAATTCCCGCACAACGAAGCCGGCGCTTTTGGCCCGCTCGAGCAGACCTTCTTCCGCAAGGCGCGACATCGCCTCGCGGACCGGTGTGCGGGAGATGTTCAGCATCTCGGCAAGGGGAACCTCGAACAGGCGTTCGCCACCCTTGAATTCCCCGCTCAAGATCCGTTGCCGAAGTTCCGTCAACGCCCGGATCGTGTGGCTGCTTCCCCCTGTGTCCGACATTCCCTTACCGCTACTCCTGTTTCCCGATGCAGATGAAAATTTGCGGCAAGTATACATAACATGTCGCGCTTGGGTGAGATTCATCGCAATTTCCACGACGGCGACTTTTCCGTCGGGATTCCTGGGCCAAAGCCGGATGAACCGAATTGTTCGTAAACCCGCGAGATGTTTGATAAATGTCACGGAGGGCTGGCATTACCGTTGTTAGTGTTTAGGGTCAGGACTCACTAATTTTACACATTCTGCGGGAGTGGCTTTGTCTGCTGACAAGGCAGAGAGCCGCAGGAAACCATCCGGTTTTCAAGGGTCTCTAACGCTGTCAGGAGGCAAAGACGCCCCGCCCTTCGGGTTTGCCAGGGAAGGCCGGCCTGACCGCAAAATCGAGCTTGGATAGGAACAACCTGTCCTGCACTCGCTCTTACGCTCATTCCAACCTTCCCTGGCAAACAGAATGAGCAAAATTAGTGGGTCCTGACCCTAGACAGCAGTGGAGGTTTCTATGTCGGGTCGCGGATTTCTTCTCGGGGCTGCTGCCGCTGCGGCCGGCCTGATGCTGGTTCCAGGCGTCGCCGCCGCTGTGGCCCGTGCCGGCCGGCCGGTCATGCGCGCGGCGATGAAAACCGGCGCAACGGCCTATGACGAATTCCGCAAGGCCGGGGCCGAGGCTTACGAACATTTCGAGGATATGGCGGCCGAAGTCCGCGCGGAGATGAGCGGAACGCCGGAGGAAGCCGCCACGGCGGAAGACACCGCCCACGCTGCGCCCGATGCGGCTCCGGGGCCGGACCGTGCCTGAGACGGCGTCCCCCTTTCCCGTTTATATCGCCCATGCCACAGACGGGCGGGCCCGGCTGCGGGCGGTCGGGAAACCATCGGACGACGCGTGGCATTCCGCCCTGAATGCCCTGGCGGTTCTGCCCGGCATCACCCGGACCCTTGCGCGCCCCAATACGGGAAGCCTGATCATCGAGGGCGATCTTGCGGAAGCGGCGCTTCGGGAGCTTCTGGAGACTGCGGATTTCCTGAAACTGAAACCGAAACCGCCCGTCCCTCCCCTTGGCATGGCATTGCAGCTCGGCGTGCTGCAGACCGACGAACAGGTTCGCAAGGGGACCTTCGGACAACTCAATCTGCATACGGCGCTTGGCGCCATTCTTCTGGTGGCGGCAGTGGTTCAACTCGGACGGGGACGCGTTTTCGGCCCAACCGCGACGCTTCTGGTCAATGCGCTGGCCCTTCTGGAAAGCGGGTCCAGGCCACGCTAGACGGTCATTAGAGAGACAGGGGCCGGTCCCAGGGCAAGTCCATGTCGCTCCGGCCGAAATGACCGTAGCGGGCAAGCGGACGGTAAAATCCGTTTTCGGAAGATGCCGGCAGCGTCCACAGGCCCAGTTGCTCGATGATCGCCCCGACCCTGAAATCGCATTTTTCCGCAAGCAGCGCCGATATGGACTGTTCCGGTTTCACGGCGGTGTCGAAACAGTCGATCTCGATGCTGGCCGGTCCCGGCTCGCCGGGAACGTAGGACAGTTGCACCTCGCATTCACGGGCAAGACCGGCAGCAACGACACTCACGGCCGCCTGGCGGGCGGCATAGGCGGCGATGCGGTCGATGCGTGACGGATCCTTGCCGCTCAACGCCGATCCGCTCTGGCGGGCATAGCCGCCGTAAAAATCGCTGGCCGTCTTGCGTCCGGTCAGCCCCGCATGAGCTTTCGGACCGCCTGTTCCCGGCACAGGATGAACCGAAAAGCGGATATCGCCAGCCGGTTCCAGATCCCTTCCGGCCATGACCGGGTCGACAATTCCGGCTCGAAGCTTTGCCGCCAGTTCGTCTTCGGCGGTTCGCTCCTCCCCGCATGTGAAAATTCCGAGCGCGATGCCCGTGACTTCCAAAGGTTTGCGGTTTGCAAACCGGACCGCGACCTGCGCCTGGGCATCGGCGGCCAGCCAGGAAGAGAAACCTGTCTTTGCCGCCTTTTCCAGCTCCAGGCAGATGTCACGGGCACAGACGATCGGCAACGGCATGCGCTCCGGCGTCTGGTCGCAGGCAAAGCCGAAGGCGGTCGTCATCCGGGTCGCGACGGCGTCCGCGAGCGCGACCGGACCGACCAGCTCCGGCGTTTCCACCAGATCCAGAATAACGGTCGTCGGCGCCTCGCCGTCCGGCTGGGCATAGCCCTCCTCCGCCAGGACCCGCCGCGCGACACCGGCGGGATCGAAGGACAGCGGCGCGCCGTGACGCACCGACAGAAACACCACGCCGCTAGCCAGCGCGCATTCGGCAACGCACCCAACAGCCGGAGTGCTTTTCAGGCAGGCATCGACAATCGCATCGCTGATCTGGTCGGAAAGCTTGTCCGGGTGGGCGGCGGTGACCGCCTCCGACATCAAAACGAAATCACGCATGGGACGGGTCCTCCGGATCCAGATGCAATTGAATGCTGCGCCGCGCGAGCACGGTCGCCAGGGGGATGGCCGCGGCCCCGAACGACAATGCCATGTCCGAAACCCGCAAGGGCGCAATGCCGAGCAGACGGCGCAGGAAGGGCGAGAAGAACGGCAAGGCGCCCAGGGCGACGATCCGAGCAGCGCAAGGTCAAGCGTCCGGTTCTCAAACAGCTTCTCGGGATGGAGCTTTCTCGGATCGGTCCGCTGGCAGACGAGCGTGTAAAGCAATTGGGCCTGGGACAGGGTCAAGAAGGTCATGCCCCGGGTTTCAGGACCCGGACCGTAGCGGGAAAGCCCGACCAGATGGGACAGGAGCGCGGAAAACGCGATCACGCCGCTGTCCTGCGCCATGCGGGCGAAATCGCGCTCCGGCACGATATGTTCGCCCGCCTTTCGCGGCGGACGCTCCATCACGTCCGGATCCGGGTCGGCGAGCGCGAGGCCCAAACCTGGGAACACATCGGTGACCAGATTGATCCACAAGAGTTCCATCGGCGTTTCGAGTTCTCCCGGCCCATGCAGGGCTTCCAGGATCGAGACCGCGATTTCCGACATGTTGGTGGTCACCAGATATTCCAGCGAGCGGCGGATGTTCCGGTAAATGGCTCTTCCTTGCGCGATCGCCTCTACGAGGGTTTCCAGATTGTCGTCGCGGATGACGACATTGGCGACATCCCGGGCAAGTTCGGTCCCGCTCTCGCCCATGGCGATACCGATATTTGCCGCCGCCAGCGCCGGCGCGTCATTCACCCCGTCTCCGGTCATGGCGACGACCCTGCCGGTCGCCTGAAGCGCCTTGACGATGGCAAGTTTCTGATGGCTGGCAACACGGGCAAACACATGGGTGTCCTGGGCAAGGCCCGCCAGCAGGTCCGGCGACAGATTGGAAATCGATGTCGAGTCGATGACACGCAGCGCACTGCCGCCGCTCAAATCGACCTCGGCCGCGACGGCCGCGGCCGTGGCCGCCTGATCGCCGGTGATCAGCACCGGCCGGATGCCGGCACGGCGGATCTTCCGGATGAGCGCCTTCGCTCCCGGCCGCACCGGATCGATCATGGCCAGCATGCCGACGAACTCCAGGTCTTCCGGTTCCGCGTCCGGCGTGTCGGCATATCCGCGTGCGAACGCAAGAACGCGGGCCGGACGGGCGGCAAGGCGTTCGTTGAGTTCGATGATCCTCTTGCGGTCCGAGGCGTCCAGCGACACGGAGCCTTCGCTCGTCAGGAGCCGGCCACACCGGCTCAGAACCTCCTCCGGAGATCCTTTCAGGGTCAGGAGCAGACGGCCACGGCCATCAAGGGCGTTAACGCGGACGTAATCCGGGGCATCCGCGTGAAGCGTACCCATCCACGGCCGGCCCGGCTTGCGTTCAATCGTTCCCTTTCTCGGATAGCGCTGCCGCAATTGGCCGGCATCGATCCCTTGCGAAAGCGCAAAGCCCAAGATGGCATGTTCCGTCTGGGACGATCCGTTTGCGGCCCCATCCTGGACCGAGGCATCGTTGTTGAGCACGGCCAGCTCCGCGAGCGTGCCGAGTTCCGCCCTTCGGTCGAGCGACACCTCTTCCCCACCGGCGACCGCGGTCACCACCTTCATGCGGTTCTGCGTCAGCGTGCCGGTCTTGTCGAGACAAAGCACCTGCAGGGCGCCCATGCTCTCGACCGCACTCAACTGCCGGATCAGGATCCCCTTGCGCTGCATTCGGCCGAGACCGAGGGAGAGGGTCGTCGTCGCCACCATGGGCAGGCCTTCCGGAACGGCGGCGACCGCGAGTGCCAGCGCATCCTTCAGGATCATGGACGCGGAATAGCCGCGCAGAAGCCCGACGCCGGCAAAGACGCCGCAGGCTGCCAGGCTGGCGATGGCAAGCTTGCTGCCGAGCCGGTCGAGTTCGGCTTCCACCGGCGCCTGGGGACGGGTTGCGGTGCTCGACAGGCGTTGCAGGCGGGCTGCCTCCGTATCGCCGGCGGTGGCGACCACGACCGCCCGCCCCCGGCCTTCCGCCACGATGGTGCCCGCATAGAGCATCGTCGACCGGTCGCCGATCGGGGTATCCTGCCCGAGACGGTCCGCGTCCGACTTGGGCACGGGCATGCTTTCGCCGGTCAGGGCGGATTCGTCCACCATGAGCCCCTCGATGGCGAGGAGCCTGGCGTCGGCGGGGACCAGGCTTCCGGCGGAAACCAGAACCACATCCCCCGAGACCAGCCTGCTCGACGGCAAGCCGAGAACCGTTCCGTCGCGCAGGACCCGCACGGGATGCTCGCTCTGACCGGTAAGCGCATGGATCCTGCGCTCCGCCTGTCCCTCGGTCACGTAGCCCAGCACGCCGTTGAGGGCGACGACGGACAGCGTGGCGACCGCATCGGCCACACCTCCGGTCGCCAGGGAAACCGCTGCGGAGCCCACGAGCATCATCACCGGCAAGCCTTCGAACTGCTTGGCAAGCAAAGCCAGATTGGACGGGCCGGCTTCATGAGGCAGGATATTCGGGCCGTGACGTTTCAGCCGCACCTCCGCCTCGCGGCTGCCGAGACCGGCACTTTCGTCGGTCCGCAGTTTCGCCACCACGTCTCCCGCAGACCGGCTGTGCCAGTCGGGCGCTGCGCGCGGCGGCGAACGAACAGCCGTCTCCTGCCGGTCGCCGCCCTGCCTTCGATACTTGGCATAGGATGCCGAGACGTGCGGTACGGGCTCGTCGATCAAACCCAGAATGCCGGAGACCTGGTTGCGAATGTCGTCCGCGGCGATCGTGGAATCGTAGGTCACGATCAGGCTGCCGGTCGTGCTGCGCGCGGTGGCGCCTGTAACCCCGGCCAGGCCGAGGACATGATGCACAAGATTTCTCGCCCGCGCCGGCCTGTCCAGAATCGGCGGGATCTTCAGGCGCAAACGGCCGGGAACGGCAGAATGTACGATTTCCGGCATCATGGCATTGAGCGTCACGGACGGTCCTTCGCGATCGGACCAGCTTATCGCATTTTCGCTGCAGATATTTGACAAGGCTCAAGCAAGGAACGCAAAAGCGCTTTCAGATCAGTGTTTTGCAAAACCGAGCCTGAATCGGATTTCATGATCGTCCGCAATTGGCCGGACGGATAAGGCAAATTCCCTTTTGGATGAAATCGTGTTGCAACCGGGAACGGCTGGATTCAGGGGCACGGCGCGGTTATGACAATTTTATGTTCCCCCCGGATCCGCAGAAGACATCAGCTCACCGCGCGTTCAAAAACAGCGTTAATTTTGTCTTGCGTCAGGGATACAGTCGAAACTACCTTTCCGTTTGGCTCGAAAATGCACAACCAGTGCTATTGGTTCGAAGTTGAAGGCGGTTTCCAGGAAAGTGACTGCGATGAGCAAAGACGATAAGAACGCCCTGAGCGACTCCTTCAACGCCGATGCCTATTGGGGAAAGGCGGCCGCCAGCATAGAGCAACAGCTCGCGGACATTCTGGCGGAAGCCCGAAAAAGCAATGTCGATCCGTTCGTCCGTTCCATCTGCGGTCAGATGTTCGATCATACGCAGCCTGAAAAGCTGGTTGGCTGGCAAGCGGAATTGTTGATAGAAGCCGTAAGCGAGCTCGTATACTGTGCGAAGTCCCAGCTGGAATCCCATACGTGACGGCCGATATGGCGAATGATTTTGTTGTACGTTTCGATCTGGACGACATTTTCCGCGGCGGCGCCGATGATACGGCGCGCACGCTGCTGGACATATGGCGCACCAACGGTGGGCGCATTTGCGACGACATCGCCGGATATACCGATCAACTCGTGATCCTGGACGGACAGCCGCAGAAGACGGATTCACCGCAAGTGCTCTTCCACGGGGTCAATTCGCTGCTCAAGCGAAATCTGGGCAACACCCCGGTGACGGACAGTCCGCAGATCAAACGAAACGATTTTTCCGCGGACTACCGTCGCATGTGCGCCCAGGCCTATTTCGATACGGCATCGGACATGCAGCCGATATTCGATCTGGTCCGGGTGTCCCGGCCGATGGTTTCAGGCGAATATCAGCAGCAGACCTATCACCGGCTGCTCCTGCCGGTGTTCACCGATCAAGGCGCCCGGTTCACTCTTTGCTATTCGCTGGATTTGGAGCCACACCGATATCCAGTGGCGAATTCGCGACAATCGCAACTCCCTGAGGCGGACACAGCAGGAAGCATAAATCAGAATATGCCCTGTTTTCCGGCGCTGCATCCCAGATAAAGCCGCTCGGCCAGACAATCGGAAACCCCCAGCGGAACGGCAGGCCCTTGGCTGCGTGGTGGCGTGCCATCCAGCCGTAAATGTTGGCCGGACGCCATTCCAGGTAACATCCGAGAATACACAGGCGCACCAGATAGGCCGCGACATCCGATCCCGCCAGGGCGGGGTCCACGGAGGTATCGCCGATATAGGCGAACGGCCCGGTCAGACCTGCCGCGAACGGGACGGAAGCCGGCGACAGGCGGGCATGTCCGCCCCCGTCCGCCCGGTAATTCCGGTACCAGAACCGCTGGATGTAGTCCCGCAGGTCCCAGCCGGCCACGTCGTCATACCGGTTGGCGGTGGTACAGACCGTCCGGCCGGCTTCGTCATGTCCGGTGACGCCGAAAAAACGGCTCGGCGGCAACGTATTCAGATCATCGCGAAAATATTCGCCGACAATCCGCTTCTTCGATTCCGCCACGGCCGCGGTATAGCCGGGGACCGTCTCATGCCAGCGGAGCTCGGCAACGCCGAGCTCCGTCAGTTTGCCGCAAAGCGCAATCACCGCTCTGGACAGGTCCAGGGTGTTCAGCCCTTTCCGCTCCGTTTCGGCTGCGGCAATCCTGGTATTCCATGCTTTGACATCTTGAATAGTCATCACTTTTCTCCATGCGGACAGATGCGTGAGAAACGCATCTCTCTGCTCCCGGTCCGCACTGTCCCCGTCGCAAATCCGATCATCCGCGGCGATCGAAATCCGGCCCGGAAGCGATTGGAACTACCCTCACCGTCAAACCGCATGACGCGCGGCCACTGACCAAGACAGATTTACCAGCCTGTGCGGTCACACGTTCTGATATGAGAGTCCCTGCAGCACACAACTGAGGGATTCGTATAATGACCGCCTCCGTACAAAACGCACTGTCCGCACTCGGCAAGCTCGAGGAAGGCCTTCAGGAACTCGGCCACGAGCGGCTGAGATCCGTGGCGGATGTCGTCGGGAAATGCCTGCGCTCGCTGGCCTCCCAGGTCGAATTCTACGAAAGCGCCAAAGCCCCGCTGCGCAGCCTGATCGTCGACCAGGACGGCAAGGAGACGCAGCAGGTCACGGGGATGCGGATGGAAGCCATCCACCTGAAAGGGACGGATCATGTGGTCTACGGCAAGCCGGAGGCAATCGCGGCCCTGCGCCAGCTTCTCCCCGAAGCAAGTGCAGATGACGACAGCTGGGAGGTCTATTTCTGAGGGGGCGCAGGCGGCGGAGCATCGATGAAACGCCGGGCCGCGGCAGCCTGCCGCGGATCGGCTTTTTCCATCAGCGCATAGGCCCGTTCGGCCAGGTCTGGCCTGCCGCCGCGGACACCGGCCTGAATGGCCAGCCGCAACGCCTGCGGATCCTCCGGCAGCGCATTCAGGATGAACTCCGCATGCGGCAGCATGGCCTTGAACCGTCCTGCCAGCTGCAAAGAGACCAGCAGGGATAGCCGGGCATTCAGGGAGTGGGGGACCTGATCGACCGCCGCCCGGTGCAGAATGACCGCATCGTCAAACAAGCCGGCCATCGCCAGCGTGCGACCGGCATCGAGATAGAGACCTTCATTTTCCGCCGACATGCAGGCGGTGCGGAGCTTTTCGATCAGCGTGACGGCGGCCTGTCCGGCTTCGGCCGATGCAATCGCCTCCAGCGTCGTTTCACACTCCGCCAGTGCCTTGCCAAGTTCTCCCTGGACCGTTGCGGCATCCGATGCGCTCCGGCCCTGCAGCAGGTTTCGCACGTCCCGCGCCGGCAGGGCCTCGAAACGCCCCTCCCCGCCTCCAGCGGCAATTCCGGCGAGCCGGCCGTTGGCATCGACAAGCGCCCCGCCGCTCACACCCGGCTGCATGAAGCTCGTGACCTGAAGCCGCCCGAGATCCGCCGCCGGATCGGGCGGCAGAAGCATCGCGCCCGGCTGGAACACCCGGATCTGCCGCTGCGCCACGTCGGCGCCGACCGCATAGAGAGCCGCGTTCAGGTCGGCGTCCGTATCGGGTTTGAGAACAAGACCGTCTTCGGGCAAGCCCTCGACTTCGATCAGCGCCAGATCGCCCCTGTAGGCGGACGGCACCACCTTGCCTTTCAACGGACCGCCCGGCGTGAACACCGTCACGTCGCTGCTGTCGGCGACCACGTGACGGCTTGTCACCAGAAGTGTCTTTCCGATGCGAACGGCGCTCGCCAGCGGATCGAAACTTTGCACCGGGAACACAGCCTGCCGTGTCCTGCAGACCGCCGCCGCGTAGGGGCAATCGGGTGTTCCGGTTACCGACGCATCGGAGTCGGGCGAAGACGGCGCTACGGCGCCGAAGGAAAGGAGCGCTTTGGCGTCCTGTCCGGCGCGCACATAGGCGACTTCGGCCGTTCCGCCGGGACGAACGAGCGCCAGTGCACTGATAACGTCGCGGGGGTGGCGGACGGAGCGGCCGGCGACCTTAACCAGCAGGTCGCCGACCTGAAGTCCCGCCTTTGACGCCGGTCCGTCAGAGAGTGAAGCAACCTTGACGCCGGCCCGGATCGCCAGTTCCGACCGCGGCGGCAGTTCCAGCCCCCAGCCGGCCGACACATAGTCGACCTGCCCATCATCCTTGAGGCCCTCCACCACGCGTTTGAGCAGGTCCGCGGAGACCGCGAAATTGACGCCGATATTTGTGTCGGCAGCCGACGCAAATATTGCGGACATCATGCCGACAAGACGGCCGTCTGCGTCTACCAGCGCGCCGCCGGAACTGCCCGGATTGGCCGCGGCGTCGGTCTGGATGAAATCCTCGATCCTGTTGAAGCCTGCATTGGCGACATGGCGGGCGGAGACCACGCCGCAGGTCACCGACAGGTCTAGGCCATAGGCATTGGAAACGATGCAGACCGGTTCGGCGAGAGACGGTTCCGGTGCGTAGGTAAACACGGGCAGCTCCGCATCCACGTCCAGCAAAGCGATATCCGATGCCTCGTCGAAGGCCGTCAGCCGTGCAGGCAGGATCCGCCCGTCGGCAAGGCGCACGTCAATGCGCGGTTCCGGGTTGCGGGTGGCCGGCTGCACCACATGGTAGGCGGTGGCGATCAGGCCATCCTTGCCGATGACAACGCCGGAGCCCTCAGGCGCCTTGCCGGCAGGCGTTCCCCCTCCGCCCTGCGGCTTTCCGGGCCAGAGCGGCAGAACGGAAACAACCGATTGCAGCGTCTTTTCGGTAAAGGCCTCCGCCCGTCCGCTTCCGGCCGGAAGCAGGCAGACGAACGCCAGTACGACCACGAGACAATTGCGCAAAAGGGACGACGACAACTGCGAAAACATTGGTCCTGCTCCGGATCGATCGGGAAGCCAGTTCCCGAAAACATGGACATTTTCGGCGAAAAGCCAAGGAAAAGGGAACACCTGCCGCCCGGCGTCCAATTCTCACTGCATTTCATGGACCGTGTCAGCATTTCTTCTTCTGGACGGAACCGCTGCGGATGATAAGCTCAGGTTGACCGGGAGGAGGTCCATGCGTCTTTCGACATGCCTTGTTTTTCTGTTGCTTGGCCTTGGTCTGGCGAAAGCCGCCACGGCGGGGGACAGGCCGAGGCCGTTTGCGGCCTTCGACATGGCCGGTCCCTCGATCCTGCACGATCCGTTTGACCTGGCCTTCGGGCCCGACGGACGGCTCTATGTTGCCGACAAACGGGGCGACAGGATCGCGGTGCTCGACCCGGAAACGTTGAACCTTGTCGAATCGGTTGCCTCCGGCCAGGTGCCCGACGTGCACGACATCTCCTTCGGCAAGAACGGTGACGCCGCAGTCGCAGCGACCGGCCTCGGCGCGGTGCTGATCTTCGACCGGCTGGAAGGCGAGAAGCCGCAGGCGTTCGACTTCCTGCCTGCCTCCAGCACGGAAGGAGTGCTCGCCCATTCCAACGGCCGGATCTACGCCACGACCGGAGCGACGGGACGGCTGGTCGCCTTTCAGGACGGCGAGGAAATCGGTTCCGTCGGAGGACTGTTCGGAACCCATGACGTGGCCGAAGCCCCCGACGGCAGCATCTGGGTCGCCTGCACCCGCAACCGGCGGCTGGTCAGATACAGTCCGGACCTGAAGGAACTTCAGGTTCTCGATCAGCCGAAATTCGGTTTTCGCGCCCCACGATATCTCGATATCGATCCCAGAGGCCGGCTGGTGGTTGCCGACAGCGACGCGCAGAGGGTTCTGCTGATCGATCCGGACGGGCCGGACGGCGGCACGCTTCTGGGCGTGCTGGGGGACGGGTCTCCGGGAGCAGGAGCGAACAAGTTCGCCAATCCGGAAGGCGTCGCCATCCGCGGCAACGACTATTATATCTCCGATTCCGGCAACAACCGCGTTGTGCGCTATACGATCGTCACGAATTAGGAAAACCCTTGGAAGAACCCGTTTCCCACCCGGCCAGTTCACATCCCCCCAAATTGCCTCCGGTTTATCTGCTGGTTTTCCTGCAGGCGGTCGTGTCGGCTGCAAGCCTTGTGGTCGAGATCGTCGCAGGGCGCATGCTGGCGCCTTACGTCGGCATGTCGCTTTACACCTGGACCTCGATCATTGCCGTGGTGCTGGCCGGGTTTTCGGCCGGTCACTGGGTCGGCGGGCGGCTTGCCGAACGGCCGTCCTCCACAGGCCTGATGGCGACCGGGCTCGGGCTGGTCGGGGCGGCGCTCACGACCGCAGCCGCCGTTTTCCTTCTGCGCTGGAGTGCGGAGCCGATCATCACCGCGCTGACGGCCCCGATTGCCTCGATCACGGTGCTTTCCATGATCGTTTTCTTCCTGCCGTCGTTCTTCGCCGGCATTCCGGCCCCCGTCCTTGCGCGTATTGCCGTCGACGCGGACCGCGCAAAAGCCGGACGGGCCCTCGGCGCGATGTTTGCCGCCGGCGCCCTGGGCGCCATCGCCGGGACCCTGCTGGCCGGCTTTGTCTTCATTTCCTACCTGGGCTCCATCGGCACCCTGGCCGCCGTCACCGTCACCTATGCCCTTTGCGCGGCCCTTCTCCTTGGCCTTGCCCGCCGCAAGACCCCGGTGATCGTTCCGGCAGCCATCGTGCTCGTCGCGGCGCTCGCCATTGCCGGCTCGGGACTGGCGGCGGAAAATCCGTGCAAGCGGGAAAGCAACTATTTCTGCATCCGGGTCGTGGATATCTCGCCGGAGGTGAAAACACCGGTCCGGCTGATGGTGCTCGACCATCTCGCCCACGGCGTTTCCGCGCGCGACTATCCGGAGGTCATGTTCACGCTGCATGCCTCCATGCTGGAGCTGATCGGCCGAACCCGGATGGAAGACCGGCCGTTTTCCGCCTTTTTCATCGGTGGCGGCACCTATTCAATCCCCCGGTCCTGGGGGCCGAAGCCGCAGATCGATGTCACCGTTGCCGAGATCGATCCGGCGGTCACCGAGATGGCGGAAAAATACTTCTGGTTCGATCCGTCGGTTGCCCGGATTTTCCACGAGGACGCCAGGCGCGCGCTCGCCTCCCGGCCCGACAAATACGACGTGGTGATCGGCGATGCCTTTACCGACATCACCGTGCCGCAGCACCTGGTCACCAAGGAGTTCTTCGAACTGGTCAGAAGCCGCCTGACCGACGACGGCGTTTACCTGATGAACGTGATCGACCATGCGGACCGGCTGCAGGCGCTGGAAGCGATCACGGCAACACTCCGGTCCGTCTTTCCGGAAGTGGAAATCTGGGTCCAGAACACCGGCCAGCCGCTGGAGGGACGGCAGGTCTTCATCCTTGCCGCCGGCAATTCCCGCTCGAAGACCTCCAGGCTGGAGGGGCTCGATCCGGAGCCTTATGAGGCCGGACGGCTCACGCAGGATACGGTGCGGCGTCTGACGACCAGCGAGCATGCCCTGATCCTGACGGACGACTACGCTCCGATCGACCGTCTTATGGCACTGCAAGAATGACCTTACGGCAGAAATGCGCGCGTTTCCGCTTGATCAGCGAATTTCCGCAATAACCAAAATACGTATATATACTAATCACTTAGCAATTCGTAATTGCATATTTCCCCGGTACCGCGCCTAAAATACGGCCAAACCCGCGGACAACGGCAGGTTCGATCTTGCTGCGGCGCAATAATTGCGCTACCGGAAAACAAGCGCCGCTCTCGGTGCAGTTTCGATCCGGATCGGACCGCCCTCCCGCTGGTCCTTTCCCTCTGTGTTCGGACCTGCGCGGCAGGGCGCCCCAGAACAGCCAATTCCAGGAGTTGACCATGATCGGCAAGAAAGTACCGAACGTGACCTTCCGCACCCGCGTGCGCGACGAGTCCATCGAAGGCCCGAACCCGTTCCGCTGGGAGGACAAGACCTCCGACGATTATTTCGCCGGCAAGCGCGTCGTTCTCTTCTCCTTACCCGGCGCCTTCACACCCACCTGCTCCACCTATCAGCTGCCCGACTTCGAAAAGCTCTATGACGCGTTCAAGGCCGAAGGCATCGACGAGATCTACTGCGTCTCCGTCAACGACGCCTTTGTCATGAACGCCTGGGCCAAGGCGCAGGGCGTGGACAAGGTGAAGGTCATTCCGGACGGCTCCGGCGAATTCACCCGCAAGATGGGCATGCTGGTCGCCAAGGACAATCTCGGCTTCGGCATGCGCTCCTGGCGCTATGGCGCCGTGATCAACAACGGCGTCATCGAAATGTGGTTCGAGGAAGAAGGCTTCTCCGACAACTGCGAGAGCGACCCCTACGGCGTCTCCTCCCCACAGAACATTCTGGAAAACCTGAAGGCCGCCGCTTCCACCGAAGCCGCCTGAGCCTTCGGCAAAGCCTGAAAAATCAAAGCCCCGGAGCTTAACGGCTCCGGGGTTTTTTCTGTCTCGCTAATAATCCGCATTTGACGACATTGATTGCCATTCTTCCAATGTCGCGAAGATCGATGTCCCCGGCCATCTCGGGTCGGGCTCCTGATGCCCGCTCCAAGTCAGATGCACCTCGGCCACCCTGCCGTCTTCAAGCAGGAAAAGTGCATCATCCGTGTCGTATCGGCGCCCGATCAATTTCACCTGGCATCCGAACAGACAGTGCTTCGGACCAATTTCGCGCTGTAATTCTTCCTCCCAAGAGCGGCAATAATCCGCGCTCTCAGGTGCTTCTTCCACGCTTTCCCAAGGCTTGATCAGTTGCATATGCGGCAACCACCCAAAATTGCGGCCAAACCGTCCAAACGCCGACTATCGATAGCCCTTGCAGTTCCCAAACACTCCACCCCGTTTCGTTTGGCAGCCGAATCCCCGCCTGGCGGCCGTTGGGGGGCTTTTCGTCATCGCGTGCAATTCCAGCCGCATGGCGTTGAGACCGCGAGGCTGCATGCCAGCGGCATGCCGAGGATAAAGGCGAAATACCACATGTCATTTCTCCTCAATATGCCGTATCGATTTTCTTTGTGCGGGGATCCTCCGCAGCCAGACAGCAAAGAACACCTGTTACTGAACCGGCATGATATTACGTCGGCAACTTGTGCATGCGCGATGTCGGGCCGCCGGTTCCCTATTTTTTATAAAGTTGAACCACTGCGGCGCCCTGCTTCCACAGGGTTTTCCGGACTTGCCAAAACCCGGTTCCTGCCGGAGCGCTTAGCCTCGTAGAGCCTTGCGTCAGCTGCTTCGACAAGGCTAAGGCTATCGAAGCAGTCATTTGTGTCCGCAACTCCGATGCTGACCGTCAATTTTATTGAAATATCCTTGTAAGTGAAATCATGTAATTCGACTGCTTGACGAAGACGTTCAGCGGTTGCGATACCTGTCGTCAAATCCGCACCAGGCAAAAGGATTGAAAATTCCTCGCCACCAATGCGAAAAGATCTGTCGGACGGTCGCAGGTGCCTGGCCATGACCAACCCAAGTTCCCGCAGGACCGCGTCACCAGCCGCATGGCCATAGGTATCGTTGATACGCTTGAAGTAATCGATATCCAATATCATCAGGGCGCAAGTTTTACCCATCTGCTTCGCCTCAGCGAGCACCTCATTCAGAGCCGCATCGAAGGCGCGGCGATTGGGCAAATGGGTAAGGCTATCCGTGTGCGCCAGATCGGCAAGGGTGACTTCATAGTCCTGAATCCGCGTAATCATGCGGTTAAATTCTTCCGCGACACGGTGTAGTTCGTGCGGGACTTGAACCTCGATCCGATAGTCCCGGTCCCCTCCGGCAAACCGTTCCGCACCATCAACTAGACGATCAACGCTGGTTGCCATTATCCGACTTACGAGGGCAATACCGCCGATGACCATCGACAAAGAAACCCCGCCGGCGATACCAGCGATCCATAGCGATCGCTCATAATACAAATGTGCCCCGTCGTGATCATTTTCGATCTTTTCGAAAAGTTGCCGGTAGACCGCCATCAGTTTATCGGTTGCCGATGCAATCTGACCGTGAAAACGCTGCACCTGCACGAGGGCATCGGCATCTCCGGCCTGAACGGACACTGAAATCAATTCGTTGGCGTCATCGTCCGCAGCACTCCAGTCCTCTCTCGCGCGCGCCAGCAGGTCCCTGGCCTCAGGTTCGGACTGAAGGCTCTTGTCGAGAGCAGAGAAGCCGGTTTCGATCTGCGTTCGAAGCGCCCGGTATTCCAGCCGCGTCGCATCGGCTCCGTCCAAGAACTCATCAACCGGCGCGAGCGTGTCCAACAGCAAAATGCGTAAGTTCTGCACCGGAACGACCTGCACCCGCTGGCGCTCCGCAACGTCCTGAAAAGCAGCGATGACACCATAATTCAGCAGCGTATAGCCACCAACGGCCGACAAAATGAGAGGTGCCAGGGCAAAAAATGCACCAAGCCCAATCCAAAATCGGAAAGATTTGGCTTTCAATAAACGTAACAAAACGACCCCCTGGACTCTTCCGGCAAACTACAAAAATATTGAACAAACATACCTTTAAAATATATTTAAGGGTTACGCGCTCCATTTTTAAAAAATTTACATTGTTAATTCTAATTTTAATAAAATTAATCTTGCCGGCCACCATTCCAATGCCTTTCAAATTCGCAGCATGATGTGTCCTGGATACGCGGCCGGAAAAAATTGAACAACAGTAAAAAACCAAATGCTCTGCAACAGGCGCGGCAGCCAAATTAATTGGCTCGTGGCGCAATACACTACGAACCTTATCTGCGATAAGCACACTAAGTCTGCGAGCCCTTTGTTTTCCGCCTCGCGTGTGGGCGTCCCAAATCTACCGGCCGTTACGGACCTCTTCGTCCTTGGCGCGCAGTTCCAGCCACATGGCATTGAGAACCGCGAGGCAGCATGCCAGCGGCATGCCTAGGATCCAGGCGAAATACCACATGTCGTTTCTCCTCAATATGCCGTGTCGTTGTCGCGTTCGATGGTGGCCTCGTCGACCTTGCCCCACAGGACCTTGTAGACCCAGGCGGTATAGGCCAGCACCAGGGGCAGGAAGATCACCGTCGCCACCAGCATGTTGAACAGGGTCTGGTGGCTCGACGATGCATCCCAGACGGTCAGGCTCGCATCCGGCTGTACCGAACTCGGCAGCAGGAAGGGAAACATCGAGACGCCGACGGTGGAAATGATGCCGAAGACCGCCAGCTTGGAGCAGGCGAAGGTCAGCATCTCCAGCCGGGTCTGCAGCCCGATCAGCGCACCGAACGTGCCTAAAAAGCCCAGCGCCGGCGCGATCATCATCCACGGATAGGTGGAATAATTTGCCATCCAGGCGCTGCCCTCGATCACCGCCTTCTTGAACAGCGGATTGGCCGGCATGTTGGGGTCGATCTCGGAGGTGATCCGGTAGCCTTCGACATAGCCGGAATAGACCAGATAGCCGCCGAGGGCGAACAGCACCAGGGCGGCGAAGGCGGCAACCGTGCCGTAGCGGCGCCCCCTGACCGCGACGATGCCGTCGGTCTTCAACCCCAGCCAGGCCCCGCCGTGCATGACCAGCATGGAAACGGACAAGAGGCCGCACAGTAGCGAGAACGGCGTGAACAGCCCGAAGAACGAGCCCTCGTAGGTCATTCTCAAGTCCCGGTCGAGGGTGAAGGGCACGCCTTCAAGGACGTTGCCGACCGCCACCCCGAACACCAGCGCCGGCACGAAGGAGCCGACGAACAGCGCCCAGTCCCAGCCGTTGCGCCAGGACGGGTCGGGCCGCTTGGAGCGGTACTTGAACGACACGGGCCGCAGGATCATTGCCGCCAGCACGATGAACATCGCCAGGTAGAAGCCGGAAAAGCTGATGGCGTAAAGCGGCGGCCAGGCGGCGAAGATCGCACCGCCGCCAAGGATGAACCAGACCTGGTTGCCTTCCCAGGTGGCGCCGATGGAATTGATGGCCACACGGCGCTCGGTATCGGTTTCGCCCACGAAGGGCAGCAGGGTGCCGACCCCCATGTCGAAGCCGTCGGTTACGGCAAAGCCGATCAGAAGGATACCCAGAAGCAGCCACCAGATCAGCTTCAACGTCGAATAGTCGATCAGTTCATGAAGGATCATCGGTCTACTCCGCTGCGATAGAGGACATGCCGCCGGTCCGGGCCGGCATCGCTTCGGGCTCTCCGCCGTCGTCGGGCCCTTTTCGGATGTATTTCAGCATCAGGGAGACCTCGATCACGAGAAGCGTGCTGTAGAGGGCGACAAAGCCGGCCAGTGTCAGCAGAACCTCGGTGACGGACAGGCTGGAAACGGCCGCATGTGTCGGCAGCATGCCCTCGATGATCCAGGGCTGGCGGCCGTATTCGGCGACAAACCAGCCCATTTCGCAGGCGATCCAAGGCAGCGGGATCGACAGGACCGCGACATGCAGCAGCCAGCGCCCCTTGAAGCGCAGGCCTTCCACCTTGCCCGTGGAGGCGAGGAAGAAGAACACGCCGGTCAGCAGGATGAAGAAGAAGCCGCAGGCAACCATGATCCGAAAACCGTAGAACATCGGCCAGATGTTCGGAACGGCGGACCAGGCGGCCGCGTCGATCTCCTCGTTAGTGGCCTTCGTCAGGTCCTTGGCGAAGGGCATCAAAAGATAGGCGTAGCCGAGATTGTGCTGGTTTATGACGAAATCGTTGCGCACCGCCTCGTCGACTGTCTGCCCCGCATCGTCCGCCGCGCGGATCTTCTGCAAGGCCTCCCAGGCGATGACACCCTGGCGGATCCGGTCCTTCGACCTTTCAACCAGTTCCTTGATGCCCGGAATTTCCTTGGTCAGCGACCTGGTGGCGATCAGTCCCATGACATAGGGGACCTCGATGGCAAAGCTGTTGTCCCTCGCCTCCATGTCCGGGATGGCGATGAGATTGAAGGACGCCGGAGCCGGCTCGGTCTCCCACATGGCCTCGATGGTCGCCAGCTTCATCTTCTGATTCAGGTTCGCCTCGTAACCGCTTTCATCTCCAAGGACGACGACGGACAGGGCCGAGGCGAAACCGAAGGCGGCGGCGACGGCGATCGAACGCCGCGCGATCTCGATATGTCTGCCCTTCAGCAGATACCAGGCCGATATGCCGACAATGAAAAGCGATGCGGTGACATAGCCGGCCGAAACCGTATGCACGAACTTGGCCTGGGCCACCGGATTGAAGAGCACCTCGTAGAAGCTGGTCACTTCCATGCGCATGGTCTGCGGATTGAATTCGCTGCCGACGGGATGCTGCATCCAGCCGTTGGCGATCAGGATCCACAGCGCCGACAGGTTGGTGCCCATGGCGACCGCCCAGGTGGCCGCCAGATGCTGACGCTTCGACAGCTTGTCCCAGCCGAAGAAGAACAGCCCGACGAAGGTCGCCTCCAGGAAAAAGGCCATCAGCCCTTCGATGGCCAGCGGCGCGCCGAAGACATCGCCCACATACTGGCTGTAGTAGCTCCAGTTCATGCCGAACTGGAACTCCATGGTCAGGCCCGTGGCTACCCCGAGCACGAAGTTGATCCCGAACAGCGTCCCCCAGAATTTGACCATGCGTTTCCAGACTTCGCGCCCGGTCATGACGTAGACCGTCTCCATGGTCGCAAGCAGGATGGAAAGGCCTATGGTCAACGGCACGAACAGGAAATGGTAGAGCGCCGTCATCGCAAACTGCAGCCTGGACAGGCTGACGATATCAAGTTCCATTGCGATACCTCGGGTTTGGCCGGAGCGGGATTCCGAATCCGGCAACAGAAGATCATACTGCGGTCAGATTGCAAACTTTGCGTGTGCCGACCGCAGCGGGACTGCTTCCTCCCGAAGGCGCTTGTTTCGCCTTATTGAAACTAACAAATAAAGCCGCGCCTATTCGGCGGCCAGACTCTTTTCCGCGTCACGGAGTCCCAGGACCCGGTCGGCGCGGTCAATCTCCATCCGCTTGTGCGCGATCATCAGAACACTGGCGTCTCCGCGGAATTCCTCGAAGCGGTCGAGAACGTCCTTCGCGGTTTTCTCGTCCAGGCCTTCCGTCATTTCATCGAGAATGAAGAGCACCGGCCGGGTCAGGTAGGCGCGCGCCAGACCGAGGCGCCGCTGTTCGCCGCCGGACAGACCCAGGCCGCCCTCGCCCAGAACCGTTTCCAGGCCGCTTTCGCTGCCGCGGATCCGCGCGCCCAGTGCCGCCATGTCCAGAGCAGCCCACAATTCATCATCCGTGGCCGCCGGCATCGCGATCCTCAGGTTGGCCGCGACCGTGTCGTTGAAGAGATAGGGCTTCTGCCCCAGGACCGTGATCGTGCTGCGCAGCTCTTCTTCCGGAATGGTCTGCAGATCCTGTCCGCAAAGCGTCACCGAACCGCCCTGCGGATTGAGAAGCCTCGATGCGATGGCGGACACCGTCGACTTGCCGCAACCGCTCCTGCCGGTCAGAGCCAGCGTCTCGCCCTTTGCAATGTCGAAGGAAAAATCCGACAGGACCGGGGTTTCCGCCCCCGGATAGGCGAAGGTTACCGACCTGAAGGACAGGACGGGGTCCGTCACGGTCTTCCGGTCAATCGATGCAACTTCCGCCCCACCGGCATTATCGCTCTCGTGGGCGCCGTCGGCGGCCCGTCTTGCGGCAAGGCGTGTCCTCTGCAGGTTGGCCAGTCCGGGCACCAACGCGCCGAGCACTTCGGGAAGCGCGGTCGCGACCAGGATCAGGGTCACGCCCCAGACCGGCGCAAGGTTTCCGCGGATCATCAGGGCGCTCACCAGCACCAGCGTCACAGCCAGGAAGAACTGCCCCGCGAAGCCATGCAGGGACAGGAAGCGGGCCGTTCGCGCCTCGATTTCCTCGCCCGCGGCCGCCAGCCGTTCTTCCGCCTTCAAGATCGCATGCGCGCTTTGCTCAAGTCCGCCGTAGACCGCCAGATCCCTTCGCCCGGCCACCAGATCGACGCTTCTGAGCCGCATGGCTTCGTGGGCTGCTTCCTGGCGGCGCGCGGCCTCCACATGACGGTTTTTCAGAAGATAGCCGCAGAAGGCCGCCCCCCAGACCACAAAGCCCGCAATCCCGAGACCGGCGACGGGTGCAAGCTTCAGGACCCATGCGATCACCAGAAGCCCGGTGACCAGACACAGAACCGCCGGGACGATCAGGCGGAGGTAGACCGCATCCAGCGCCTGGATATCCGAGGTCAGCCGATTGAGGGCCGCGCCGCTGCGCGCCGGGCGGGTCCCGTCGCCGATCCTGGCCGCCTGGCCCTGGAAAATGCGCTTTCTCAGGTTGGTCAGGAAGCGGAAGGTGGCGTCGTGGGTCAGGATGCGCTCGCCGTAGCGGCCGGCGGTGCGCGCAATTGCCAACGCCCGGATCAGCGCGCTCGGCATGAAGACGTTCAAAGCAAACAGGCCAAGCCCGGCAAGAGCCGCCGCCGTGATGAACCATCCGGCCACGCCGAGGAGTGCAATGCCGGCAAGGGCGGGGATCAGTGCGATGACGATTCCCGACAGGAAGGCTGCGGGCGAATGGCGCCATTGCCATACGACGATCCGGCGGAGTGGGCTCATGCGCTTGCCTCCGACAGATGGGCGGCGTCCAGCTCGATCCGGGTGCCCGGAACAGACATAAGCTTCGGGTCATGGGTTGCAAGGATCAGCGTCCGGCCAGCCGCCATCTTTTTCAGGCCTGCAATGACGTCTATTGCCGTTTGATCATCGAGGCCCGCGGTCGGCTCATCGGCCAGGATCAGGCCGGCGGTCTTTCTGAGCGCTGCCCGCGCCAGTGCAATCCGGCGTTTCTCGCCGACGGACAGGCCGAAGCCGTCTTCGCCGATGATCGTCTCCAGACCGCGCGGCAGGCTTTCCACCAGAGCGGCGGCTCCCGCGAGACGGACCGCCAGCATCATGTCCTCGGTCGAGGCATCCGGATCCGCACGCAGGAGATTTGCGCGTAAAGAACCGTGGAACAGGCGCGGGTGCTGACCGATCCAGCAGATTTCCTGCCGCCAACGCCCAAGGTCGAGCGTCAGGAGGTCCTTGCCGTCGATGAAGATCCGCCCGCTGTCGGGTCGATGCAGACCGAGCAGGCAGTCGAGAAGCGTCGTCTTGCCGGCACCGCTTGGCCCGGTGAGGATCGCGGTCTCACCGGATGGTATTTCGAGTGAGAAATCCCGAATGATGCTCTTGCCGCCGAACGTGACAGACACGTGATCGAGCTTGATTTCGGGTGCATGGGTTTGCCGAGGCGCCGGCGCGGACGGCTTTTCATCCGCCTTGGCTGAGCCCTCTGGCGGTCCCGACTGCAGGCCCTGGGCGACAATCCCGGAATAGAGCTCCTGCAGCTTTTCCTTTGCCGCCAGGCCCGCGGCCCGGTCGTGATAGGCGGCGGCATAAGCGCGAAGCGGCGCAAAGAATTCCGGCGCCAGCAGCAGAACGAAGAAGCCGCCGCCGAAGGTCAGCGGCGCCCCCCAGGTGCCGGCAGTCACGCTGCCCAACAGCGAGAAGCCGACATAGACGGCGACGAAGGCAATGCCCAGGGCGCTGAACAGCTCCAGCACTGTGGACGACAGGAAGGCGATTTTGAGAACCCGCATCGTGCCGGTCCGGAAGGCTTCGCCGACCCGGCCGATTTCCGCTTCGGTCCGGCCGAGCGCGCCGAACAGCCGGAGGGTTTCCAGGCCGCGCACCCGGTCGAGCAGAAAACCGCTCATGCGGGTCAGCTCTTCCTGCTGTCCCTGGCTCGCCGCTTTCGCCCTGATCCCGATCAGCGCCATGAACAGCGGAATGACCGGTCCTGCGACCATGAGAATGACCGCAGCCAGCCAGCTCACGCAAAGCGTTGCCGCAAGGATGCCGAGCGGGACGATCTTCAACCGGAACTGCTGCGGATAGAAGTTGCCGAGGTAGGGGCCAAGCGCATCGACCTGTTCGCCCAGCATGGCCGCCACATGGCCGCTGGACGGCAGGGACGCTGCCGGGGAACTGTGTGCGATGGCGTTGAGCAGCGTGGTCCGTACCCTTGTCTTCACGGCCCGGGCAGCCGACCGCGCGGCGGACGCCGCTCTCAGTCCAAGCCACTGCCGTACCCCGGCCAGGGCGATGAAACCGACGGCTGCCGGTGCGACCAATGTGAGAAGTCCGGCCTGAGGCCTGCCGGCGACGAATTCGGAAATGACCAGGCTCAGCAAGGCAGCCTGCCCGATCCACAACAGATCGGAGATCGAGAGCAACCATCCGGCCCTGCGGACAAGACGCTTTTCGGCGGGAACCAGGTCGGCGACCGGTTCTTCCTGCCCCTCGGTGTCGGCGGCGCCTTTTGCTGCGGAACCGGTCATGCCTGTCTCTTGCCCGACGCAGGTCTTTTGTTTCTCGAGGGTGGCGCATCGTGAAGCCCTTGGGCGCCAAAGGGGGCCAGTCTCCGCGTCAATCGTCCGTCCCTCGTTTTCATTGCCGGCTCATGCCCCTGAAACCGGATCGAAGACCGGCTTCTTTGCCCTCCAGTGGCCTTTCAGCATATTTACACGGCAATTGGAAGGTTCGCCTGTCCGGATAACGGGAACGGAGACACCGGCTCCGGATGAAACGGGACTATCCCCCGATTGCAGGAATGATAAGGTTTCGGCCGACCTAAACAGGATAAACAATTGATATTGAATATGTTTGTCAGGCTTCTGGCGCACGCGCGCCATTGAACCCCGCGCGATACGATCCGATTTCATTCCGGAGACTGCGACCTGACGTCCTAGGGTCACAACCCAAGACTCAATTTCCTGACGAATACCCCCTAATTCGTAGGGGTGAAAACCTAAATGACGTATGCTGTTATGCATACGTTCTCGAAAGTTCCATTTCACGACCTTTCGAGACTCTGGATCACCTTCGCGGCTTTCTCATTGAGACGGCCACAGGGAGATTTCGCCTTGGGGATATGCGTACGTCACCAGGGTATTTGCACCACTTCACAAGGCCGGCGTCCCCCCGCCGGCTTTTTTTTGTGCGTCTCATAAAAATTGCGAAGCCGGATAAAAAAAGAGCGGCAGAAACCTGCCGCTCCAGAGGGTGAGGCCGGGAGGATGGCCTCAATTTTATTCGTTCGGTTTATTTCATCGTCGGAATGACGAATTCGGCACCGTCCTTGAGCCCCGACGGCCAGCGCGAAGTGACGGTCTTCGTCCGGGTATAGAAACGGAAGGCGTCCGGGCCGTGCTGGTTGAGATCGCCGAAACCGGAACGCTTCCAGCCGCCGAAGGTGTAGTAGGCCAGCGGCACGGGGATCGGCACGTTGATGCCGACCATGCCGATGTTGATCCGCGAGGCAAAATCGCGGGCGGTGTCGCCATCGCGGGTGAAGATCGCGGTGCCGTTGCCGTATTCGTGGCTCATGGCCAGATCGAGCGCTTCTTCATAATCGCCTGCGCGCACAACCGACAGGACCGGACCGAAGATCTCGGTCTTGTAGATCTCCATGTCCTTGGTGACGTTGTCGAACAGGCAGCCACCCATGAAGTTGCCGTTTTCATAGCCCTGCATGGTGAAGTTGCGGCCGTCGACGACCAGGTTGGCGCCTTCCTTGACGCCCTGGTCGACCAGGCCCTTCACGCGGGCAAGGGCTTCCTTGGTGACCAGAGGACCGAAGTCGACATCGTCGCCGGCCGTATAGGGGCCGATCTTCAGGGCTTCGACCCGTGGAGCAAGCTTTGCCATCAGCGCATTGGCGGTCGTCTCACCGACCGGAACGGCCACGGAGATCGCCATGCAGCGCTCACCGGCCGCGCCGTAACCGGCGCCGATCAGGGCATCGGCGGCCTGATCCAGGTCCGCATCCGGCATGATGATCATGTGGTTCTTGGCGCCGCCGAAGCACTGCACGCGTTTTCCGTTGGCGCAGCCGCGGGTATAGACGTATTCAGCAATCGCGGTGGAGCCGACGAAACCGACCGCCTGGATTTCCGGATCGTCCAGGATCGCATCGACAGATTCCTTGTCGCCGTTGACGACGTTGAGGATACCGGCCGGCAGGCCGGCTTCGATCATCAGTTCGGCCAGCATGATCGGCACGGACGGATCGCGCTCGGACGGCTTCAGGATGAAGGCATTCCCCGCCGCGATGGCCGGGCAGAACTTCCACATGGGGATCATGGCCGGGAAGTTGAACGGGGTGATACCGGCGACCACGCCGAGCGGCTGGCGCAGGGAATAGATGTCGATGCCCGGACCGGCGCCTTCGGTGAACTCGCCTTTCAGCAGATGAGGCGCGCCGATGCAGAACTCGGCCACTTCCAGACCGCGGATCACGTCGCCCTTGGCGTCCGGCAGCGTCTTGCCGTGTTCGCGCGACAGCGCTTCGGCCAGCTTGTCCATGTCCCGATGCAGAAGATCGACGAACTTCATCAGCACGCGGGCGCGGCGCTGCGGATTGGTCGCAGCCCATGCCGGCTGCGCGGCGGCCGCATTGGCGACGGCTGCATCCATTTCAGCCTTGGACGCCAGCGCGACCTTCGCCTGAACTTCGCCGGTTGCCGGATTGTAGACGTCTGCAAAGCGGCCGGAGGTGCCCTCTACGAGCTTGCCGCCGATGAAATGCCCAATGGTCTGCATAGCGTTTCTCCCTGAACAGGCGCTCCGTATTCCATATCGAGATTAAACGGGCGCCAAATTGTCTTTGCCTTTATTGCCTTTTATTTTTGTCGCAAACAAGCGTATGATTTCCGCACCCAATGTGCAAAAACTAAAGCAATGATAGCTCTCACCCACAGTCTGCCATGAACTGGGACGACATTCGCATCTTTCTCGCCGTGGCCCGCTCCGGCCAGATCCTGGCCGCCGCCAGGCGGCTCGGCGTCAATCATGCCACCGTCGCCCGCCGCCTGACCGCGCTGGAAGGCGATCTGCGGACCAAACTCTTCGACCGCTCGACCTCGGGCTGCGTTCTGACCGCAAAAGGCGAGCAGCTTCTCGTGAATGCGGAACGCATGGAAGCGGAGATGCTGGCCGCCCAGTCACAGATTGCCGACACCAACGTCGCCATTTCCGGAACGGTCCGGATCGGTGCGCCGGACGGGTTCGGCGTCGCCTTTCTCGCCCCGAGGCTCGGCGAGCTCAGCCGGACCTATCCGGATATCACGGTGCAACTGGTACCGGTGCCGCGCTCGTTCTCCCTGTCCCGGCGGGAAGCCGATATCGCGATTACCGTCGACCGCCCGGAACACGGCCGGCTGGTTGCCCGGAAACTCGTCGACTATTCCCTCGGCCTTTATGCCTCGAAAACCTACCTCGCCGCCAACGGCACCCCGCAGGCACCCGCCGACCTGATGTCCCATCAGCTTGTCGGCTATGTCGACGACCTGGTCTATTCGCCCTCGCTCAACTACGCCGCGGAGATCTTCAAGGAGTGGCCGGCACGGTTCGAGATCGCCTCGGCGCTGGGACAAACGGAAGCCGTGCGGTCGGGCGCGGGCATCGGCATCCTGCACACGTTCATCGCAAAGGGCGATCCGGAACTGGAACAGGTCCTGCCCGACAAGGTGATCAACCGGGCCTATTGGACCGTGTCGCACGAAAGCACCCGGCCGCTCAGGCATGTAAATGCGGTGCTGGAATTCATCGGCGGACTGGTCGCGCGGGAAAGGCAGATTTTCGTTTAGGCGTCTTGAGGCAACGCCGCGCGCGGGAATGTGATCCGAAGAGGCCGCCTGTATGAGTTAGGATGAGAAAAACCGTGGCACAGGAGGAGCTGCCATGCGCATTCTCACTTCATTCTTCGCGATCGCCGGCCTTTTATTCGCAACCGGCGCGTCAGCTTCAGACCGCCTGCCCGAACCGAAGCTCGGCGACAACGGCCTGCACATTCAGGACTGGTTCTACGAGGGCTTTCTGGAACTGGAAGACGACCTGGCAACGGCCGCCGATGAAGGCAAGGATCTTCTTATCATCGTCGAACAGCCCGGCTGCCCCTACTGCCGGGAGATGCACCAGGTCAACCTGCGCATTCCGCAAATCGTCGATTACATGAAAGCCAATTACCTGGTCGAACAACTCGACATGCGCGGCTCCCGCGAAGTGACCGACATGGACGGAACCGCGATGGAGGAGCGCGCCCTGGTGCGCAAATGGGGCGTGACCTTTACCCCGACGCTGATCTTCATCCCGAAGGAGGCGATCGACGGGTCCGGCAACGCCAAAGAGCGGGCGGTCATAGTGATGCCCGGCTATTTCAAGCCGTTCCACTTCGACACGATGATGCATTTCATCGCCGAAGATGCCTATGAAAACGGCGGCGACTTCCAGCGTTATCTGGACGACCGAGCCGCCAGGCTCAGGGCGGAAGGCAAGGACGTCGACATCTGGTGACGGATGATTCCGCAAGAATAAGATTCCTGCCGCATCATGATGCCCGTTGAACAATCCGTTCAGTGGCGAAGGATCGGTACGTGCCCTAGATTCAGCTCAACATGTTTATTGGAGACACACGATGAGCTGGATTAACGGACCGGACCCGATCCCGGGAGACCCGACCTCTTGCGACCCGATTGAAACCATTATCGTGCCTCGGACCAGCGATCTTGGCGGGTTCGAAGTGCGCCGAGCCCTGCCCTCCGTCCGCCGCCGCATGGTCGGACCCTTCATCTTCTTCGATCAGATGGGGCCCGCCGAACTGCTGGTCGGCGGCGGGATCGATGTCCGCCCGCATCCGCATATCGGATTGGCGACGCTGACCTATCTGTTCGAAGGCGAGGTCTATCACCGCGACAGCCTGGGCACCGAACAGGCGATCACCCCGGGCGCGCTCAACTGGATGTCCGCCGGCAAGGGCATCGTGCATTCGGAACGCGAACGCCCCGAACGCAAGGCGGCGTCGAGACCGCTGTTCGGACTGCAAAGCTGGGTCGCGCTGCCGAAACACCTGGAAGAGGGCGACCCGAGCTTCGAACACCTGCCGAGCGAGGCGCAGCCCGAATTTGCCGATGGCGGAGCCGCGGTCAAGCTGATTGCCGGAGATCTCTTCGGCCACAAGGCGCCTGCGAACACCGCCTCGGAGATGTTCTACGCCGATGTCCGGCTGGATCCGGGCGCCCGGATGCCGATGGACGCTGCCCATGAGGAGCGCGGCCTCTACACGATCTCGGGCCAGGTCACGATTGCCGGACAGGCATTCGATCCGGCGCAGCTTCTCGTATTCAAGCCGGGCGACCGGCTGGTGATCGAAAATACCGGACAGGAGCCGGCCCGTTTCGTCCTCCTGGGCGGCGAAGCCATGGGCGAGAAGCGCTACATCTGGTGGAACTTCGTTTCCTCGTCGAAGGAACGGATCGAACAGGCCAAGGAAGACTGGCGCCAGGGCCGCTTCGATACGGTTCCGGGCGACGAAAAGGATTTCATTCCACTGCCGGAATAGGGCCGCGCCGTTTTTGCGGCGGCCGTTCGAATTCCTTTGCCGCGCGGATCAGATCCGGCTTGCCGAAATCGATGATGATATTGAGCCGCTGGCGGGCTGCCGGATCGCCCGTCAGGTCCGGATCCTCCGGCGCGACCGAAAGGCGGACGCCCCTGTCCGTCATTTCCAGCCGCTTGAAATGCGCAATGGCGTCCAGAACCTTGTCCGGAACGGCCCAGGCATATCGGTCGGACAGGGCCCGGATCACGAGCCGGACCGCATCCTGGCCGATTTTCATTTGCTTCGGGTCCTCGACATTGAGCTTGAGCCGCAAATAATCGACCGTTTCGGCATCCGGCCCGCGCATCAGGAAAAACAGCGTGGCCGGCCCGTAGTCGACGCTCGGCGTCGTCAGCGCCACCAGGTCTGAATTGCATTGCCACCGGTCACCGGAAAAGGCGGCGCGCCGCCAGCCGTTGTTTTCAAGCCCGAGAGCCGCCAGCTCCTTGCACAGGTCCTCCGGCTTTCCGGTGAAGGTCAATTTCAGGGTCGCAGGCACGCGTGCTTCCGGGGCAAGAAGTTCCCGCTTCACCTTCTCCGGATAGCCGGCGAGCGGATCCGGCAGGCTTGCTTTTTTTTCAACCGGCGGCGGGGCCGGTTCCCTGCGCCCTATCGCAAACAGAACTGCGACGGCGGCAACGCAAATCAAGAGCGGCAGACCGTAGAAAAGCGTTTTCCTGCGGTCGGGAAGCCATGACCGCGAATCGCCGAACCGCCCGGCAAGCTTCGGTCCCGGTTTCAAACCGGTCTTCGACCGGAGCGCGGCCTCCTCCTCATGCCCCCAGCGCAACCGCTGGCGGTCGGCATGGAAACGCGCAGAATAGATCCGCCTGGCCGTTTTGTCCGGGGCCCCGCGCGGCCGGGTCCAGTTGACCAGCCGATCCTGCAACAATTTCATAAACCCGCGTTTCATATGCACGCTGTCTCGACGCCCCGCACCGTATTACCCTGTCTTGCGGCCGAGAAACATCCCCTGCCTCTGACCGGCGCGGGAAGATGAACAGAAAGAACCGGCTTTTCAGGCTGTGCGGCCGCAAACGCGCAGTCGGACAGGCCTCGTTGTGCGGGCCCGGATACGCGGCACGGCCGGGCGTGGAGAGACGCGTTTCTCCGCAACACGGTCCGGCCGTTTTCTATCGGGCTTCGGGCCTCGGTATCGGCGTTACATAGTTGGACAAATAGGCATCGTCCGGAATGATGCTGATTTTGGTGGCCCGGTTTTTCAGATCGTTGGCCTTGTCCAGGGGATAGAAGGCCTCGGGCCCGCCGACGATGATCGGGTAAAACTCGTTACCCGGCCGCTTTTCCCCTACGAACGCCTTCATGCCCGGATCGATGGCATTGATCATGGCCGCGTATTTCCGGGCTTCGCCGAGATCCGTTCGCGATCCCACGACCACCCAATAACGGTTGTTTTTCGGGGTCTCGAGCCCCAGCAGCGCCTTAAGACCGGTCACATAGGTGCCCGACTGCCTTGTCTCGACTTTCGTCTGGGCATAGGCCGAGGTGACCAATTCCGGCACAAAGCTCGTTTTCATGGGATCCAGTTTTGCAGCCGTCCACGGAGCGATCATTGCCGGCGCCGCGCATCCGATCGCCAGAAGCTTCATGCGATGGTTTTCGGCCGAAGCCCAGGCAATCAGCCCCCCCAGAAACATCAATATCGGCGTCACGATATAGATGGTGCCCAGGAGATCGCTCATGTTTTCGAAATTTCCGGTTTCGACCAGACGGCCGAGGCGCTCGACATCGAGAGCCAGAACCTTCGACGCGGAGGCGGCCAGTCCGCCGAGCACGCCGATGAAAAAACGTCCTGCACCGTTCATGCTTCCCTCCATACAGGATCGGGAAAGCGCGCAGTATAGCACAAACACAACCTTAGGGTCAGGACCCATTAATTTTACGCATTCTGCGGGAGTGGCTTTGTCTGCTGACAAGGCAGAGAGCCGAAGGAAACCAATCGGTTTTCAAGGGTCTCTAACGCTGTCAGGGGGCAAAGACGCCCCGCCCTTCGGGTTTGCCAGGGAAGGCCGGCCTGACCGTAAAATCGAGCTTGGATAGGGACAAACCTGTCCTGCGCTCGCTTTTACGCTCATTCCAACCTTCCCTGGCAAACAGAATGTGCAAAATTAATGAGTCCTGACCCTAAATAACGAACGTAAAGTCACTTTTTACCGGCAGGAGCCTGCGGGCGATTTCGGCGAAAGCGCCCCTTGCACGGTCAACCCGCTGCCGTTTACATGATGCATCTCCAGTTTCTGAGCCTTGGATTCCGCACTTGCCCTTCCCGACCGACACGCCGGCGCTCCGCCGGGAGATCATCGAAACCGCCCGTGCCCTGCCGATCAAAGGCCTGACCAAGGGGACGTCAGGCAATGTCAGCGCCCGCACGGCGGACGGGTTTCTGGTCACGCCGTCCGGCATTCCCTATGCGGACCTGACCGAAGAGCTGATTGTGGCGATGGATCTGGCGGGAACCTACTCCGGCGATACCCTGCCCTCTTCGGAGTGGCGGATGCATATGGATATCTACAAGGCCAAGCCGGAGGCAGGTGCGGTCGTCCACTGCCACTCGCCGCGGGCGACGGCCCTTGCCTGCCTCAACCGGGGCATCCCGGCCTTTCACTACATGGTGGCGCTGGCCGGCGGCGACCGGATCGACTGCGCGCCCTATGCCACCTTCGGCACGGCAGCGCTTTCCGAGGTGATGATCGCGGCCCTCGGGGACCGTAGCGCCTGCCTGCTCGCAAACCACGGCCAGATCGCCTGCGGGGCGACCCTGAAGAAGGCGCTTGGCGTCGCGGACGGCGTGGAGGAACTGGCCGACCAGTATCTTTCGGCCCTGTCCGTCGGCGAACCGGACATTCTGGGCGAAACAGAAATGACGGAGATCCTGCGGAAGTTCAAAAATTACGGCAAGCAGCCGGACGAGATGGATGCCGCCCACGGCGCCGCCTTCGACCTGCCCGTGAGAAGAGCCTGATCATGCGGCTCGGAATCGACTGGGGCGGCACCAAGATGGAGATCATCGCGCTTGGCGAAACGGGTGCGGAGATCTACCGCAAGCGCGTTCCGACCCCGCGCGACGACTACCGCGGCTGTATCGAAACCGTCGCCGACCTGATTACCGGCGCCGAAGCGAAAACCGGGCAGACCGGCACTATCGGCCTCGGCATTCCAGGCTCGATTTCGCCCGGAACCGGTCTCGTGAAGAACGCGAATTCCACCTGGATGAACGGCATGCCGCTCGACAAGGACCTCGAAGCGCGGCTCGGCCGGCCGGTGCGCATTGAAAACGACGCCAATTGCCTTGCCGTGTCCGAGGCAACCGACGGCGCAGGCGCAGGCGCCCATCTGGTTCACGCGATCATCATTGGCACCGGCTGCGGCTCCGGGATTGCGATCGACGGCAAGGCCCACCGGGGCGCCAACGGCATCGGCGGCGAATGGGGCGCGATCCCTGTACCCTGGATGACGGCCGATGAATTCCCCGGCCCGGAAAGCTGGACCGGTCACAGGGGCGCCATCGACCGCTGGTGTTCCGGCACCGGATTTCAGCTCGATTACCAGGAGCGCGCGGGCGTGCTTCTGAAAGGCGATGAAATCATGACGCGCAAGCGCGCCGGAGAGCCGATGGCGGTCGCCGCCTACGAGGCCTACGTCCACCGGCTCGCGCGCGCACTGGCCATGTCGGCAAATCTCCTCGATCCGGACGTGTTCGTGCTCGGCGGCGGCATGTCAAACATCGACGAGCTCTATGACGACCTGCCCGGCGCAATGATGCCTTACGTCTTTTCCGATGTGTACGAGGTGCCGATCCGAAAAGCGCGGCATGGGGACAGTTCGGGTGTCCGGGGCGCCGCCTGGCTCTGGTAAGCGGCGCCAGCCAGAAACAGTGCGCTCAGGCTTGCGGCAGTTGCCTCGCTGTTCCGGACCAGACGCTCCGGGCGCTCCTTGATGCAAGAGCCTTGGCGGCCATCCGCAACGCCCCCACGCAGCGACCCGAGAAGCGTGCCAGTTTTCCGACAGCCTGATGGGCGCGCTCGCTGCGTTCGCGATGGCACTTGCGAATGTAGAAGTCCGTATCGATTGCACCGTTCGGCAGGCGCCGGATTTCAGTTTCATGCTCGGTCATCGCTGGTCTCCTGATGGCTGGATGATGTCGATGGCCGAACTGTCTCAAACCGCGCCCGGTCGCGCTTGAGGAAGAGCTTTGGAAACTCTTGTGAAGTTGTGATTTTTTCCTGATCCCGCTCACGCGTCCCCAAAAACGGGTTTGCTGTGGTAAAAAGCGGCATGCGGTATTTCTTTGAAAATTGCGAACTGCGTCCTGAGAGCCACGAATTGCTGATCGATGGCCGGCACGTCGATGTCGAGCCGCAAGTTTTTGATATGCTGATGTTTTTCGCGCAGCATCCGCAGGAATTGATCACCCGGGACCTGCTCGTGGAAGCGATCTGGGATGGGCGCATTGTCTCGGATTCCGCAATCAGCGCGCGGATCAGCGCAGCCAGGTCCGCGATTGGTGACAACGGAACCGAACAGAAGCTGATCAAGACCATTGCTCGACGGGGGTTCCGCTTTGTTGCCAATGTCACGACGGTTGAAACCAACGGTGACACGAGTACGAAGTGCGGCGACGCCCATCCTGCGAACGAGCAGGAGTTGACCCAAAGGGTCCGCTTTTGCCATTCCGCAGACGGCACCCGGATCGCCTTCGCCACGATTGGCGCCGGATATCCCGTGATTCGTGCCGCACACTGGCTCACCCATCTTGAACATGACTGGCAGAGCCCGCTCTGGCATCCCTTCCTGCAAGCTCTCAGCGAACGGTTCCAGCTGATCAGATATGATCAGAGAGGAAACGGCCTGTCCGACTGGGAGGTCTCGGATTTCTCGCTCGAGCGTTGCGTTGAGGACCTGGAGGCAGTGGCGGCCGCGGCCGGTGTACCGGATCGCTTCGCTCTATACGGAACCTCACAAGGCGCGCCGATTGCAATTGCCTACGCGGCGAAACATCCCGACCGCGTCAGCCGCCTGATCCTGCACGGTGGATACGTCAAGGGCCGGCTGATCCGGGGAACCAGCGATGAACGGGAGAATGGTCAGGCCTGGCTGACACTTATCCGCCACGGTTGGGGGAAACCCGGTCCCTTTCAGCAGGCTTTCGCCTCGATGTATATCCCCGAAGGCAGCCGCGACCAGATTGCCTGCCTCACCGATTTGCAGCGCAAGACCACCAGTCCGGAAAATGCTGCCAAGTTGCGGCGCGCGGTAGATGCATTCGATGTTTCAGACCTTCTTTGCCAGATCGAAGTCCCGACCCTCGTTCTGCATGCGCGCGGCGATGGGGTTCAACCGCTCGATCAGGGGATCCAGCTTGCTGCCGGTATAAAGGACGCTGACTTTTTGATGCTGGAAAGCGCCAATCACGCCGTTCTGGAAGGAGAGCCGGCATGGGCAACGTTTTTTGCCGAAATCGAACGCTTCGTCTGCTGATTATACCGGTACGCGTCGCACCGGATTTCGCGCGTCATCACTTTCGCGGGACCGGATGCCGCACCGGTTCCCTTTTCACGGCCGTCGCCTTGACTTCGCCTTGAAGCTCAGGCGTGGTCCCTGTCAAAGAAACGCACGTCTCCAGAACCCCAAGAGGAAGACATGATCAGGCCCATGATTGCCGCCCTATTTTCCGCCCTGCTCCTGATACCCGCCATAGCGGGTGAAGTTCAGATCAAGGACATCGTCAAAGGCACCGGCGAGGAAGCCGACGTCGGCAAGACGGTCACGGTTCACTACACCGGCTGGCTGATGGACGGCACCAAGTTCGACAGCAGCCACGACCGCAATCAGCCGTTCTCCTTCACGCTCGGCGAGCGGCGGGTCATTCCGGGCTGGGAACAGGGCGTGGTCGGCATGAAGGTCGGCGGCAAGCGCGAACTGATCATTCCGCCGGAACTCGCCTATGGCGCAAACGGAGCCGGTGGCATCATCCCGCCCAACGCGACGCTGAAATTCGAAGTGGAACTGCTGGCGGTCAAGGGCAAGAAGTATTCGGATCTGTCGAATGACGACCTGAAGCAGAAGATCGCAGCGGGCGTTCCGGTGATCGACATCCGCCGTCCGGACGAATGGAAACAGACCGGCGTCGTTCCGGGCAGCCACCTGATCACCTTTTTCGACGAGAAAGGCAATGTGAACCCAGGCTTCGGTTCGGAGCTGCAGAAGGTCATCTCGGGCCCTGGAGACGAGGTCGTCTTCATCTGCCGGACCGGTAGCCGCAGTTCCGCCCTGTCGAAATACCTCGCAAGCAAGGCCGGCTTCACCAATGTGGACAATGTCGAGAAAGGCATTACCGAGTGGATCGCGGCCGGCAACGAAGTGACGCAAGCCTCCCTGCCGGAAAGCTGCTGGCTCTGCTGAGGGCGGCCCCCTCAGTTCAGCATGTCCCGCACCAGCGGGATGACCTTCGTGCCGTAAAGCTCGATGCTCTTCATCAGCATGGCATGCGGCATGGCGCCGGTGGCGTATTTCATGTCGAAACGGGACAAGCCCAGCGTTTTCGCGGTCTTCGCGATCCGCTTTGCGACCGTTTCCGGCGAACCGGCATAGATCGACCCGTGCCGGGCTTCCGACACGAAGGCATCCTTGACTATCGGTGACCAGCCCCGCTCCCGGCCAAGCCGGTCATGGAAGGCCTTGTAGTGGGGCCACAGTTCTTCCAGCGCCTGTTCGTCGGTCTCGGCGATATGACCCGGTGAATGCACGCCGATCGGCTTGACGGCATGCTCCATCTGCTCGCAGGCGCGATAATAGAGATCGACCAGTGGCCGAAACCGGGCCGGGTCGCCACCGATGATCGCCAGCATCAGCTGAAAATCATAGGCGACCGCGCGCACCACCGACTGAGGCGTGCCGCCGACCCCGACCCAGACCACCAGAAATCCGTCTTCCACCCGCGGGAACACCCGCTGTTTTTTCAGCGGCGGGCGCAGTTCGCCTTCCCAGGTGACGATTTCGTCGGCTACCAGAGCGGACAGAAGGTCCAGCTTCTGCTCGAACAGTTCCTCGTAGAGATTGAGATCATAGCCGAACAGCGGAAAGCTCTCGGTGAAGGACCCCCGGCCGACGGTGATTTCCGCCCGGCCGTTCGACAGGGCGTTCAGCGTCGAAAAGCGTTGAAACACGCGGATCGGGTCGTCGGACGACAACACCGTAACGGACGTCCCCAGCCGCACGCGCTTCGTCAGGGCAGCGACATGGCTGAGCACGATTTCGGGGGCGGAGATGGCGAAATCGGCGCGATGATGTTCGCCCAGCCCCAAAAAATCGACACCGGTCTCGTCGGCCAGAACGCCCTGTTTGACCAGATTGCGCAGCACCTCCGCTTCGTGAAGCGACCGGCCGTCCGGCCCTTGCGTGATATCCCCGAAGGTGTCGAGGCCGAGTTCGAGCGGTTTGGACATTTAAAAACCTATCGCATGTGTATGGGTTCGCCGACATAATTAGGAGCGAGCCGTGTTATGATGAGAACTATGCGATAGAATATGTAGATAGTTCGTTCGCTTCTTACAAAGGCAAGTTTGCTCACCGGATTCGAACATAAAGTTCATGATATCACCGTAAAGCAGAACAGCTTATGAATTAAGCAAATTTCAATTTTCAATATACGGCAGCATGCATCCTACCCATCCTGAAGACCCTAAAAAACATCATTATATTCCCGTTTGTTATTCTAAGAATTTTACAGACAAAGGTGGATACATACATTTAGTAGATACATGGAATCAAAATCATTACTTCCCCCAAAAGCCTGAGAAAGCACTTGCTATCAATTACTTATATAGGCAACCTGATCACGCTGAACAAAGATTTGACACCGCTCTCGAAAAAGGCTTTTCCAACTATGTCGAATCCGCATGGACACCAGCTTTTGAAAGATTAAAAAGGAAAGAGCCAGTTTCCGCTTATGATTGGGTAAATATTGTAAAATTTATTTGCTCTTTGCACACCCGCACACCAATAGTACTTGATGCAATATTATTCCTACTTAGAGAAAGCGTTATTGGACAATACGAAGAAACTATCGGCTTGGCCTCTGACGATCCGAATCTCAAAATCTTTTGTGATATGTATCGAGAAAGAAATTCAAATAAATCCGTAGGCCCTATTCATTTCTCAAACTTGGTACGCTCAGGAATAATCGATCTAAATATCGACCCTCATAGACGACTATCGTCGATGCCGCTTCTAGTAAATAATATAGATATATTCCAAGAAAACTTTGCGTTTGGCGGACCTTTCCTGATTCACAATATAACTGATCTTCCATTCATATCGTCTGACAATCCTGTATGTTATTTCAATAGAAATCGCACCATCAAGGAATCGGTCCCATATTCATCAAAACAAGCAAAAAATTTTATTTTTATATTCCCCATTTCGTCAAACATTGCAATTGTGAATAACAATTTCATAAAAACAAAAGAGCGACACGTTACAATCGACGACTAAGATATAATTTCAGAAATTAATAATATTATCGCTTACTTTTCCTACAGGTTTATATTTTCAGAAAATAAAATTCTAAGTACATCACTCTCAAAGAGGGGTGATTTATGCCCAGTTCCATCTTATAAAAAATCGATTGTTGACGATGGGCATGTTTACAAAATCGGATGGAAATTCGGCCGGCCTTCAGAAGTGGCTAATTCTTGGAAATACGATTTTGAATAAAAATTCAAAAATTGTTTAGGTAAATAATTTCTATTTTTACTTCCCAAAAAATCCCCATTACTAAGAAAATAGAAAATGGATGCAATATAAAGATTTGCCATTGCCTCCCCCGCCCTCTTCCGCTATTCAAAATGCCATGAACAAGATCATGACCCAGACTTGGTGGTGGCGGGACGCTTAAAGGCGGCCAGCGCACTCTCATGTCTTGACGTGATCGAAGTAGACCAAAGGCCGCCGCGGGACACCGCAGGCGGCCTTTGGTCTTTCTGGCGGAATTTTCGAGGTGACCCAGTGGGCGAAACGCCCGATGCGTAAAGGGAACAGATTTCATGCCGGCACTGGCGGAACAGACATTTGAAACGGACGGCGGGATCACGATCACCCGCTCTTCCCGGCCTTCCGACTATGAGGCTGGGACTTCCCAGTGGATCGACCGGCTCGACGCGGAGCGCGGCGCCGTCCTGTCGTCTTCCTATGAATATCCGGGCCGCTACACCCGCTGGGACATGGCGCTGGTCAACCCGCCGCTGGTCATGGAAGCCGCCGACCGCGCGGTGGAGATCCGGGCGCTCAACGACCGCGGCCGGATCCTGATCCCGGCCATTGCCAAAGCGCTGAAAACCCATCCGGATGTGGCCAGTTTTTCCGCCGACGGCTCCCGCATCGACCTGACCGTGAAAAAGCCCGACCGGGTGTTCCAGGAAGAGGAACGTTCGCGCCAGCCCTCGACCTTTTCCATCGTCCGGGCGTTGAAGGATCTGTTTGCCTGCGGCGACGACCAGCTCGGCCTTTACGGTGCCTTCGGTTACGACATCGCGTTCCAGTTCGAGCCGATCGACCTGAAGCTGAAACGGCCCGACGACCAGCGCGACGTGGTGCTGTTCCTGCCGGACGAGATCCTGATCGTCGACCACCACGGCAAGCGCGCCCATGTGCTGGAATACGACTTCGAAGTCGACGGCAAGTCGACCGCCGGCCTGCCGCGCGACGGCGAAAAGAGCCAGTACACGCCGGCGAACGAGGATCCGGGCCGGGGCGATCACGAGCCCGGCGAATACGCAAAGCTGGTGGAGAAGGCCAAGGACTATTTCCGCCGCGGCGACCTGTTCGAGACCGTGCCGGGACAGACCTTCTACGAGCCTTGCCCCAACCCGCCGTCCGCCGTCTCCCGCCGCCTGCAGCAGATCAACCCCTCCCCCTACTCCTTCTTCTTCAACCTCGGTAACCGCGAATACCTGGTCGGCGCCTCGCCGGAGATGTATGTGCGTGTCACCGGCGGACGGCGGGTGGAGACCTGCCCGATCTCCGGCACGATCCGGCGCGGCAAGAACGCCATCGAGGACGAGGCGCAGATCCGCAAGCTGCTGAACTCGGCCAAGGACGAGGCGGAGCTGACCATGTGTTCCGACGTGGACCGCAACGACAAGAGCCGGGTCTGCGTGCCGGGCTCCGTGCGCGTCATCGGCCGGCGCCAGATCGAGATGTATTCCCGCCTGATCCACACCGTGGATCATATCGAGGGCACCCTGCGCGAGGACATGGACGCATTGGACGCCTTCCTGTCCCACACCTGGGCGGTGACGGTGACCGGCGCGCCGAAACGCTGGGCGATGGAATTCATCGAGGAGAACGAGAAAAGCCCGCGCGCCTGGTACGGCGGTGCCATCGGTGCCGTGCTCTTCAACGGCGACATGAACACCGGCCTGACGCTCAGGACCGTCAGGATCAAGGACGGTGTCGCCCAGATCCGCGCCGGGGCAACCCTTCTCTACGACAGCGTTCCAGAAGACGAGGAAGCCGAAACGGAACTGAAGGCGGAAGCCATGCGGGCCGCCGTGCGCGAAGCCGGTCTGGCCCTGCAGGCGGAAGACAAGGCCCTGAAGCCCAAACCGGGTGCGGGCATGAAAATCCTGCTGGTCGATCACGAGGACAGCTTTGTCCACACGCTGGCCAACTACTTCCGCCAGACCGGGGCCGAGGTCGTCACCTACCGCACGCCCGTGGCCGATCACGTGTTCTACGACGTCAATCCGGACCTGGTGGTGCTGTCGCCCGGACCGGGCAATCCGAAGGACTTCGACTGTGCGGCCACCATCGGCCGGGCACGGTCCCGGGGCCTGCCGATCTTCGGTGTCTGTCTGGGACTACAGGCGCTGGCGGAAAGCTTCGGCGCCGAACTTGGCCAGCTCGATATCCCGATGCACGGCAAGCCGTCTCCGATCACGATCTCGGGCAACTCGCTCCTGTTCGAAGGCCTGCAGGCGCCGGTGATCGTCGGGCGTTACCACTCGCTCTTCGCCAAACGGGACACCCTGCCGGCGGAGATGCGCGTGACCGCGGAAACCGACGACGGCGTGGTCATGGCGATCGAACACGATCACGAACCGATCGCCGCCGTACAGTTCCATCCCGAGAGCATCATGTCCCTCGATCAGGACGCCGGGCACAAGATCATCGAGAATGTCGTGGCGAAACTTGTCCGGGCGAAGGTCGCGGAAACGGCGTGACGGCCTTACCCTCGACAAAAATTACAACCTGTAGGTATTGATTTTTATGGCACTCTCCCTGAAATTGGAGAGTGCCATGCCTGAAGACAGAAAGAAAACCGTCCCTTTCGGGATCCTCGGCCTCGGTCGTGACCCGACGATCCAGACGACGATCGTTACGATTGTCGGCGTGATCAACTATGTCATTTTGCTCTATGGCATATCGGCACTCGGCGGCCGTGACGAGAACGGTGCATTCCACTTCTCGGCAGATGTTCCTGTCAGATATTATCTGCTTACGGCAGGAAGCGTGTTCGTCTGCATTGTTGGCGGAGCGCTTATCCAATATCCGGAATCGAACGCCCGCTGGGGCGCACGGCTCCTGGCTGGCGCGCTGCCGGCAGTCTTATTGGTCCTCATCCCCTTCCTGTGGGGACGCTGATTTCAGAAAGCCCGGCACTTGGGCGGGATGCCTTACCACTGTCCCGCCCTTTGTCCCAGCGCGATTGGCAATGACTGCGACCACACCCTGAAAGTTTTAACACGGGTATTTTAGGTCTTCCTTCATATCTTTTCGCTAAAATATCGGGCAATTACTATCGCGCGGGGGCGGGATGATCTGCGGCATATTCAAGTGGCGCATGAAACTGCTTTTCATTTGCCTGACCCTTCCGGCAATTCTATTTGTCCACGGGGTAGCGAGAGCAGATAGCGCTCCCTTCACCAATCATCTCTTGACGATAGGCATCTGTCCGCCCTGGAAACCTCAGCCAGCCAGCGTCTGTCGAAATGGCGCGGAGGCAATCGCGACAGCCCTGGGCAAACGGCTCGCAATCGCGCCGGAAAATCATCTGCAGATAATCAATGAAGACGGCACCACCGCAGGCCTGAAGTCGGAAATGGCGGCGCTTGCCGCGCAATTGGGCCCCACGGACCGGCTGATCATCTATGCCAATGTTCACTCCGGTGCGATCGATCCGTCAAAACCCGCCGGTCCCGGCAATGATGCGATTATTCTGTGGTCGGAAAAGAAACCCGAAGTCCGGGCGTTTGCGGTTGCCGGAGGTGTCTGGATCACCGCTGCGGAATTCGCCGGCATGGTCCACAAGGTGCCGGCCGGCGAGGTTGTCGTAATGTTCGATGCCTGTGAATCCGGCGCAATCACGCCGCTTTTCCTGCGGAACCATCCCGATGACGATCCGTCCCGGCCTGAAGCTGTGGTGACATCTGCGAAATTCGATCAAGTCGCCAATTTCGCCGCAGACGGTTCCATGGGCCTGTTCACCGAACAATTCGGCTTAAGTCTTCAATCCACGGAAGGCCACTTGGAGGATGCGGTTATGCGTGCAGTGGCAGCAACCGAAAAGGCTGCCATTCCGATCTGCCGGAAGAAGGCACTGGAACTGGAGAAGTTGGGCTTTCGCGCGAACAGCTGTGACCAGCAGCCCACCGTCCATGACCCGGACGGGATTCTTGCTCACATGAACCTTGAATAGGGCCCGGCCGGTTCCGGCGATAATGCCAGGCACCTGGTTCCTGCCGAAGAAAACGGAAGTCATTCAAATGAAACAACGAATTCTATTCGCCACGATCGCGCTTTTCTGTTCCGCAGTCAGCAATGAAGCTCTCGCTGCTACGATATCCGCGCCAACGACCGGCTGGCTCGGCCTTGGAACAGACGACATCAACGTCGGCGTCCTGTGCAAGATCAAGGACGTCACCGTGCTTGCTGCATCGGCTGACGACTGCACCAGGATCGGCGGCAAAGCGACACACACCGTGACGACAACCAAAACGCCCTCGAAGTAACGACCGCCAAAAATCGGAAGGAGAAACGCGCCATGCAGAAAATCGCCCTGGCATTCGCAACGCTGATATTTGCCACGACTGTGGCTGCCGCATATTCGCTTCTCAATGACACCTGGTTTGGAACCGAAGAAGTCGCCGCCGGCGTATTGTGCAAGGTCAAGGATGTCACCGTACTTGCCGCCACCGCGGACGATTGCGGCAAGATCGGTGGCGAGGCCATCCACACTGTCACAATAACAAAAACGCCGGTGAATTAACGACCATCCGCTAATCGGAAAGGAAGGAAATCCATGCAGAAAGTCGCCCTGGCACTCGCATTTCTAGCGTTCCCGGTCGCAGCCCAGGCATCTTCGGACAAAGCTATTGCGGCAATATTGAGCGCCGATGACGTCGCCGCCGGCGTATTGTGCAAGGTCAAGGATGTCACGGTTCTGGCCGCCACCGCGGACGATTGCGGCAAGATCGGTGGCGAAGCGACCCATAAGGTCACTACCGTGAAAACGCCGATCAAATAACCGCGCGAATTGCAGAAATCCGGATAGACCGACCCCTAGCCGACCTTGGTTGCCGTCGCCAGGAATGCGTTCATCTCGTCGCGGAGCTTCTGCAGGTGAGCTTCCTGGTCATGCAGGCTGCCGGCGGCTTCGACGACGCGTGCACTGATTTCCCTGGTTCCCGCAGATGCTGTCTGAATGCCGACGACGCTTTGCGTTACGTCGGTCGCGCCGTTCGCGGCCTCCTCGACATTCTGGGCGATTTCTCCGGTCGCGGTCGTCTGTTGTTCGACGGCAGACGCGATTGCCGTTGAAATCTCGCTGACCCGCTCGATCGCCTCGCTGATCTCGGCATTGGCGCCGACCGCCTTCGAGGTCACCTCCTGCAGGCCGGAAATCTGCATGTTGATTTCTTCCGTGGCCCCTGCCGTCTGGCTGGCGAGCGCCTTCACCTCCTGGGCAACAATGGCAAAGCCTTTGCCCATTTCGCCGGCACGTGCGGCCTCGATGGTCGCGTTAAGGGCCAGAAGGTTGGTCTGCGCGGCGATATCGTTGATGAGCTGCACAACCTCGCCGATCTTCATCGACATGCTCGACAGGCTGTCGATTTCCTTGCTCATGGCCTGAGATTTGGTGACGGCTCCGGCCGCGATCTCGGCAGCGGACATGACCTGGCGGTTGATCTCGGCGATCGAGCCGGTCAGCTCCTCGGTCGAGGCGGCAACGCTCTGCATGTTGGCGGACGCTTCCTCCGCACCGGCGGCGACCACGAGGGACTGTTCGCTCACCTGGCTGGAGGAGTCCGCCACATTCTTGGAGACAATGTTGAGGTCGCTGACGGAATGGCTCACCGCATCGACAACGTCCTTCAGCTGGTGTTCGAAATCGGCAGCGACCTTGCAGAAACCGTCGTGCTTTTCCTTGATCTTGAAGGTTGCCGTGTTGATGCTGCGCGCGGCCGCCTGGAAGCTGCCGACCATGCCCTTTTCGGCGATCAGCCTGAAATGCTGGTTGCGGCTGACATAGTCGAGGCAGGCCTTGGATTCGCGAAGATAGGCATCGGTCCGGTCGATCAGCAGGTTGATCGCATGCATCAGCTCCGCGGCCTCACCCGTCTCCGTGATATTGGTGATCCGCGCTTCGAAATCGCCATTCGCCACCGCCTTGCACACGGCCGTGGCTTTTCTCAGTGACGATTTTTTCAAGCCTGAAAACATGTCGATCTTCCTGAAGGTCTACCGGAATAGTGGTGCGAACCAGCGGTCAGCGATAGCCACGCCGACGCTCCTGGCCGACGGTCGCGATGAATTCGTCATAGGCGACACCCTGCCTGGCGAGCACATCGAAGATCATCTGCTCGGCCGCCATCATGCCGTCCTTGCGGCTCTGGTGGCGGGCCTCCTCCTCCCGAAGGGCCTGGTAGAGCGGAACGATGTGGTCATCGACGATCTTGTGGTCCGGGACACGGCGGTTGGAGTGGTAACCGATGATACGACCGGCATTGTCGAAGCTCGGCGTCACATGTGCATAGACCCAGTAATGATCGCCGTTCTTTGCGCGATTGATCACATAGGCGAAGATTTCCTGCCCGGCCTCGATGGTCGCCCACAGCAGCTTGAAGACGCACCGCGGCATTGCCGGATGACGGATGATGCTATGGGGCTGACCAAGCACCTCCTGTTCCGTGTAGTCGGCGATTTGGAGGAAAACCTGGTTGGCGTAGGTAATGCGCCCCTTCAAATCCGTCTTACTGACAATAATGTCGTCGTCAGGAAAGGTTCTCTCGACCCCTGTGAGGAACACCGGTTTTGGCATATCCAAATTCTCGCTAGCAGATGAGAACGTTCGACACTCCCATGATCGAACACGAATGAATTCAATGGATGCATAATGCTATATAATATATTAAACGTGTATTAAATTGAGATGCTTAAGCATTTTTACATATCAAAACTAAAATCGATAATATTTATGTCATTATACATATCGATATATTTTGCATTACAGAAATATATCATTGGCATAATTACAGATATTCCATCGACACCTAGTGCCTGTGGTCTATGCAAGCCGTGGCCATGTACACCGTTGACTGTCCGCCCCATAATCGCCATGTGGATTGGTACAGGCAAGCGGCGATGGTCGCCACCCGGAGCCAACTTTCCGGAATTGTCTTTTTAATTCAATATTTTAGGTTAGGTTGCGTTCGCGCAGATGCCACAACCTTTATATGGCCGGATTTCTCGCATCTACTAATATCGCTTCCATCACGGCACCACAGCGACCGTTTGCCTTGCGACGAAGGAGGAGAAACACGATGCAGAATGCTGCGAAAACCCTGGTCGTGACCACAGCCGTACTCTTCGGATTGACGGCCTACACCGCCTCATACGGCGCGACCCTCGCGCAGGAACCGAACCCTGCGCAAACGAAGCGCGGAGCAGACGCCGACGCCGGCATGAGTACGAAGGCTGTTGTCGCCGTGCCTGGCGAACTGATCGGAAAGTCCGTCGTGACGCTGGAGGGAACGACCGTCGGCGAAGTGTCATTGGTCCGGACGGATCCGAACGGAGAATTGTCGTCCATCGATGCCGAAATCGGCGGTTTCCTCGGGATCGGCGAGACGACGATCACGGTTCTCGCGCGTGACTTCGCCGTATCGGACGGCGTGGTCGTGCTTGCCAAGACCGAGGACGAGGTCAACCGGATGGCAAGATAAGCCTCTCCGGTTGAGGCGATCCCCTTCAACGCCGGAGACGGGGCGGGAAGATCATCCGTCCCGACCAGGCAAGGCAAGTTTTTCGAACTCGTCGACGAAACGCGCAAAGAGTTCGGCAAACTGCGTGACCTCCTCTTCGGTCCAGCCCGACAGGATCTTTTCCAGCATTTCGAGTTTCACGCGCCGCTTTTCCTTCAGGATCGCCTGCCCCTTATCGGTCAGAACGATCACCGCGCGCCTGGCATCCGCCTGGGAAACGGCACGGCGCAGGATGCCCTGATCGACCAGATGGGCCACCACACGGCTCGCCCGTGAGGGATCCATGCACATTTTCTCCGCGATCAGGCCAATGGTGACTTCGCCCTCGCGGGCCCCGCGCCGGACGAGCTCGATCACATCAACATGGGCCAGATCCAGGTCCGGCGCAGCAGCACTCATGATGAGCTGTCCGATGGCACGGTTCTTGATCAGAACCCGCATGCGGGACATGGCCAGTGAAATCCGGGAAATGTCCGGCAGCGTATCGTCTGTCAGGTCACTCTCGCAGCGGTCGAAAGCCATGACGCTCCCTTCCTCCTCCCAAGGAAATTTCCGGCTCTGCACAATATATGCTCTGGTCATATTTATGCTTGTGTCATATATATGTGTCAAGCATGCGAAATATTCCCGTTCCGGGCTTCAGGACATTTCATGACCGCCGATACTCTATCCGATACCCCCTCAGAGCCACGGGGTGAGCCCCGCCACGCTCCGCTGATTACCGACAAACGCCTGCGGCTCTTCGTCTTCCTGACCCTGATGACCGCCGTTTTCATGGCGATGATCGACAACCAGATCGTCTCCACGGCCCTGCCGACCATCGTCGGCGAATTCGGACACCTGGAGCGGTTCAGCTGGGTCGGATCCGCCTACCTTTTGACCTCCAGCGCTGTGATGCCGCTTTACGGCAAGCTCGGCGACCTGTTCGGCCGCAAATACGTGATGATGGCGACGATCTTCATTTTCACGCTCGGGTCGGTCGTGTGCGGCCTGGCCGTTTCGATGAACACGCTGATCGCGGCCCGCGTTCTGCAGGCTCTTGGCGGCGGCGGCATCATGGTCACCATCTTTTCCATCAACGCCGATCTGTTCGAACCGCGCGAACGCGCGCGCTACCAGAGCTATTCCAGCCTGGTGCTGATGCTGTCCGGCGCCATCGGCCCGACCCTCGGCGGCCTGATGACCGACCTGTTCGGATGGCGCTCGATCTTTCTGGTCAACGTGCCGATCGGTATTCTCGTTCTTGTCGCCCTGGCCTTCCTGCTCCCTTACAAGCGCCCGGAACGCAAGCCGAAGGTGGATTTCCTGGGGGCATTTCTTCTGGCCGGGGCCATCGCCAGTGTCGTTCTGTGGGCCGACAGTTCGGAACTTTTCGGCAGCCTGATTGCCCCGCAAAGCCTCATGATCGTTGCCCTGGGCATTGCCTGTGTCTTCGGGTGGATTGCGGTTGAGAAACGTGTGGAGGAACCAGTCGTTCCGCTTGGCCTGTTCAGGAGCCCGACGATCCGCCTACTGCTCGTCATCACCATGGTCAGCGGCTGCCTCGGCATCGGCCTCGTCAATTATTTCGCCCTGTTCTTCCAGACCGGCCTGGGCATGACACCGTCGATGGCCGGCCTTCTTTTCATACCGATTACCGTGGGCATTGCCGCCGGTTCGCTCAATGCGGGCAAGATCATGTCGCGGACCGGCTACTACAAGATCTTTTCCATCCTCAGCACCGGCGTCACCACGCTCGCCACCGCCATGTTCTTCTTCGTCGACGCGCAGACGAGCCTTTATCTGCTCCTGCCGCTGTGCTTCATCCACGGCCTGGGCGTCGGCGTCGGGCAGCAGGTGCCGGTGCTCGGCGTTCAGAATGCGGCCCCCCACCGCGACGTCGGGGCAGCGACAGGGGCAACCACACTCACCCGGATCGGCGGCGCGTCCATCGGCATATCGATCTACGGCGCGATCGTTTCTTCCGGAATCAGCAATTTCAGCGGTTCGATCCCCGGCGTGGAGAACTTCGAGAAGCTGACGCCTGCGCAGATCGGCACCCTCCCCGTGGACGCCCAGCATCAGATCAGCCAGATCTATGCGGCTGCCTGTCACCCGCTGTTCCTGGCGGCGGCCTTCCTCGGCTTTATCGGCTTCGTTGCCGCCCTGAGCCTGAAGAACGTGCAGCTCGGAACCCAGTACCAGCGCGACTAAAATCCGCCGCTGAACGTTCAGAAAAAAAGCCGCCCAATCGAGGCGGCTTTTTTAAGCGTTCGGTCCAGGCAGTCGCCTTACTTGACTTCCCGGACGGCCCCCTTCGAGGCGCTGGTCGTCAGCGCAGCATAGGCGCGCAGGGCCGTGGTGATCTTGCGGGAGCGCTTTTCGACCGGCTTCCAGGCGTCCGCGCCCTTTGCTTCCATGGCCTTGCGGCGTTCAGCCAGGACGGCGTCGGTGAGATCCACCTTCATTACCCGGTTCGGGATGTCGATGACGATGGTGTCGCCTTCCTCCACCAGGCCGATGGCGCCGCCTTCGGCGGCTTCCGGCGAGATGTGACCGATGGAAAGCCCCGAAGAACCGCCGGAGAAGCGGCCGTCGGTGATCAGAGCGCAGGCCTTGCCGAGGCCTTTGGATTTCAGATAGCTGGTCGGATAGAGCATTTCCTGCATGCCCGGACCGCCGCGCGGACCTTCGTAACGTATCAGAACCACGTCGCCTTCCTTGACCTTGCCGGTCAGGATCGCGGAAACCGCGCTGTCCTGGCTTTCGAAGATGCGGGCCGGACCGGAGAACTTCAGGATCGACTCGTCGACGCCCGCAGTCTTCACGATGCAGCCGTCCTCGGCGATGTTTCCGAACAGGACCGCCAGGCCGCCGTCCTTGGAATAGGCATGATCCGCGTTGCGGATGACGCCCTTCTCCCGGTCGAGATCCAGATCGTCCCAGCGGCGGTTTTGCGAGAAGGCAACCTGCGTCGGCACACCGCCCGGGGCGGCGCGGTAGAAGTCGTGCACACTTTCGGAATTGGTCTGCTTGACGTCCCAGCGGGTCAGCGCCTCCTTCATGGAGTTGGAGTGGATCGTCGGAACGGTGCTGTCGATCAGGCCGGCCCGGTCGAGTTCGCCCAGAATGCCGAAGATCCCGCCGGCACGGTGGACGTCTTCCATGTGGATGTTGGCGACCGAGGGCGCGACCTTGCACAGTACCGGAACCTGGCGCGACAGGCGGTCGATATCGCTGATGGTGAAGCCGACCTCGCCTTCGAAGGACGCCGCCAGCAGGTGCAGCACCGTGTTGGTGGAGCCGCCCATGGAGATGTCCAGCGTCATGGCGTTCTCGAACGCCTTGAAGGTCGCAATGTTGCGCGGCAGGACGCTTTCGTCGTTCTGCTCGTAGTAGCGCTTGGCCAGATCGACGATCAGGTGGCCTGCCTCAACGAACAGCCGCTCGCGGTCGGCGTGGGTGGCCAGCGTGGAGCCGTTGCCCGGCAGCGCCAGACCGAGGGCTTCGGTCAGGCAGTTCATGGAGTTGGCGGTGAACATGCCCGAGCACGACCCGCAGGTCGGGCAGGCGTTCTGCTCCATGGTCAGCACGTCGGCATCCGACACGTTGTCGTCGGCGGCCGCGATCATGGCGTCGATCAGGTCGATAGACTTCGCCTCGCCGTTTTCCAGCACGACCTTGCCGGCTTCCATCGGTCCGCCGGAAACGAAGACGACCGGAATGTTGAGCCGCATGGCGGCGTTCAGCATGCCGGGCGTGATCTTGTCGCAGTTGGAAATGCACACGAGTGCATCGGCGCAGTGGCCGTTGACCATGTATTCGACAGCATCGGCGATTACTTCGCGCGAGGGCAGCGAATAGAGCATGCCGTCGTGGCCCATGGCGATGCCGTCATCGACTGCGATGGTGTTGAATTCCTTGGCGACGCCGCCGGCCTTTTCCACCTCGCGGGCGACCAGCTGGCCCAGGTCCTTCAGGTGCACGTGCCCCGGCACGAACTGGGTAAAGGAGTTGGCAATGGCGATGATCGGCTTGCCGAAGTCGCCGTCCTTCATGCCGGTGGCGCGCCACAATCCGCGCGCTCCGGCCATGTTGCGTCCATGGGTCGACGTTCTTGAACGATACGGGGGCATCTTTCCGTCCTTTTTGGTCTTTTCCGGGGCTTTGGCACCCGGTACTGCCGCTCTCCCTCGGGATTTCCCGGCACGGCTTAGGGTTCATTGTGCTCCGTTTTGTCAGCTTTTTCGGCGAAACGAAAGGGCGGATTGGAGAAAAACAGTACGCTGCGGTACGGCACCTGCCGCAAGGCCACTTCCGGAGGCCCGGAATTCAGTGCGGCCACATCGAAATTGCCTGCTTCTCTCGGTATTTCAAACAAGGGCGTAGGAGTTTGTTAAGGAGCGCTTCACCATACTCCCGGCTCATATTCTTCAAGGTTTTCAATCGATGCATCTGGATACACCGACGCTTCTCGCGGCGATTACCGTTGCCTATTACACCGGAGCGCTCGTGTTGGGGATCATGGCATTCGCCCTGAAATCCCTGCCGAAAACGGTCCGGCTGAGCTGGGCCGGTTGGTCCGTTGCGATGCTGCTGTCGGGAACCTGCGCCTCGCTGGTCAGCCTCCGCGGGACCGTCCCCGACTTCGTCAGCATCGGCGTCGCAAACGCATTGATGATTATCGGTTTCGGCATCCGGCCCAACGCTCTCAGCCTGCTGAATGCGGGACGGCTCAGCTATCTTTGGCTGCTGATCGCCGGGCTCTTCGGATGGCTTGCCCTTTATCAGGTCCCCTGGTTCCGCGACGACCTGATCCTGCGGGTCCTGTACATCAACGCCTTCAGCGTTCTGGCAATGTCGCTGTGCATTCGCGAATGCTGGCTTCAGCACAAGGTGCAATTCATCAGCTCCTGGTTTCTGATCGGCGTTTTCGCTGTCGATATCCTGCTGCGCCTCAACCTGATCTTGATGAATTTCAACACGCATTTTGCGAACTTCAAGGCTGCGTTCCAGACCCCGTCCCTGCAATTCAGCATGGTGGTGCTCCTCGTTGCCATCGTTTTCAAGATCGTGGGACTGGGCATCGCGGTTTTCGAGAAAATGAAGGGCCAGTACAAGGAACAGGCCCTGGTGGATGCGCTCACCGGCCTGCCCAACCGCCGGGCGTTCGAAAGTTCGGCGCAGGGCAAGCTCGACGCTCTCAGGGCCGGTGCCGGGACTTATGCCCTCATGACGCTGGAGATCGACGGTTTGCAGAGCATCAACGACCGGTTCGGCCATTCCATGGGCGAGGCCCTGATGCGATTGCTGGGGCGTATTTGCCAGGAGACGCCCCCAGGCCGCGCCGAGGTCGGCCTCATCCGGGAAAATCAGTTCGGTCTGTTCGTGCCTGAAACGGACCAGACGGAAGCGGGCGCAATTGCCAAAAGAATCAGCCGGACACTGACAGTGCAAAGCACACGTGCGGCTGGCAAACGTCTGACCGTAACCGTCAGTTGCGGTATTTTCTGCGGAGATATGAGCACGCCGTTCGACCGCGCCCTTGAAGTCGCCGATCATTGCTTGAGCAAGGCAAGAGCCAAAGGCGGCAACCGGATTGTCGTGAATGGCACGCTGGAGCCCGGTCCGCTTCACCCGGAAACCGTTCTCTCGCCCTTCGCGACCCGTCAGCAGGCGACCGGGTAGCCATTCACGCTGGAAAACAGACTGAAACGGCCGGGCGGAGGAGGCTTTCCGCGCCGGCCGTCTGTCGGGCCGCGCCTGCGGTTGGCCTCAAAAAGAGGCCGCGGCGGAAGCAGGCGCAGCCGGATTAATGGTTGCCGCTTCAGGCGGCCTTGGTCTCTTCAAGCGTCGGATAGTCGGTGTAGCCCTCCCGGCCGCCGCCGTAGAATGTCGACTGGTCCCATTCGTTCATCGGCGCGTCGGCTTCAAGACGTTCCACCAGATCCGGATTGGAGATGAAGAGCTTGCCGAAGGCGACCAGATCCACCTTGCCGGTTTCCACCGCTTCGATGGCCATTTCCCGCGTATAGCCGTTGTTGCCCATCCGGACACCGTTGAACCGGTCGTAAAGCGCTTCCAGGCTCGCGCCTTCCGGCAGATCGCGCGGACCGCCGGTCTGGCCTTCGACCAGATGCAGGTAAGCAAGGCCATAGCCGTTCACGATATCAATGGCATGGCCGAAAAGCGCCATCGGGTCGCTGTCGGAGATGTCGTTGGCCGAGGAGAACGGGCTGAAACGGATACCGGTCCTGTCTGCGCCGATTTCGGAGACGACCGCCTCCAGGACCTCGTTCAAAAACCGGGTCCGGTTCTTAATCGAACCGCCATAGGCATCGGTGCGCCTGTTGGAGCTGTCCCGCAGGAACTGGTCGATCAGGTAGCCGTTCGCCGCATGGATCTCGACGCCGTCGAACCCGGCCCTGATCGCATTGGCCGCGGCCTTGCGATAGTCTTCGACAATGCCCGGGATTTCATCGATCTCAAGCGCCCGCGGGGTCGGCGTCTCGACAAAACCGGTGCCGTCGAAGGTGCGGGAATTCGCAGCGATCGCGGACGGGGCGACCGGCGCCTCCCCGTTTTGCTGCAGCACCGGGTGGGAAATCCGGCCGACATGCCAGATCTGGATGACGATCCTGCCGCCCCTGGCGTGCACCGCGTCGGTCACCTTTTTCCAGCCTTCGACCTGGGCGTCGGAATAAATGCCCGGTGTCCAGGCATAGCCTTTCCCCTGGGGCGAAATCTGCGATCCTTCGGTCACGATCAGACCGGCGCCGGCGCGCTGGGAATAATAATCGACGTGGATGTCATAGGGCGTGTCGTCTTCGGCCCTTGCCCGGTTGCGGGTCAGGGGCGCCATGACGATCCGGTTCTTCAACGGGATGGCGCCGGCTTTCAACGGTGTAAACAGCTTCACTTCGCTCATTTTGCTCTCCTCGGAGGCTTGATAAATACGGACTATTCAGTCCAAAAATAGCCGCAACACTGCCTGGGATCAGAGCCGCGGCGGGTATTCCGCCCTTCAGGTTTAAGTGGCCAGGATCGTCCTGGCCGCCTCAAGGGCTGTGGAAATGCTTTCCGGCGGCACGCCGGACTTTCGAAGGGTCAGGGTTCCGATGGCAAGGGCGGCAAGCGCCCGCGCCTTGTCGCGCGCCGCATCCGGGTTATCGGGCGACAAGGCCCTGGAAAACAGGTCCTCGATCCGCTTCAGATGATGGCGACCGAGTTCGGCGACCTCCTCGTGCTGCGGCGCCAGTTCGGTAATACAGTTGACCAGCATGCAGCCGCGCGGCCCGCCCGCCGGATCGGACAGGGCGTCCAGCATGGCCTTGACCGCCTGGTCACGGGGGCCTTCGGCCAGGTGTTCCAGTGCCTGCAGCGCGGCATCGGAATAACTCTTGAGCACGGCGATCAGAACGCCATGCTTGGAGCCGAAGGCGGAATAGAAACTCGACCGGGACAGGCCCATGGCGGCCGTCAGGTCATCGACCGACGTCGCCTCGTAACCCTGCCGCCAGAACACCTGCAGCGCCTTGTCGAGCACCTCGGCCTCGTCATAGCAACGCGGTCGCCCGGGTCCGGCATGGGCTTTCGGACTGCCTTTTGCGGAGGCAATGGTATGGGTGTGTTCCCGGGTCATAATGTGGATATTGGACCATGCGGTTCGGAATTCAATAGAGCCGGGTTACATTTTGGACCGGACGTTCCTATTTTAGCCATTAACAGCAATCAACCGCAGTGATTTTTGCATGATCCCCTTTTCCGTTCTCGACCTTTCCCCGGTTCCCGAAGGCCATACGGTCCGCGAGGCGCTGGCCAACACCAAGGACCTCGCCCAACATGCGGAGAGCTGGGGTTACAAGCGCTACTGGCTGGCCGAACACCACAACATGCGCGGCATCGCCAGTGCGGCAACGTCCGTTCTGATCGGTCATGTGGCCGGCGCCACCTCGACGATGCGGGTCGGCTCCGGCGGGATCATGCTGCCGAACCATTCACCGCTGGTGATCGCCGAACAGTTCGGCACGCTGGCCGAACTCTATCCGGACCGGATCGACCTCGGGCTCGGCCGCGCGCCCGGGACCGACATGCTGACCGCACGGGCCCTGCGCCGGTCCATGGACCAGACCGACACCTTCCCGCAGGACGTCATGGAGCTGATGGCCTATCTCGACGATCCGGTGGAAGGCGCGAAAATCCGCGCGGTTCCGGGCATGGGCACCAAGGTGCCGGTCTGGATCCTGGGTTCCAGCCTCTACGGCGCAGAGATGGCGGCCTTTTACGGCCTTCCCTATGCCTTCGCCTCGCACTTTGCGCCTGCGGAACTTTCCAATGCCTCGAAGATCTACCGGCGCAAGTTCCAGCCGTCGAAATACCTCGACAAGCCTCATTTCATGATGGCGATCAACGTGTTCGCCGCGGCAACGGATGCAGAAGGCGCCTACTTGAGAACCTCCATGCAGCAGGCCTTCATCAATCTCAGGACCGGGCGCCCCGGTCCCCTGCCCGCTCCCGTCGCAGACCTTGAGGCCCTCGTCGGGCCGGTCGCCATCGAAATGGTCGAGGATGCCTTGCGCATTTCCGCCGTCGGGGCGCCGGAGACGGTCAAGGCGAAGCTGGCGGAGCTGACATCGATCTATCAGCCGGACGAGGTGATCATCACCGGCCAGATCCACGATCACATCTCTCGGCTTAATTCCTTCCGGATTGCCGCTCATGCGATGAAGGAGCTGAACGCGGAGACGGTTTGAAAAGGGACCGGGTTCGGCACGATTAGGGATCTCAGCCCAACCGGCCTATAGTTCCGGTCGGATATCCTCGATCTGCCGCCGGAGCGCATCATGCTGGAGTTCAAGCTCGTCGACGTTGCCGAAATTCCCTATTTCTATCAGGAGCGCAGTTGTGGCATGGCGCCGGAGGAAGTCAATGCGGCCATGAGCGGGGCGTTCCAGGAGGTCTGGGACTTCCTGCTGGAAAGCGGGGTCGCAACGACAGGCAAGGCGCTGACCGTCTACCAGTCCATCGATCCCGAGCGCATGACCTTTCGCTCCGGCTTTTCGGTTGAGTCTGAAGCGGAGGCAAGCGCGGAAGACCCCACGCGATATGCCACGACGCCGGCCGGACAGATTCTTCACTTCCGCCATACCGGGCCCTATTCCAAGCTGCGCGACAGCTACGGGCAAATGATGGCCCATGTCGAGAAAGAGGGCATCCGGATCGGCGCGCCGACCTGGGAGGTCTATCTGAACGACCCGACCAAGACGCCGGAAGACGAATTGCTGACCGACGTGTTCGTCTCGCTCGCCTGATAAACCTATTCCGTGAACAGGTCCTTCACCGGCGGCCATTCGGCGCCGTCATGGTGCGCGGCGATGCTGATAAACTCTTCAAGGAAGGCGTAACAGCCTTCTTCGTGCGCCAGATGGTGGGAAAGGATACCGAGCGGCTCACGTGGGTTGGTGCGGCGCCGGCAAAGCTGCAGATCGAGGCGGATGGCGGCGCTGTTCCAGCCGATGAAGCGGCGGTCCTTCTTCCATCGGATGATGTCGAGGTGGGTCTGCACCTGATGCGTCCGCGGGAAATTCATCCAGGTGAAGGTGGACAGGCCGGGCAGCCCGATTTTCGGCAGGCGCTGCGAGATCTCCGGCGCGATCCTGTTCCACGGCGGCACCATGGCGTGAACGAACCGGCCATCGAACAGGGCTTCCAGTTTTGCCTTGCCCTCCGCCAGTTCGCCCATCAGCTGGTCCGGGTCACGGCGGGTGCCGAGCTCTGCGGCCCCTTCGCCGAGATCCTTGCGCTGAAAATTCTTGTGCTGCCAGCCATGCTGCAGGACGATCGCGTGCGGTTCGTCGGCCAGCCGGTCGGCGAGAGCCTGCGTGGCGTCTTTCGGAATGACGGCCAGCGCCACGTCGACATCGTGTTCGTTCGCGATCGACAGCAGCCGGTCGAGGTCCTCCGTCGGCTCGATGGCATCGTCGTCGCGCCACCAGAACCGGACCTTCCGTCCCCGCTCCGCAAACCAGTCGAGGTGCGCGGTCAGGTCCGAGCGGAACCTTGCAAGGCCCTCATCCATCAGCCCCGCGCCTTCAGGTCTTCCATGAGGATATCCGCGCTTTTCTCCGCGCCGCCCAGAAGCACATGATGATGGGAGCGCGGCAGCGCCAGCGCGTCGTCGGCGGCCTGGGCGAGCTTTTCCGTGGTCAGGTTATGCTCTTCGGCAACCACCACCCGGCCGCGGGCGGCAAGGGCCTTGGCGCGCTGCGCCTGTTCGGTTTCCGTCGCCTGCGCGAAGGGCACGAGCACGGAGGGAACCCCGGCATCCAGAATGTCGAGAATGGTGTTGTAGCCGGCCTGGCTGACGGACAGGCGGGCCCGTTTCAGCATGCCGGTAAAGTCGGGCCGCGCGCGCTCCACGATGACGCCTTCGCCCGCCCTCTTGCGGTAGTCCTGGAAATCCTCTTCCGAAATATTATGACCGACCAGAATGCGCCAAGTGCAGTCCCCTGCCCGGCGCGACAGCGGACGGGCATCCACTGCGGCGCTCAGGAACGCTTCCGCCAGCGCCCCGCCGCCGCAGGAGACGATCACCTCGTCCTCGCCGTCGCCTTCCGGCGGCTCTGGCCGGTCCCCGGCGCGCATCACATAGCCGGTGTAGCGCACCAGTTTCTCCACCTTGTGCGCGAAGGGGAAGCTGTCGGCCAGGGTGATGAAATCCGGATCGGCATGGACGAGCACGCGGTCGTAATAGGCGAGCGCCTTGTCGGCCATCCACTCCTCTTTCCAGAGCTCGTTCTTGGGGACAAGGATATCGCGGACGGAACAAGCGATCAGGGGCGGCTTATCAAGCGCCTTTACCGTATCCAGAACGCTAGCCAGCTCGAACTCGAATTGGCGGCGGCCGAAAGGATAGGTTTCCGTCAGAAGCAGATCGTAGGGCTTCGCCGCCAGAGCCTTCAGCGTGGCGGCCGTACGCATTTCCTTCCATGCGGGATCGATGTCGTTGCCGTCGAGGGTGATGATCCGGCTGAAGGCGGCGTTCGCGCTTTTGGCCGGCGGCAGCTGGACGATTTCGAGGCCCGTGGTGTCGAGGGTCGGCGGCAGCAGGTTGCCCGTGGCCAGGGTCACTTCGACGCCTCGTGCCACCAGCGCCTTGCCGATGGCGGCCGCGCGTACCGCATGGCCGGTTCCCAGAAGGTGCTGGACATAGATGAAGGCGGTCTGGGTCATGGGGTCAACTGTCCTGCTTTGGCTTGGAACGGACGCATCTATAATGCTCTTGCGCGGCTTTGAGGAAGGCGTCAAGGCGTGCGGCGCCGGCTTCGAGCGAATGGGCTTCCGCGATATGCGCCGCCGCGGCCGCTCCGAACGCGCGGACTTTCATGGGATCGTTCAAAACGCTGCGCAGACGGTCAGCAAACGCCTTCGCGTCGCCTTCGGGCGCCAGAAGACCGGTGACACCGTCCTGAACGATTTCCGGCACGCCGAGCGCATCGCCCGAAATGACACCGGTCCCCGCCGCCTGTGCCTCCAGGGTGACGAAGCCGAAGGCCTCGCGGATGGCGGGCCAGACGAACAGGTCATGGGCGGCATATTGGGCCGGAAGCTGTTCCGGCGGCAGCGCGCCGATCCAGCGGATGCGGTCGGCGGGGAAAAGGTCCAGGACATGATCCCGCGTCGGACCGTCGCCAATGATCGTGAGCTGCCAGGGCAGATCCCGGACGAGGCCGAGTGCCTCGGCGAGCACCTCGTAGGAGCGGGTCTTGTCGCCCTCGCGCATCATGCCGACGGCAAGCAATTTCAGCGGCGCCTGCACGGGCGGACGTGGCGTTTTCGCAGCCTCTTCAAACGCATGGCTGTCGAGAAACGGCAGCAGCACGCCCGGACGGGGATCTTCCGGATCGGTAAAGAACGGCAGGAGCCGTTCCCGGTCCCAGTTATGGATCGCCGCGACCGCGTCCGAGCGGTGAAGCGCCTCGTCAGCGGCCTGAAAGCCGAGCGCCCAGGGGCCGGTCTTGCGCTTCAGGGCCCGGCTCGCCTCGACGATCACGTAAGGCAGCCCGAAGCGGTCGGCAAGCGCCGGGCCGATCCAGTCGGGCGCCTTGTGGTAGAGGTGATAGGTCAGGAACAGATCCGGCCGGTAGCCTTCCTTGGTCCAGCTTTCGGCAACGCGCTCCGCCTCTTCCAGGGCTGCTTTACGGAGGGCCGTCAGCACATCGTCGCCGCCGTCCTTGCGCCAGGAGCGGAAACGGCTGGCAATCCGCACCTCGTGGCCGGCGGTTTCCAGCGCCTTGACGATCAGCCGGCCCATGGTCCGGTCGCCGGAGGGCACCGGATCGTCGATCGGCTTCATCGGTGCTGTGAAGGCAATTCTCAAGGTGCCGGATTCCGTTTCCCGTTGGTTCAGGTCGCAAACTCATGAACGGGTTTGCGACCTAAAGGACTTTCCTGAATTTACCCGCCAGAAGATCGAGGCCCGGCTCGGTGGCGAAATGTTTTCGCACATGTTTTGACGAAACGATTCCGAGCCGGTTCCGTTCCGCCGGATCCCGGATCAGGTCTGCGATCGCCTTTGCCAGCATAACCGGTTCGCCGGGCGGCACCAGCCGTCCCGTTTCGCCGTCCGCGATAAGTTCAGGAATGGCGGAGACGTCCGTGGACAGGCAGCAAAGCCCCATCGACTGGGCTTCCATCAGCACATTCGGCAGACCATCGCGGTCACCGGTTTTCGCAAGCTTGGACGGCAGAACGAACAGGTCCGCCTCCTGGCAGGACTTGATGACCTCTTCCCGCGGCTGCGCGCCGCGCCAGGTGATCCGGTTTGACAGTTTCAGTTTCCCGGCGCGGGCTTTCAGCTTATCGGCGAGCTGTCCGCCGCCGATATGGGTGAAGTGCCAGTTCAGGTCCTGCGGCAGCTTCGACAGCGCCGTCAGAAGATCGTTGTAGCCCTTCTTTTCCACCGCCCGGCCGACGGAAAGAAGGCGCACCGGTTCGCCGGACCCGTCTCGCGTGGAATGGCCGCCCTCAGGCATCGGAAAGCCGGTGAAGTCCAGTCCGTGATAGACCAGTTCGATCTTGTCCGGATCCCGGCTCAGGCTCTTAAGGTAAGTCGCGTTGACCCCGGTGCAGGTTACGCCCCAGGCGGCATCGTCGAGTTTGGTCCTCAGATCCCATTCCGGGCTGGTCCAGATGTCCTTGGCGTGGGCGGAGAACGACCATCCCCTGCCCGACAGGTGCGCCGCATAGCGCGCGGCCGAACACGGCGTGTGCAGATAATGGGTATGGATCCAGGTGACGTCTTCGGGAAGTTCGTGGGCGAAGACGCAGCCCTGCGCCCAGCGCCGGTAGCGGCTCGGGTTCTTCTCGTGCTTCAGATCGGCTTCAAAAAGCGCTCTCGACGCCTCGTAGGTCGGCTGCTGCTCGGCCCAGCGCCGCGCCCGCCGGACCTGCGCCGGATCGTCGGAAATATATTCCGGCAGATAGAGCACCTCGGCCGAGATCTGCCGGTGCAACTCGTGGATATAGGGATCGTAGGGTTCGCGCAGCGCCACGATCAGGATCGGAACGCCGCGCTGTTCGAGACCGAGAATTTCCTGCGCGATAAAGGTTTCGGACAGGCGCGGATAGCCTTTGACCACGACGGCGATACGGGACATGCGGTTTCTCAGGCTCAGCGTACTCTAACGGGATGTTCGGATGTGAGGTGCGGGCGACGTTTACAAAACAGCCCGTTTGGTGTCGATGCGGGCCGTGCGGTTTTCCTGGAAGATTTCGCCAACCCTGGCGCCGATGATATCCAGCCCGCCGAGCAGATTGTCGATGCCGGCCGATGAAGGCTTCGGATTTTTCGGCAATCTGGCGAGGGCGTCGGCCATGAGGCCCGGATCCGGATACCGCTCGATGGGCAGCACCGTGAGGATGCCGCTTTGCTCCGCCCGGTCAGCGCGGATCGCCTGTTCCCGGCGCGGTATGATGCGCGGCACCATCAGCGTCGGCTTGTCGAAGGACAGGATCTCGCAGAATGTGTTGTAGCCGCCCATGCCCACGATCGCGGTGGCATTGGCAAGATAGGGTTCGATCTGCGGCGTGAAGCGGAGGATCGACACATCGCGCAGGTTTTCCGCCCGTTCGGCGAAATGGGCCACATGGGCTGCCGGCATGAACGGACCCAGAATGATCAGTGCGGGAAACAGGGGGCGCTTTCTGGCCTCGTAGGCGCGCATCACCCAGTCGACCATTTCCACGCCGTCGCCGCCGCCGCCGGGCGTAACCAGAATATAGGGCTCGTCGCCGAAGGGCGCCGGCTTCGGCAGGTTCTCCGCCCCTTCCGGCAGATCCCGGCGCAGGTATCCGGTATAGCGGACCTTGTCGAGAACGGTCTGCGGAACGTCCATCCCCTCCAGCGGGTTGCACACGCCCTCCGGGCCATAGACCCAGATTTCGTCGTAAAGGTCCTTCAGCGCCGGGAAGACGTTCTTGCGCTCCCATTCCTGTTTCAGGATTTCCGGATCGTCCATGACATCGCGCAGTCCCAGCACAAGGCGCGTATCGGTATTCTTGAGAGCCTCCAGGGTTCCGAGAACCTCGCCGCGGAGACCGAGCGGCTCCTTGTCGACGATGAAGATATCCGGCGCGAACACTTCCGCCGTGTGCTCGATGATCGATGACCGGATCGCCAGGGTATGATCGATATTCAGGTGCAGGGACAGCGGCGTATATTCGCCGTCGCGCAGTTTGATCACCCCGGGGATTCGCACGAAATCGACCCGGGAACGAAACTCGAAGCTGCCGATGATCGGAGAACCGGACAGAATCAGGACCGACAGGGTGTCGAACATCCCCACCAGGGAATGCGCGATGGCCCTGCAGCGACGCAGGTGTCCAAGCCCGAAAGAATCATGGCTGTAAATCAGGATCTTCGGTGAGTTGGAACGCATACTTCCCCGTTACGTGCGCCTGCTTGCTCGGGGTTTTATGTCCCACCGAAGGTCCGTTTGTCACGCAGAGTCTCGCAGAAATAATCAGCTTCTTTGCTGGTGTGTCATTTCCGTTTAAGACTTTGTCATTCACCGGTAGCACATCCCTGCTGCCTGGTTAATATACTATTCCGGCTGTGTGTGCACACAGTTGCGCTTTATCAATTTGGATGCCGACATGGAAAAGAGCCTGTTTCGCTTCATTTGGAAATTCAGTGCACGCCAGCAGATTTTCATTCTTCTCATTACGGTCATCTCTTATCCGATCACCTATATTCTCCTCGAATTGCCGAAGCTGATCGTCAACGACGCGGTTCAGGGCGACGGCTTTCCCCGGGTCATTCTCGGCCTGGAATTCGACCAGATTTCCTATCTGTTTCTGTTGTGCTCCGCTTTCCTGGCCCTCGTCGTCACATCGAACGGCCTGAAGCTCTACATCAACGTGTTCAAGGGCCGGCTCGGCGAGCGCATGCTCCGCAGGCTGCGTTTCGACCTTTTCCAGCGGGTTCTGCGCTTCCGGCTGCCGCATTTCCGGAAAGTGAGCTCCGGTGAAATCATTCCGATGATCACGGCCGAAGTCGAGGATGTTGGCGGTTTCATCGGCGAGGCGATCGCGCTGCCGGCCTATCAGGGCGGGATGCTGATCGTGCAGCTCGGCTTCATCTTCATGCAGGACCCGCTGCTCGGCCTTGCCGCCGTGAGTTCCTATCCGATCCAGGGCTATGTGATCCCGAAGCTGCAGCGCAAGGTGGTGCTTCTGGCGCGCAAGCGGGTGAAAAACGTCCGGCTGATCTCCGACAAGATCGGCGAGAGCATTTCCGGTGTGCCGGAAATTCATGCAAACGACACGTCGGCCTGGCATTCGGCGGATTTCTCCGACCGGCTCTACGAAAACTTCAAGATCCGCTACGAGATTTTCAATCGGAAATATTTCATCAAGTTTCTCAACAACTTCATGAACCAACTTACGCCGTTCTTCTTCTACCTGATCGGCGGCTATCTGGTGATTGAAGGCAACATGAGCATCGGCGCGCTGCTCGCGGTGATTGCCGCCTACAAGGACCTTGCCGGTCCTTGGAAAGAGCTGCTCGCCTATTACCAGATCGTGGCCGACGTCGACGTGAAATATCAGACCGTCGTCGAGAATTTCGATCCGCCCGACATCTACCCGGTCGAGCGCCTGACCTCCGACGAACACATCGAGTTGTCCGGCGACCTGACCCTCCAGAATGTCTCCTTTTCCGGTGGAGCCGCCGGGCAGGAGGTCATGGATATCACCATGACCGTGCCGGCCGGGCAGTCCTGCGCGGTCGTCGGTCAGGACGGGTCCGGCCGGTCGGAAGTTTTGCAGCTCGCTGCCGGCCTCGTCAGTCCGTCTTCGGGCCGTGTCGAAATCGGCGACCAGGATCTCGACCGGCTGACGGCGGCGACCCTCGGCCGGGAAATCGCCTATGTCGGCGGCGCGATCCATATCTGGACCGGAACCATCCGGGACAACCTCTATTACGGCCTGCGCCATCGCCCGATCACAACGCCGGAGCGCACGGGAGATGCCTTGCGGGAGTACGGCCGCCGGCTTCTCGAAGCCAAGGAAACCCAGAACCCGACCTATGACATCGAGGCTCTGTGGGACGATCTGTCGGCGACCGGTGCTGCGAGCGAGGAGGCATTGGATGCCGAAGCTCTCAAGCTGCTTGGCGCAGTCGGCCTGGATGCGGATGTCTACCGGCTGGGCCTCCAGTCCCGCTTCGATCCGGGTATGAACGAGGCCTTTGCCGAACGAATACTGGCCGTCCGCAGGGAACTCACCCAACGGATCGCCCAGGACCCCAAGCTCAAGGACCTGGTCGAACTGTGGGACATCAAGACATTCAATCCCAGCGCCAGCCTTGCGGAAAACCTGTTCTTCGCGGTGCCGACGGACCCGGAGATCACTCCGGACATGATGCCGGAGATTCCGGAGGTCAAGGAATTCCTGGCCAGCACCGGGCTTGACAAGAAGTTCCTGTCGATCGGCATCAAGATCGCCGAAACCATGGTCGAACTGTTTGCGAACGTCAGCGGCGACAGCGGATTGCTCGGCAACTACTCGTTCATTACCCAGGATGAGCTGCCGGACTTCGAACGCATGATCCGGGTCGTGCGGTCCGAACAGCAGAAACCGGGGCTTTCGGAAAATGACAAGGTTCGGCTTCTGTCGCTGGCCTTCAAGCTGGTTCCGGCCCGCCATCGTCTGGGCATCATGACCGACGAACTGCAGTCGGAGATCATTGCGTCCCGCACCCAGTTCCGCGATCAGGTGGTCGATAAGGACGACAAATTCCTTGCGATCGACCCGAACCTCTATCTGCCGCCGCTGACCATCGAAGACAACCTCCTGTTCGGCCGCCCCCGTGTCGATCGAAGGGATGCACGCCAGCGGATCGACCAGGTCCTGCGCTCGGTGGTTGAGGAAACAGGCTTGCGCGAACCGATCACCTATGCCGGGTTCAATTATCATGTTGGCATTTCCGGCTCGCGCCTGTCGGCCCAGCAACGCCGGCGCCTGGCGCTTGTCCGCGGACTTCTGAAGAATGCGAAGGTCACCATTCTTGACGACATCGCCACGGGCCTCAGCGATGAGGACAGGACATTGCGCCAGTCTATCCGGACAGTTCTCGACGGCCGGACCCTGTTGTTCGGCACTCCCAACGAAGAGGTTGCCGCCGAATTCGATCATGCGGTTATCCTCGATCAGGGGCGGATCGCATCGAAAGGCACTCAGGATGCTTGAGGATCGGCAACCAAGATGCTTTTCTGAAACCCGCATACCGGCAAAGGCCGGCAGATTTCTCGTCGTCGCCGACGGCAAAGGAGGTTAGTGTGTCTTTGGAAAGCGAAGTCGGGGCCCTTAGAAAGGTTCCCCTGTTCAGGGGTATCGACGATACAAAGCTGCGCCTTCTTGCCTTCATCAGCGACCGGATGGAGTACAAGACCGGAGAGCGCTTGTGCACCCAGGGAGAAGAAGGCGATTCGGCCTTTATCATCCTGAAAGGATCTGCGGACGTTCTGGTCAATACGCCCGACGGGGAAAAAGCCGTGGCAAAGGTCGAGGCCAACTCCATCGTCGGGGAAATCGCCATCCTGTGCGATGTGCCGAGAACCGCGACCCTCGTCGCGGCGAACGATATGGATGTGCTTACGGTTTCCAAGGACGATTTTCTGAAACTCCTGAAGGAATTTCCCGATATGGCCCTTGAAGTCATGCGCACCCTTGCCCTCAGACTCGAACAGACCACGCGCGATCTTGCCGCGGCCCGCTCGGGCGCGGCTGCTTGAAGGAGTATTGAGTGGCCGACCAGTTTTCGCTTCGTTGCTGGGGTGCGCGCGGCTCGACACCGACGCCTGGCGCCAGCACGCTCCGCTACGGCGGAGAAACGACCTGTTTCGAAATTCGCGCCGGCAATTCCCTCGTGCTGGTCGACTGCGGCTCGGGCGCGCGCAATTTCGGGGCGGATCTGTGCAAGTGCGAGCCGGTCGCCTTCGACCTCCTGTTCACCCACACCCACCTGGACCACATCTGCGGACTGCCGTTCTTCAAGCCCGCCTATGATCCCCGTTTCGAGGTGAATGCCTGGGCAGGCCACTTCCTCGACGAAACCAGCCTGGTGGACATCGTCGAACGGATCATGTCGCCCCCGATCTTTCCGGTTGCCGCCAAGACCCTGAAGGCGGTCAACTTCCGCACATTCCAGGCTGGCGATATCCTGCCGCGCAATGACGACCTGGTGATCAGAACCGTGCGCCTCAATCATCCGGGCGGGGCCTGCGGGTACCGGTTCGACTACGGCGGCAAATCGATCTGCATCATCACCGACCACGAACACGGCGATCCGGAGATCGACGCCAACGTCCGCAGGTTTGTGGAAGGCGCCGATTTCATGATCTACGACGCCATGTTCACCGACGACGAATATGAAGGCTATAAGGGCTGGGGCCACTCCACCTGGCAGAAGGCGGTTACGCTGGCGAGGGAAGCGAATGTTAAGGTGCCGGTGCTGTTTCACCACGACCCGCGCCGGTCTGACGACGAACTCGATGAAATCGGCATGGCGGCGGACGCTGCCTACCCGGGAACGCTGGTCGCGAGCGAGGGCATGCTGCTCAAGCCCTAGGGGCACAGTAGGAGGACACAACCGATCACGCCGGATCACAAAGCCTGAGGAAGGCTTGCTGTCGCCCGGGGAACCGTCCAATTCCGGACAAACTTACCGTATCATGCCCCCAAACGAAGAAAACGAGACGGCGATGGCGGGGATTCGCGAGACAATCAGGTCAGTTTTCCGCGGCGGACTGCCGGAAGCGGGTATACCCGAACGGGTCCGCAACGAGTTCCGGCAGCGCGAAGCGGAATCGGAGCGCCTGATCGGCTGGGTTCAGCTCGCCCTGGTCCTGTTCTTCTCCTCCCTTTACGCCATTGCCCCGCGTGCGGAAGGAACGGCCGGGTTCAATTTCGTTCCGATCGGACTTGGCATCTATTTCCTGTTCACACTCGTCCGTCTGGTCCTGTCTTACCGGATCATCCTGCCGAACTGGTATCTGGTCGTCTCCATCGGCGTCGACATGGCGCTCCTGGTCGGCCTGATCTTTTCCTTTCACATCCAGTACAATCAGCATCCGACCTTTTATCTGAAGGCGCCGACGCTGATGTACATGTTCATCTTCATCAGTCTTCGCGCCCTGCGGTTCGATCCGAGGTTCGTGCTGACCACCGGCTTCGTCGCGGTGTGCGGTTGGATCGGCCTGGTGCTCTATGCCGTTTTCTCGGACATGGGCAGCATGCGGATCACGCGAAATTATGTCGAATACCTGACCAGCAATTCCATCCTGATCGGTGCGGAACTGGACAAGACCGTGGTCATTATCACCGTGACCGCGATCCTGACTGCGGCCCTCTACCGGGGCCGGAAAATGATGATGATCTCCATCCGCGAACAGACGGCGGCGAGCGATCTCCGCCGCTTCTTCGCGCCTGAGGTCGCCGCCTCCATCACGGGAGCAGAGGCCCGGCTGCAGGCCGGCGAAGGCGTCGTTCGGGAGGCCGCCATCCTTTATGTGGATGTGCGGGGTTTCACCCGGACGGCCAACCACATGCCGCCGGAAAAGGTCATGGCGGTGCTGGCCGCCTATCAGGACACGGCAGTCGAGGTGATCGAGCGGGCGGGCGGACGGGTGGACAAGTTCCTCGGCGACGGGATCCTCGCAACCTTCGGCGCGATCCATTCTTCAAAGACTTACGCCGCCGATGCCTTGAGGGCTGCCATGGCGGTTATTGTGGCCATTCAGGACAGAAAAGACCTTTTTCAGGCCGCCGGCTGGCCGGGCGATTTCAGGATCGGTACTGCCGTTGCGGCGGGACCTGTCACCGTGGGTGTCGTGGGATCACACGACCGGCTGGAATTCACCGTCATCGGAGATGCGGTGAACCGGGCGGCAAAGCTGGAAGACGCCAACAAGCAGGAAGCCTCCCAGGCCCTTACAGATGCGGTGACCTGGGACCTTGCCGTTGCCCAGGGCTATGACGGATTGCCCGCGCAGGATCGCCTTGCGCGCCCGATCAGCGGTCTTGCCGCACCGCTGGACCTCAAGGTGCTTGCATAGGGCCATTCACAGCTCGGTTCCTCCCCTTCCCATGGCCTGAAGCCGCCGCCCTGCACGTTCCCCGGCCATCTTCACCCTGCCCGATGCATTAACGTTGCATATCTGCTCTTGACCTTGCGGATATTTCAGGCCAGTTTCCGTTCTTCAGTTTACGTCAAAGTCAAAAGAATAAAAAATATGACGTAATATCAATATTTTACATCGATGAATGCGGAGGCTACATGCAACTGAATGACAAAATTGCCGCGGTGGTTACCGGCGGCGCATCCGGCCTGGGTGCCGCTACGGCACGCATGCTGGCATCCGAGGGCGTCAAGGTGGCGCTGTTCGACCGCGACCAGACGCAGGGCGAAGCGGTCGCAAAGGAAATCGGCGGCCTGTTCGTGAGTGTCGACGTTACCGACCAGGCAAGCGTCGAGGCCGGCTTTGCGGCGGCGCGGGCCGCTCACGGGACGGAACGCATTCTGGTCAACTGCGCCGGGATCGCGCCGGTCGCCAAGACCACGTCTCGCGGCGAACCCCATCCGATGGACATGTTCGAGAAGGTGATTGCCGTCAACCTGGTCGGCTCGTTCCGCTGTATCGCGCTCTCGTCCACCGCCATGGCCGAACTTGAGCCGCTGAACGCGGACGGCGCCCGCGGCGTGATCGTATCCACCGCCTCCGTTGCCGCTTTCGACGGCCAGATCGGCCAGGTTGCCTACGCGGCCTCGAAGGCCGGCATCGCCGGCATGACGCTGCCGGTCGCCCGGGACCTGTCCAAGGCCGGTATCCGTGTCATGACCATCGCCCCGGGCATATTCGAAACGCCGATGCTGCTCGGCCTGTCCCAGGAAGTCCAGGACAGCCTCGGCCAGCAGGTTCCCTTCCCGTCCCGCCTCGGACGGGCGACGGAATATGCCCAGCTCGTCAGGTCGATCTGTGAAAACGACATGCTGAACGGCGAAACCATCCGCCTCGACGGCGCCATCCGCATGGCGCCCCGGTAGGCTGCTGCATCGGGCTGCATCGCCCGATGATGAATAATAAAATCAGTGTCCAAGGCGGCTTGTCCTCAAGCCGCCTTTTGCATGCGCATCGCGACCGTGTCCGGCACGGAGATCCACTCAGTACGGATAACTCACCACCTCGAACTCGATGCCGTCGTCGCCGTCGAAGTAGAACCGGCGGCCGGGTTGGTAATCGGCATGGCTGTGGGGTGTGTAGCCCATGGCCTTGACCCTTTCCTCGGTTGCCTCCAGATCGTCGACGACCACACCGACATGGTTGAGCCCGCCCCGGGTGGTGTAGCTGTCCGGGCCGTCCTTCGGCTGCCCGAGCGAATAGACCGCCACATAGGAGTTGTCGTTGCCGACATGAACCGTGTAACCGCCGGCCTTGGCTTCGCCCTGCCAGCGGATATGCCAGCCGAACAGGTCGGCGAGCCTTTGCGCGGTTTTCACCGGGTCGCTGACGGTGATGTTGACGTGTTCCAGAAACGCATCGGCCATTGGCCTACCTCCTGTTTGACTTGAACAGGTTCCTGATCTAGAACCTCAACCTTACTTGAGGTCAAGGGTTTGGGATAAAAAACATGGCAAGGACAAGAGGCAACGACCTGTTGTCGATCGGCGACCTGGCAAGACGTACCGGCCTGTCCGTTTCCGCGATCCGCTTCTACGAGACGAAGGGACTGGTGACACCGGCCCGCAACGCCGGCGGCCAGCGCCGGTTCCTGCGCTCCGATATCCGCCGGCTTTCCTTCGTGCTGATTGCCCAGGAATTCGGTTTCACCATCGCCGAGATCGCCGGCTACCTGAAGTCTCTGCCGGAGGGCCGGACGCCGACGAAGCGGGACTGGACGCGGATCAGCCAGACCTTCCGCGGTCATCTCGACAGAAAGATCACCACCCTCCGCCGGCTGCGTGACCGGCTCGACGGTTGCATCGGCTGCGGCTGCCTGTCGCTTGAAAGCTGCGCGCTTTATAACCCGGAAGACCGCGCCGGCCACAGCGGCACGGGCCCACGCTTCGTGATCGCGCCCTCGCCTTCCGACACGGAAGAGCCCGGACGGTAACCTCTTTTTTCCTGTCTGCGGCTAGTCTTCTGCCAACAGAGCGGGAGACAAAACATGGTTTGCAATCACATTCGCCTCTTGGCCGCCGTCGCGGTTCTTTCCATCCCGGGCCTGCCGGCGCTGACATCGCCGTCATTCGCTGCGGATGTCTCGATTTCGCCGGTCGCAAAGCCGAAGTCGCCGGCCGCGCCGGTCGTCGCCAAGCCGAAGCCGGTCGCGTCGGAGGAAAAGGCCGCCGATGCGCCCGCCGAGACGCCCTACAAGAAGGTCGTCGACGTCTTCACCGGCGACTCCACCATTGCCGGCGAGAAAGTCGTCTTTCCTGCGAAGGATCCGGGTATCAAATCCCTGATCGTCACCATGGAACCGGGCGAGAAGACCGCCTGGCACCAGCACGGCACGCCCCTTTACGCATATATTCTCGAAGGGGACCTGACGGTGACCTATGAAGGCATCGGCGAACGCCACTACAAACCGGGCGACGGTTTTCTGGAAGCCATGCACGTGACCCATCAGGGACACAACACAGGCACGACCCCGGTGCGTATCCTGGCCGTATTTCTCACCGGAGACGGCCACAAGCCGACGATCCCGGAAAAAGCACCAAGCGGCTCGCAGTAAACGGGGGGTCTCAAGCCGCGCGGCTTTTACAGCCGCGCCAGCAGTTCCTCCGTCGGCCAGCCGTCGGCGGGCATGCCGAGCTTCTTCTGCATTTCCTGAACGGCATGGCGTGTGCCCGAGCCGAGGATGCCGTCGATCTTGCCGACGTCGTAGCCGAGATCTTCAAGCTTCTTCTGCAGCTGCTTCATCTGCGGGTCGCTCAGGCCCGGATCCGGATTGCCCTGGTCATAGACGTGCGCGCCGCCGAGACGGGTCGCCAGATAGGCCGCCGTCGTCGTGTAGACGAAGGACTGGTTCCATTCCAGATAGATGTCGAAGTTCCGGTAGGCCAGGAAAATCGGCCCCTTGCGGCCCTGAGGCAGGATCAGCGCCGCGGGCACGTTGGCGATCTTGCCCTGGCGCGCCTTCACGCCCATGCGGGCCCACTCGCTGCCGTTCCTGCGCTGGTCGAGGCCGGTCGTTTCCCACGGAAAGTTGGCCGGCACGGAGACTTCCTGCAGCCAGGGTTCGCCCCGTTTCCAGCCCAGATGCTGAATGAACTTCGCGCCCGTGAGGATCGCATCGGCGGAACTCGCCTTGACGTTGATGTGGCCGTCATGGTCGCCGTCCACGCCGAAGCGGATGATATCGGCGGGCAGCATCTGCACCTGCCCGATCTCCCCGGCCCAGGCCCCTGTCGTGCCGCGCGGGTCTAGATCGCCGTGCTGGACCATCTCGATCGCGGCGATCAGCTGCGGCCGGAACAGGTGCGGCCGGCGGCAGTCGTGGGACAGCGTCGCCAGCGCATTCACGGTGTTGAAATCGCCCTGGAACCCGCCGTAATCGGTCTCAAGCGCCCAGAAGGCCGTGATCACGGGGGCGGGAACGCCGTAGTCCTTTTCCGCCCGATTAAAGACCCTGGACCATTTTTGCATATTGGCCGCGCCGTTTTTCAGCCGGTAGCTTGAGATGGCGCGCTTGGAGAAGGTGAGGAAATCCAGCTTGAAAACCCCTTGCGCCCGGTCGCGGGACAGAACCTTGCGATCGATCTGCGCCCCGGCGAGCGCGCGGTTCGCAGCGCGCGCCGAAAGGCCGGACGCAATTGCCTCCTGTTTGACGCCTTCCAGAAACTGACCGAAATCGCCGCCGCACGGGACTTTGGCAAAGGCAGGCGACGCAACGGCGACCATAAGGCCGGAAATGAGGGAAACGGCGATGCGGGTGGACAAGTTCATGGGCGCTCTCTGATCAATCGACTTTCAGGGCAACACGGGTCGGGTCGTGGACTCGTCTAATAAGTTTACGACCAAAATTACCGGGCACAGTTGACGTTGCCGTATCCCGGACGTCAACAGGCTTTCAAGGCTTCTCCACGAGGGAGGCGCGCTGAATAGAGGGATTGCATCCGGTTTCTGGCTCAGGGACAGCCGCTTCCCGCGCGGATCGTGCCATCGGGCAATGGCGGGATCGGCTGGGTGGTCGCCGAAGACCGGCAATCGGGGGTGACATTCGGGCTTACCGTCGGGTCCGGCCGGTAATTCGCCGGCGAGTTTTCATTGATGCACATCTGGTAGGCCATGTCGTAAAGCGACTGCCAGCCTTCCGGCGTCGACCCCAGATTATCCAGGACGCTCAGGGCTGCTCCGGCCCGGGCACCGCGCCTTGCGCCGCCGGGACCGGCCCAGGCGCCACCGGCAACGGCACCGCGCATGCCCTCGTCGACCATATCGCCCGTCGGGTCGCCACTGCCCGCGTGGGCATCGGCATAATCGCGCGCATAGTCCTCACAAGTTGAGAGGCTGCCGCCGGCATAGCTTTGCCCCGGGGAGAGCACGATCGATGTTGCAGCGAGCAGAACGGCAAGCGCGCCGAAACGGCGTTTGTCGGTTCGGGCAAGAGGGCGGTGGCACGGTTCGGGGCCGATCATGGGAACCTCTCGACTTGTGCGTCAGTCTTGCCCGAACGTATCCGCTCCGGCTTGCCTGGCGCTTGTCTTTCGCAGGAACTTGAGAGCCGGATGTTAGGCTTCAAATCCTAACATCCGGATACCTTCCGGTCCGAAGCGGCCTCTGCGGCCCTTTGATCCCGTCAACTCTTGCCGTCGACGAACTTTTTGCCGACGAAACCTGTCCGGCCGTTGAAGCTGACGGCGCACCACCAGCGATCGCAGGATCCGACACCGACCGACGTTCCATTCGGCACGACCGTCAGAACAGGCGCATCCTTTTCTGCCGCGCTGCGAAGGTTGACATCCGCAGTAACAGTGGAGGTTTCCGTCATTTCTCCGGGATCGAGCGTATTTCCCGGGGCGGCAGGCGTGACGGCCGGTGCCGAGGCTGCAACGTCGGTCCCGTCATCAGTCCCGCCGGCCGGCACTGCATCAGCCGGCTGATTAGTAGCAATTCTGGCGTCTTTCAAAGACGCCCTGTCGGCAGCGGACGAAATCGCCTTCTGGCCTTCATCCCATCCGACATGGGGGTTCGGAACCGACGCATAGCCGAGGACCGGCAGATGAGAGCGGGATCCGGGGCGCGACGAAAGCTCCCCTGCTCCGGCCTTTCCGGTCTTCTCCAGCGGTATTTTCGCGATGCGGTCCTGGCTCTTGATCTTGAGCGAGCCCGGATGGGTATCCGCAGCCTTTGCGGAATTGAAACGCAGGTCGAAGCCCGACTGGTCAAACGCCTGTGCCTTTACAGGAGCAGATGCCTGCGGGCCGGCATCCCCGTCCGAACCGGCTGACGTCTGTCCTTCAAGGGAGATCGTTTTTACGGAAACGGTCCCGGTGTCCCGGTTCGATAGTGTACCGGCAGCATAGATCATCGCGCCTCCGGCAAGAACGAGCAGGAGACCGGCCGCCGATGCAGCCGCGACCGGAAGCAGGCGGAAGTTTCTTTCCGCAGGTCCGTGCCAGGCGGTTTCTTGGTCCTGATCGACGTGAATATCCGGCGGCTTTCGCAGAATATCCGGGATCATCAGATCTCCGTCGTCTTCCGCCTCCACACCGCGCAGACGGGGCGGCGCTGCGGAAGGGGCCCGGACAATCGTCAGATCCGGACGGTCCCGGACCTCGTCTTCCCGTTCTTCCGAAAACTCCGGGATACCGTGAAACTCAGCCGCAACGATCGGCTGCGTGGATGGCATAGAATACTTGAACATGGTGCCCTCCGTGGACATAACGAGCGCAATTACATTGCGCCCGAACGCCATTTCCCCTGCCCGTATCCTCATTAATTCGCGCCTATGTGGCGGTATCCGGACCGAAATTGGGCGAGCATCTGATAATCGCATGACATTTTCTGTCGACCCGGACGACAGAAAGCTTGCGGAGCGTTCAAAAATTATTTTAAGCTTAAAGGAATTCCAGGATGCCGGAAAAGGAGGGTAAGGCCGGGAAGGTACGATCAGGCAGTAACCGGTTTCGCCGTTTACAAGGCCTGAGTGATTGTGTGCCGTACCGGCTTGCTATTAATCTGGCACCGAACCGGCGGTATCCCGCAGAAAAACAAATGAATCGGGAAACTGCCCAATCCGAAAGTCACGAGGGGACGACTACAATGAAGCAAATTCTGTCAGCGGTCGCGGTTGGCGCCTCCATCGGCCTTGCCGGTCTCGGCGCAGCAACTGCGCCCGCCAGCGCCGAAGGCCTCAAGATCGGCTTCCTTGCCACACTGTCGGGTCCGCCCGCGGTGCTCGGCCAGCACATGCGTGACGGCTTCCTGCTCGGCGTCAAACAGGCCGGCGGCAAACTCGGCGGCATGGATACGGATGTCATCGTGGTCGATGACGAACTGAAGCCCGATGCGGCCCTGACCAAGGTCCAGGGGCTCCTGGAGCGCGACAAGGTCGACATCATGGCCGGCGTCGTCTTCTCCAACGTCATGATGGCCGTCTACAAGCCGATCGTTCAGTCCGAAACGATCTTCATCGGTGCCAATGCGGGCCCGTCTCCGATCGCCGGCAAGGGCTGCAGCAAGTATTTCTTCTCCACATCCTACCAGAACGATCAGAACCATGAGGTCATGGGCCGCTATGCCAGCCAGAAGGGCTACGGCAAGATGGTCGTCATGGCGCCGAACTATCAGGCGGGCAAAGATGCCATCGCCGGCTTCAAGCGCCATTACACCGGTGAAGTCGCGGCCGAAATCTACACCAAGCTCGGCCAGCTCGATTTCTCCGCCGAACTCGCCCGGATCGCCGATCTGAAGCCGGACGCGATCTTCACCTTCATGCCGGGCGGCATGGGCGTGAACCTGGTCAAGCAGTACTCCCAGGCCGGTCTCAAGGACGTCATCCCGTTCCTGTCCACTTTCACCGTCGACGAGACGACGCTTCCCGCCACCAAGGATCTGGCCGTCGGTCTTTATTCGGGGGCAGAATGGGCTCCGAACCTCGACAATCCGGCAAACGCCAAGTTCGTTCGCGACTTCAAGGCGGAATACGGCTACGCACCGTCGCTCTACGCCGCCCAGGGCTATGACGCGGCACAGCTGATCGACGGGGCAGTCGGCATGGCCGGCATCAAGGACAAGGTCGCCCTCCTCTCGGCCCTGAACGCAGCTCCGTTCGAAAGCGTCCGCGGCGACTTCAAGTTCAACACCAACCAGTTCCCGATCCAGGACTTCTATCTGACGAAGGCGGTCAAGGACGGAAACAGCTATGTGACGGAAGCCGTCGAGAAGGTCTTTGACGACTTCGGCGATGCCTATGCCGGCTCCTGCCGCATGAACTAACCGCCGTACGGGAGCCCGGACTTTCCGTCCGGGCTCTCCCCGACACGACAACTTTCGACCGGACATTTCGTTTTGAGCACGACTCTTCTGGCCGTTCAGACCCTGAACGGAATGCAGCTTGGCATCCTCCTGTTTCTGATTGCGGCCGGGCTGACGCTGGTCTTCGGCGTCATGGATTTCATCAATCTCGCCCATGGCGTCCAGTACATGCTCGGCGCCTATCTGGCGGTGGCCGCCTACAAGCTGACCGGCTCCTTCTGGCTGGCGCTTCCGCTGGCCCTGCTGGCGGCGCTTGCCTGCGGCCTGTTGCTGGAGTTCCTTGTCTTCCGCCACCTTTACGATCGGGATCATCTCGACCAGGTGCTCGCCACCTTCGGCGTGATCCTGTTCCTCAACGAGGCCGTGAAGGTGATCTGGGGTGCCGCCCCCCTGTCCGTTCCGGTGCCGGAACTGCTGAACGGCTCGATCCGGCTGTTTGAGAATTTCAACTACCCGGTCTACCGGGTGGCGCTGCTCGGGACGGGCCTTGGCGTGGCGGCCCTGCTCTATGTGCTGGTGACCCGTACACGCGTCGGCATGCTGGTGCGGGCCGGCGCCAGCAATGCGCCGATGGTTGCAGCCCTCGGGGTGAATATCCGCAGACTGTTCATGATCGTCTTCGGTTTCGGCGCCATGCTCGCGGGCTTTGCCGGCATCATGGCCGCGCCGATCCTGTCGGTGGAACCGGGCATGGGCGACAATCTCCTGATCCTCGCCTTCGTGGTGATCGTCATCGGCGGCATCGGCTCTATCCGCGGCGCCTTTCTGTCAGCCCTCCTGATCGGGTTGGTCGATACGCTCGGGCGCTCGTTCGCAACAGACATCGCCCGCATGCTGCTGCCGCCATCGGCCGCCAATGACGTCGGTCCGGCCATTGCCTCCATGCTGATCTATATCCTCATGGCCGGCGTCCTGTTCTTCCGCCCGAGCGGCCTGTTTCCTGTGAGAACCGCATGACCGGTACCGCATTCCTCTTCCGGAACCGGATCGTGCCGATCCTTCTGTTTGCGCTGCTGGCCCTGGTGCCTGCCTATGCCGCTTTCACGGATGACCGGTTCATCCTGCTTTTCGTCACCCGCATCCTGGTGCTGGCTATTGCCGCCGTCAGCCTCGACTTCATCCTCGGGATCGGAGCCATGGTAAGCTTCGGGCACGCCGCCTATCTCGGCCTCGGCGCCTATGCGGTCGGCATTCTGGCCGACAGCGACATCTGGGCGGCCTGGATATCCTTTCCGGTGGCAATCCTGATATCCGGCCTGTTCGCCCTGGTGACCGGGGCGATCTCCTTAAGGACCCGCGGCGTCTATTTCATCATGATCACGCTCGCGTTCGGCCAGATGGCCTATTTCACCGCCACATCGCTTTCAGCCTATGGCGGAGATGACGGCCTGACGCTTTGGAGCCGCAGCGAGTTCTTCGACACCGGGCTCTTTTCCGACGATACATCGTTCTACTATCTGGTCTTCGGCGTCCTGCTCGCCGTTACGCTGCTCCTCAAGCAGATTGCCGGATCGCGCTTCGGGCGGGTGCTCAAGGGAGCGAAGCAGAGCGAGGCGCGCCTTCACGCCATCGGCATCGATCCCTACCGCTACCGGCTGGCCGCCTATGTCATTGCGGGGATGATCGCCGGGCTTGCCGGTGCGCTCATGGCCAACCAGTCGGAATTCGTCTCGCCCGCCTACATGTCCTGGCAACGCTCCGGCGAGATCCTCGTCATGGTCATCCTCGGCGGGCTGGGCTCACTGCACGGCGCCATTCTCGGCGCGGTCGCCTACCTGTCGATGGAGGAAGTGCTCTCCGGCTATACCGAGCATTGGCGGCTGATCTTCGGACCGCTCCTGATCCTCGTGGTGCTTTACGGCAAGGGCGGCCTTCTCGGCCTGATCAAGGGAGGCGACAAGTCATGACCGCTCCCGCACTCCAGTTGAAAAACCTCAACAAGGCCTATGGCGCCCTGCAGGTGACGAAAGACCTGTCGCTTGAGGTCTTTCCGGGCGAAATCCATGCGGTGATCGGTCCGAACGGCGCCGGCAAGACCACGCTGATCGGCCAGATCGCGGGCAATGTCCAATCGGACAGCGGCAAGGTTTTCTTTGCCGGCCGCGACGTGACGGCCCTTCCCGTGGCAAGGCGGGCGCAACTCGGCCTCGGCCGCTCGTTCCAGATCACGGCAATCCTGCCCGAGTTCTCCGTTCTGGAAAACGTGGCGCTCGGCGTGCAGGCGCACCATGGACATTCGTTCCATTTCTTCAAACCGGCCGCTACCGACGAGAGCCTCAACAGCAAGGCGCGCGCGATCCTCGACACGGTCAACCTGTCTCACCGGACGGATGCGCGTGCGGGCAATCTCAGCCACGGCGAGAAGCGGGTGCTGGAACTGGCAATTGCACTGGCCGGAGAGCCGAAGCTTCTGCTTCTGGACGAGCCCATGGCCGGCACGGGACCGGAGGAAACGCGGAACCTGGTGGAGGTACTGAAGTCCCTCAAGGCAAGCATTCCCATGCTCCTTGTGGAACATGACATGGATGCGGTGTTTCAGCTCGCCGACCGGATTTCCGTCCTCGTCTATGGCGGCATCGTCGCGACCGGAACGCCGGACGAAATCCGGAACGACGCGAAGGTCCGCGAGGCCTATCTCGGGGAGGACGAAACCGCATGAGCGCGCCAATTCTCGACGTCCGGAACCTTCAGGCAGGCTACGGCGACAGCCGCGTGCTGTTCGATGTCTCGCTCTCCGTTCACCCGGGTGAGGTCGTGACCCTTATGGGCCGCAACGGTATGGGCAAGACGACGACCATCAAGACGGTTCTCGGCATGCTCAAGGCATCCGCCGGCGCCATCCGGATCGACGGCACGGACATGGCCGGAAAACCGTCCTACCGGGTCGCACAGGCGGGTCTCGGACTGGTTCCCGAAGGCCGGCAGGTCTTCCCGACCCTGACGGTGGAGGAAAATCTCGTTGCGACCGCTGCCCGGCGTGCGGGAAGCGCATGGACGCTCAGGACCGTCTACGGTCTCTTTCCCCGGCTCGAAGAGCGCCGGCGCAATCTCGGCACCCAGCTTTCCGGCGGCGAACAGCAGATGCTTGCCATCGGCCGGGCGCTGATGACCAATCCGAAGCTTTTAATCCTCGACGAGGCGACCGAAGGCCTCGCCCCGCTCATCCGCGCCGAAATCTGGTCCTGCCTGGAAGGGCTCAAAAGCCACGGCCAGGCCATCCTGGTGGTCGACAAGACGGTCTCGGCCCTGGAGCGGCTCGCCGACCGGCACGTGGTCATCGAGAAGGGCAACACGGTCTGGACCGGCACCAGCGAGGAGCTTGCGGCAGACCCGACCGTCAAGGCGCGCTTCCTGAGCACCTGAGGCCCTTCACCTTCCGAGGTAGAGCCCGGCATTCGCCTTGAACGCATCCGCCGCAAAGCGCATGAAGCGGCGGATGCGTTCCACATGCTTCAGGTCCGGATGGGTCAGGATCCAGATATCCAGGTAGCGGGCAAGCTCGAACCCCGGGACGCGATCGAGGTCCGGGTCGGGATCGCCCAGAAAACAGGGCAAGCGGCCAATGCCGAGCCCGGCCCGGACAGCGGCATGAAGCGCAATCATGTCGTCGCAGACGACCGAAGCGTAGGCGTTCGGAAACCGCTCGCGGATTTCCTTGGGCGGCCCCTGGTCCCACCATTTGAAGGTGACACAGGCAATTTCCGCCGGATCGGATGTCTTCGACAAGGCCTCTTCATGGGTCCGCAGATAGGCTTTCGATGCGTAAAAGCCCCGGCTCTGCCCTGTCGCCATGCGCCCGAACAGGGTGTCATCCGGACGGTCGGTGACCCGGACCGCGACATCCGCCTCGCCGCGCTGCAGGCTCAGAACTTCATTGGCCGCAATCATCGACAGCTCGATCTGCGGATGGCGTTCCGCAAAGCGGGCGACGATTTCCGCCAGTTGAACCTGGAATATGAGCTGGGCCGCAGTCACCCGCAACGGGCCTTCCAGGTCGGCATCCTGGGCGGTGATGCGGGTATCGAGCGCCAGAAGTTCCGTCTCGATTTTTTTGGCGGCCTCGACCGCCTCCGTGCCGGCGGCCGTCGTTACCAGTCCAAGCGGCAGACGCTCGAAGAGCCGTGTGCCGAGTGCGGTCTCCAGAGCCGACAGACGTCTGGAAACGGTGGAGTGATTGACGCCCAGTTTCCTGGCAGCGCCCGACAGTCCGCCGGCCCTGGCAACGGCCAGTACGAATTTCAGATCGTCCCAGTTCTCCATGGCTGTGCATTATTGCACAGGATGCTTCCATATTTGTGGAATTTTTATCATCGACACACGCGCCTATGTTTCCTCTCTCTCAAACAGGAGGAAATTCCATGAGTGTCCAGGCTCTTGCCATGATTACAGTCACCGACCGGGAAACCCTTGCAAAATACCGGGAAGCCGCCGCAGAGGCCCTTGCCCGGCACGGTGGCAAGGTGCTGGCCGGCGATCCGCAGCCCGTCGTTCTGGAAGCGGCCGGCGACGTGCCGGACATGACGGCCCTCTTGAGCTTTCCGAGTGTGGAAGCTGCGAAAGGATGGCGTCAGGATCCGGCCCTGGCCGAGATCCATGCCCTGCGCAATGCGGGCGGCCGGTCCACCATCATTGTTCTGCCGAACTGATCCCGGCAGCACGAACAAAACGAAGGGGCGCAGTGCGCCCCTTCCCCATCGGATTTCCATCGTATTCAGACCGCTCAGGGAGCGTCAGCGAACCGGCTTGACCAGCCGCATGCGCCAGGTGACGCCCTTCTTGTCGGAGACGAGGCGGTAATCGTCGAGGACGTCCCACTTCGTCGTATCGTCGGTCGCTTCCCACAGCCGGGCAATCAGCTTGTTGGCGCCGCTTTCAGGGCGCTTGGGCGAATACATGGAAAGCGCGATGACGCCGTCTTCCTTCAGGAACGGCACGTAGCGGGCAACAACCGCGCCCGGATCCTCGGCGAAATGCAGGACCTCGTTGAAGACGATAGCCGAGAAGGTCTCGCCCGGCTCCGGCTCGAAGCTGTGCATGTCGCCGGCGCGAAGGGCGGCGATCTTCGGGTCGACATTGGCGATTTCAAGGGCAGCCGGCGCCAGGTCCATGCCGACGTAGCGCTTGAGCCCCATGGGCGCGAGGCGTTCGTAGAGCAGTCCCTCGCCGCAGCCGATATCAAGCACGTCGGACAACGTATCTGTCAGGCTCAGCCACATGCCGATGATGCCGTAGCGGCCGCTTTCGGGAAGAGAGCGCAGAAAGGCCCAGCGGCCTGCTTCGTATTCCTCGTCCCAACCTTCGGCGGTACTCGCATTCTTCGACATGGTTTCTCCGGTTCTCATGGCGCCCGGCAGCCAGAAGCCTGTCCGGGTGCGGTCAAGGTGTCAGACGATCACTTATAGGGATCTGCCGCGTCGCGCAAACCGTCGCCGAGGAAATTGAAGGCGAGCACGACGATGATGATCGGAATGACCGGCGCCATCAGCCACGGATAGACGGTGACGACCGAGATGTTCTGCGCCTCGTTGAGCAGGACACCCCAGGAGACGGACGGCCGCCTGAGCCCCAGGTTCAGGAACGACAGCGCCGTTTCCCCGAGGATCATGGAGGGAATCGACAGGGTCGCGGAGGCGATGATGTGGCTGGTGAAACCGGGCAGCAGGTGGCGTCCGATCACGCGCCCGGGCTTTGCCCCCATCAGGACCGCGGCTTTGGCATATTCCTCCTCGCGCAGGGAAAGCAGCTTGGAACGCACCGCGCGGGCAAGGCCCGGCCAGTCGAGCAGGCCCAGGATGATGGTCAGGCCGAAATAGATCCAGACCGGGCTCCAGGTCACCGGCAGGGCGGCCGACAGCGCCATCCACAAGGGCAGTTCCGGCAGGGAGCGCATGATCTCGATGAGACGCTGGATCGCGCTGTCCAGAATGCCGCCGAAATAGCCGGCGATCCCGCCGAAGAACAGGCCCAGCACAATGGAGATCGCCACGCCGACCAGACCGACGGTGAGCGACAGGCGCGCGCCGTAGATCAGGCCCGAAAGCTGGTCCCTGCCCAGCCGGTCGGTGCCGGCCAGGAACAGGGTTCCGCCTTTGGCCGGACAGAACAGGTGGAAGTCTGCCTTGAACAGGCCCCAGAACATGTAATCGTCGCCCCGGCAGAAGAAGCGGATCGGCTGAACCTTGGCGGGATCGGGCGTAAACACCCACTTCATCACGGTCATGTCGATCTCGGATTTCATGCCGTAGACGAAGGGGCCGACGAACTTGCCCTCATGGAACAGGTGCAAGGGCTGGGGCGGCGCATAAAGATGCTGGCTGTCGCGGGTGTTCGGCGTGTAGGGCGCGATGACTTCGGCAAACGGCACGCAGAGATAGAACAGGATCAGCACGACGCCGGACCAGACGGCGATCTTGTGGCGCTTGAATTTCCACCACATGATCTTCCACTGGGACGCCTGGTAGTAGCGTTCCTGCTCGGGCGTCAGCGCTTCGGTCGTTGCCGGATTGAACGGCGCCGGGTCGACGTAGTGCTCGACCGTATTTTCGTTTTCCATGCGGGTTCCGGTCATGACGCGGCCCTCCCCCCGAGACGGATTCGGGGATCAAGCACCGCAAGCAGCAGATCGGAGACCAGCATGCCCATCAGGGTCAGAACGGCGACGAACAGCAGGATGAACCCCGCCAGGTACTGATCCTGCGACTGCAGGGCGGACAGAAGCACCGGACCGACGGTCGGCAGGTTCAAAACCACGGACACGATGACCGAGCCGGAGACCAGGGACGGGATCAGGTTGCCGATATCCGCGATAAACGGGTTCAGCGCCATCCTGAGCGGATACTTGACCAGGAGCCGGCCTTCCTTCAGCCCCTTCGCCCGGCCGGTCGTCACGTATTGCTTGTGGAGTTCGTCGAGCAGGTTGGCGCGCAGGCGCCGGATCATGCCCGCCGTTCCGGAGGTGCCGATCACGACGGTCGGCACGATCAGGTGCGCCAGAACCGATAGTCCCTTGGCCACACTCCAGGGCTGGTCGATATATTCCGGCGCCATCAGGCCGCCGACCGACAGGCCGAACCATATATTAAACAGGTAGAGCATGATCAGGCCGAGCAGGAAATTCGGCGTGGCGAGCCCGATGTAGCCCAGGAAGGTGAAGCCGTAGTCGCCCCAGGAATATTGCCGGGTCGCCGAATAGATGCCGATCGGGAACGACACCACATAAACGAACAGGATCGTGGCGAAGTTCAAGATGACGGTCAGCGGCAAGGTCGGGCCTATCACCTCCTCGACCGGTTTGGCGAATTCGAACGACCAGCCCCAGTTGCCCTGCAGCAGTCCGTCGAAACCATGGGGTCCGGACCAGAGCCCGACCCAGATCAGGTAACGTTCGAAGAAGGGACGGTCGAGCGCGAATTCCTTGCGCATGAACTCCAGCTTGGCAATCGAAGCGGATTCCCCGGACGACTTCAGGGCGGCGACCTGGTTGGAGATGTAATCCCCGGCAGGAAGTTCAATGATAAAGAAAATCAAAAAGCTGATTACAAACAGCGTCGGTATCATGGTCACGATCCGGCGCACTATGTAATAGATCATAAAGACTGCCCCCGGCGCCCCCGTGCGCCTTCCTCATTCCAACCAGGGCCCGGCGGGCCGGACCCTGATCGATCTCCTGGCTTCAGCGGGCCTCAATCGGCCATGAAGAACTCGTCCATCCGGTGCATGCCGAACTGTGCGCCCGGATCCCAGCCGTAGATTGCCGTCAGGGGCACATTCTGCACACCGTTGATGACGACCGGTTGCGGGACTTCCGAGACCAGACCGATGTGGATGGTCTCATCTGCGTGGATCTGCAGCATTTCTTCCCAGATCTCCGTCCGCTCCTCCTTGGAGGTCGACTTGAGCCAGGACTCGTAGAGTTCCATCAGGCGCGCCGCAGGCTTCCAGTCCGGCTTTTCGCCGCCCTTTCCTGCGGTTTCGTAGTAGTCGCCCCAGGCGAACCACGACAGATCGTCACCGCGGGTCGGCGCATAGTCGGACGGCGGCATCTCGGACGTCGGAATGCCGTTTTCGAACCCGGTCCAGACCGACATGACCAGATCGCCGGAAATCGCCCGCTCGCGCAGATTGTCGCGCTGGCTCGGCTTGACGAACAGCTTGATGCCGAGATCCTTCCAGTTCTCACCGACAAGTTCCAGCGCATCCTCCTCGACCTGCCGTTCGCCGGAGGTTTCCAGGATGATTTCAAGCGGACGGCCGTCGGGCAACAGGCGTGTCCCGCTGCCGTCGCGTTTGGTAAGTCCGATTTCATCCAGCAGCGCATTCGCCTGCTCCGGATCGTAATTCGCCCATTCGGTCCGATATTCGTCCTCATAAAGCGGGCTTTGGCTCAGGACGGTGTCGTTGCCTTCCTTGCCGAGGCCGAAGAAGAGCGTGCGGTTTATCAGGGTCCGGTCGACGCCGAGCGACAAGGCGTGGCGGAACCGGGTGTCCCTGAGAAGCTCGCGCCAGACGGGATCCTTGACGGTCAGGTTCGGCAGGATCGAAATTTCCGACCCCTTCGAATTGGGCCAGAGCGCCGTCGTATAATGCTGCTGCGCCTCGCCCTGCTTGAGAACCGTAATGTCGGAGAAGCTCAGGTTTCTGGCCTGCAGGTTGCTCTCGCCGGCCTGGGTCTTGGCCGCGATCAGCTTGCCGTCGGCAACGGTCATGACGACCTTGTCGATATAGGGAAGCTGCTGACCCGTGCTGTCGACCCGGTGATAATAAGGGTTGCGGACCAGGGTGAACCTGCGGTCGCTGTCGCCGGGCGCAAGCATCCACGGCTGCAGCGTCGGCAGATCCGGGTTCCGCGCGTTGTACATGTCGTCCATTTTATTGTGCAGCGGCGCCCAGCCGCGGGCCTTGGTCTTGGCGGCTTCGGCCTCGATGAAAGCGGGATCGCCGTATTTTTCGTGGAACTTCTTCAGGTAATGCGCCGGACGATAGATGAACGGCGGACGCGCCTTTGCGAGTTCCGGCAGGAACAGCGGGTTCGGGTCTTCCCATGTGTACCGAACCGTCGTTTCGTCCAGAACCTCGAATTTCGGCGGCTTGCCGTTGGCGAGCAGGAACGGCGGCAGGCCGGACGGCGTCAGCTCCTTGTTGAGGGCGATGTCCTCGTAGAAGTAACGGAAATCCTCCGCGCCGAACGGTTCGCCGTCCGACCATTTGTGGCCCTTGCGGGTGTGCAGGGTGAAGATGCGTCCGTCTTCGACATCGACGCTTTCAAGAATATCCGGCACGAGGTCGAGCGCCTCGTTGTAACCGACCAGGCGCGCGTAACCCCACACGTTGATCAGGCGGACATCCTTGGAGCGTCCGATCAGGGTATGAAGCGTCCCGCCGTTCTTTCCGGTCGCCCGGCCCTTGGCTTCAAGATCGACGACAAGCGGCTCCGCGGGCAGGCGTTCCGCCGTCGGCGGCAGGTTCGATTCAAGGCCGGGTATTTCCTTGTAGTCGAGTGCCTTGACAGGCGCGGCGGCCAGTGATGCCGCCACCAGAGCCACTGCGCCAAAGACGCTCCAGCTCCGACATTTCAACGATATCATGCTGCAGTCCCCCTGATCGCACCGGTTTCCAGGCCGGGTGCGCAGACAAAGTGTTCTTTTTCCATTTCCACCAGCGCGGGCACCATACCGTCCACCAGCCGGAACGGTTCCGGCCAGGCAGCGGGCTCGGATGCCCGTTTGTCGCCCAGCGCGGCGAAATCGAGAGGCGCGGATAAATCCGGCTCCGGCACTGCCGACAGCAATGCCTTTGTGTAGGGATGAAGCGGGTTCGACACCACTTCACGCGTGGCGCCGACTTCCACGATCCGGCCACGGCACATGACCGCGATCCGGTCGGCGATATAATCGACGACGGCCAGGTTGTGACTGACGAACAGGTAGGTGAGGTTCAGGTCCCGTTTCAGGTCCTGCAACAGATTGAGGATCTGGGCCTGCACCGAAACGTCGAGCGCCGATGTCGGCTCGTCGCACAGGATGAATTCCGGGTTGAGCGCCAGCGCGCGGGCAATGCCGATCCTCTGGCGCTGACCGCCGGAAAAGGAATGCGGATAGCGGCGCAGGAACCGCGGGTCGAGGCCGACCAGGCTCATCAGGCTGCGCACCCGTTCCGCCTGCTCATCCGGCGTTCCGACGTCGTGGATCTGCAAGGGTTCGCTCAGGATATCGTTGACCGTCATGCGCGGATTGAGCGAGGAAAACGGATCCTGGAAGATGAACTGGACGCGGCGCCTGTAGTCCATCAGATCCGCGCCGGACAGATGGGCGACGTCCTTCAGGCCTTCCCCGCGGTTATACAGAATTTCACCGTCGTCGATATCGATGGCGCGCAGGATCGCCTTGGCGGCCGTCGTCTTGCCGGAGCCGGATTCACCCACCAGCCCCAGGCACTCGCCGCGGCGGATCGTGAGATTGATGCTATCGAGCGCTGTCATGGTCTTCGGGCGGGTTCCGAGAATTCCGCCCTTTCGCAAGGTGAAGCGCTTGGTCACATCACGCATTTCGACAAGCGGCGCACCCGGCTCGACCTTGCATTCGACGCCGCTCTTTTTCAGATCCTCCGCCTTGACCTCGATCGGACGGATCGGCACCAGCCGCTCGTTCTTGTCCATGTGAAAGCTCGGGACCGCATTCAGAAGCGCTTTCAGATAGTCGTGGCGCGGATTGGTAAAGAGCTGCTCGGCCGTGCCTTTTTCCATGATCCGGCCGTGGTAGATCACCACGACTTCGTCGGCCATGTTGGCGACCACGCCGAAATCGTGCGTGACCATCAGGACCGACATCTGCAGTTCGGCCTGGACATCCTTGATCAGTTTGAGGATTTCCGCCTGGATCGTCACGTCGAGGGCCGTTGTCGGCTCGTCCGCGATCAGGAGCGCCGGCCGGCAGATCATGGCCATGGCGATCATGGCGCGCTGGCGCAGGCCACCGGAGAGCTCGAAGGGAAAGGAGTCCAGCGCGCGGTCCGGTTCGGGGAAATGGACCAGACGCAGCATTTCGCGGGTCAGTTCCCTGGCCTGCTGGGCGTCCACGTTCCGGTGCAGGAGCGCGGCCTCGCCGATCTGGTCGCCGATGGTGTGCAACGGCGACAGGGAGGTCATCGGCTCCTGGAAGATGATGGCGACATTGTTGCCCCGCAGCTGGCGCATCTGCGGACCCTTGCGGTCAAGCCCGGCAATATCGACCGGCGGAATGTCCTTGGCCGGATCGGCCAGGAGCACCTTCCCGGAGACGATTTCGGCCGAGGCCGGCAACAGCCCCATCACGGTCTGGGAAATAACGGTCTTGCCCGATCCGGATTCGCCGACAAGGGCAACCGTTCTGTTCTGGGGGACGGTAAAGGAGACATTATCGACAGCCCGGACACGTCCTTCGGCTGTCTTGAAATCGACCGTCAAACCATCGATCGACAGAACATCCACTTTCACATCCCTCCCGGCCCTGCCTTGGATTGGCATGCCGTCACTAAGCCTTTGCCCGCGAAAAAAGACAACCACATTTTCCAATTGCTTAGCAATGGCTGTCGCGCAAATCGGCTTTATGTGATGAAGATCACAGTTTGGCGACGGCGAAAAGTCCGGTCCTATCCGTATGGGGACTATTCCGCCGCCGAAGTCGACGCGCTTTCCAGATCCGTACCCCGTGCATGTTCGGGAGTTGCGAAGGGATCCAGTTTCCACACATCAAGGGCGCCGGTGCGGCCGCGCAGACTGACCGAACCGACCGCCGTCTTGTCCGTTTCATGAGGAAGACGGGCCACGGTCTCGGCACTTGCGAGGATCACGATCTCCTCTTCCGAACCGATTTCGCGGCCGAGCGACTGCAGGCGGTCGGTAATATTCACGGTATCGCCGACAACGGTGTAGTTCCACCGGTCGAGCGCGCCGACATTGCCGACCACGGCCGGGCCGGTATGAATGCCGATGCGCACATGGAATTGCGGACCGCCGTGCTGGGACGCGACAAGGTTTGCGGCATGGAGCGCCCTGGCGATATGCCGCGCACTCCTCACCGCGGCTTCGGCGTGGTCGGGCCGTTCGTCCGGCGCACCCCAGAACGCAAGCATGCCGTCGCCGACGAACTTGTCGACGGTCCCGCCTTCGGCCTCCACGGCCGCCACCAGAATGGCGAAATGTTCATTGAGGTGACGCGCGGTTTCCGCCGCGCTCATATTCTGCGACAGGGATGTGAAACTGACGATGTCGGTGAACAGGATCGTCAGTTCCGCCTCACGGGCATTGGCCGCCGAACTGCCGCCCAGACGCATCAGTTTGATGAACAGGGACCGCGGCACATAGGTGTTCATGGCGCGCAAGCCTTCCACCATGGAATTGAAGGCCTGCGCCACCTGATCGAGTTCGCTCACCCGGCTGCGCGGCAGCGGCTCCACATCGGACAAGGACAGGTTGCCCACCTTTTCCGACTGCTCCGCCAGCGCCTTCAGCGGACGGGCGACCCGCTTGCCCAGCCAGACGGCAACAAGCACGGAGACGACAAGCGCTGCAAAACCGACGAATGCGGACCCGGCCAGACGGCGGACCTCGCGCGAAATCGAGGTGTTGCGGATGTATTCGCCGACGATCCATGGCTGATCGCTGTAGCCGGGCACCGAGACGCTGAGCATGATGAACTCTTCGCCCTCCGCGTCGACGCTCGCGACGTCAATGCCGAATTTGGCCGCCTTCTGAAAGGTCGTCATGGCCTCGGTTTTGGCATTCGTGGCCAGAACCGGATCGCCGAGCGCGTCTCTTTTTGCCGGGAGTTCGACGGCCGGTTTTTCTCCGGTCTGGAAGCCGGTCATGTCGGAATGAACCACGACTTCATCGCCGTTGGCGATGATGAAGTTGGTGGTATCCGCGCCCTCATCCAGATTTTGGATGCTGAGCCCCAGTTCCGCCAGTGAACTCGCCGCCGTCAGCGTCCCGATCTTGGCCCCGTCGCGGACGAGCGGGACAGACACATTGGCAAACTGCCCGAACTTATTGGAAATAAGCGGTCCCCAGACCGGTCCGCTGTCCTTGTCCAGTTCCGGCAGGACATACATTTCATAACCGCTGGTCGGGTTATCGCGCGTGAATGGCCAGATTTTACCGTTGGGCGCCTTGTAAACGCCGTACCTTTCGCCATTGAGATCGGTAACGACCAGAACTGTCAGAACCGGGTTTGACGACAAGGCGACAGACAGGTTTTCCAGAGCCTCGTCAATCTTGTCGAACCCGAGCGAGCCATTGTCGAAATAGGGCTTGATGGCGATGACCGCCCGTTCCACCGCATCCAGATACCGGCGGACCTGGTTTTCCATCGACCGGGTGATCAGGATCGCCTTGTCGTTGAGAAGCGAGAACGTGTTCTTGAAATTCGCCGAGACCGACATGACCAGCACAAGCGCCAGGACGATCGCCACGAAGGCGCCGAACCCAAGCCCGACGATACGGGTGAGCGGCATCCTGAAATGGCGTCGTGACTTCGGAAGCTTGACCATGCCGTTTCTCTTTCACTCAGTCGCGACATCATACATCACGCCGGCTCCCCCTGCCCCTGCTTGCGAACGCCGGTACGGCAAGGCAGGCCGCAGTCCGAATCCGGACTGTCTTGCATTGAAATATGGCAATCACGGGCTGGCGGCGCAAATCCCGGCGGAAACGAGCGGGCCGCAAAGTGAATTTTCCTCTGCCCGGCCCGAGGCCAGTTCGCATCAGGAATTGACGTTTCCGGGCTGCCGGCCGAGGCATTGAGACCGCCATGACGGTCCGCTCAGCTTTCAAATCCACGGATTTTTCGGGTCTTGACAGATTAGGACGCTTGTCCCAATCTCTTTTAGGACGATTGTCCTATAAGGTTCAATCTTTCACCCCATGGCATGTGACGCGGGTCCGGCCGTAAATCGATCAGCAGGCAACGAAGATCATGAGCAGTCAGAAAACGCGCGAGCAGATCGTCGAGGCGGCCGATCAGCTGTTCTACCGGCAGGGCTACGAGCACACGTCGTTTTCCGACATCGCCGGCGCGGTCAAAATCTCGCGCGGCAATTTCTACTATCATTTCAAGACCAAGGACGAGATCCTGGATGCGGTGATCGCGCAGCGTCTCAAGAACACACGGGCGATGCTCGACCAGTGGGAAGCCGACGGCGCCACGCCTGCCGAGCGTATCACGTGCTTCATCAAGATCCTGATCACCAACCAGTCGAAAATCATGGCCTACGGCTGTCCGGTCGGCACACTGACCGGCGAGCTGGCCAAGCTCGGACATCCGGCCCAGTCCGATGCCGGCAGACTGTTCACCCTGTTCCGGGAGTGGCTCGCCGAACAGTTCACCGCCCTCGGCCGGAAAGCGGACGCCGATCAGCTGGCGATGCATCTGCTTTCCCGCAGCCAGGGTGCGGCCACGCTCGCCAATGCCTTTCACGACGAGGCCTTCGTCACGTCAGAAGTCGACAAGATGTGCGCCTGGCTGGACGGCGTGATTTCAACAGAACACTAGCCTTAAAGGGAGGAAACGGCATGTTTATCGTGCTGCTCAGATTTTCGGACAACAAGGCCCGGGCCGGCGACTTCATGGACGGCCACAGGGCCTGGCTTCAGCGCGGTTTCGATGACGGCGTGTTCCTGCTGGCCGGCACGCTCCAACCCGGCGTCGGCGGCGGTATTCTGGCGGGCGGGGGAACGCTTGAGGAGATCGAGACCCGCGTCGGGGAGGACCCGTTTGTCGCCGAGAATGTGGTGACCGCGGAAATCCTCGACATGGCGGCCTCCAAGGCCGACGACCGCTTGGCCTTTCTTCTGAGCTGACGCCCTTCCCTCTCCCTTTCAGGAACGACATTCACACCTTTCATTTCCACTCCAGCCGAACCGGGTCGATCGGGATGGGAACCGTCCCGGCCTTCCGAAAATGTGGCGAGGTGGATTGGATCACCCGGACTTCGCCGCGTGATGACGCAGTGTGTGTGGGCGAGCCTTGCCACTTCCCCCGTGTCATTGCACGGCGAAGTCCGGGCAATCCACTCGCATCGATCAAACGGCCAGGAGAGCGAAAATGCGTGATTTAGTAGCCCTATCAGGAGCGACGCCGAGATGAACACGACCATACCGGGCCCGGACGGGCGCCCGCGTTGCCGCTGGTGCGCCGCAGCGCCGGAATTCTTCGCCTATCACGACCGGGAATGGGGTTTTCCAGTCTCCGACGACCGGCGCCTGTTCGAAAAGCTGTCGCTGGAAAGTTTCCAGTCGGGCCTGAGCTGGCGCACCATCCTCGCCAAGCGGGAGAACTTCCGCAAAGCCTTCCACGGGTTCGATTTCGATCATGTCGCCCAATTCGACGAGGCCGATATCGCCCGGCTGTTGCAGGATGCGGGCATCATCCGCCACCGCGGCAAGATCGAGGCGGTGATCAACAATGCCAGACGGGCGCAGGAGCTGATCGCGCAAGAGGGCTCACTCGCCGCCTATATCTGGCGCCATGAACCCGATCCCGCCGATCCCGGTACACCGCAGACGGCATCCACCTCGGCAACCTCGGTTGCGTTGTCGAAAGACCTGAAGAAACGCGGCTGGAAATTCGTCGGCCCGACCACGGTCTATGCCTTCATGCAGGCCATGGGGCTGATCAACGACCATGCGGAAGGATGCGCCGTCCGCGCCGAGGTCGAGGCGGCGCGGACAGCGTTTGAGCGGCCGAAGGCATAACTGCCTTCGGCGATTGTCCAGCGGCTACTTGGACTTGAGCTTGCCGCCGATGTTGAGCGTCTGCATCACGATCTTCTCGTAATAGGGCTCCGTGGTGCCCTTGCGGATCTTGCGCAGGAAATACTTCTCGAAGGCGATCTTGGCCAGATGCACCCATTTGCCGCTCGACGACCAGTTGACGTTGCGCGGCGGGTTCTGCGGCTCGGCGATGAAGACCACGCCGCCGTCGCCGAAGTCGGCCAGGCAGATGGCGTTCCAGGTGCCTTCGTGGGTCGGGTCCTTGCCGGCGACGATCTCCTTCAGGTTCTGGGCGATCGCCGTCACCATGCTCTCGATCATGTAGCCGGTTTTCGGCACGCCGACCGGGACCGGCGTCGCCTCCAGCGGGGCGATGGCGATGCACACGCCTGCGCCGAAGACATTCGGGTATTTCGGATTGCGCTGGTGCTTGTCGACGATGACGAAGCCGCGCGGATTGACCAGGCCCTCGACATCGCGCACCGCCGGAATGCCGCGGAAGGCCGGCAGCATCATGGAATAGCCGAACGGCAGTTCGTGCGCCTTCTTGACCTTGCCGTCCTCGTCATGCTCGGAGACGGTCATCTTGCCGTCCTCGACCTTGTCCACCTTGGCGTTGGTGATCCAGCGGATGTGACGCTCGCGCATCTCGCTTTCGAGCAGACCCTTGGTGTCGCCGACCCCGCCCAGGCCCAGATGGCCGACATAAGGCTCGGCGGTGACGAAGGTCATCGGCACCTTGTCGCGGATCTTGCGCTTGCGCAGGTCGGTGTCCATGATCATGGCGAATTCATAAGCCGGGCCGTAGCAGGACGCGCCCTGCACCGCGCCGACCACGATCGGCGCCGGATTTGCGCAGAAGTCCTCCCATTTGGAAGCGCCCTTGACCGCATGCTCGACGTCGCAGACCGAAGACGTGAAGCCCTCAGGGCCAAGTCCCTCGATCTCGTCAAAGGCGAGTTCCGGTCCCGTTGCGATGATGAGGTAATCGTATTCGATCGGCCCGCCGGTCGACAGTTCGACCTTGTTTTCCTCCGGCAGAACCTTTTCCGCCGACGCATGGACGAAGTCGACGCCATGGCGCGGCAGGGTGCTGGCCAGATCGACGGTGATGTCGTCCTTGGTGCGCCACTTGACCGCCACCCACGGGTTCGACGGGGTGAACTGAAAATACGGCGCCTTGGAAACGACGGTCACCTTGTGGGCCTTGCCCAGCGCCTCGCGCACTTCGTAGGCCGCCGAAACGCCGGCGACGCCGCCACCGAGAATGACGATATGAGCCATCAGGTATTTCCTCCTCAGACCTCCCTGAACCGCCCGGCCCTCCTCTGGACCGGCGATCAGGTCGTTGTACATTTGCCCGGCGGCTGCTTCAGCGGTCCGTAGGCCGCAGCCCAAAGCATCGGTAATAATATTACCCGCCGTTAAGTTGTGTCTTTGCGATAACTCAAAGCCGGCGGGAATATATTCATATATTTGTATATAATGAAATATCAGGCAAATACCAACTAAGTAGCTTCCGGTATGCGCTGCGGATCCTTCGTCAAACCGGAGATGCGCTCCGGCCGGGATCCGGGATCAAACCGATTGATCCCGAGGCTCGACGTTGTATATTGCAAAATTCGAATGTAATGAAACTTCTTCAGGGAGAAGAACGCCCATGACCACAAGTCCACGCCCGTTCTGGCCGCCTCTGGTCGCGGGATTTGCGCTGGGAATCGCCTTGCTGGCCACCTTTCTGATCACAGGCCACGGCCTCGGCGCCTCGGGCTTCATCACCCGGCTTGCCGCCCAGATCAGCGAATGGCTCGCGCCCGCCGCAACCGCTTCCAATACCTATTTCGGCCCCTTCATCAAGGCAGGCGCCCCGCTTGCCTCCTGGATCACCTGGGAAGTCATCGGCGTGCTGATCGGCGCCTATGTGGGCGCCCGCAGCGCCGGCCGCTCCAGCGTCCAGGTCGAGCGCGGTCCGCAGACTTCGCGCGGCCAGCGCCTCGTCTACGCCTTCATCGGCGGTGCCCTCGTCGGCTTCGGCGCGCGCCTGGCGCGCGGCTGCACCAGCGGCATCGGCCTGTCCGGCGGCGCCACCCTGGCGGTTGCCGGTTTCGTCTTCCTGGCCGGCTTCTTCATCGCCGGCTTCGTCGTCAGCATGCTTGCACGGAGGGTCTGGCAATGAGCATTCCGTTTTACGATGGCGGTATCGCCGGAGGTCTCCTGTCGGGCATCCTGTTCGGCTATGTGCTTGAAGCCGCCGGCTTCGGCAGCCCGCGCAAGCTGACCGGCCAGTTTTCGCTGAAGGACTTCGCCGTGTTCAAGGTGATGTTCACCGCGGTTCTGGTGACCGCCGTGGGTCTTTATCTGCTCCGGCTCGGCGGCGTGATCGCCGACAATGCGGTGTTCATCCCGACCCTGTTCTTCTGGGCGGTCGCCGCCGGCGGCATCCTGATCGGCGCGGGCTTTGCCCTTGGCGGCTATTGCCCGGGCACCTCGGTCGTCGGTGTCGCCTCGGGCCGCTTCGATGCGGTGGTGTTCGTCGTCGGCATGATCGCCGGCACGACCCTGTTCGCCTATCTGTTCGATCCGCTGACCAGCTTCTATTTCGCGGCCAAGGGTCCGGACGCCCAGAGGCTGCCGGACCTTCTGGGTCTGCCGGAATGGCTGATCCTGGCTGCGCTGATCGTCATCGCGATGGGCGGTTTCGTTCTCGGTTCCAGGCTTGAACGCGCCCGCGGCGGCCCCTTCACCGCCAAGGACGTCTGCGCGCCCGAAGCCGGGAGCAGCGATGAGACGTCTGCCTCGCACCCCACATATGCCCTGAAGGCCTAACGAGGAAACGACCCATGAAAAAGAAAATCCGCAAGAGCCTGCTGAGCGCCGCCATCATGCCGGTCACGGCCATTGCCGTCGGCGCCGCTGTCCCGTCCGCCGCGTTTGCCCAGGCGACCAACCCCTGCGCTCCGGCCGCAGGCCCGGTCAATCCGTGTGCGCCGGCAGCCGGTCCGGTCAACCCGTGCGCCCCGGCGGCCTCGCCTGCCGCCAATCCGTGCGCGCCGGCCGCGGCACCCGCCGCAAAGTCCGATGCCCCCATGGCGACCGGCCTTTACGACGTCGCCAGCAAGGCCAAGGAAGCGCCTTACGGCAACATGATGCCGAACATCGTCGTCAACTATCTGCGCGCGACGCCGTTCATCGGCACCGGCGGCAACGTCGACCCGACCGGCATCGACACCCTGGCCACGCTCGGCTTCAAGACGGTGGTCAACCTCAACACCGCCGAACAGGGCGCGACCACAGAAGGGGCGCTGGTCCAGAAGGCGGGCATGACCTACGTCAACATCGCCGTGTCCACCAAGGCGCCGACCAGCGAGCAGGTCGCCGAATTCGCCAAGGTTGCCGAGGATCCGAACAACTATCCGATCCTGCTGCATTGCGAATCCTCCAACCGCGTCGGCGCCATGTGGGCGCTCTATCGTGCTTCCAAGGGCGTGCCGAACGAAATTGCCATCGAGGAAGGCCGGACCGTCGGTCTGAAGAGCCGCGAGCCGGCCGTGCGCAAGATGCTCGGCATGCCGCCGGCCTGACCGCCGGCCGAGGCAAGACATGACAACGGGGCCGGCCAAAAGCCGGCCCCGATTTCGTTTCGGGATAGACATCGTTTGCCAAGGGCGGGAGCGCACAATGCAAAGCAACGCTCTTCCTCCACCTCCGTCATTACCGGGCTTGACCCACTGCTGTCCGGTTTAAATTTGCCCGAATAGGGCGATCCGCCTAATCGGAGAGTTTGTTGTCATCCCTGCGCAGACAGGGATCCATTAATCTATTGAATTTGCTATCTTTTCCACTCGCAGGCCACACGGAGTACTGGATCCCGGTCTTGCCGCTGCCGCGTCAAACCGGAATGACAAGCGGGACGTCCATCGCGTGTCTCTAAGCGGAATGATCTGAAATTCCCCAATCTTTCAAATGAGATATATGAGAAGTCCAACATTAAGCCGGACAGCAGTGGGTTTGACCGGGTAATCCATGCCGTGACAGTGCCAGAAAGAAAGCCTCAGGATATGGCGAGGAAGCGGCATGGATGCCATGGTCGAGCCCACTGGTGTCCGGTTTAAAATTGCGGGCTACCGCCTGCTGCGCTTGGGGACACGGGTTTCCCACTCGGTTGTCATCCCGGTTTGGCGCAAAGCGACAAGGCCGGGATCCAGTAACCCCGGTGTCGGTTAGGGCCGCAAACCTTTGTGTTTACTGGATCCCAGCCTTCGCTGGGATGACAAGGCGGAGAGGTGATTGTTTTGTTTAACTACCACCCCAACCTAAACCAGACAACAGTGGGTCGAGCCGTGGCATGACGATGGAGAATTTAGAGATACCGGCAAATGCCGACGTGGCCGGACGAACGAGACCTACCAGCTATCGCTAAGGATCGAACCGATGAGCGAGACGAAAACCAAAGCCCCGAAACTGCCCTTCCCGGCGGATCTCTCCGGCCTTCCCGAGGACAAGCTGGAAGCCATGCACGATGCGGCGGCGGCGGTGCTTGAGTGCGAACGGGAACTTGCACAAACCGGCTCAAGCGTTGTCATGGACGTGCTGCGCGACCAGGGCGACTTCCTGATCTGGGAGCGGTATCCGAAGGGCGACCTGTTCGACCTTAAGAACCACAGCCACTATTTCTATCACGCCCATGTGGCCGACGAGATGGCCGCCGGCGAGAACGGCCACTTCCACCTGTTCGTGCGCCCGGCGGCAATCGCGCCCGACCTGGAACCCTGGCGGCTGCCCGGCGCCGTCGTCCCCGAAGACCCGGCCGCCCGCTTCGCCCATATCGGCGCGATCAGTGTCGACAATCAGGGCCGGATGATCCGGCTCTTCACCACCAACCGCTGGGTCACCAACGAGACGCTTTACCGGGCCGAGGATGTAATCCCCCTGCTCGATCATTTTGCCATTGAGGTCGAGAAGCCCAGCCGCGCGGTGAACCGATGGCTCACGAATCTCGTCCCCCTCTACCGCCCGCAACTGGAAGCGCTTCTAAGAGCCCGCGACGCCACGCTGGAGGCCTTCGTGCAGGAGCATCCGGGCTCGGAGGTGCTCGAGGACAGGGCGTTGCAGAACACCAGCGAGGTGTTCGTCGATACGGTGAAGCAGATCGAGGCGATTGAGGGGGCGTTGGGGGTATAGGAATAACGTCGCCGGTTCGAATCCACCTTGCGGACGCTGAAAATTCAACCCGTTTTGCACGAAATGAATTTACATATTGCAGGTTATGCAAATCCTACGAGTAGGAGCAAAGCGAATCTCCGATTTTCCATGCACGATTAGCCGTGACGCGGACAAAACAGACCTTCTTGCTCGGTTGGTCCGCACTGACAAAATTAGCTTGGTTCGAGCATTTCAGAGCCTACGGGATCATTTCTCGTCAATTCTGAACGTTGGGCCTGCGTTCTTTGGCTCCCATCCCTGCTGGATCGCCACTGAAATCCAACGTGCGATATCGGAAGGTGTGACGGGCTCAACAGAAAGCGTGCCCCAGTCTTTGGGGTGGGGGTGGCGGCCGGATTCAATGTGGAGCGTAGCGCCTTTTTCCGTAGCGTGTTCAATCGCAACGTGAATTTTGCCGGACCCATAATCCGTTTGAGAAATGGTCGCCTTTCTCCTCACCAACCAACGATAGTCTTCGCCCTCAACGGTAATCTTGCGACTTCCTTTTCTTGGTATCGCCATTGGTTTCTCGTCGCTAATAGAGTTTCCATCTTTTCACTTGCCCAAGATACGCGGCTTCAAAATTCATTGAAAGTCAGGAGATCTCGCTGATTTGGGCTTAAAAACTGATGTTTTGGGATGGCGTTCACAGTGCACTTTGGGCTCAAACCAGACATTCGCTGTATTTATAACGAACGACCTATTTAATTCCCAGAGCTTAGCCATTTTCCATAAAAGGTCCCTGTGCGAAAAACCGGAAACTCAATCACTCCCCCTCCCCGATTTCCCTCAAGATCTCCGCCGTATGCTCGCCCAGCGAGGGGGCCGCGTGCTCCAGCACAAGCTCGCTGTCGGAGAAGGTGATAGGGGTGCGGACCGAGGGGATGGTGCCGCCCTTGACGCCGGTGGCGGGCAGGTCGACCTTCATGTGGCGGTGGTTGACCTGCGGGTCGGCGAAGACGTCGGCGACGGAGTTGATCGGGCCGGCGGGGACGCCCTTTTCCTCCAGCGCCTTCAGGAAGTCGTCGCGGGTATATTTGGCGATTTCGGCTTCCAGGATCGGCACCAGATCCGCGCGGTTGGCGACGCGGGCGGCGTTGGTGGCGTAGGCCGGGTTTTCTGCCAGTTCCGGCCGCCCTAAAATGGCGCAGAGCTTTTTGAACTGGCCGTCATTGCCCACGGCGAGGATCATGTGGCCGTCGCTGACGGCGAAGACCTGATAAGGCACGATGTTGGGGTGGGCGTTGCCGAGGCGTTTCGGCGATTTGCCGGAGACGAAATAGTTGAGCGCCTGGTTCGCGAGCACGCCGGTGAGGCTGTCGAGCAGGGCCATGTCGATATGCTCGCCCGTCCCCGTCTCATCGCGCCGCCTCAAGGCCGCCATGATGCCGATCACGCCGTAAAGGCCGGTGAAGATGTCGGCGAAGGCGACGCCGATCTTCTGCGGCTCGCCGTCCGGATCCCCGGTCAGGTCCATGATGCCGCCCATGCCCTGGATCATGAAATCGTAGCCGGCCCGGTGCGCATAGGGACCGTCCTGGCCGAAGCCGGTGACGGAACAGTAGATCAGGCGCGGATTGACTTGCTTGAGGCTGTCGTAATCGAGGCCGTATTTGGCCAACCCGCCGACCTTGAAGTTCTCGATCAGGATGTCGGCGCCCTCAACCAGCTTGCGGGCGACCCGCTGGCCTTCCTCGGTGCGGAAATCGACGGTGATCGAGCGCTTGCCCCGGTTGCAGGAATGGAAATAGGCGGCATCGAGCTGCTCACCGTTCTCGCCCTCCACGAAGGGCGGGCCCCAGCCGCGGGTGTCGTCGCCCTGCGGCGCCTCCACCTTGATGACATCGGCGCCGAGGTCGGCCAGGGTCTGGCCGATCCAGGGGCCCGCCAGTATGCGGGCGAATTCGACGACCTTCACGCCGTGAAGCGGGGCTGCCATGGGGTATTCTCCTGAAAAGGAAGGACGACCGACGCCTGTCAGTCGACCTTGCGATAGATGTGATAGCGTCCGGGGCGGATGCCCTCGGGCAGGTCCAGCTCTTTAAAGTCCTTCAGGTCCAGCGCAAGGCCGGACAGCACGTAACCGCCGGCCCTGGTGTGGATACTGACCAGCGGCGACAGCCATGAGGACGTGGCGAGATCGGTGGTCGGATCGCCGGAGCCGATATCCGCATGGATGAGGGCCGCCTGGGAGCCGATGCGCGGTCCGCAGAAGGCGAGCGTGTCGTGGATTTCGCCGAAAATCATGTGGTCTGCATCGGGAATGCAGCTCGGGTGACAGTTCAGGTCCCGGTCGAACACGAAGATCTCCCGATCGGGCAGAATTTCGCGCAGGTGGTCATAGGTCCGGCCGTTGCCGAGGCCGAGCTCCAGAACCGGCCCCTCCAGATCGCCGAGGCGCCCTGCGATGTCCTCAAGCAGGGCTTTCTGGGCTTTCAGACGGCGGATGAAGCTGTCGAGGCGGCTCATGGAGATATCCCTGCTGTTCGCTCAGGTCTGCAATTCGGTGAGGGAAGTCTCATAGCCCGGCAGGGAAGCCGCGTCAAAGTTCGCAGGCAATCCGGCCGGGAGAAGGCCTTCATTCCGCACTCATCGTTTCCGTGGCGCAGCGGAGGCCGATCCGGCATTGCGGATTGTCGGTGGTTTTGCCGAAGAGCGGTTTCGTCTTCTGCAATCGGTCGCAATAGCCTGCATTGGCAACGGCCCGCACAGTGACATTCGGAGCGGTGTCGACGACGACCGTGCCTTTGCTCTTGACGAAGGCCTGGGCCTGGGAGCAGGTCATGGCGTAGAGCCCCGGACGGGCCTGGGCGGCGCTCGCGCCCAAAACGGTCAGGCCCGCGACGATCACCGATGCAACTGTCGTTTGCACGGACGGCCTCCCTTTCGTTCCCGATCGTCCATTCATCGGAAAAAGGCCTGAACAGACGTCATTCCACACTCATCTGATCGTTTGCACAGCGGAAGCCGATCTGGCACTGCGGATTGTCCGTGGTTTTGCCGACGAAGGCCTTTATGATCTGCATGCGGTCGCAATAACTGGCGTTCGCCACGATCCGGGCGGAGGTCTGCGGCCCCGTGTTGGCGACGACCGCTCCCTTGCTCTTGATGAAGGCCTTGGCCTCGGAACAGGTCATGGTGTAGAGGCTCGGACGGGCCTGCGCGGCGCTCGCACCCAGAACGGTCAGGCCCGCGATGATCACGGTGCCGGCTATCGATCGCATGAACACTCTCCCTTTCGATACGCTTGCCGCCGGATGCGACGGCAGCGTCGTTATCTTACAAAAAATCCTAGCGCGGATCACCGATGGCCTCTGGCGCGTCGATGCATTTCATTCCGATCAGGCATTGCGGATTGTCACGGGTTCTGTCGTAGGCCGGCCACGCCACCTGCTGCCGGTCGCAGCCGCGCTGATCGGTAACGAACCGCTGAAACGTCTGCGGGCCGGTGTTGGCCACGACCGCGGCGCGCTGCTTGACGAAGGCCTGCGCCTGGGCGCAGGTCATCGTATAGACGCTTGGACGGGCGCTGGCCGGAGACGCCGCCAGCATCGCCAGCACCGCAACGGTCACGGTTGTGGTCGCCGATTGCATGGGTTTCTTCTTCCATGTGCCTTTTCGTGGCCTTAACGTCCTCTCGTGTCCCGCGGCAGACCTGCGCATTTGTAATCGATCCGGCACTGCGCATTGTCGCGGGTCTGGATATGCGCCGAAACGGCTCTCTGGGTCCGGTCGCAGTATTTTCCGTTTGAAACGAACTTCTCATAGGTCATGGGACCGGTGTTGGCGACCACACTGCCCTGCCTCTGGACAAATGCCTGCGCCTGGGCACAGGACATGGTGTAGAGACTGGGACGGGCTTCGGCAGCGACACTGCCCAGCATCAGGACCGAACCAGCGGTCAGAACAATACGATTGAAGGAAACCATGCTTTAAATCCCCCTACGGAAGGTGATAACGGATTTCTGAATCTAGGGCTCATCAACAACGTTTAAAGAAGCGTGATTTCTTGCAGCGATCACATTTTCGCGCGCTGTTTTCCGGCAAAACCCGCATCCGGCCGCAGCGCCGTTCCCCGCACATTGGAACCGCTTCCGGCTTGCCAGATCGCGCCGGTGATGTTTGAAGAGGATTCCGGCTTCAGGCCGGCTTCTGGGGAGGAACGGAATGACCACGATCGACATGGAAGTGGAATATAACAACAGGGCGCGGGTTCCCGAACATCCGGCCATCTTCGAAGCCTGGCAGGAAGACGCCGAGACCTATCGGGAAGGACAGGAAAACGCTGTTTTCGACCAGCCCTACGGGCCGGCGCCGCGCAACACCTACGATCTTTTTCCCGCGTCCTCAGAACCCAGGCAGCCCCTGCTTGCCCTGTTTATCCACGGCGGCTACTGGCAATCTCTCGACAAGAGCGCGTTCTCCCATATGGCCCGGGGCCTGAATGCCCACGGGTTCGACGTTGCCGCCGCCAATTACAGCCTGTGTCCGGCGGTCGCCGTCACCGACATCATCGCGGAAATGCAGGACCTTGCGGACCATCTTTACAATACCTTCGGCAAGCCGCTTCTCGTCTACGGCCACTCCGCCGGCGGTCACCTGACGGCGGCCCTGATGGCAACGGACTGGACCGAACGCGGTCTGCCCGCAGATCTCGTTGCCGCCGCCATGCCCATTTCCGGCGTGTTCGAACTGGAGCCGCTCGTGGAAACGAGCATCAACAAGGCGATCGGAATGACGGCGGAGACGGCCCGGGACGCCTCGCCGATCCTGTGGCCGCAGCCGAAAAGCGGGCACTTCTGCGCCGTTGTCGGCGGCAGCGAATCGGGCGAGTTCCTGCGCCAGAGCCGGATGCTGGTCGACACCTGGACCGGACCGGATCTTGCAGGCACTTTGAACATCCAGGAAGGCGCCGACCACTTCACGGTGCTCAACCCGCTCGCCGATCCGCAAAGCGAATTGGTGACCGTATTATGCGCTCTTGCCCTTGCCGCATCGCCGGGCGTCGCCTAAGTCCCTCCGTATCCCAGTTTCTGTTGTCCTCATCCGATCAGGAGATTCCCATGCGCCCGGAAGCGGCCCCAGTCATTCGCCTGGACGACTACACACCCGCGCCCTACCTGATCGACAAGGTCGACCTCAACTTCCGCCTTGCCCCCAAGGCAACGACGGTCACGGCCCGGCTGTCCGTACGCCGCCAGGAAGGCACAACCCCCGGCACCCCGCTGGTGCTGGACGGTGACGGGCTGGCGCTTGCAGGCCTGGCGCTTGACGGCTTCCCCTTAAGCGACGACGCCTATACGGCGACGCCGGACCGGCTGGAAATCAGAAAACCGCCGGAAAACCCGTTCGAACTGGAAATCCGCACCACCATCGATCCGGATGCCAATACCGAGCTGATGGGGCTTTACCGCTCGTCCGGCACCTATTGCACCCAGTGCGAGGCGGAAGGCTTCCGCCGGATCACCTATTTCCTCGACCGCCCGGACGTGCTTGCCGTCTATACCACCCGGATCGAGGCGCGGAAGTCGGAAGCCCCGGTCCTGCTCGGCAACGGCAACCCGGTGGCGGCCGGCGACATCGAAGGCACCGACCGGCATTTTGCGGTCTGGCACGACCCGTTCCCCAAGCCCTCCTATCTGTTTGCGCTGGTCGCCGGCGATCTCGGCCATGTGGCCGACACGTTCACCACGTGCTCGGGCCGGAAGGTCGACCTGAAGATCTATGTCGAACACGGTCGCGAGCCGTGGTGCGGTTGGGCGATGGATTCCCTCAAGCGCTCCATGAAATGGGACGAGGAGGTGTTCGGCTGCGAATACGATCTCGACGTGTTCAACATCGTCGCCGTCTCCGACTTCAACATGGGCGCGATGGAGAACAAGGGCCTCAATGTCTTCAACGACAAGTACGTGCTGGCCGATCCGCAGACCGCGACCGATCAGGACTACGCCAATATCGAGGCCGTGATCGCCCACGAATACTTCCACAACTGGACCGGCAACCGCATCACCTGCCGCGACTGGTTCCAGTTGTGCCTGAAGGAAGGCCTGACCGTCTTCCGCGACCAGGAATTCTCCTCCGACCAGCGCTCCCGGCCGGTGAAGCGCATTGGCGACATCAGGCTCCTGAAATCCCATCAGTTCCCCGAGGACGCCGGACCGCTCGCCCACCCGGTCCGCCCGCAGAGCTACCGGGAGATCAACAACTTCTACACGGCGACCGTCTACGAAAAGGGCGCGGAAGTCGTGCGCATGCTGAAAACGCTGCTCGGTGACGACGGCTTTCGCGCCGGCATCGATCTCTATTTCCAGCGTCACGACGGCGAGGCGACCACCATCGAGGCCTTCCTGACCTGCTTTTCGGAAGCAACGGCGACGGATCTCGGCCAGTTCGCCCGCTGGTACGACCAGGCGGGCACGCCGCATGTCGAGGTCAAGAGCCATTACGACAAGACGGCGCGCGAGCTGACGCTCGAACTCTCCCAGGCGATCCCGCCGCTGCCGGGCCAGGACAAGGCCGATCCGTCGGTCATTCCGATCCGCTTCGGCCTGATCGGCCCGAACGGCTCCGACATGCCCCTTGGCCGGGTCACCGGCGCGAAGGTGCAGGACGACGTTCTGGTGCTCGAAGAGGGAACCCAGAAGGTGACCTTCTCGGACGTCCCGAACCGGCCGGTGGTCTCCCTGCTGCGCGGGTTTTCCGCACCGGTTCGCCTCGAGTTCCACCAGACCACCGACGACCTCCTGTTCCAGGCGAGCCACGACAGCGATCCGTTCAACCGCTGGCAGGCGGTCCAGTCGCTCGCCAGCCGCGACCTGATCCAGCTGACATCCGATATCCGTGCCGGCCGCAAGCCGGAAGCGGACGGGGCGCTGGTGACCGCTTTCGGCGCTATTCTCGCCGACCGCGAACTGGATCCTGCCTTCAAGGCGCAGGTGCTCGATCTTCCGGGCGAAGCCGACATTGCCCGCGATATCGGCCGCGACGTGGATCCGGACGCGATCCACGGCGCCCGCAACGCCCTGCGCGAAGCCGTGGCCAGAGCCCATGCCGATACGTTCCTGACGCTCGCAGAAGAAACGGAAGGGGAAACGGCGTTTTCGCCGGATGCCGCCTCTGCGGGCCGGCGGGCTCTCGCCAACCGGGCACTGTCCTATTATGCGCTGAGCGGAGCCGATACGGCGGAAGCGCTCATCGAACGGCGCTATCATGACGCGACCAACATGACGGACCTGCTGGCGGCGCTGACCGTGCTGGTCCATCAGGGGCTCGCCGGGGCGGAAGAGGCGCTGCGCGATTATCGCAAGCGCTACGAGAAAATGTCGCTTGCCATGGACAAATGGTTCATGGTTCAGGCCACCGCCCCTCTCCCCGACGGGCTGGAGAAGGTCAAGGCGCTGACCGCCGACCCGCTTTACGACATTTCCAACCCCAACCGGGCCCGGTCCCTCATTCACGCCTTTGCCACGGGCAACCCTACCCAGTTCGGCCGGAGCGACGGCAAGGGCTTCGATTTCGTCGCCGACAATGTGCTGACGCTCGACGCGCGCAATCCGCAGGTGGCGTCCCGGCTTTTGACGTGCTTCCGCTCCTGGCGCGCCTATGAACCGGCACGTGCGGCCCTTGCGGAAGCGGCGCTTTTGCGCATCTCGGAGGCCGATAATCTGTCCCGCGACAGCCAGGATATCGCCGACAGATGCCTGCAATAGTTGGCTATACGGGTGTGGTGAATTTGAAATACGCCTTGTTTCTGCAGCAACCGCCTGCGCGTATTTCAAATTCGAAAACCACACCAGAAGCATATACTTGCCAGTCACACCTTTGAATCTGAAGTTCGTTCTGAGCTAACTGAGAAGTAAGACGAACTTCAGATCCGGGTGACTGGAAAAGGTTAACGTAAAGCCGTTCAACTGCTTGATCCGTTAACCATTTTTTTCTTCAAAGCCTCTGGACAAATCCCGAAAGCTGGATTCAAATGAAAGTGATTCGGGCGACAGAATTCGCCTGAACGGGGAAATCACAAACATTCGGGACACCTTTCCGATGGCGCGGGCATTTGCCGGCAGCGCGTCCATGCGACGCCTTGCCCAAATCAGGGGACAGCTTCTTGGCCAGAACGGCGACCGCAAATCGCTGACCGGCCACCTGCGCCTGCTCGCCGAACCCACCTATCAGCGCCTGCTGCGGTCCGAACCGTTCATGCGCCGGCTGATCCCGGCCCTCTGCCTGGTCTTCATCGCCAGCCTGGCGGTCTACCGGAGCCTTGAGCTCTATTACGACCATCAGGCGACCGAACGTCAGGCACGCGACGAAATCGCCCTGACCGCCACCGTGATCTCCTCTCACCTGGCCAGCGAGGAAACCAACCTTCCCGAACTCGGCTACCGCTCGGCGCTGCAGCGCGTGCTGGCCGACAGCCTGCCGGCCGGGGCCACCAGCAACGGACGCACCATCCTCGTCGCCGACAAGGACGGCACCATCGTCGCCAGCGCGCCGCTGCAGCCGATGCTCGAAGGGATGCAGATCACCGACATCTTCAGCGCGTCGCAGCCGCTCACCGTGTTCGGCGCCCGCGCAGGCGTGCTTACCGTGAAGGCCGCGCTCCTGAGAAGCGGTGTCGGCGAGGACACGATGGCCACGGTGCATCACCTGGACGGCCGCCTCGGCATGATTGCCGTGCTGCAGCCGGAAGAGGACATCTACGCCGACTGGCATGCGGACGTGTCGGCCAATGTGACGCTGTTCGTCGGCACCGCCTCCGTTCTACTGGTCCTGATCTACGCCTTCTTCGCCCAGGCCACCCGCGCCGAACAGGCCGACGAGATGTATGCGGCGACCAGGGGCCGGATCGACACCGCCCTGACCCACGGCCGCTGCGGCCTGTTCGACTGGGACCTGTCGCGCGGCCGGATGTTCTGGTCCGCCTCGCTTTACGAGTTGCTCGGGCGCGAGCCCAAGGACGACATCCTGAGCTTTTCCGAAGTCAACGCGATCGCCCACCCGGACGACGTCGATCTGCTGGCCCTGGCCGAGCACCTGCTGCAGAGCGGCGAGACCATGATCGACCAGATGTTCCGCATGCGCCATCAGGACGGCAATTGGGTGTGGCTGCGCGCCCGCGGCGAAATCCAGCGCGAGCCGGGGCGCAGCGAACCGCACCTGATCGGCATCTGCATCGACGTCACCGAGCAGCATGAACTCGCCGAACAGAGCCGCACCGCGGACCTGCGCCTGCGCGATGCCATCGAGACCATTTCCGAAGCCTTCGTCTTGTGGAACGCCCGCAACGAGCTGGTGATCTGCAATTCCAATTACCAGGCCCTGCACGGCCTGCCGGCGAACGTCATCAAGCCGGGCACGCCCTATCAGGACGTGATGAGCGCCGCGGCCAACACCCAGATCGCGCCGCAGGCGATGACCGTCAGCCAGCGGGACGGAACGGCCGACGGCAGCTACGAGGTCCAGCTCGATGACGGCCGCTGGCTGCAGATTTCCGAGCGCCGCACCAAGGACGGCGGCTTCGTTTCCGTCGGTACCGACATCACCGCGCTCAAGCGCCACGAAGAAAAGCTGATGGACAGCGAGCGCAAGCTGAAGGCGACGATCACCGACCTGCGCAAGTCCCGGCAGACGCTCGAAGTCCAGGCGCAGCAGCTTGTCGAACTGGCCGACAAATACGCCCACGAAAAGACCAAGGCGGAAGAGGCCAACAAGGCGAAGTCGGAATTCCTGGCCAATATCTCGCACGAACTGCGAACCCCGCTCAACGCGATCATCGGCTTCTCCGACATCATGACCCAGGAAATGTTCGGCCCGCTCGGCGGCGAGCGCTACGCCGAATACAGCCGCGACATTCACGAAAGCGGCACGCATCTCCTCAATGTGATCAATGACATTCTCGATATGTCGAAGATCGAGGCCGGACGCATGTCCATTGCCGCCGAGGATATCAATGCGGCCGAGGCAGCCGCCGATGCGGCCCGGATCATCACCGCCGCCGCAGCCGAAAAGGCGATCACGGTCAGCTGCGACGTGGCAGAGGACCTGACGGTTCGCGGCGACCGCCGGGCGCTGAAGCAGATCCTGCTCAACCTGCTCGCCAACGCGGTCAAGTTCACCCCGGAAAGCGGCATGGTGGCGCTGACCGCCGAACAGACCGACGAACGGATCCGCTTTACCATCGAGGACACCGGTATCGGCATTGCCGAAGCCGACATCGAGCGCCTCGCCAAACCGTTCGTCCAGGTGGAAAACCAGTTCACCAAGTCCCACAAGGGCTCCGGCCTCGGCCTCGCCATCGCCCGCTCGCTGATCGAGCTGCACGGTGGCGAACTGGAGATTGCTTCCGAAGTCTCCAAGGGCACGACCGTCAGCTTCACCCTGGCGGCCTCCAGCACCTCCGTTCCGGCGCAAGCGGAACTGCTCTGAGCGCCATCGCCATGGCCGGCGTGATGTCCACCCCGGGCATAGCGATTGACCGCAAGCTGGTTCACTCGGGCGGCCTGCCGGACGGGAAGAAGCTGGAAGCCTGGCTGGCGGGGTGATTGGATCTCAGGTCCCCGACGCCTTTTCAGCCCCCTCCCCCATCTCCACCTTGCCGACGATCTCCTCGAACTTCGCCCGGACCGATTTCTGGATATCGGCGAGTTCCAGTTCGAGGTGGGCGAGGTTTGGGGCGCCGCCGGCGCGGGTGAGGAGGTCGATGACGCCGCGCGGGGCCTCGGCGGCGGTGAATTTGCCCGACAGCGCCATCCGGAGCACCTGGGTCAGGCGGTGATAGAGGCGGAGCGCCTGCAGGAGCAGGTCGGCGTCCCCCGGTTCCAGGAGCTTCGCCGCACGCAGGTTTTCAAGGGCGTCTTCCGTGCCCTGGGCCAGGACTTCCGGATGGTCATGGGCATGGGCCAGTTGCAGGAACTGGGCGAGGAACTCGATATCGACCAGTCCGCCGGCTGCCTGCTTCAGGTCCCAGACCTCTTTTGTGCCCTTTTCCTTTTCGATCCGGGCGCGCATGGAGCGGACGTCGTCGGCGAGTTTCGCCTTGTCCCGCTTGGTGGCCAGGGTTTCGCGCAGGAGGGTGTCGATCTTGTCCTCGAAGGCCTGGGATGAACTGCTGATGACCCGGGCGCGGGTCAGCGCCATGTGCTCCCAGGTCCAGGCCTCCTTGTTCTGATAGGCGACGAAGCCGTCCAGATTGGTGGCGAGCGGACCGGCGTTGCCGGAGGGGCGCAGGCGGAAATCGACCTCATAGAGGCTGCCCTCGGCGGTCGGGGCGCTCAGCGCCGTCACCAGCCGCTGGGTCAGGCGGATGTAATATTGCGAGATCGCCAGAGGGCGCCCGCCATCGGACTGCTTGGCGTCGGCCGGCGCCTCGTAGAGCAGGATCAGGTCGAGGTCGGAGGCGGCGGTCATTTCCCGGCCGCCGAGCTTGCCCATGGCAAGCACCGCGTGGTTTCCACCCGGCACCACACCGTGGCTTTCGGCGACGTGATCGACGACGCGGGCCAGCACCCGGTCGACCACGACTTCGGCCAGGCGGGCCAGCGCGAAACCGACCTTATCGGCGCCCAGCGTATCGGAGATGAGCCTGAGGCCGATCAGGAACTGCTGTTCCTGGGCGAAGATCCGCGCGCGGTCGAGCGCCTCCTCGTAGTAACGCGCCAGGGCCAGGGTCCGGTCCAGACCTTCGCGGAATTCGTCGACACTCGGCATGGCGCCGAAGAAGGCCGGATCGAGCACCGTGTCGAGCACATGGATCCGGCGCGACACGGTTTCCGCCAGGCGCGGCGCGGAGCCCATCACCGTGGCAAGCAGGGTCAGGAGTTGCGGGTTGGACTTGAGCAGGGAAAAGAGCTGCACGCCCGCCGGCAGTTTCCCTAGAAAACTGTCGAAGGCCCTCAGCGCCGCATCCGCGTTGTCGGTCTCCGCAAGTGCCGTGATCAGCACCGGGTGCAGTTCGGTCAGCCGTTCGCGCGCCTTGGTGGAGCGGGTCGCCGGATAACGGCCGAAATGCCAGGACTTGATGATATTGGCCGCCTCCGACGGCTGCTTGTAGCCGAGCTGTGAGAGCGTCTCCAGCGTGTCCGGGTCGTGGTCGTCGCCGGTAAAGACCAGATTGCCCAGGTTGGAGGCCAGTTCCGGTTCGTCTTCGAACAGGCCGGCATAGTGGCCCTGTACGGTCTGCAGCCGCTTTAAGAGAGCTTCCTCGAACGCCCCTAGGGTTTCAAAGCCCATCAGAAAGGCGACCTTGGTCAGGCCTTCGTTGTCCTTGGGCAGCAACTGGGTCTGCTCATCGTTGAGCATCTGGATGCGGTGTTCGACAGAGCGCAGGAAGACATAGGCCTCGTTGAGTTCGTCGCGGGCGTCCTCCTTGATCCAGCCGGCCTCCAGCAGACCGTCGAGCATGTCGAGCGTCCGCCGGCCGCGCAGCGCCGGATTGCGGCCGCCGGCAATGAGCTGCTGGGTCTGGACGAAGAATTCGACTTCGCGGATGCCGCCGCGGCCGAGCTTCACGTTGTGGCCGGCAACGGCGATCTTGCCGTGGCCCTTGTGCATGTGGATCTGGCGCTTGATCGACTGCACATCTGCAATGGCTGCGAAATCGAGATACTTGCGCCAGATGAAGGGGACGATCTCCTTCAGGAACGCCTCGCCGGCGGGGATATCGCCGGCACAGGGGCGCGCCTTGATCAGCGCCGCCCGCTCCCAGTTCTGGCCGAGGGATTCGTAATAGGACAAGGCCGCCGGCACCGACATGGCAAGCGGTGTGGCGCCCGGGTCGGGACGCAGGCGCAGGTCGGTGCGGAAGATGTAACCATCGGCGGTGCGGTCCTGCATCATCTTCACCAGCCGCCGGGTCAGGCGCACGAATTCCACCGGCGCTTCCGCATTGCCGGCGATCGGCGCCTTGTAAGGGTCGTAGAGAACGATCAGGTCGATATCGGAAGAGTAATTCAGCTCGTTGGCGCCATGCTTGCCCATGGCGAGAACGATGAAACCGGAGTCCACTTCCGGATGTTCGGGGTCTTTCGGCTCGAATTTGCCTTTTGCCGCGAGATCGGTCAGGCAGAAGCGGATACAGGCGGTCAGCGCCGCATCGGCAAACCCGGCAAGCGCGCCGGTCACCTGATCGAGGCCGATGGCGCCGCCGATGTCGGCGATCCCGAGCGTCAGGGCCAGGTCGTGTTTCAGGTGGCGCAGGTCGCGCATCAGATCGGCTTCGGTTTCCGCGGCAGCGGTGCGTGCGCCTTCGATCAGGCGGGCGATACGCACTTCCGGCGGATCGTTCAGGATCCGGATCAGCCGCACCGGATCGGCAAGCATCAGGTCGCGCAGATAGGCGGAATTCGCGAAAATGCCGAGGATACAGGTGCGAACGTCGTCACGGGCGTCCAGCAACGCCCGCAGACCGGCAGCCTCCTCGCTCCGGTCGGCCTTCTCCAGAAGATCATCCAGAAACAGGCCGGCCCGCTCAGGCTCCAGCGCCCGGGGGATAACCGTCAACCGGTCGCAGAGGATCGCCGCATTCTCTTCAGCCTGGCTGGCTTCCTGGTTGCTCGTCATGCGCGTTCTTGTCCCCCCCGTTTTTATCCCCCGGTTCTCCGGCCCATTTCAAATCGATGCCGGCCGACAGTCCCGGCTCCGCATCCTGCAGGACCAGCGAACCGCCGTGCAAGCGGGCAACCGCATTGACCAGGCTGAGGCCCAGACCGTAGCCCGGCGCGCTGCGGCTCGCGTCGAGACGCACGAACCGCCGGCGCACCCGGTCGGCATCTTCCGCCGGAATGCCGGACCCGTTGTCCGACACGTTGAGGAGAATACGATCCTCCTGCCGTTCGGCCTTGATGGAGATCACGAGGTCGCCCTCGGCGGGCTTGCCGTATTTAAGCGCATTTTCGATCAGATTGACGAGGGCCTGGGCGACGAGTTCCCGGTTGCAGCGGGCCATGACGGCGTCGGAGACCTGAACCTCCAGACGCCCGCCCTCGTCCTCCACCACGGGTTCGTAAAGCTCCGCCATTTCCTCGACCAATGCCTTCAGATCGACATCGTCCATGCCCGATTCCGGGGCCATCGCCTCGACACGGGCGATCCGCAACAGCGCGTCGAAGATGCGGATCAGGGTGTCGCTGTCCTCCAGGGTCGCATCGAGGGCCGAGCGGTAGTCCTCATCCGTCTTTGCCTCGCGCAGCGCGGTTTCCACGCGGGTGCGCAGCCGGGTCAGCGGGGTCTTCAGGTCATGTGCGATGTTGTCGGAGACGTCCTTCATGCCCTGCATCAGGAGTTCGATGCGGTCGAGCATCTCGTTCAGATTGGTTGCCAGCCGGTCGAATTCGTCGCCGTTTCCGGCAACCGGCAGGCGGCCGGACAAGTTGCCGTGCATGATGGTCTGGCTGGTGGCGGCAATGCCGTCGATGCGTTTCAGCACCCGGCGGCTGACGAAAAGCCAGGTGATCACCGCCATGACCACGACCACGCCGAGCCAGAGGCGCAGCGCCTCGCCCAGAAGGCCGGAGAAACGCTGCTGCTCGCCGAGATCGCGGCCGACCAGCAGCCGGTAACCGCCGCGCAGTTCGAACGTGCGCACCAGCGCTTCGCGCTGAACCTCGCCGCCGGGCTCCACGCGGGCATATTTCACCCGGCGGATATCGCCATCGGTCTCATCCAGAACAACCGTCGGCAGCCGGGCAATGTTGCCGGCGATGGTCAGGCCGGCGAAATCGGTCAGGAGATAAAGGCTTGCGTCCGGACGGCGCGCCCGGCGGTCGATGCTTTCCACGACGGCGCGGACGCCGCCGCGGACGTATTCGTCGGCCAGGCCGGAAATTTCCGCGTCCACGGTCTGCACGACCTGGGTCGCCATCAGCTGATTGGTGTTGCGCGAGATATAGACCAGCAGAAAGCCGGACAGTCCGGTGAAGACCGCAATATAGAGCAGCGACAGCTTGAAGGCTGTCGTGCGCATTATTCTAGCTAGACGCGTCACGGATCGTGTACCCGGCACCGCGGATGGTATGCAGCAGCGGCACGTCGAAGCCCTTGTCGATCTTGCCTCTCAGCCGCGAGATGTGCACGTCGATGACGTTGGTCTGGGGATCGAAATGATATTCCCAGACGTTTTCCAAAAGCATGGTGCGGGTCACCACCTGGCCGGCATGCTGCATGAGATATTCCAGCAGGCGGAATTCCCGCGGCTGCAGCGGGATATCCTCTTCACCGCGCCTGCAGGTATGGGACAGGCGGTCGAGGACGAGGTCTCCCACCTGATAGGTCGTCTCCACTTCCGCACCCGCCTTCGGGCGCCGGGACAGGGCCTCGATGCGCGCCAGCAGCTCGGTAAAGGCATAGGGCTTGGGCAGATAGTCATCGCCGCCGGCTTTCAGCCCCTTGACCCGGTCGTCGACCTGTCCAAGGGCCGACAGGATCAGCACCGGCGTGTGGTTTCCGGCCTTGCGCAGTGTCTCGATCACCGACAGCCCGTCGCGCTTGGGCAACATCCGGTCGACGATCAGAACGTCGTAGGTGCTCGACATGGCAAGTTCGAGACCGGCTTCGCCGTCGGCGGCCTGATCCGCCAGGTGACCCAGCTCTTTCAGACCCTTGGCCAGATAGGCCGAGGCCTCGGCATCGTCTTCAATGATGAGAATCCGCAACATGACCTCCTTTTACAGAAGAATGGCGCTAGTGTGGTTAATTTGAAATACGCCTCATTTCAGCAACAACCGTCAGAGCGTATTTCAAATTAGAAAACCACAATAGAAACATATGCTTGCTAGTCACCCTTTTGAATCTAAAGTTCGTTCAGAGTATTCCGAGAATTGAGACGAACTTCAGATTCGGGTGACTAGGCAGTAGTGGCAAATGCCAAAGACGCGGCTGGCGGCAAGTCCGGAAGGTCCGGGCTGCCGCCAGCTGGTGCGACACGGCCGATTGCGGGGGGCAGAGGGGGATCAGCCGGCCGTGTCTAACGGGGTACTTGCTTCGCTTAGCCGACCTTCTTCATCGGCAGGGCCACGAAGCGGGAGTTGTCGCCACGTTCCACCCGGAACAGAACCGCCTTGCGGCCGTCCTTCTTCGCTGCGTCGATCGCCGCGACCACATCCTCAGGCGTGGAGACCTTCTGGCCCGCCACTTCCAGGATCCGGTCGCCCTGATTGAGCTGCTTGTCGGCGGCCGGACCGTCCGGGTTGACGTCGGCGATGACCACGCCGTCACCGTCCATACCGGCTTCCTTGGCGGTCGTCAGGGCAAGGCCCAGATCATCGAGGGTCGCCTTGGACGGCTCGACCTGGCTCGCCGGGGTGTCGGCGCTGGCGGTATCGCTCAGACGGCCGAGCTTGACCTCGACATCCTTTTGCTGACCGTCACGCCACAGGGATACCTTCACTTCCGTATCCGGATCGTAGGCCGCGATCACGCGGGACAGTTCGCGCGGATCCTTGATGCTCTTGCCGTCAACGGACAGGATGGTATCGCCGGTCTGAAGGCCAGCCGCTTTCGCCGGGCTGTCGTCCTGAACCTGGGCGACCAGGGCACCGTGGGTATCCTTCAGGTCGAGGCTTTCGGCGATATCGTCGGTCACCGGCTGGATCTGTACGCCGAGCCAGCCGCGGACAACCTTGCCGCCGTGCTCAAGATCCGCGATGACGCCGCTTGCCGTGGAGGCAGGGATAGCGAAGGCGATCCCGACGTTGCCGCCCGACGGCGAGAAGATGGCGGCGTTCACACCGATCACCTCACCCTTCATGTTGAAGGCCGGACCGCCGGAGTTGCCGCGGTTCACGGGCGCGTCGATCTGGATGAAATCGTCGTAGGGGCCTGCGCCGATATCACGGCCGCGGGCGGAGACGATCCCTGCGGTGACACTGCCGCCGAGGCCGAACGGGTTGCCGATGGCAACGACCCACTCACCCACCTGCGGCGCGTCGTCGGCGAACTTCACATAGGTGAACTTGTGGTCCGAATCGACCTTCAGGAGCGCCAGGTCGGTGCGCTTGTCGGCGCCGACCAGCTTGGCGCTGTATTCCTTGCCGTCATTGTCGATGACCGTGAATTCGGTACCATTGTCGATCACATGGTGGTTGGTCACCAGATAACCGTCTTCGGTGATGAAGAAGCCGGAGCCCTGGGCCATACCGTACTGATGCCTGCGCGGCGGCGTTTTGCCTTCGCTCTGTCCCTGGCCGCCGAAATCCTTGAAGAAACGACGCAGCGGCGAATCCTTCGGCAGGCTGTTGAAGAAGTCATCGAAGTTGCCGCTGTTGCCGTTACCGTTGAAGCCCATCATCTGCGGCTGGATTTCCTCCTTGACGCGGACGCTGACAACCGCAGGCTGAACGGCCTTGACGACGTTGGTGAAGTCGACCGGACCGGCGCTTTCGACCTTGACCGGATCGGCCAGTGCTGCCTGGTTCGGAATGGCGGTCTGGGCGGTGAGCACGCCGGCAACGCCGAGCGCCATGGCGCCTGCCAGCAGGCCGGCACGGCGCGCACGCCAGGAAATAACCTTGCCGGTTTCGGGGGACTGTTTTTGCATCTTACTTCTTCCTCTCGTGACTGACGGATCAGATTGCCGGCAGGTACGCGGGGGAACTCCCTGCCGTGTCACGATTGAAGATAGGGATGCCTGCCTTACAGGCGTCTGTCGGGAAGATTAAACCTTCGTAAGGTTGGCCGAGCGGTGGACGATGCAATCGGAACCGCTCCGGCGCGCCGTTTCACCCGCCGGCAGGCGGACCGCCGAAAACCGCCGGCACGGCCCCGGCCTGCCATCTTTCGAATTTCACCATGATGGCGGCGAAGCGGTCGGAGGCCTCGAAGTCCTGAAGCAGGCGCAGGAGGTTCGGCCAGTCCTGCTCATCGAACCAGGCGCGGTCCGTATTGGCGAACTGGCGGACGAAGGGCAGGATGGCGTAATCGGCCAGGGACGGCCGCGAACCGAACAGCCATGGCATGGCGGCAAGCCGGTCATTCAACGCCATCAGGTACCGGGACGCACCGGCTCTTTCCTGTTCACGGACAGCGTCGGGATACCGGGTGTCGTATTTGTAGCGATCGAGATGAAGCTTGAAAGGCCCGTCGATCTCGCCGATCAGCGCCAGCATGTCCTGAAGCGCGGCCGCATCGGGGGCCAGCCAGCGTTCGGGGTCGTGCCGCCGCAGCGCCCACAGCATGATGTCCAGGCTTTCGTCGACAACCTCCCCTTCGCCGGTGACCAGGCAGGGCACGGTCGCAGACGGAGAGGCGGCCAGGAATTCCGGCGCCTTGTCGCGCAGCACGATCTCGCGCAGTTCCACCGGTGTGGCACTTGCAAGCACCGCCAGGCGTGCACGCATGGCATAGGGGCAGCGGCGGAAGGAGTAGAGAACTGGCAAAGCGGACATGGACCCGATGTCGGCCATCGCCTCCCCGTCCGTCAAGTGCGAACATCACCGCGATTGCTCGTCATCTGATTTTTCCGGTTCAGCGCGCGGGTTGCGGGATGATCCAATATCGTTTTCGTCGCGCGCATTCGGGAGATCGTCATGAGCGGCCGGCATCTCAGGGCAATCGGTCATTCCATCCGCTTCGTCTGCTTCGTCTGCTTCGTCTGCTTCGATACCATCGAGAGACGACTGCCGGTATCCAGCCAAATGCCCTGGCGAAAATCCGCTCATGATCTCAATTGCCGATGCGACGGACATGATCCTTCTCCCTCGGGGTTCCTTTCAACGGAGAGCAAAGCAGACACGTCGCCCTGCCAGATATCCGTTTCTGCTTCCAGAAGATCATCAGCATTCAAAATAACCGTTTTGAATATCCGCATTTTTTACAATAAATTCTTCCAAAAATCACAACGTATGCAAAACTACTACGACCTTTCGATCATTACATTAGGTCAAATTAAAGATATTTTTCTAATAATCAGGCATCGGAAAACCGGGCAGGATCTCTATGCTTACTTCACTTGTTGACCTCGCCAAAGAAAGCAGCAGCGACAAGCGTCGCGAGCTCATGGGTCATATGGCATCCCTTTTCGTCATGGGTGCGGAAAAATACTCCAGTGAAGAAATCACATTGTTCAACGGCGTACTGAACCGTCTCGTCGACCTCGTGGAAGACAAGGACAAGGAAGAGCTCTCCGAACAGCTTTGCGAAGTACCGACGACGCCGCGCGAACTCGTTCTGAAGCTGGCCAACGAGGACCTGGTCATCTCCAAATACATGCTGCAGTACTCCACGGTCCTGACCCTGGATGACCTGATGCAGTTCGCCAAGGTCAAGGGCCAGGGGCACCTTATGGCGATTTCCAAGCGGGAACACCTGGCAGCCCGCCTGACCGATGTGCTGATCGAGCGCGGTGAGCAGCCGGTCCGCAGGTCAGTGGCAGCCAACCCTGGAGCCGAACTCTCCGACTGGGGAACGAAATTCCTGGTCAAGATCGCGGAGAAGGATCCGACCCTGCGCGAAAGCATGATCGACCGCAGCGATCTCAAGCCGGAACATTTCGACCGTCTGATCGACCAGTTGCCCGAGGAACAGGGCAAGAAGATGCGCCACCTCTACATGAGCAACGAGAAGCTCGCCGAGGAACTGTTTCACGAAGCCGGCAACCTGGTCGCGAAAAGCAAGCTGGAGCGGAAGAACACCAGGATCGACACCAAGGGGTCGATAAGAGAAATCAGAAAAGGCACAAAGACACTCGACAAGGCATTTGTCGAACACACGCTCTCCAACCGCCTACTGGATCTGTCCTATCTCCTGGCAGAACTCGCCGATCTGGATCAGAAGTACGTTTTAAACGCGATCCTGCGGCCCGAAATCGACGGTATTGCAATCCTGTGCAGGGCGCTGGAGATCGGCGAGACGGAGTTTTCCACCTTCTGCAAGGCCCGCTGCTCGCTTCTCGGTCTTCCTGCAAATGTCTCGGAGAAATGGCTGAGTGACTACCGCATTCTGACGGAGGCGGATTCCCAGAGGGTCCTAAGATTCGTCAAGGTCCGCCTGAAGGCCCTGGAGCAAAGAGCGGCGTAAGGCACAGGGCTGGCGAAGAGCCTTCGAGGCGATTACCCACTTGCCTTCGTGACGATGGCCGCTCCGCTCGTCAGCGTCTTGTGAACCGGGCATTTGTCGGCAATTTCAAGCAGTCTTGCGCGCGTCGCCGCGTCGAGGTCGCCCTCGATGGCAATCCGGCGCTCGAACCGGTCGATCCGGCCGCCGTTCTGCCTGACGTCCTCGCCGCAATCCTTGCAATCGGCCGCATGGACCTTGCCGTGCCGTACGGTCGCCGAGATCTTCGTCACCGGCAGGTTCTTGTGGTCGGCATACATGCGCAGGGTCATGACGGTGCACGCGCCCAGCGCCGCCGACAGGTAGTCGTAGGGTGACGGGCCGGAATCCAGGCCCCCCACCCCCTCCGGCTCGTCGGCAATCAGACGATGCTTTCCACTGGCAATCATCGCCTGGTATTTCCCGAGCCCGGTCTCCATAACCTCCACATGTCCGGCTTCCGGAGCCGTTTCCGGCTTTTCAGACGGGTCAAGATAGCCGCTCGCCCAGGCGGCGATCACCCGTGCGGCATAGGCCGCATCTTCCGGGCGCGACAGCAGGTGATCGGCGTTGTCCAGAGAGACAAAGCTTTTCGGATGCCTGGCCGCGACAAAGATCTCCGTTGCATTGTCGATGCCGACGACCTCGTCACGCGGTGCATGCAGGACCAGGAGCGCCTTCTTCAGATGCCTGACCTTCTCGTGCAGGGCATGTTCTTCCAGTTCGTCCAGAAATTCCCTGCGGATCTTAAAGCTCCTTCCGGCAAGGTCTATGGTGCCCTGCCCGTTGTAGCGGATCGTCTCCAGGTCGCCATGGAAGCTCTTCAAGACATGGGCGGCATCGCCGGGCGCACCGATGGTGGCAACGGCCCGGACCTCCGGCAGATCGGCAGCGACCGAAAGCGCAGCGGCCCCGCCCAGGGAATGGCCGATCAGCAGTTGCGGCGCCTCGAAATGGTCCTTCAGATAGGCCGCTGCCCGTTTCAGGTCTTCCATGTTGGTGGAAAACCCGGTGGAGGCGAAATCTCCGCCACTGCCGCCAAGCCCCGTAAAGTCGAAACGCAGGACGGCGATGGCTTCTTTCGTCAGGGGCCCGGCGATGTTGCGCGCAGCCGCAATATCCTTGGAACAGGTGAAGCAGTGGGCAAAGAGCGCGAATGCGCGGATTTTTCCGGCCGGCAGATCCAGGCGGGCCGCCAGTCTGGCGCCTTGAGCGCCTTCGAATTCAACCTTCAACGCGCGTCCGGACATTCGATCCTCTCCTGACTGGTCCTTATCGGGGCCGGTTTCGTTCTCTTGGAGCATATCGCGCAATCGACGAAACCGGCGACAATTGATGACGCTTGGGAAGTTGTACATTCGCAAGAGCGAACAAATAACATGCTAGAATTTTTATTTATTAGGCGAATGTGAAGACTTTCCGAGACATAATCAGCAAAACCTCGGAACGGCCTGACAATGCTCGACGCTTTGATTGAACTTGCAAAGGACAGCTCCACGACGAAGCGCCGTCAACTCGTGGACCATGTGACCGAACTCTTTGCTGCACGGGCACACAAGAACCGGCCCGAAGAAATCGCCACGTTCAACGAGCTTCTTGAAGGGGTCTTCGACACCCTCGATGAGGATGACAAGCAGAAGATCTCCGAACGCCTGTCGAATGTAAAGGCTACCTCGGCCAATCTGGCTTTCAAGCTGGCCCAGGAAAATCTGGCCATCGCCAAACCGTTTCTGGAGCGTTCAAAGGCTCTGCAGGACGCCCACCTGATTCAGATCGCCTCGACCCAGAGCCAGGGGCATCTGCTCGCGCTTTCCAAGAGGGAGCAGCTGGATGCCAGCGTCTCGAAGAAGCTGGTCGAGCGGGGCAGCAAGGAAGTCAAGAAGTCCCTGGCCGCCAATCTGGGGGCCGACATGTCCCTGGAGGATTTCGAAAAGGTCATCAAGGAACTGCCAAAACAGATGGGCGAGCGGATCCGTCACCTGCGCAAGTCCAACGAGGAGCTGATCCACGATCTGTTCCGCGACCCGGAAGAAATCATGGCCGGTGAACCGCTGGAGAAAAAGGAAGCGCGCATTGATGTCCGCCAATGGATCGCCGGCATCCGCCAGGGGCACGTGACGCTCAACAAGGCGATTTCCCAACTGGCGTTCGAAAAGAACCTCTATGACGTCACGGTTCTTCTGTCCGTCGCTTCGGGACTGGACCACACGCATGTGATCAACATGATGATCCGCTACGATTCAACGGGAATTGCCACCCTGTGCCGCGCCATCGGCATTCCGGACGGCGAATATGCCCTGATCTGCAAGGCGCGCTGCAATCACCTGAAATTTCCCGAATCGACGGGCAGCAAGTGGGTCACGAACTACCACGTTCTCGACCCGACAGACGCCAAGCGCCTGCTCGGCCTCCTGAAATTCAAGCTGCAAAACCGGCAGGCCGAAGCCGCCTAGAGTCCGCCTCCTGGGGTCAGACCTTGTCAGGGCTGCCGTCTTTCAAAAGCGCGTCGAGACGCGCCTTTTCATCCTCGCTCAGGGGCTGGGACGCAAGGGTGCCGGACGCGGCCTTGCGCCTCCTGACAGCCAGGAATATCCCGATCAGTCCGGCAATCAGCGCGACGGGTGCTGCCGCCCAGAGGATGAGATTGTGAAGCGCGAAGCGCGGCTTCAGCAGCACGAATTCGCCGTAGCGGTCGACGAGATAGTCAACCACCTGTTCGTCCGTGTCACCGGCCACAAGACGCTCGCGCAGCAGGATCCTGAGATCCTTGGCAAGCGGCGCATCGCTGTCGTCGATGGACTGGTTCTGACACACCATACAGCGGAGGTGAGCCGACAGCGCACGCGCGCGGGCCTCAAGCGCCGGGTCGTCCAGAACCTCGTCAGGCGCCACCGCCAGGGCGGGCCCGATGAACGAGACAATCAGCAACAATCCGGCGAAGACCTGTGTCGGCAGGGATCTCAGGGACATTTTGCTCACTCCGCCGGCGCCGGTGCTGAAGGCATTTTGCGTCTGGCCGCCGGTTTCGGCGCCCCCACCCGCAAACGGCGGTCCGCAATCGACAGCATCCCGCCGAACGCCATGATCAGGCAGCCGCCCCAAATCAAGGTCACCAGCGGCTTGTAATAGACGCGCACGTCCATGCTGCCGTCCTGGTGAACCTCTCCGAGGGAGAGATAAAGCTGCGACAGGCCGGAGGTCAGAATGGCCGATTCCGTGGTCGGCATCTTCCGCGCCGTATAGATCCGTTTCGACGGATCCATCGCCGCGACCTCGACGCCGCCGCTACGAACGGTGAAATGGCCGACGTCCTCGGTGTAGTTGGGACCGGTACGCGGTGCCGATCCATCGAAAGTGACTTCGAAATGGTGCAGTTCGACCGACTCGCCGGGATGCATCGTCTGGATGCGTTCTTCCTGGAACGCCGACGCGGTGACGATGCCGAGCACGGTAATGCCGACGCCGAAATGGGCGACGGCGGTGCCCCAGGCCGAGCCGGGAAGTCCCCACAGCCGGCTGAGGGCGCGGGACGGGCCGATCTCGAACAGCTTCACGCGGGTGACGATCTCGGACACCGATCCGGCCATGATCCACACGGCGAGCCCGGCGCCGAGGGGGGCAAGGACGTTTTCCACCCCCCACAGCCAGAGCGTGAACAGGACAGCGAGGATCGCAATGCCGAAGGCGGCGTAGAGGCGCTGGCAGGCAGCCAGAAGGTCGCCCCGCTTCCAGGCGAGGACCGGACCGAAAGGCACGGCAAGCAGAAGCGGCACCATCAGCGGCGCGAAGGTCAGATTGAAGAACGGCGCGCCGACGGAAATCTTGTCACCGGTGACGATATCGAGCGCCAACGGATAAAGCGTGCCGACGAACACCGCGGTCGCCGCTGCCGTCAGGAAGAGGTTGTTGAAGACCAGCGCGCCTTCGCGGCTGATCGGCGCAAACAGACCGCCCTGCTTCAGTACCGGCGCGCGCCAGGCGTAAAGCGACAGCGATCCGCCGATGAACAGGCACAACAGCACCAGGATGAACACGCCGCGCGCCGGGTCGGTCGCAAAGGCGTGGACCGAGGTCAATACGCCGGAGCGGACCAGGAAGGTGCCGAGCAGCGACAGCGAGAAGGTGAAGATCGCCAGAAGAACCGTCCACACCTTCAAGGCATCGCGCTTTTCCATGACGATGGCGGAATGCAGAAGAGCGGTCCCGGCAAGCCATGGCATGAAGGAGGCGTTCTCGACCGGATCCCAGAACCACCAGCCACCCCAGCCGAGCTCATAGTAGGCCCAGTAGGATCCCATGGCGATGCCGAGCGTCAGGAACACCCAGGCAAGCAACGTCCATGGCCGGACCCACCGCGCCCAGGCCGCATCGAGACGGCCGAGGATCAGGGCCGCGACGGCGAAGGAAAAGGTGATCGAAAAGCCCACGTAACCGACATATAGAAGCGGCGGATGGACGGCCAGACCGATGTCCTGCAGGATCGGGTTCAGGCCGTTGCCCTCGACCGGCGGATTGGCGATACGGGCGAAGGGATTGGAGGTCGCCAGCATGAACAGGGTAAAGCCGGCGGTGATCCAGGCCTGAACGCTCAAGGTGGTTGCCCGCAGCGGTGCCGGAATGTTGCGGCCGAAATAGCCGACAAGCCCGCCAAAGAACACCAGGATCAACACCCAGAGCAGGACGGAACCCTCGTGATTGCCCCAGACACCGGTGATCTTGTAGAGCAACGGCTTGGCCGAGTAAGAGTTCTCCCAGACGTTCACGACCGAGAAATCGGATGTCACATAGGCAATCGTCAGGGCGACGAAAGACACCAGCACCAACAGAAACATCAAGATGGAAACCGGCGGCGCGATCGCCATCAGCCTGTCGTCACCGCGCAGCGCGCCCCAGACGGGCACTACCGACTGCACCAGCGCGAGCGCGAAGGTCAGTACCAGGGCGTAATGTCCGAGTTCTACGATCATGTGCTCTCCCGCGTCCTGAAAGGACTTTCACCCAGGCCAGCAGGCCTGATTTTCATTCGCCAGATTAATTTTGCGCGCCTTGCCAGACGCCCTGCTTCTTCAGGGCCTCGGCCACTTCCTTGGGCATGTAATTCTCGTCATGCTTGGCGAGAACGCTGTCGGCGACGAATACACCGTCGGGGCCCACGGTGCCTTCCGTGACAACGCCCTGCCCTTCCCGGAACAGATCCGGCAGGATCCCGGTATAGGTGACCGTAACCGCGTTGGCCGTATCCGTCACCTTGAAGCGGACATTGGCATCACCGGACCGCTCGACGGACCCGTCTTCCACCAGACCGCCAAGACGGATCCGCTGACCGGGCGGGACGCCCTTTTCAACAATATCCGTTGGCGACTGGAAGAATACGATCTGGTCGTTCAGTGCAAAAAGGATCAATCCGAGTGCGCCGGCCAGAACCACACCGGCAATCCCGATCAGCGTGAGGCGTCGTTGTTTTCGCGTCATTTCCTGTTCGTCCGTCCCAGCCCGGCCGCTCCCCCCCAGCGACAAGGGCCCTCTAGCATCAAAGGCTTAAAGCCTATTCCGTTTTCAGCCCCAGTTGCCCCGCAGTTTCCTTGATCTGCCCGAGGGCAGCCGGATCATCGGCATATGCGGCCGACGCCTGTTTGAAGGCAGCCTGTGCCTCATCCTTCTTGCCCAGCACCGTGTAGGCCCGGATCAGCCGGCTCCATTCCGCAGGGCTGCCGCCCTCCGAATTGAGCCGATCGGCAAGCTTGCCCACCATGCCCGCGATCATCTGGTTGCGGTCTGCCGCGTTCATGTCGGCGGCCGCGGCCATCTGTTCGCGGTTCGGCCCGGGCAGATTTTCAGCCATCGGCGGCGCCATGCCTTCAGGCGCTGCAAGGCCGAGCTGCCCCGCGATTTGCGCGATCTGCCCCATGGCGGCCGGATCACCGGCATATGCGGCCGACGCCTTCTGCAAGGCAGCCTGCGCCTCGTCCTTCTTGCCCAGCACCGTATAGGCCCGTATCAGCCGAGCCCATTCCGCAGGTGTGCCGCCTTGCGAATTGAGACGTTCGGCAAGCCGGCCCACCATGCCGGCGACCATCTGGTTGCGGTCCGCCGCGCTCATGTCGGCGGCCGCGGCCATCTGCTCATGGTTCGGGCCCGGCAGGTTTTCGGCCATCGGCGGCACCGTGCCGTCGAGAGCCGCCAGGTTCTGCCGTGCGACCGGAACCCAGGCCGCACGCGGATCGGCATCCTTCAGCAGGTCCTGCCAGGCGGCGATCGCTTCGTCCTTCTTGCCTTCCTGGCCGAGCGCCAGAGCAATGAAGAAACGCGGCTTAACAGCGGTTTTGTCCAATTTTATGGCCTGCTCGAACGCACCTCGGGCATCGGCGCTAACGATACCGTCATTGGCCACGGTCAGGGCTTCGCCCAAATCGGTCATGCGCCGGACGCTCGGGCCGAGCAGCCGGATGGCATGCTGATAGGCGCCCGCGGCTTCCCTGGGCTTGTTGAGCCGCATGTAGACCGGCGCCAGCACATCCCAGCCCTGGCCGTCCTGGGGGTTTTCAGCCAGGTGTTTTTCAACACGGGCCACCAGCATTTCGACCGACTGGTCCTGCGGCGGCGCTGACATGCGGGCGGCAAGCGGCTGGTCCGGAAGATCCGGCGAGCCGATGAACAGATAAACGCCGAGCGCGACGAGCGGCAGACCCGCAATGGCCACGATCTGCCCGAAGCGCAGCGGCCAGGAGGCCTTCGGAGCGGCGTCTGCCTTTTCCGCGCGCTCGTGCGCAGCCAGCAACCGGCGGGCAATTTCAGTCCGCGCGGCATTCGCGGCCTCGTCATCGATCAGGCCGCGTTCCAGGTCTTTTTCGACCTCGTCAAGTTGCTGGCGGTAAACGGCTTCATCGGCCGTCTGCCCGACAGTCTCGTCCTCCGGCGGCCGTTTCCTCGACATCGGCACGAGGATGGACAAAGCGGCGACAGCCGTCATCACGGCGATTAGGATCCAAAGCGTCATGGGGAGCACTATAGACATTGGCCGGAGCAGAATGGCAAGCGCACAGTTATGTGACCTGCCGTCGCGGCTGGCGCAAACTTACCAGTGAACCTATTGGGCTCCGCCGCCTGCGGTGATGAGCCTCGGCTTGCGCAGGCTTGCCATACCGTCGTCTTTCGGCATGCGTGCCAGTGCCGACTGACGGCTGCGGCGCAACTGTGCGGCATAATCCGCACCGAAATAAATTTCGGAAAGCATGATCGCCACATCGACAGCGGACAGATGGGCCTCTCTCTGCTTGCCGACGGTCTTGCCCAGATCCGTAATCAGGGACCGGGTCACGATTTCCAGGGTCTGCTCGACCGCCTGGCGCGTCCGTTTGCCGACATCGTTGACCGCAAAGGTCTGCGAGGCGTTTCGCACCATGACGACCACGCGCAACGACCGGACCGCATCGTCGATGGATACCTTGTCCTGATCGAGCGTGCCGTCCTTGCTCCACTTGGGAACCTGCAACGCCCGGCGCACGGCGCCGTGGGCATTGTTCAGTTCGCGGGTCACCACTTCGGAAATATTGCGCTTGGTTCCCGACAGGCGCTTGTGCCAGTCGCCCGTCTGCGACAGGTCCATGTCCAGTTCCACGCCACGCACAAGGCTGTGGTATTCGGACAGCGCCTGGGAAAAGGCGACCGGATCCGGATTGTGATTGCGGTGCTCAAGCGCCAGAACGTTCAGCCGTTCCGCCTCGCTCATGACCACGTCGACGAAAGGGGCAAATTGCGAGGAACTGATCAGCTTCGGATCGTTGGTCCGGGCGAGCCGGCCGGCAAATGTGCAAAGCGCGGACGGTGTGTCCGCCCGTTCCAGAAGGGCGGCCGCGACGACCGAAATGTGATCGGGATATTTCGCCGAGCATTTATCGACCAGGTTGAACACGTCGGTGTCGACCTTGATGCGGTTCTCGCTGAGGGTTTCGGGAACCATGTTCAAGAACGGCATCAGCCAGCGTTCGGCGGCCAGAATCTTGTGAATATCCTTCAGGTCCGCAATCCCGCGCTCACCGCCCATCTCGATGGACAGGCGGCGGCGATCCTTGTCGGACTGGTCGACGCGCTCAAGAGCGGACCCGACCGCGTCGACGGCCCGCCGGCGCAGGGCATGAACGAAATTGTCGAGCCGTTCCTCGCTGACCGTTTCCTTCTCGGCCTCCTCCAGAACCCGGCGGACATCGCCGGGGAGCACATCCCGGCCGATCCATTGCCAGACCCGATCCAGGTTCGGCCGGTAGACCCGGCCTTCCTGGCGGTTGGGAAGGTTCTCGTTGATCAGGAACTCTTCCAGCGGCGTGAAAAACATCCGCTGAACCTGGTTACGGCGAAGGATGCCGCCGCGCGAAACCTCTGCGGCTGCATCGTCCGGATTGCGCAGAAGCTTCAGGGAGGCGGCCAAAATCAGCTCGAGGTGAGGATCTTTCAGTCCGGAATCCCTGGATTTTTCCAGTTTGCGGACAAGATTTTCCACCGCCTGCGGACTTAGCCCCTGCAGGTATGTGGTGATCTTGTTTGTCAGCAATTCCGTTTCAGTCATGATCCGCGATCGGCCGGAAAGATTCCGATTAGATCGCACCCTAAATGCAGAACGCTTAAACAATGGTTGAAGGAATGCTTATCACTTTCCCAAAGTCGGGCTGAAAGTTGCTTTTGGCGCAATAGCTTAACGGAACGCCCTGTTCAGCCCGTTCGGTTTTACCAAAAATGCAAGCGATTTTTACGAAAAAGCCAGGCTGTCGTAACGGATTAGCTCAGGGTTCGCCACGAGCCGTCTTCCTCCTGGCAGGCGGTGCCACGCGCCGTCATGACGGAGCCGTTGAGGGTCATCTCATGGGTAAATTCGCGGCAGGAGGTATCGTTGACCTGATAGACCGGACCGGGGCGAACCTGGCCGCTACGGCCGGTCTTGTCATTCTCCCAGGAAACCGTCACGCCGACGCCATTGGCGCGCAGTGCGCGCCGCTGGGCTTCGGCAGCGGCCCTGCGGTCCGAGGGGTCCAGCGACTGGCCGAACTCGTTGCTCTGCAATAGCGCGATCGCAGCACTTGCCTCGCTCCGTCCGACCGAATTCGGCGAGCCCAGGGAAGAGCCCCAGAAGCCAAGGTCATGGCTTCCCGTGCCAGGCGTGCTGCTGCAGGCAGTCAGGCCAGCCAGGACAAGAACGAGTATCGATGTGTTGCGCAGGCGCATGCATCACTCCGTCGATCTACGGCCGGTTTGCCGAATCACCCGGCCCGCGATCTTGAATTAGGCGATGTTTATGGCTGAACTTGGCCAAGAACTGGAAAACTTCGCCACAATATTTCTTTCGCCTCAATTAAAATAGGCGTGAGCGGGTTTCAATTAAAGGGCCGGAAGTACCAAACGGGTCTTCAGGCCTCCGATTCCGGCGCGTTCCAGCTCCAGCCGCCCGCCGTACAGAGCCGCCAGGTCGGCCACGATGGACAGGCCGAGCCCCGTTCCCGGGACAGTCTCGTCCAGACGGCGCCCGCGCTTGACCGCCTCCTTGCGCTCCTCCTCGCTCAGACCCGGGCCGTCATCCTCGACAACAATCTCGAACAGGGACCGGGCCGAGCCGCCTTCCTGAAGCCGGCGAACCGTGACCGAAACCTGCGAGGATGCCCACTTGCAGGCGTTGTCGATCAGATTGCCCGACATTTCCTCCAGATCCTGCTGCTCGCCGCGGAACCGGATTCCGCCGGGCACGGACGATTGCAACGCAATGCCGCGGCGCTGGTAGATCTTGTCCATCGCCCGCACGAGGCGGCTCAGGACAGGTTCGACCTCGCAGGAAACGCCGATCACCCGCCGCTGCGCCGCCATTCGCGCGCGCTCCAGATGATGCTGGATCTGGGTCGACATGACGGCTGCCTGTTCGCCGACCTTGTCGGCAAGCGGTCCGGGGTTGGCTCGCGCCTCGTTGGCAATCACCGATAGCGGCGTTTTCAGGCCATGGGCCAGGTTGCCGACATGTGTACGGGCACGCTCCACGATCTCCCGGTTCGACAGGATCAGGGCATTGAGTTCCACCGCCAGCGGCGCGATTTCGCGCGGCAGGTTTTCATCGATGCTTTCCGCATCGCCCATACGCACCGCGGACAGGGAAGACCGCAGCCGCGACAGCGGTCGGAGCCCCACGCGCACCTGCAGGAAAATCGCGCCGACAAGCCCGGCACCGAAGGCCAGCAGCGTCAGGCCGACCTGGCGCGCGAACTGGCTGACCTCCTCACGGAACCCGGCGGTCTCGGCAGCCACGGCAATCACATAAGAAATATTCTCGATGGTGATTCGGCTTTGCAGAAAGCGGACCTCTTCCTTTCGGGGTCCTTGCGCAAAACCGCTCAGGCTTTCCTTGTCGCCAATGGACGGCAGGACCAGCGGATCGCCGACAAGCGAGGGCGAGGCGAACAGGATATTGGTCGAATCCGCCTTGCGGACGGTCCAGTACCAGCCGGACAGGGGCAGGGAAAAGCGCGGTTCGGGGAGATTTTCCGGCCTTTGCACGCCGGGCGTGGCGCCGCCGGTCGTATCGGGCGCAACCATTTCGGCGAGGATCGTGTTCAGATGCACTTCCAGCTGGCTGTCGAAGGCACGCTCCCCGGCGGCCCGGTAAAGCCCGACGAGAATGAAACCGGCAATAACGAGGGCAAGCGTCGACCAGACCGCGGCAACAAGCACCAGCCGGCCGGCAAGGGAGCGCTGGCGGACCGGCGCGTTCGCAGGGGATTCGGCTTGCGGTTCAGCCGTCAACGGCCTCTCCCAGCCGGTAGCCGAGACCGCGGATGGTTTCGATCATGTCCGATCCGATCTTCTTGCGCAGGCGCCCGACGAAGACCTCGACGGTGTTGGAATCCCGGTCGAAATCCTGCTCGTAGAGATGCTCCGTCAGCTCTGTGCGCGAGATCACCTTGCCCTGGTGGTGCATCAGATAGGACAGGAGCCGGTATTCGTGGCTCGTCAGCTTGATCGGCGTTCCGTCCACCGTGACGCGCCCGGCGCGCAGATCCAGACGCACCGTCCCGCATGTGATTTCGTTGGAGGCATGACCGGCGGCCCGGCGCACGAGCGCGCGGACGCGGGCAAGCACTTCCTCCATGTGAAAGGGCTTGGCGACATAGTCGTCGGCACCGGCATCGATACCCGCGACCTTGTCGGACCAGCGGTCGCGCGCGGTCAGGATAAGGACCGGCATGGTCCGCCCGTCCCGGCGCCAGTTTTCCAGCACCGACAGGCCGTCGAGCGTGGGCAGGCCGAGGTCGAGAACGACCGCGTCATAGGGCTCGGTATCGCCCATGAAATGCCCTTCCTCGCCGTCATAGGCGGTATCGACCGCATATCCGGCCTCCGTCATCGCCGTTACCAGCTGGCGGTTGAGGTCGGCATCATCTTCGACAACAAGAATTCGCATGACGTTTCTTCTCACAAGACATTTCGAACCGGGACCACATTAGCCGGAGTTCCGGGGGAAAAATGTGATCCCGACCACAGAGTGTGCGGCACGCTTCAGCGGCTGGCGTTCACGGTTTTGGTCACCACCTGGCCGTTTATTCTCACGGACAGGCGATAGACATAGCCGCCGCCCTGCTGGCAGAGCTCGGCCTTGACGATTTCGCCGCCCGCGGCCCCTGCGACCGATCCGAGCGGCATGGCCTTTCCGCTCGCCACGGCTTCGCGTGCCTGTGCCTGGGACAGGCACTGGGCATTGGCGGGCGCCGCTGCGGCGAGCAACAGGACCAGAAGGATGGCTAGACGTTTCAAGGGACATATCCCTTCATTTGCGGTTTGCGTCCGCCGGCGACACGACTTCACCGGCAATGTTGGCTTCTTTTTAGCCGGGGCCAACTGAATGCAACATGAACACAGGGTTCATCCGGCGTGCAAACGTAATTTCGCGCTCCGTTTGCAGACGCCGGCAAAACAGCGCTAATCTTCCCTATCCGAAATTATGACAGGCCCCGCGCCCAGGGGCGGAAACACGCCAGGACCGGAAAACACCGCATAGACAGGAGCTTCGTAACGCCTCATGCCGCACTCGTGGAACAGTCTTCGACGAACGCTTCTCCGCCGTGTTCTTGCACCGGTGACAGTCCTCGGTCTTGTTTCCGTTACGGTGCAGGGGCCTGCGTCTGCCTGTCCGCTCGCCCTCATCATCGCCATGGACGGCTCATCCAGCGTGGATGCGCGCGAGCACGCGCTTCAGCTTCAGGGACTTGCCCATGCGCTGCAGGATCCGGAGGTCGTCGACGCGATCTCGTCCGTCGGCGGCATCTGGTTTTCCAGCTTCGAGTGGAGCGGGCGCTATCAGCAGGTCATGCAGGTGGACTGGTCGTTTCTCGACGGAGAGGAAAGCGCGAAGGCGGCTGCGGCCAAGCTCGCCCGTTCGGGACGGAGCTTCAACGAATTCCCGACCGCCCTCGGCTACGCGCTCGGATATGCCGCGATCCATCTGAACAAGGTCCCGGAGAAATGCGCGCGCCGGGTCATCGATGTGGCGGGCGACGGGGTCAACAATGAAGGTTTCGGACCGGCCAGCGCCTATCATGCCTTTCCCTTCGAGGGAATCGTCGTCAACGGGCTGGCCATCAAGGGCGCAAAACCCGATCCGGTCGCCTATTACCGCCACAGCGTTATCCGCGGCCCCGGCTCCTTCGTCGAGGTGGCCAACAATTTCGATGATTATGCCAGCGCGATGAAACGCAAGCTCCTGCGGGAGGTCGGCACCAGCTACTACACGGAACTTCAGCCCCGTAAGGGTGTTCAAGACCTGCGGTAGCCCGTTTCTTCCATATTGCGGTAGAAGTCCCTGAGGGTCGTGCCCGGTTCTGCGCGGAACGTGTCGCCGGTCTCGGTCATGCCGGCGATCCGATCGAGACGGAACATGCGGAAATCCTCACGCAGTTCGCACCAGGCGACCAGCGTCCAGACCTTGCCCCAGAACCACAGCCCGAGCGGCCGGACCGTTCGTTCGGTCTTCGCCTCGCTCGCATCGAGATAAGAAAGCGACAGGCGCTTGCGCAGATCGGCGGCTTCCTCCAGCCGGTCGATCCGTTCGCGCACGTCCGGTGTCATTTCCGGCGCGAAGGCATGAACCTCGACCTGGTTGCTCCTGGTGCGCGCCTTGTCCGGCAGGACTGCGTCGATCTTGATCAGCGCCTCTTCCGCGGCCCGGGCCATTTCGGCCCCGCCCCAGGCGCGAATGAGCCGGGCGCCTGCGACCAGGGCCACGATCTCGTCACGGGAAAACATCAGCGGCGGGAGGTCGTAGCCGTCGCGCAGGATATAGCCGACCCCGGCCTCGCCATCGATGGGCACGCCGGACGACTGGAGATCGGCGATGTCGCGATAAATAGTCCGCTCGGACACCTCGAGCCATTCGGCAAGCTGCCTCGCGCGGACGAGCCGGCCGCCACGCAGATACTGCACGATCTGGAACAGGCGGTCGGCACGTCTCATCAGTACTTCCTTACACCTGGAACAGACCGACGGAGTTGCCGTCGGGGTCGAGGCCATAGGCAAACCGGCCGGCCGGGATCGTGATCGGGTCGGAAACGATTTCGCCACCGGCCTTCACGAAACGCTCCATGGTCGCTTCAAGGGCGTCCGGACAGGTCAGATGGACCGTCGGGCCCGTTCCCTTCGCCGGCGGCTTGCCGGGATAAAGGTGCCCTGCCTTCCCCTTGCCGTCGGCGGTGGGAAACATCGCGATCGGATTGGGGGCCATGTCTTCCCTGATCAACTCGGTCTGGAAGACATCGTTATAGAAGGTAATCGCCTTGTCCAGATCGGTGACCGGCAATTCGATCCAGACAGTGAAATTATCGGGTTTGAAAGTCATCGTTAGTCCCTCGTTCGAATGACGACGAGGAGAAGATACTGCCCCCCTCCTGACAGCTTTCTGTCAGGAGGACGTCAGCAGGTTCGAAAAAAGTTCGACAGGAATTGATCTGGCAATATCGTACCGACAATGACACCTTGCGACGGATGAACTGCCTATCTGCCTTTCCAAGTGAGTTCCAAATCCAGTGCTGCACGGACGCCTTCAGAAATCGCTTCACATCTTCCTGCTTGTCCTTGCGGGCGTACTCGCTGTTACCGGTAACGCCGGCGCGCATTTTTCCGACGGGACGAAGCTGCGCACGATCCTGCTCACCATAGAGGACGGGGCGCTTGCCGCTTATATCCGCACGCCGGCGCCGCTGGTGTTTTCCGACCTGGTAGTCCGGTCCCAGACGCAGGACGAGCCGCTTCACTCGCCGTATCTAAGCTACGAGACGACGGCGACCGGCGGCAGCTACCGGCTTGATCTGGCAGGAATAGAAGCTGACTCACAGGCATTTTCGGACCGCCTTGCCGGCAGCCTGGCGTTTTCCCAGTCGGGCGCGGATCTCAAGGCCACGGTGACCGGCTTCCGGATACGCGAACGCATGCCGGACGACGAATTCAACACCGGCGACAGCGCCCGCTCGGCTCTGGCGGCGAGCGGAACCGAAGCGGAACCGCAGTTCGGCTCCGCCGTGATCGATTTCAGGATCGCCCTGCAGGCCCCGGCGCCCGATGCAGCGGTTACCGTGAAAGCAGGATACGATCCGCTGATCCCGGGGCCCGGTGTGTCCATCGAAAATCATCTGGTCGATGCCCGCATTTCCCCGCCGGTTTCCTCCACCAGACCCGGCCAGCTCGAAGACGGCGTGGAAATCAACGGCTCGCACCTCGCCACCGCCATTGAATTCATCCATCAGGGAACGCTGCACATCCTGGATGGCCTGGACCATGTATTTCTCGTGGTGGCGCTTGCGTTGGGCGTCGGAGCGACCCGGAAGCTCATCTGGCTGGTCACCGCCTTCACGCTCGGCCATTCGGTGACGCTGATTGCGAGTTTCCTCGGCCTGACACCGTCCTGGCCCTGGTTCATTCCTCTGGTGGAGGCGGCCATTGCCGCTTCGGTGCTCTATGCGGCCGTTGCCGCGCTGTTGAGACGGTCCGGATCCATCCTGGTCTTCGGCGCCATCGGCCTGCTGCACGGCCTCGGCTTTTCCTTCGTGCTCGGCGATATTCTCGGCCGAAACGCGCCCGACCTGATCCTGGCTCTTGCCTCCTTCAACATCGGCATCGAAGTCGGCCAGATCGCAATCCTGGCGACGACGCTCGGCATCGTCTATGCGGTAACGAGACTGTCCGAACCGGCGGTCCGGCCCCTTCGGGTCGGCGCGCTGTCCGGCATCGCGTTTCTGTCCGCCTGGTGGGTCGTGGAACGAATGATGGTCGTGGTTTAGGACCAATCCCAACTTCCATCCACGTCGACACCTGCCTTTAGCTCGCAGGAAATGATCCGCGCCGGTGGCCTGCAATAAAAAACTTCTTCAAGAAAACCCGCTCTTTGATCTGCCTCAAGGTGGTACACCACCGGCATCGCCATGTTGGAACACGAAAAGGAGACAACGTTTATGAGTCACGTTCCCCACGAACTGCATGAGGAATTTCCCGATCAGGCGGATGCGTTGCATGCATTGAAAATGAACAATGCTCATTTCGCGAAACTGTCCGAAGACTATCACAGTGTGAACCGCGAAATTCACCGCATCGAGACCGAGATCGAACCTGCTTCGGATGAAGCGCTGGAAGGTTTGAAGAAACAGCGTCTTCAGCTGAAAGACGAGATCGCGGCCCTGTTGGCAGCGAGCGAGAGCACCGGCTCCTGAGCCCCTCCTTTTCAGGCCGGTGTTGGAGCCCGCGTCGTCCCCGTCCGACGGCGCGGGCCACTCTTTTCGGGATAGGCGCTCCAGTGCAGCGCCTATCCCTTTTCTTTTCATTCCATCGTTGACCCGGACGCGGCCGGCAGCGGCCGCACATGCCATGCCGGACCAAAAAAAGGCCGGGCTCTTTTGGAAGAACCCGGCATCAGTCCTGGGAGGCATGAGCAACACAACGGGTGTGTTGACTGCACCATGCCCTCCGCAGCTTACGCGAAGCTTACCTTGCGACAGTCCCCGCTTTCCATCTGCCAGGCGGACGAGATTTCCGAGCGGATATTTCTTCAAGTGCCGCCGAGTCAGAGCGATGGAAAGGTGATTCAAATGCCTTGGCTAACAGTCTGATGTTTCGCCTCTTTTCCCGTTCCTTGAGAGATTGATTCAACGCGCTGGCAAATTGATTCAAGTGGTTCAGACGTTGATTCAATCGATTCCTTGCGGTCAGGGCCGCCGGTGGAACGAAAAGCAAAGGCGTGATGGGCATCACATCCGGCAAACCGGATCTCGCCTAGGGTCTTTCAACAACGGAGGAGAGACCCATGTTCCGCACCATCATCACGTCAGCCATCATCGCCTTTGCCGCCATCGCACCGGTTGTACCGTCGAGCGAACGTTAAATTCGCCAGTCGGTCGGCTGCAGATCCAGGCAGCAGGCGAACCTCTCTTGAACGCTCATGCAAAGTGCGCAGCGACCTGTCTCTGGTGCGGACGGGCACGGTGTTCGAACAGATAAATGCCCTGCCATGTGCCGAGCGCCATCCGGCCGTTCATGACCGGGATGGAGAGCGAGACCGGCAGGAGCGCCGCCTTGATATGGGCCGGCATGTCGTCCGGGCCTTCGAGCGTGTGGACCAGATAGCTCATGGACGGATCGCCCGCCGGCGGAACCAGGCGTTCCAGAAAAGCGTTGAGATCGCGCTGCACGTCCGGGTCGGCGTTTTCCTGGATCAGCAGGGAACAGGATGTGTGGCGGACGAACAACGTGAGCAGACCATCGCGTGCGCCTTCGCTCTCGAGCCACCCGGCCACGGTGCCGGTGAATTCGTAGAGGCCTGCCCCCCGGGTCTGAAGCGCGAATACGGTCTGCATGGTGTCGTTCAAGCCTTTGCGGTGCCGGTAAGAGGGACGGGTTCCAACCCCTTTCGTTCTATTGGCCGCCCCCGGTCGTGTAAATCGCGCTACACCTGACTGCCTATGCCGGCAGACGAAACGCCCTCGATCGTCCTGAGCCTGCGCTTTCTCTTTTCGAAAGAAATATGCCCTAAATTCGTCTGCAAGACTGATTGCCAGGACCCTATCGCAATGTTTCGAGCCCGCTACGCCGTCTTTCTCTGCCTCCTCGTTCTTGCCGCTGTCTCCTTTTTCCTGATGCTCGTGGTGAGCTGGCATTTCTTGTGGCCGTTCCTGATCCTTGCGTCGCTGTCTGTTGTCGGCATCCACGACCTGATCCAGAAGCGCCACTCGATCCTGCGCAACTATCCGGTCACCGGGCACTTCCGTTTCCTGTTCGAGGCGATCCGGCCGGAAATGCGCCAGTACTTCTTTGAAAGCAATCAGGACGGCACGCCGTTTTCCCGCGAAAGGCGATCCCTGGTTTATGACCGGGCCAAGGATATCGAGGGGAATGTCCCCTTCGGCACCGAATATGACGTCTATGACGTCGACTATTCCTGGGTAAACCATTCCGTGGCGCCCTGTCACAATGGCAACAGTGACTACCGGGTCTCCATCGGCGGCCCGGAGTGCACCCAGCCCTATTCGGCATCGCTGTTCAACATTTCCGCCATGAGCTTCGGCTCGCTGTCGGCCAACGCGATCCTTGCCCTCAACACCGGCGCCCGGATGGGGGGATTTGCCCATGACACCGGAGAGGGAAGCGTGTCGCGTTATCACCGCCAGGGCGGCGGCGACCTGATCTGGGAACTGGGTTCGGGATATTTCGGCTGCCGCGCCGATGACGGCACGTTCGACCCGGAAAAATTCGAAGCCCAGGCCAAAAGCGATCAGATCAAGATGATCGAGATCAAGCTCAGCCAGGGCGCGAAGCCCGGCCACGGCGGCGTCCTGCCGGCTGCGAAGGTCACGGAAGAAATCGCCGAGGCCCGCGGCATCCCGGTCGGTGTGGAGTGCATCTCGCCGGCAGGCCATTCGGCCTTTTCCACGCCCCTGGAACTGATGGACTTCATCGCGACGCTTAGAAAGCTTTCGGGCGGCAAGCCGGTCGGCTTCAAGCTCTGCCTCGGCCACCGCTGGGAATTCATGGCCATCGCCAAGGCCATGCTCAAGACCGGCATCAAACCGGACTTCATCGTGGTCGACGGGGCCGAGGGCGGTACCGGGGCGGCGCCGGTGGAATTCACAAACCGGCTCGGCACACCGCTCCGCCAGGGCCTGACCTTCGTCCACAATGTGCTGGTCGGCACCGGATTGCGCGACGACATCAGGATCGGCGCGAGCGGGAAACTGATCAGCGCCTTCGACATTGCCGGCGCCCTGTCGCTCGGCGCCGACTGGGTCAACTGCGCCCGCGGGTTCATGTTCGCACTCGGCTGCATCCAGTCGCAGAGCTGTCATACCAACCGCTGCCCGACGGGGGTCGCCACCCAGGACAAGAAGCGCCAGGAAGCGCTGGTCGTGCCTGACAAGGCGACGCGCGTTTACAACTTCCACCGCAACACGCTGAAGGCCGTAGCCGAATTCACCGCGGCTGCCGGGCTCCATCACCCCAAGGAATTCCGGCCCGAATTCATTTATCTGCGGGAAGGCCACCGCCAGGTCCTGCCGGCCAGCGCCGCCCTGACCTGGTTGCGGGAGGGGCAGTTGCTCGACGACGAGGATATTCCCGGTTTCACCACCTACTGGATGATGGCCCAGGCGGAAAGCTTCGAGCCGGTCAAGACGGTGTCGGAGATCAAGCAAGCCGACAGTTGAACTACCGGTCTGCCTGCTTCAGACCGCACAGGCAACTGCCAGGCCAGGGCATGGGACAGGCGGACGGGTCACGCCTGAAATCTATCATTCCGTGTCATGACCGCGGATGCATCAGCATCAACGAAAATTTTCACGTCCGGTTGCCGACACGACCGCAGATTGAAATAAAAAATTCTGCCTTTCGTAGAATTACCATAGTCCTTCTTTTTGAAAACATGTTTATTTACAATACGTTTTCGAAAAATTCGTGATTTTCCCACTATTTTCTCTGTTTTTATCGAAACAGAATCGACTCGCAGCCATTTTTTCTTAAAATCAATTTCGTGGTGCACCGCACCCTCCCATGCGGTGCCACAAAACAGGACCAGACCACATGCTGTACACTGCCTACGTCGCCGTGTGCCTTGCATCCGTATCGGTCCAGGACTGCAATCGGGATACGGCGCTCGACTGGATGGTGGCGCCGGGGCAGTACCCCCTGTCTTATTGCATGGTCCATGGACAACAGTACGCCGCCACATCCGGCATCGTTCACGACGGCGAAATCGTGAAGGTTTACTGCAAGGCACCCTCCCAGTTCAAAACGACCGGCTAACCGGCTTGTTCCCTGACACCACAAAAAAACCGGACTGCCTCAAGAGACAGTCCGGTTTTTTGTATCCGGCTTCGGATCAGACCGAACTAGACGAGTGTTCTGGACGCGTCGCGCACCTTGTTCATGGCCAATTCGACGCTGTTTGTGGAACCGGAAATCTCCGTCAGATTTTGCGTGATGGACTGCACGCCTTGGGACGCCATCTGCATATTGCCGGAAATCTCCTGGGTTACCGTCGACTGTTCCTCGACCGCGCTTGCGATGCCTGAGGAAATGTCACGCAGCTCGCGGATGATCTCCAGGATGGAGGCGATGGCCTCTTCCGAATGGGTCGTGGAACTTTGCACCGATTCGATCTGGCCCCGAATGTCTTCGGTCGCCCGGCTGGTCTGGGACGCGAGGCTTTTCACCTCAGACGCCACCACCGCGAACCCCTTGCCGGCTTCGCCCGCACGAGCGGCCTCGATGGTGGCATTCAGGGCGAGCAGATTGGTCTGATTGGCAATGCTTTCGATCAGTTCGATCACCTCTCCGATCTTCTGGGAGTCATCGGCAAGCCTCGACATGATCCGGCTTGAGCTATCGGCCTTGTCGACCGCACTTTCGGAGATCTTCATCGCCTGCGTCACCTGGCGGCCGATTTCCTGGATCGACGCAACCAGTTCCTCGGAGGCCGCCGCAACGGTCTGAACGCTAGAGGCTGCCTGCGTGGACGCGCTGGAGGCGCTTGCCGCCTGACCATTGGTCTTCGTAACGGCGTCCGCCATGTAGGCGAGATCGGCATCGATGCCTTCCTGCACCTTGCGGCGACGCAGCCGTTCCTTCATCTGGTTCGTGATGTCGATCGCGAACTTGACCACCTTTCGGGGATTGCCCTTCATGTCGAAGATCGGGTTATAGGTCGCCTGGATCCAGACCGGCTCTCCATTCTTGCCGATGCGCTTGAATTCGCCGGACTGGAATTTCCCGTTGCGCAATTCCTCCCAGAACGACGCATATTCTGCCGTGGATATTTCGGCCGGATCCATGAAGATGCGGTGATGCTTCCCCTCGATCTCGTCGAGACGGTAACCAAGCGCGGAGAGGAAATTGTCATTGGCGGTAATGATCGTGCCATCGAGTTCGAACTCGATGACAGCCTGAGAGCGGCTGATGGCGTCGATCTGCCCCTGAATTTCGGCCTCACGCAACTTTTCGGCGGTCGTATCGACCGCAATCTTCACCACCTTGACCACTTTTCCGGCCGCGTTGAGTACCGGATTGTAAGACCCCTGGATCCAGACGTCCCGCCCGCCCTTGGCGATACGGCGGAATTCCGCGGACTGATACTCTCCCCGCCTCAACGCCTCCCAAAACGCGGTATATTCGGGACTGGCTGTATATTCCGGATCGACGAACATACTGTGCTTTTTTCCCCGGATCTCCTCCAGGCCATATCCCATCACCTTGAGGAAGTTTTCGTTGGCGGAAAGGATGGTGCCGTCCGGTTTGAATTCGATTGTCGCACTCGATTTGCCCAGCGCCGCCCAGATGGCATCCGCACCTCTTTGAAGTATGGAACCCAGTTTCATTTCTTTCCCCAAAATCATAGCGGTCACATTTGCCCTCGGGACGTATAATCAGCCAAATATGACGCAGGGGATAAGATAGCTAAATTCGTATTTAAAATTGCTTAACTTGAACACTTATATGTAAACATCCATATTTTATTTATCAAAGATAGAAGAATATGCACATCTCAATTCTTAAGCGCAATACCTCGAAACTAGTTAAAAATATCAATATCGCATCAGTGCTTACAATAAAGCTGGCCGGAACGCTGTTCGGCTGAGCGTATGTTGTGACGTTGGACAGCCATTACCGACTGTCGTGATGAAATTCTTCTGACTCAGGCACTTCGCCGGGCCAGGTCACGACATGGTCCTCGTATTCCTCGATGCGCATGCCGGTTTCGCTGACGGCGCGGCCGCGCACGGAAACGCCGGCTTCGTGGACCGTCTCCGGATCGCCCGAAACCAGCGGGTGCCACCAGTACAGGTCCTTGCCCTCGCGCACGAGGCGATAGGCGCAGGTCGGCGGCAGCCAGGTCAGGGTATTCACCTCCTCGACCGTGAGCTGAATGCAATCGGGAACCGTCTTGGCCCTGTTTTCGTAGTCCTTGCAGCGGCAGGTGTCGCAATCGAGCAGCTCGCAGGCGACATCGGTCCACACGATCTCGCCCGTGTCCCAGTCTTCCAGCTTGTTCAGGCAGCAACGGGCGCAGCCGTCGCACAGTGATTCCCATTCCGCCGGACTCATCTCGTCCAGGCGCTTCACCCGCCAGAACGGCGGATCTTCGGGATTTTGCGGCAAGCCAATTGATTTCATCTGCCGTTTCTAGTTCCTTTACGGTAAAATCTCGGGCGCGACCCAGGTCGACCTAGCATCGAATTGAAAGCGCCAGCAAGCAGGATCCGATGGCGAGCGACGACAAGTCCGGAAAAAAACTGCCCCATGGAGCGCCGGCTCCGGAGGTTCGCCCTGGCGAGCGGCGTGCGGAGAATGGCCTGCCCGATCCGGCAAAGCCGTCCCGGAGACGGTCGCTTTCGATGTTTTTCCTGTCGGCCGACGCCTGGGTCGACACGTTTCTCTGGCACTTTCTGACCACGCTTCGCCGCGGCTATGAGCGGTATGATGTTTTCCTGCGCCGGTTCCGCGCGCGCGGCATCTGGCGCATGCTCAACGAACTGGCCTGCGACGGCCTCACCTACGGTCTGGCCGGGCTGGTGGTCATGCTCGCCTTCGCCCAGCCGGCGATGGAGGCGACCCGTCATTCGGACTGGCGCACGACAGACGATTTCGCAGTCACCTTCCTCGACCGCTTCGGCAAGGAAATCGGCAAGCGCGGCATCGTCTTGAACGATACGGTCCCGCTCGACGAGATCCCCGACAGCCTGATTAAGGCGACGCTTGCCACGGAGGACCGGCGCTTTTTCTCCCATATCGGCATCGACGTCATGGGCACCTTCCGCGCCATGGTGGAAAACGCCCGGGCCGGCGGCGTCGTCCAGGGCGGGTCCACGATCACACAGCAGCTCGCCAAAAACCTGTTTCTATCCAACGAACGCACACTCGCCCGGAAGATCAAGGAAGCCTATCTGGCGCTCTGGCTGGAGGCGAACCTCACCAAGCAGGAAATCCTCAAGCTCTATCTCGACCGGGCCTATATGGGCGGTGGCGTGTTCGGTGTGGCGGCGGCGTCGGAATTCTATTTTAACAAGAACGTGCGTGAACTTACGCTGGCCGAAAGCGCCATGCTGGCCGGCCTCTACAAGGCGCCGGCGAAATACGCGCCGCACGTCAATCTGCCGGCGGCGCGCGCCCGCGCCAACGAGGTTCTGACCAACATGGTCCAGGCAGGCTTTCTGACCGAAGGACAGGTGATCGGAGCCAGGCGCCATCCGGCCGTCGCTGTCGACCGCAGCAAGGATCAGCTGCCGGAATATTTCCTCGACTGGGCCCTGGACGAGGTGAAGAAGCTTGCACGCAGCCATCCCGCCCTGGCGCGCGACAGGATCGTCACTGTCAGAACCACGCTTGATCCGGCCCTGCAGAAACAGGCGGATCTTTCGGTGGAAACCATCCTCAGGGAAAACGGCAAGGCCCGCGATGTCGGCGAGTCGGCCATGGTCGCGATGCAGACGGACGGTGCCGTGGTCGCCATGGTCGGCGGGCGCTCCTATGGCGAAAGCCAGTTCAACCGGGCCGTCTACGCGTTGCGACAGCCCGGGTCGTCGTTCAAGCCCTTCGTTTACATCACCGCCTTCATGAACGGCTACGACAAGGACAGTATCGTGCCGGATGCTCCGCTTTGTATCGGCAACTGGTGCCCGCGCAACTACGGCCGCAGCTATCGCGGCGCGGTGACCCTGAAACTGGCGCTGACCAAATCGATAAACGTTGTCCCGGTGCGCCTGGCCCAGGCCATCGGCCGCAAGAAGATCATCGAAACCGCCTACAAGATGGGACTGACCCACGAACTGGAAGATGTGGTGACGCTGCCCATCGGATCGTCCGAGGTCTCGGTGATCGACATGGCGGGGTCCTATTCGGATTTTGCCAACGGCGGCTTCAAGGCGACGCCCTATGCGATCGAGGAGATCAGGAACACGAAGGGCGAAGTGCTCTACGACCATGCCCGCGACGAGCCGCCGCCCAAGAGGGTCCTGCCGGCGGACAAGGTTGCGGAGATGAACGAGATCCTGGTCAACGTGGTTGAGGCCGGCACCGGCCGCAGGGCGCGGATCGACGGTGTCGTGGCCGCAGGCAAGACCGGCACCACCTCCGCCTACCGGGACGCCTGGTTTGTCGGCTACACGGGAAATTTCACCGCCGCCGTGTGGATGGGCAATGACGACTTCTCTTCGACGCGGCGGGTCACCGGCGGCAGCCTGCCGGCCATGATCTGGCAAAAATTCATGGCCTATGCCCATGAGAATGTCGAACTTGTGCCCATGCCCGGCGTGGATGCCGAGAGCCTGAAACGCATTCCGGTCGCAAAGGCGAATGAGGACGAAGACACACGCGCCCAACCGCGGCTGCTGACCCGGGAGACCCAGGAACTTTTGGAAAATATCGGCAAGGAACTGAAGGCGCTCAAACCGGTGGCAGCCGCAACCGATCCGCAAAAGGCATCCCGTCCGACAACCAGCGTGGCGGCCGTGCAATGACAGCGCCCTTGAAGCAATTCGGCGAGGCGGACTGGTACGAAACGGACCTGCCGCCGATCCTGAGGCCGCAACGCCCGCGGCCCTTGAGAGCGCTGGCGATCCTTGCCCTGGTCCTGTTTTCCGGCTCGCTGATCGGGATATCGTCCGCCTATTTCATCATTGAGCGGGAACGCCCGCTGATGGCGGTCAGGATCGGTCCGTGGGAGACCTATCCTTACGCCGGAACGGCCGAAGCCGATCCCTATTCCGTTGCCATCTACACCCGGGGCGCGAAAATCCCGCTCGCGTCCGGGGAAGGCGTGGAGCTGATCGCCCGCACGGACAGCGGCGGAGATACGCTGCAGCCCATGTGCCGTTACCGAATTCACGGCCAGACGCCCACCGCGCGGCTGTGGACACTGACGGCAACCAATGGCTCCGGGCGGCTGGTGGAAACGCTGCCCGGGCGGAGCAATCTCACCAGCCGGCAACTGCTGCGCAATCCGGATGGAAGTTTCGAGATCGTCGCCTCCACCACGCCGCAGCCCGGCAACTGGCTCCCGCTCGCCGAAGACCCGTTCACCACGCACGGGTTGCGATTCAATCTGAGGCTCTACGACGCTCCGGTCTCGACCGGCTCGGCGATGAAAGGCGTTACCATGCCCGCCATCGACAGGATCGACTGCCTATGATCCTGTCCCGCATGAGCAAGCCGAAAAGCGCCCTGTCCCGTTTCGCAGATTTGCGCCGCAGCCGCCGAAGCGGCTCGGGAAACCTGATTGCCGGACTTCTGGCGGTCGTGTCGCTTGCCGCGATCGTGCACATTCTGGTGGTGCTCACGATCCCGCAAAACGCCACCCACAGCGCCTACAGCAACGCGGCCCGGTTCGGGCCGGACCGCGCGTTCAACCTGCTGCCGGACGTTGTTCCCGGGGCAGAGCCCCTGCCCGGCCTGGACCCGGCGATGAAACACGCGCTATGCCGCTATCAGCTCGACGACGGCCCGGTCCTGTTCACCGCCAGCATCCCGGTTCCGTTCTGGTCGATGGGTCTGTTCAACACCAGGGGCGATACCATCTACAGCCTGAACAACCGCACCGCCGGCTCCGAAACCCTGTCCATGCTGGTGCTGACCACGGAGCAGTTGTCGATCCTGCGCGAGAACCCGCCGGAAAACCTGGACGAACTGATTGTGATCGAAACCGAAGACACGGAAGGCTTCGCCCTGTTGCGCGCCTACGTGCCCCATCCCAGCGAGGCGAAACTGGTCGGCAAGGCGCTGCAGGCGGCAAGCTGCGGAGCGCTGGGCTAGGTCCTACTTCACCGGCGGCGGACGTTCGGTGCCCCAGCCGCTATAGATCCGGGACCTTTTCGGCTTCTTTTCCAGACCATACCTGTCTTCGACCTGGCAGCCGTTTTCGGCCAGGATCACCTCGGTTTCCATCTTCTTGATGGCGGTGTTGACCTGCCAGAGACGGTCGCCGGACGGGGTTTCGATTTCCAGGCTGTCGAGCGCTGTCCGGTAGGCCTTGATCCGGTAACGAAGAGCCTGGGAGACCCACTTGATCATCACCTGGTTTTCCCAGACTCGGGCCTTGGCGCCCGTGTAGAGCTCCTCGGTCGTCAGCCTCTTGGCCTCCAGGGTGCGAATGCGTTCCCTGTCCGCCTCGGTGACCCTGAGTGCGACTTCGCAGAACGGCCAGACCAGCTTGGTATCGCCCCGGGCGTCGGCGATGATCCGGTCGTAGCGGGCATCGCTGGATTGGAACTTGTCGGACCTCAGGAAGATGTAATAGAGGTCCGGCGGAACACGGCCCTCCACCTCCGGCAGAACGCGCGTACGGGACAATTCCACGACGGTGCCGCCGATCCAGTCCTTCGTCCAGGGCGGACGGATCAGGGTCCAGCCGCGGTCGCGCAGCAGCTTTTCGTCATTGGTGTAATTGAACTTGGAGACCGGGTCGCCGCGATTGCGTGCGGCAAGCTCACCGGCCTCGGGCATAACCCTGTCGTGGATGACCGATGGCCGGGCCCGGTCGAAATCACCGGTCGGCCGGGAGCAGCCGGCAACAAGTGCACACAGGAGCGCGGTCGCTACATGGGCACAGCGCGTGACACCGGACCGTACCGGCTCCCGCTTCCTCAGGCGCGCAGAACCCGCCTGGCCCATATTTTTCATGCCCATCGGGCGGTCTCCGCACCTTAGGAAGATGGCCTCGGCCGGAGACTTGTTATCCGTTAATCGCGATCGGGAACGGCAGGTCCGGCCTTATGACCGATGGTCCCGATTCGCGCCGACAGATCAAGTGCCAACCTCTCGTAACGCACACCGGGAAAGAGGATGACCTCCCCGCGCTGTTCCGGCTTGGACGAGCCGGCGCTGTTTCGATGGGGTCCAACGCGCGAAGCGGGCCTCGGCGCGGACGCAAAATCCAACAAGGTGCCCATCGTCTACTCCTTCTGTTCCGAGCCGGCGTTTACTGGAGCCGGCATGGGTCAAACGGGCGACGCATTACTCCTGACGGATCAATTAGGAGTTTCTCAGGGTTAACAGGATGCTAACGCTTTCATTCTAATTTTCCGAAACAGAGCCGGAAGGCCGACTTGTCATTTTGTTGTGCGTAGACGAGTGCCATGAAACACGAGCCGTTTCTTTTAGAGGCTGAGCCTCATTCTCCCGATCATAGTCGCGTCAGGCCTGCCCCGGCAGCAGGCGACGGCCTGCTGCTCAGCGCGGTGGAACTTTTTGTCAGCATCGAAAAGCACGACCGCAAGGAAATCTCAGTTTTTCAAGAGCTTAGTGAAAACCTTCTGTCAACTACGCCCGACCGCGACAGACGCCGGATCGCCTGTCTGCTGGCGCGTCATCCGGATACGCCCGACAACATCCTTGCCCGGCTCGCCGGCGACCGCGATCCGCTGACCGCTTATCCGGTCCTTCGCCATGCCCCTGCGATACCTGAGGATATCCTGATCATGCAGGCCGAACGGGGACCGGACAGCCTGCGCAGAGCCATCGCGGACAGGGCCAGCTTGAGCGAATCGCTTGTGAGAACACTTGCGGCGCAAGGCGGTCCCGACATTATCCGCATGCTCATGGAGCGGGAGGACGTTTCTCTCGAGGGGCAGCTTCTTGCCGCCGTTGAAAACCGCGGCGAGATCATGGCGGAGCTGGGCGGAGATCTGGCGGCCCGGGGCGCCCTCAGCGCGGACCGGCTGATGTCGAACTTCCTGCATCTGACCCGGGAACTGAAAGCCGAGGCCATTGCCTGTGCCGAGCTGGCCAGCCTGGTGGAAATGGCAAGCCAGGGGCCGGGCCGGGCGCCGAGACCGGTCTTCAAGGCGCATCTGCTCGACATGCTGCAAAAATCGGCCATGACCGGATCGGCAAGCCAGTTTGCCACCGACCTCGCTTTCACACTCGGCCTGCCGGAAGCAACGGCTGCCCGCATGTTGACCGAAGACGGGGGCGAAACGCTCGCCATCGCCTTCAAGGCCCTCGGCTTCAACGGAGCCCGGACCGCTTCGCTGCTGATCCGTTTGATCGGCGAGACCCATACCCTGGACGAGATCCGGCGTCTGGTGCAGATCGCCTCCACGATCAGCGATGGGGCGGCCCGCCTGATGGTTCGCCGCTGGGTCGCCAGCGAAACCCTTGGCCTTCCCGCCGGCACATCCGCACCGGTCTACCAGGACGCGGAACAGAAGAAACCCGTTCAGACAATGGCACCGGTACGCGAGACGGTTCCGGAGGAAACCGGAACCGTGGCGGACTTCAAAAAGCGGGCGTAAGCGGGATTTCCCGGTGATCAGGACTGCGGACCCGCGTCTGACGCGGTGTCCTTCATGATGATCTCGCGGTGCGGATAAGGAATACCGATGCCGTTTTCCTTGAAGGTGTCCCAAAGGGCCAGCAGCACGAGGCCGCGGACATTGGTCAGGCCCTTCTGGGGATCGTCGATCCAGAAGCGCAGGACGAAATCCAGCGACGAATCGCCGAAGCCGGTCAGCCAGCAGACCGGGGACCGGGCGGCCTCGACGCGCGAAACGGTTTTGGCGGCCGCGATCGCCAGCTCGGAGACCTTGTGCGGGTCGGCGTCATAGGAGACGCCGAATTCAACGTCGAGCCGGACCAGTTCGTCGCTGAACGACCAGTTGATCACCCGGTGGGTGATGAAATCCTCGTTCGGAATGAGGTATTCGCGGCCATCGCGCGTGACCACGGAAACGAACCGCGCCCGCAGTTCCCGGATCCAGCCGAAGGTGCCTTCCAGGGAAATCGTGTCGCCGGGTTTGATCGACTTGTCGAGCAGTATGATGATGCCGGAGATGAAATTGGAGATCACCTTCTGCAGGCCGAAACCGATCCCCAGACCGACGGCCCCGGAAAAGACCGTCAGGGCGGTCAGATCGATGCCGACGGCGGACAGGGCAACGGTTCCGGCAAGGAGTATCAGGCCGATCTTGACGATCTTGCCTGTCAGGACGCGGATCGACGGCGTCAGTTCGTCCGACTTCTGAACCTGGTTGTCGAGGAAGCGCCCGACGACCACGGCCAGCCAGACGGCGAGAAACAGGAACAGGGCGGCTTTCAAGACCAACAGGACCGACAGGCGCATCTGGCCGATGGTCAGGGCGAGACTGTCGAGAAAGGTAAAGGCCTCGTCGTCAAGATTCAGAACAATCAGAGCGACGTAGATCCAGGCGAGCCAGCTGAGCACTCGCGCCAGGAGGCGATTGCGGATCACCCGTGACAGGACGGAGACGAACAGCCAGGCGAACGACAGGGACAACGTCAGGTAAATGAAATGGCTGCGGCTCGGCCAGGTGAGGCTTCGCATGATGGCAAGGGCTGCAAACAGGAACGCATTGAACAGGATCCAGTCGACACGCCGTAGCAGGGCGATGACGACCCGCAGCAGGCCGGGCCTGCCCTTGATCGTGCGCGCGCGTTCTTCCAGCTTCGGTTCGACGCGCCAGCTCAGAACCCTCGCAATCAGGAACAGCGCCGCAATGATGGCTGCCTGGTAGAAGAACCAGGGCGTCAGCAGATAATCGAGCAGCGCGCGCGCCCAGTACAGTATCTCGCCGATGACCCCTTGGGTTTCCATTCGAAGCATCCGGTGCAGGTGGCTCATTGACACGAAAACACCGGGCTGGTGTCCGTCCACGCCATCCAAGTTGCCCTAATACTATCAAGGATTTGGCTTAGCGGCCACTGCCGGTGCCCGGGCGCCCTGCTTGATCTTGGGAGCAAGACGCGCGATCATTTCCCTAACGTCATACCAAGCCCCGGCCAATCAGATGACCAGTATCTCCCGAACCGCGCTGTTGTTCCTCATCTGGATCGGGCTTGCTGCGGGACCGGCGCTTGCGAAGGGCACGCATCCGGTCACGGGCGAACCGCTCGCCGACGATCAGAGTTTCACATACCGGATCCTGGACGAGCCGAGTTCGCTCGATCCGCAAATGACCGAGGATGTCGCGGGCGCCGAAATCGTCCGCGACCTGTTCGAGGGGCTGTTCAATCAGGATGAAAACGGCGAACTGGTGCCTGGTGTGGCCACCGGCTTCGATCTTTCGCCCGACAAGAAGACCTATACATTCCACCTGCGCGACACGGCCAGATGGTCGAACGGCGCCCCGGTCACCGCCCGGGATTTCGTCTATGCCTGGCGCCGGTTGGCCGACCCGGCGACAAAGTCTCCCTATCAATGGTTCATGGAGCTGATGTCGCTGGAAAATAACGGCGCCGTGAGCGCAGGCTTCAAGCCGCCGGAGGACCTGGGCGTTTCGGCGATAGACGACCGCACGCTTGAAGTCCGCCTCGAGAAGCCCCTGCCCTATTTTCCGCAGATGACGGTCCATACCGTCACCTTTCCCGTTCCGGGGGACATAATCGCGCAGTTCGGGAGCGACTGGACCAGGCCGGAACACATCGTCTCCAACGGGGCCTATGTGCTGAGCGCACATGAGCCCGGCAAGCGCGTGGTGCGCGTGCGCAATCCGCTCTACTGGGACAACGCCCATACCATACTCGACCGGGTCGAAGCCCATGTCATCAGCGACGAGAAAACCTCCATCACCGGGTTTTTTACCGGGGATCTCGATCGGACCGATGTCCCCATGGGCATATTCCAAAAGCTCCAGAAACGGTATCCGGACGAGACGGTCAGCTTTCCGCGTCTGTGCAACTACTATGTGACCTTCAACCTGTCGGACAAAGGCCCAGAAGCTTTCAAGGACAAACGCGTGCGCCAGGCGCTGTCGCTTGCGATCGACCGTGAGGTCATTACAGATCAGATCCTGGGTGGCGGACAGACCGAGGCCTATACGTTTACCCCGCCGTTTGTGGCCGGGTTCAAGCCGCCCGACACAGACATTTTCTGGATGACCCAGGATGAGCGGGACAGCAAGGCCAGGGCGCTGCTTGCCGAAGCGGGCTACGGGCCCGGCGGTCACCGCTTGAGCTTCACCTATCTTTACAATACATCGGCCGCCCACAAGCGGATCAGCGAGGCAATCGCGCAAATGTGGCGCGAGAAACTCGGGGTGGATGTCAACATCGCCGATGTGGAATGGCGAACGTTCCTTGAAACCCGGGGCCACCAGGATTTCGACCTCGCCCGGGGCGGATGGTGCGGCGATTATAACGAGGCTTCGACTTTCCTCGATCTGCTCGACAGCCGTTCCGGCTACAATGACGGCAAATACGCCAACCCGCGGGTCGACGCGTTGCTGAGCGAGGCAAAGACTGCGGACAACCCGGCTCCGCTCTATACGGAAATCGAACAGATCCTCGCTGACGAAGTTCCGGTGATCCCGATCTATCACTACTCGGGAAGCTACTTGCTGAGCAGCGATCTCAAGAACTGGCCGGTGAAAAACGTAGAGCAGAACTGGTATTCAAAGAACCTCTACAAGATCGCCCGCTGAGGCGACGGCTTCGATATGCGGCGTGCCTTCAAAACCTGAACAGTCCCTTCGCCGGATCGTCCTTGCTTTCCCCGCCTTCATCCTCTGCCAGGGGCAGGTCGACAGCGCCGTCGCGGGCTTCGATGTCGACCACCCAGTAGTCCGGATCCATGCGCGCTTCGCGGGCAAGGCGGTCGTCGATCCCCGTCCGGTCCGTTCGTTCCAGGATCTTCTCGAACAGCCGGCCCTGGGGCTGGTCGGAAAACATCGCCTGCGGGGCCGGCCCGTAAAAATCGTAGGTTCCGTCGAGCCGGTCGACGACAATGAAGATTGCACCGGCTTCGGCGGACCCGCGTTTTGAGACGGCAGCGAAACCGTTGCCGGTGAAGGTTTTGCGCACCAGGGCGCTCACGAAAAAATCGGATGTGACGCGCATGCAGGCCTTCATCTTCCAGACGACGGGTGGAATCCGCCGACAGAGCGGATCAGTTTCCGATCTTGCGCCCGCTGACACTTTCCAGCCGGGCAACAAGATCCGGCGACACCTTTCCGGTAATCGGCAGATCCCAGTTGAGCTGGAAGCGCTTGATCGCAATTTCCGTATTTTCGCCCATGACGCCGTCGGCCTGCAAGGGACCGTAACCGAGGTCCGACAGCAGTTTCTGGATCTGAACGATCTGCGGATCGGTTTCGGGTGCGGTATCGGGCGCGGCCCCGGATGCGGCCTCCGGCGTGTGCGCAGCCGGGTCGGTTTTTACCGTTTCCAGGACCTCGCCTCCGTCGGCTGACGGTTTTTTCCGGGGAACCGGAATTACGGCCGGGACCGGCGCGGCGCCCTGCAGCGTAATCCGCGCCAGCAAGGCTTCCGTCGGCTCGCCGGTTTCGACCTGCCCCTGGGCACGTTCATACATGCGGATTGCCTGTTCCGTCGCCGGACCGCTGATCCCGTCCAACGGACCGTTATAGAGATCCTGACGGCGGAGGGCCGTCTGCAGATCGAGCACAAGCTGGGAGGCCTGCGGCATTGCCGTTCCGCGACGATCTTCCGGCTCGATCATCGCAGGCGTGTCATTGGCCCAGTCCCGTGTCATGAACAGGGGTGCGGGGTGGCGACCGGACTGCAGGCCAAGGGCATTGGCCACGATGAGACACCCGGTCAGCGCCATGACCACCGTGCCGCCTGCGGCGACCGGATTGTCACGGGCGATTCCTCCGACGCGACCGGCCATGGAGCTTTCTTCTTCCTGTTCCTGTTGACGGCGTTGCCGGCTCATGAGTCCCGCTCCGTCATAGGCTCGCCCTGCGCCGCGGGACATCCCGGGCCTGCGCGATCAGGGTCCGGGCACTGCTCTTCGCAGCGCCTGTAGGGAGCCTGAGACTTATGACGAGCCCCTCCTCTGCGCGAACCTGGCAGGACAGGCTGCCACCGTGAAGGCGGGCAAGCCCTGCCGCGATGGCAAGGTCTTCACCGCCGGCGGCATCATCAAGGAGCCCGGCGGTCCCCTGCCCGCGCACGGTCCTGAAATCCTGCGGTCCGTAAGCCGGTTCGGCACCCTTTTGCGTCACGATCAGCTCAATCAGGACAGCGCCCTCTTCGCGCTGACCGGTTACGAGAACGGTGCCGTCCGCCGTGGCCGACTGGATGGCGTAGGTCATGAGATCCAGCGCAATCTGCCGGAGCGCCTTCCGGTCGGCGGGGATTCGCGGCAGGTCGAAATTGCCGCACATGTCCAGCACGATATTCCGTCTGTCGGCCACAGGAGCGAGCATGGCCCGGCAGCTTTCCAGTATTCCTTCAAGATCGACCGGCTCGATCGAAAGCGCACGCGGCCCGGCCTCGATGCGAACCGCTCCGTCCCGTTTTTGCACCGTCTGCAGCATTTCCACGCCTGAGCGGTGAATCAGGTCCGCATATTCGCACCCCTGCGCCCAGCCGGTTTTTCCCTGAGCCGATTTGCGGAGGAGATCCGCGTAGTTGACGATGTCGGCAAGGGGACCTTCCAGATCAGCGATATTGCCGGTCCAGCGATCGGCGCCGTTGTCGTTTCCGTTGTCGTTTTCGACAGCGTTCCGGCTTTCCGCCGGCAGGTCCTCTTTCAGCGTCAGGATCAGGTTGTCCGTATCCGCCGGGGTTGCGGCGGCTTTTGCCGATGCCGACGCCGGTTTTCTGATCTGCAGGCCCAGCCGGACATACTCGGCCAGACCTTCCTCGCCCGGGCGATTACCGCCCTTTCTCAGGCGCACGTCGAGATGAACCGGCGCGGTCCCTGCCCGGGCTTCGGCCAGGGCGGTCAGATACTGCGGCCGGTCGGAAACAAGAAGGCGCTGAAACAGCCAGTCGCCGGAAATCTGGCGTTGGGTCAGGCCCAGAAGATCCTCAAGCGGTCCACCGAGAACCTTGACCGTGCCGTCGGCAAGGCACAGACAGGCGATCTCCTGCGTGCTGTCGTTGAGTTGCCGCCAGCGGCCTTCGCCGGCGGCGATCAGCCCCCTCGCCCGGCGCTGCTCAAGCGCCAGGCGCAACGCCAGGACCGTCATGTAGACGCAGGCAGCAAGGGCGGATAACAGCATGGACGCGGGATCAGACACTGCATTTAAGGCCGGGAATTCGGGAAGAAAGGCCAGAAGCGTCAGCAGCCCGGCGCAAGCCGCACATACCGCCAGAATGATTCGGCGCGTCCCCGAAAGCGCCGCTTCCATCGGCACCACCGCGAACCAGACCAGCGCGAAGGAGGACAATCCGCCGGTTATTGCGCAAAGTCCGGCGAGGAAAGCGGCAAACAGGGCCGACGAAAACCCGTACGCCCGTTCCAGGTTACCGGACTGGAGGAGATAGAGGGCCAGCGGCCATTGGCCGAGCATGAACGCCAACAGAAAGGTCAGCGCCGGGGACGTCGGGCCGGCAAGCGCCAGGTGCAGCGGCAAGACGACAAGGGCAGCGGTTCCACTCAGGAAGCAACCGGCAAGAAACGCCTTGTGACGCGGCCGCTGCCACGGATCATCGGCAACGGAGGGATGGAGAAACCCATCCAGCTGTCCGTAGAAATTTCGCAAATCGTCTGCGAGCTGGATCAGAAAGTTACGCACTACACTACTGCCAGGCCTGATACGCGGCCGAATTGGAACCCTGTCTGAGACTTTATTTTCCAGCCGACCACTTAAGGAACGATAAAGGATAAGTCGCCGGGGCGAATTTCCGGAAAAAAATATGAGCCCGCGGGCACTTGGCGGGCAAAGGATAAAATTTGAATCAAATGCTCGGAAAATTTGCCTCAAACTTCTGTTTTATTTGATGAAAAAGCGCCCGCGCGAGGAAACAGGGCGTTTCAATGTCGCTGCTACAGTGCGAGCCATAACAAAAGCGATGCCGTCTGGGCAGACGAGCTCGCTGGAAGCGAATGAACTATAAATGGGTAGCAGCATGTTCTTTCTTCTCAGGACAGCCTTTTGGCTGACACTCGTTCTGGTTCTGATCCCGCTCGGATCGGGCAAGGGCGAAAGCGAGACAACCAAGGTCGACCCAGTCGCGGCCTATTCTGCGGCATCGGCTGCGGTCAGCGACATCAGCGGGTTCTGCAAGCGCAATCCGCAGGCCTGCGAGACCGGCGGCAACGCCATTGCCATGATCGGCGCCCGCGCCCGGGACGGCGCGCGGATCGTCTACGAGTTTCTGGATACGCAGATCGCTGAGAGGGACGCTGCCGGCCATCCGCAGACTGATCCGAACAGCGACCTGATCACCGGAGCCATTTCCAATGGCACTTTGACTGCACAGGATCTGGCCCAGCCCTGGCAGGGCCACGATAAAACCGTCTCCGCAAAGGAGACAGGAGTTGGGCCGGTTCCGCGGCCCAACCCGCGGTCGGGTTCTCGAACCTGATCACGGGGCCGTTGTTCGAGCCTGGTCGCTTCCGGGACGAATGAACGGCTGTTTGCGCCCCCGCTTGCCCGGACCGGCAAAGGCCCTCTGGCCCTTCCCGGACCGGACCGACGGCTCTACTTAGGCGGTACATGCCGCTGCGCCGCAGGTGATTAGCTGCCCACTTCGCCTGCGGCGTCTTTTCCTTTCCGGTTTCGCGATTTTCCCCGAATTATTGCTTCAATGCCGGCCCGAAGGGCATGTCTTTTGGTGCTGTCTGCGCCGCGCCGGTTTAAATTGTGCCCCTGCCAAGCTATATGACTTCTCAATTGTCCGAATTTGCTGGCAGGCCATGACAACATCCCTTGACGATATTCTTGAATCCTTCGATTTCCTCGACGATTGGGAAGACCGCTACAAGTACCTGATCGATCTTGGAAAAGAGCTTCCGGGCCTGCCTGAAGAACAAAAGAACGACACCAACAAGGTGCGCGGCTGCGTGTCTCAGGTCTGGCTTGTGACGGATGTCAGCCGTTCCTCTTCCGGGGAACCGGTCATCACATACAACGGCGACAGCGATGCCCTGATCGTTCAGGGCCTGGTTGCCGTGGTGCTGGCCCTTTATTCAGGCAAAACGGCACAGGAAATTCTCGACACCGATGTGGACGGCGTCTTCACCAGGCTCGGCTTGAAGGAACATCTGACGCCGCAGCGTTCCAACGGCCTCAAATCCATGGTCGCGCGGATCCAGTCCGATGCCCGCGAGGCGCTGGCGGCCGCCTGAGCGGAAACGGTCCTGGTACCGTATTTTCGATAACCGGCATCGTCCCGCAAAGTACTGCTCAGACAAATAAAAAAGCTGCCCGGCAAGCGGACAGCTTTTGTTGTTGCGCGTGGTCCGGCCGGAACGGAGAACCGTTCAGTCAGCCGCTTACTTGGAGCGCTTGCGCTGCTGGCCCAGGCCCATTTTCTTGGCGAGTTCGGAGCGGGCAGCGGCATAGTTCGGCGCGACCATCGGATAGTCCGGGCCCAGATCCCACTTCTCCCGGTACTCTTCCGGCGTCATGTCGTAATGGGTGCGCAGGTGACGCTTCAACGACTTGAACTTCTTGCCGTCTTCCAGACAGATGATGTAGTCCGGCATGACCGACTTCTTGACCGGAACGGCCGGCTTCAACGGCTCCGGCTCAGGTTCCTGAGCGGAGGTGGATGTCCGCTGCAGGGCACCATAAACCTCATTGATCAAGTTCGGGAGGTCCGTCGAAGCAACAGTGTTGTTGCTTACATATGCGGACACAATGTCAGCCGTAAGGTCAATAAGGTTCGCATCTACTGGACTATCAGTCATCTCTCACCCATTCTTATCCGATTTGGAAATATCTCTCTTGAAGCCACGCAAGCTGCTTAACGCATAAAGTATCCTAAATAGATAGATACTTGCGTGCCGCCAAATCAAAAATGATTCTACTTTGCAGGCAACGGTTGCGTTTTTATATACGCGGCATTCGAAGCGGACAACCCCCAAAAAACGAGAATTACAGTATTTTTCCAATTAAACAAAATTATGAGAAAATAATGGCGAGAATCTAGTCCTCAGTCATTTTAATAGAACCGTCAGTAAAATAACCATCCAAGCGCACTCATTTTCCGGAAAATCCGGTGCGCTTGTCACACTCCCGTATCCCCGAAAAGTGAAAACCCGGCAGTTCGGGAACTGCCGGGCCTGATTTCACGTCTGGTCTGGGACGATCAGTACATCTGATGCAAAAGGGTATGCACCCAGATGCTGGCGGCGTAGCCAAGGGCTACGGCCCAGGTCCACTTGAGATGACCCATGAAGGTGTAGACGGATACATACCGTCCCTCTTCATTTTCCATCTTGGCCGCCCCCATCAGCGCAACACCGGCAGCGGAACCGACCGAAAGAAGCGAGCCGCCAACACCGGCAGTCAGCGTCACCAGCATCCACTGCCCGTGCACCATGTTCGGATCCATCTTCAGGACCGCCGACATGACCGGGATATTGTCGACGACGGCCGACAGAACACCGACAAAGGAGTTGGTGAAGGTCGGACCCAGGTTGCCGTACATGTATTCGGACACTTTCAACAGGAAGCCGAGCTGGGAAACGCCGGCAACCGCCATCAGGATGCCGAAGAAGAACAGCAGGGTGTCCCATTCGAGCCGCTTGATGCTGGTCATCGGATTGAACGGCTTGTGCTTCAGCTTGTAGTGCGTTTCCAGCACGGCAAGCATGTCATCCTGAATCCCGTCCGGCAGAACCGGCGCTTCGAAATGCTCATGCTCGTGATGGGACAGGAAATAGCCGTAGAGCATCAGGAAGCCGAGGCCGGTGGTCATGCCGATCACCGGCGGCAGTTCCAGGAAGATGTGGGCAGACACGGCCATGACGAGGGTCAGCGCGAACAGGGCAATCATCCGCCGCGCGCCGCGCTTCAGCACGACCGGCTCGTTGTAGGCTTCCACGTCAGAGGACTTGATCGCGAACGACATGATCACGGCCGGCACCAGCCAGTTCACAAGGGACGGCACAAAGATGGAGAAGAATTCGAAGAACTCGACCTTGCCCGCCTGCCAGACCATCAGGGTGGTGATATCGCCGAACGGGCTGAACGCACCACCTGCATTGGCGGCAACGACGAGGTTGATTGCAGCCAGCGATACGAACATCCTGTCCCGCGTCGCGGCACCGACCGCGATAACCACGCTGATAAGCGCAAGGGCGGTGGTCAGGTTGTCGAGCAGCGGCGACAGCAAAAAGGCGGCAAGACCGGTCGCCCAGAAAATTGCCCGCTGCGACAGACCCGCGCCGAGCAATTTATACCGCACCATCTCGAAAACGTTGCGCTCCTGCAACGTGACGACATATGTCATCGCTGTCACGAGGAAAAAGGTCAGCTCTCCGATTTCGATGATCGAATGTTCGAAACCAAACTCAGCCTGCTCGACGATGACATGATCCGGTTGCAGATGAGTGACGATCCCAACGATGGCCCAGATGACGCCAGCGCCGATCAGAACCGGAATCGATTTTTCCAGATGGTGCTGTTCGCCCCATACGACAAAGCCGTAAGCGACAACGAGTGCGACGATGACCATCCATGACAGAGGATAATTGGTCAGGTCGACAACCGTCATGCCGCCACCATTGCCGCCTTCCGCAGCCATCGCCATGAGCGACGAGTTCAGGAGGACAGCCAAAGCTAACAAAAACCTCATCAAGTACTTCCTTTTCGGGTCAGTCTTCTGTCGGTCGATCCGGAGTTTCATTCGGTTACCGGAAACAAGTCCCGGCTCCAGAAGGACCAATTATCCAAAGCCGTCCGTGTCAGTGTCGTCCCAGACAAGGGGAGATCGGTTTGATGGACACGTCCACAAGTACTCCCCTCGTTTCCGGTTGCCCGGATATAGAATTCGCTGATGTTGCCGAGGATTTTAACGATTCGGTAAACTCCTTGGAAACGATGGCCTTTTAGGTGGATCGTATGTGACACGCAAGGGTTAGAAAATTGTTTCCAGCACAAGTAATCGCCCCGTGATTGCTTCGTCGCGAGCGAAAATATCTAACCACAGCGCAGCAACCCCATTTGGAAATTGGCCACCCGGCAACCCACTCCCTGCAATTTTTTCTTTTTATATCGGCCGCACTCGAACCGATTCATTGTAAAAAACACCAATACTTCACCCGATGTTAAGTATCAAACCAATATCCACCGCCCCTTTTTTCAGGTTACACTTTGTTTCTATTTGAAGTTTATAATTACTGAGGATGACCAACACCGGAACACGAATGTCCGCTCTAATCCAGGCGCAGAAAGACCAGATAATTGACGGAACGGAATGCCCGGAAATCGATTTCCGGGCCTTGGCCGAATGCAGCTCCGACATCGTCCTGCAGCTGGGATCGACCGGCGACCTGCTTTATATTTCGCCATCCGCTACCGATCTGCTCGGCTGGAGCCATCAGGAACTTCTCGAGCATCACTGGAACATTATTCACAGCGAAGACCGCTCGTGGCTGCTCGAAACAAGCCGTCAGCTGAATTCCGGCGAGCGCGAGGAGAGCCGCTCCTCCTTTCGTGTCCGCACGAAATCGGGAGCGCTTGTCTGGGTCGAAGGGGCCGGACGCCGGCTCTACGATTGCAACGGCCGGCCGAACGGGCTTGTGGTCTCCCTGCGCGACATTTCCGTCCGCAAGCAGCTCGAGGCCGAACTCGAACGGCAGGCGCGCACCGACGGATTGACCGGGCTGGCCAATCGGCGGGTTTTCGACGAAACACTGGAACAGGAATGGGCGATCGCCCGGCGCGAAAAAACCCACCTCAGCCTGCTGATCGCGGATCTCGATCATTTCAAACTTCTGAACGACCGTCACGGACATCAGGCCGGTGATGAATGCCTGAGGGAGGTCGCCAGGGTCATCACATCTGCCATTCACCGTCCGGCGGACCTGTCGGCGCGCTACGGCGGAGAAGAACTCGCCGTTATCCTGCCGCGCACCCATGAAGAGGGCGCCCGAGCGATTGCCGAACACATCCGCAAGTCGATCGAGGACCTTCATATCCCGCACGCATTGAACCGGGACCACGGCCAGGTGGCCACCGCCTCCGTCGGTGTGGCCACATCCTTGTGCCTCGACCCGTCACGCCCGGAGACCCATCACGCCCTGCTCGGCATCGCGGACCGGGCGCTCTACAAGGCGAAAAACGCCGGACGCAACCGGGTGGAATTCTCCATGCTGGTGCTGGAGAAGAAAGAGGCCTGAAAACCGACCCCCTGTTCTCCGAAGGGCCGACCCCTCTCCCACTCGTGACCAGCCATCCCTTGCCCCAATGGCTTTCCGGGCCTATTTCCGGGAAAACCCAACGCAGCAGGAGCGCGCACCCATGGGCGATACGGACACGGCAAACACGGGCGGAATGGGCAAGATCGTCAAGAGCGAGGCCGAATGGCGGGATCAGCTGACGCTGGAGCAGTATTACGTCACGCGCCAGAGCGGGACGGAACGGCCGTTTACCGGGCCTTACTGGAACAGTTTCGAGCACGGGCAATATAATTGCGTCTGCTGCGGGCAGCCGCTGTTCAAGTCGGACACGAAATTCAACGCCGGATGCGGCTGGCCCAGTTTCTTCGAGGCCGTTTCCCCGGATGCAATCACGGAGATCGAGGACCGCACCCACGGCATGGTCCGGACCGAAATCCGCTGCTCGAAATGCGATGCCCATCTGGGCCATGTGTTCCCCGACGGTCCGCCGCCGACGGGTCTGCGCTATTGCCTGAACGGCCACGCGATGAGCTTTACGCAGGATCAGGAATAGGTCATGGACCTAAAAAAGCAAACCGGAGGGCAGCGAACTGCCCTCCGGTCCGAGGTGACGGTCTATTGGGGGTCTTTAATTCCCGTCACCATTGCCCGGACAAGGTTTTCGCCGTGCTCAATGCTTGCGAAAACAACGCCCAGAACATGCAGGCCGACCAGGGCGATCGCCAGATTGGCCAAAAGCTCGTGTGTTTCTGCGACCCATTCGACACCCCAATAGGCGTCGGTGGTCATCATGTAGCCGGTCACCGCCGTGCCGCCGATGACGGCAATCAGCGTCAGGACCATCGCGCCCCCGGCCGGGTTGTGGCCGAGATACCGCTTTGCGCGGAATTTCATCGCATCGCGCAGATAGCCAAAGACCGTCGAAGGCCGGTAGATGAAATCGGTAAAGCGGGCATATTTGGTGCCGACGAGGCCCCAAAGGATCCTGAAGGTCAGCAGGCCCGCGATTGCGTATCCGGCCGGTTCGTGGATTTTCCGGATCTCGTCACCGGTCAGCCATGCGGTCGCGAACAGGACAACCAGCGACCAGTGGAAGATCCGCACCAGCGGGTCCCAAACCCGGACCCCGCCGGCCTTTTGCCCGGCGGCCGGCGGCTCAACGCCACCGGCTTCGGCATATGTATCGGGCGCCGACATCAGTCGTCCTGATCGTTGCCCAGGATCTGGCCGGTCACCGGGTTCACAATCGCCTCAACCCGGTTGCCCTTGGCATCCAGCGCGTAGACTTCATAGGCGCCGCCTTCTTCCTTGACGCGACGGACCTTGTAGCCTTCGGCCGTCAGCTTCTGGGAGATCTGGTCGGTCGACATCCACTGGTCGCGCGGCGCGTCGATGTTGGCATGGCTTTCGGAAGCAAGTGCGGCACCGGCAAAACCGGACAGGGCAGCGGCCAGGGTCAGTGCGGTCAGGGTCTTTTTCATCTTGTCACTCCATTCAAGGGCAGAACGGCGACTTGCCGTCCGATGAAGAGACAATGCACGATGGCCACTGACAGCCCGCTTCCGTCGAATGTCAGGGTTTTGTCAGTTTCATTTCTATATAAAAAAGCCATGAAAACCCGATTTCGCCCGCTCCTGCTCAGCATCGTTACGGCCAGTGCGCTCATCGTCGCCGCGTTTCCATCACACGTGCGCGCGGACGATGACGACCACGAACAGGCCCGGGCAGCGCTGAAGCAGCACAAGGCCCTGCCGCTGGCGCAAATCCTGGAAAAGATCCGTCCCAAACTCGGCGGGCGGACTATCGGTATCGAGTTCGAACTCGAAGACGGCCAGTATTTCTATGAAATCAAGACCGTGACGCCGGACGGGCAGATGCAGGAAGTTTATGTCGATGCCCTGACAGCACAAATCCTGGAAGACAAGGCGGACTGATGCGTATTCTGGTTGTTGAAGACGAACCCCGGATCCTGGACGACATCGTCACCACCATGGGCATGGCCGGCTATGTGGTCGATACCGTCTCCGACGGTGAGGAAGCCTGGTTTCTCGGCGACACGGAAACCTATGACCTGATCATCCTGGATCTGGGCCTGCCCGGTCTCGACGGGCTGACGGTGCTGAAGCGCTGGCGGGCGGAAGACCGTCACATGCCGGTGCTGGTGCTGACCGCGCGCGGAGCCTGGTCGGAACGGGTCGAGGGCATCGATGCAGGCGCGGACGACTATCTGCCCAAGCCCTTCCGCATGGAGGAACTGCTGGCAAGGGCCCGCGCGCTGATCCGGCGCTCGGCAGGCATCAGCACGCCGGTCATCGAAGCCGGGCCTCTCAGCCTCGACGTGAAGCAGATGCGGCTGGCCCGTAACGGCGTGCCGATTGCGCTGACGCCGCTGGAATACCGCCTTGTCGCCTACCTGATGCACCACAAGGAGCGGATCATTCCGCCCACAGAGTTGCTGGAACATCTTTACGGCGACGACGACGCCCGCGATCCGAACGCCCTGGAGGCGGTGATGGCGCGGTTGCGCAAGAAGCTCGGTTCGGGTGCCATCGAAACCCGGCGCGGTTTCGGCTATACAATCGCAGGAGAAGAGGCGGCTGGAGAAAGCGCGCGATGACGAGAGGCTCCCTGCGCCTCCGGCTGCTCCTGGCGGGAGCCATTTCCATCCTGTTGGCGCTTGCGCTTTCGGCCACGGGCCTGACGGTCCTGTTCTATCGCCACGTCGAGCGGCGTGTGGACACCGAACTCGGTGTGTTTCTCGACCAGATCGTTTCGGGACTTGCGCAGAACAAGGAAACAGGCGCGCTTGAACTCACACGCACGCCGAGCGACCCCAGGTTCGAGGTGCCGCTTTCCGGCCTCTACTGGCAGGTTTCCTTCGACGACACGGTGCTGCGCTCCCGGTCGCTGTGGGACAACGTGCTGCAATTGCCGGACGATGAACTGGCCCATGGCGCGCTGCACCGGCATGTCATACCCGGCCCCGTTTCCGGAGACCTCCTGACCCTGGAGCGCAGCGTCAGGCTTTCGCCGCGCGTCGGGGGCCAGACGGTACGGGTCGCCGCCGCCATTTCTCTTAGCGATGTCCGGTCCGCGACCCGGGATTTTGCCTTCGACATGCTGCCCTACCTGATCCTGCTCGCGCTGTTCCTGATCGGCGCGGCCTATATTCAGGTCAGCATCGGCCTCAGGCCGCTGCACCGCATCCGCCAGAGGCTCCGGGCCATCCGGAAGGATCCGGATGCCCGCTTCGGCACCGCCGACTTCCCTCAGGAAATCGAGCCGATGGCGCTCGAAATGGACACGTTGCTGACGGACCGGCAGACCCGGATCGAAAAGGCCCGGGCCCGGGCGGGCGACCTGGCCCACGGGCTGAAAACGCCGCTGCAGGTCCTTCTCGGCGATGTCGAACGCCTCCGCTCGGCAGGCCTGAACGACATTGCTGACGATGTCGAAAACGTGGCCCATACCATGCAGCGCCATGTGGAGCGCGAACTTGCGCGCGCGCGGCTGGCAACCGGCACCGGCCAGGCCGTCTCAAACATCCGCGAGGCGGTCGACCGGGTGATTTCCGTCGTGTCCAGAACCCCGGCAGGCGCTGTGCTCGACTGGGCTCTTAACGTGGACGGGCAGGCAAGTGTGGTGATCGACCCGGACGACCTTGCAGAGGCCCTGGGCAACCTCCTGGAAAATGCAGCCCGGCATGCCCGGTCCCGTGTCGCTGTCCGGACCATTTCCGACGACGGCTGCATCACGATCCGCATCGAGGATGACGGCCCGGGGATTCCGGAAGACCAGATCGAAAAAATGCTGGAGCGCGGCGGCCGGCTGGATCAGTCGGCAAGCGGCGCCGGCCTGGGCCTGGCCATCGTCCAGGAGATCGCAGACGCCTGGGGCGGCACTTTCCGGCTCCGCCCGCTGAAATCGGGCCTTGCCGTCGAACTCGGCTTCCATACCATCGGCAACAGCACAGACGACGACCAGATACCCTGAACGGGACGGGGCTATTCGGCAGCCGCCGCCGGGCCGTCTTCCTCATGTTCCTTCCTGGCTTCCAGTATCCGGCCGATGTTGATCTCGATCCAATCGGCAAATTCACGCACCTTCTCCGCTGCCTCCCGGCCGATCGGGGTGAGCGTGTATTCCACATGGGGCGGGACAACCGGATAGGCACGCCGGTCGACAAAGCCGTCCGCCTCCAGAACCTGCAGCGTCTGGGCCAGCATGCGTTCGCTGACGCCTGCAATCTTCCTGCGTAGCGCCGAAAACCGGTGCGGACCACCCAGGAGAGCCATCAGCACAAGCACGCCCCAACGGCTGGTCAGGTGTTTCAGAATTTCCCGCGACGGACATTTGTCGCTGAAAACCACGCCACGCTGGTGGAGACGTTCCGATAGCGGAATACCGCCGTTTTCCTCATCCCGTGACGTGATTTCCGGGTCGCCAGTCATGTCGGTCTCCAGATTTTTTTTCAAACTTACATTTTTGTATGTACTTACTAAAAGTAAGTTTGCAAGCCATATCGGGGACGTCAGACATCTTTTATAAAAAGGAGACCCGTCCATGATTGCCCTGACAGGCGCCAACGGCCAGCTCGGCCGGCTCGTAATAGACCATCTGAACAAGGCCGGCGCAGCCGGTATCCGCGCGCTCGTCCGCAGCCCGGAAAAGGCTCAGGATCTTTCCGGCCCGACGGTTTCCGTCGTCGAAGCCGACTATGACAGACCCGAAACCCTGGCCCCTGCGCTGGCGGGGGTCGACAGGCTGTTGCTCATTTCCGGCAGCGAAATCGGCCAGCGTGCGCGCCAGCACAAGGCCGTGATCGATGCGGCGAAGAAGGCCGGCGTCTCCTTCATCGCGTATACGAGCATCCTGAATGCCGACAAATCGCCGATGATCCTCGCGAAAGAACACCGGGAGACCGAAGCCGCGCTGAAAGCCTCCGGTATCCCGCACGTCCTGCTGCGCAACGGCTGGTACCTGGAAAATTACGCCGGAACGGTCGCCGCAGCGCTGGAACATGGTGCGGTGGCCGGCAGTGCGGGAACCGGTAAAATCGCGGCCGCCGGACGAAGCGACTATGCGGAGGCCGCGGCAGCGGTCCTTGCCGGCAATGACACCTCGACCCGTACCTACGAGCTGGCCGGCAGCAGCGCCTTCACCCTTGCCGACCTGGCCGGCGAAATTTCGGCACAGACCGGGCGCAAGATCCCGTTCAACAACCTGCCGGCGGATGTTTATGCGGGCATTCTGGTCCAGGCGGGCCTGCCGCAGGCGTTCGCGGATATCCTCGCCGATTCGGACATGGCAGCGGCCGGGGGCGCACTTTACAGCGACAGCAAGGACCTGGAAGGTTTGATCGGGCACCCGAGCGAGACCTTGAAGGGTTTCGTGCAAGTTCAAGTCGGCTGACCCCGTCGGTTCTGAAGCCCCGGCCGGAGCCCAGTTCCTGCCGGGGACATCGGACCCTGCAGACGAAAAAATCATTCATTCCCGCCGTAAGAGGAATGTATAAAAGTTTTTTATTAGTGCGAGATATCGGCATCTGATACGCAGATATATCGATTTCAAGAGCCGCTCATGACATCCGCACACGCAGACCCCTATGCCCAGGATGGCGCCTATGCCTGGTTCCGTCTGGCGATCTCGATACTGTTGTCCGCCCTCGGCGGATCGGGCATCTGGGCCGTGGTGGTCGTCCTGCCTGCGGTTCAGGCCGATTTCGGCGTCGACCGGGCCGATGCCTCCATATCCTACACGTTCACCATGCTCGGCTTTGCCGCCGGCAATGTCTTCGTCGGCCGTCTGGTCGACCGGTGGGGAATCGTCTGGCCCGTGATCGGCTCGGCTGCTGCCCTGAGCGCCGGATTCGCCCTTGCCGGCCTTTCCTCGGGAATCTGGACCTTTTCCCTGGCGCAGGGGGTTCTGGTCGGCGCCGGGACGGGCGCGACCTTCGGACCGCTGATCGCCGACCTGTCCCACTGGTTCAACAAGCGCCGGGGTATTGCAGTCGCTGCAGCCGCCTGCGGCAATTATCTCGCCGGCGCGCTCTGGCCGTCCTTCATCAAATGGTCGCTCGGCTCAAACGACTGGCGCACGACCTATTTCATGATTGCCGCGATCTGCATCGTCGCCATGGTTCCGCTGGCGCTGATGCTGCGCCGGCCTGCGCCGGAAAGCGCGAAGTCGGCCGACATGCCGGCCTCGGGAAAATTCGGCGCTCTCTCCGCCGGCCTGTCGCCGCGTTCGCTCCAGATCCTGCTGATCTTTGCCGGGCTCGGCTGCTGTGTCGCCATGTCCATGCCGCAGGTGCATATCGTCTCTTATTGCGTCGACCTCGGCTACGGGGTCGCCCGGGGAGCAGACATGCTGGCAATCATGGTCGGCGGCGGCGTCGTCAGCCGGCTTCTTTCCGGCTTCCTGGCCGATGCCATCGGCGGCGTCAAAACCCTCTTGATCAGCTCCGTGGCCCAGTGCCTCGCCCTGTTCCTGTTCCTGCCCTTCAACGGGCTCGCGTCGCTTTACCTTGTGTCGCTGATCTTCGGCCTGTCCCAGGGCGGGATCGTGCCCTCCTACGCGATCATCGTGCGCGAATACCTGCCCGCCCGAGAAGCCGGCCAGCGGGTCGGGCTCGTCATCATGGCGACCATTCTCGGCATGGCCCTCGGCGGCTGGATGTCCGGCTGGATCTACGATCTCACCGGGTCCTATCAGGCCGCCTTCCTGAACGGCATCGGCTGGAACATCATGAACATCTCGATCATGACCTTCATCCTGTTCAAGGGACGGCCGAGGGCGGCCGTCGCCTGATCCCACCGACTATTTCATCAGGAGGCTTCTCAAGGCGGCCATTGGCATGTTGAATTTGCAGGTCGTCCAGTCCTTCTTGCGGCTGACGTTCTGCATCACCGGCTTGAAATTATCCGGCACGAACTCATCCTTCATGTAAGCCAGAGGCTGCAGCGGCAGTAGCGCATTCACCAGTTTCCTCATGGTGAAATAGTTGATTGGATGCCCCCCTGCTCCGATCAAACGACCTGTTTCCGGGTCGAAACCACCCGTGTCCAGACTGCTCAAAAAACGGCCGTATTCCCTCATGGCATGGTCGGAACAATTTGCTTCCATGAGATACTCGACTTCGTCGTAGAATTGGGAAGTGTCCTCAAGCCATGTGTAGGTGGCTCTCACGCTTCCCCTTTGCGCAGGCTCCGGTTCCGGGTCGACCTCACCTGCGGCAATCTTCTCCTGCAATTCACTAAAAGTCGGGATTTCTGCGCTTGGCGTCAGGGGACGGACCACAAACATCGTCCCAAAGCCAATCGCAAATCCAACAACGACGATCATGAAATAATCGATAGGATATTTAAGCATCAAGACTCCCTGTAAAGTTGTTTTTTTCTATGATGCAATCCTATATATTTCTTAAAAGCGTGCACTCAGATTTTATGATCTGCTCCCCCGCGCGCTGATGCGCGTCCCGTCACCCTTGTATCCCACGCAATAAAGCGACAGGACGGCTGTGGCATAGGACTTAAGTCTCTTTGTCGTTCCCGTCATTCTTGTGCGGCTTGTGATGCGGCTGGCTATAGCGCTGCGCGATTGCGGTCGCCACACCGACGAAGAGCCCGATGCCGACGAAGACATAAACCATGGTGAAGAGCTTGCCCACGTCGGTCCGGGGCGAGAAGTCGCCATAACCGACGGTCGCCAGCGTGATGATCGAGAAATACAGGCTGTCGAACAGGCTCCAGCCTTCGACCCTGTGATAGAAGAACATCCCGCCGATCAGGACGAGAATCAGGATGCCGACGGCGTAGCGAAGCGGAGTCTTGTACCACTCGTCGCGGATCCAATTCAGCAGGCGCCGAAATCTGGGCAGGAAAGTAGGCATTCGTTTCTCCTTGCCGACCCGGGAAATAAATTTCGCGGCGCTACTGATCCCGCGCCCCGCAACAATTTGCAGGAATTATTCCTGAGAAGCCAGTTGCCTACTCCAACGGCCACACTTCGACGACACCATGCGCAACCGCACAGGGAACGCCCGAGGCCTTCTCGACCGCCTCCGCGAGGTCGGCCGCCTCGATGACGGCGAAACCGGCTACCGGCAGGGTCGACGACATGAATGGGCCCTCCCGCGTTTCCGTACCCGCGGCTTCGGGATTGCGCACCTGCACCGGCGTTCCGGCGATTCCTATCAGCGCGCCCTCTGAACGCAGTTTTGCGTCCTGCGCATGGGCGGCGTCGCGGACCGGTTGCGAGGTGCGGTCGTATCCGGCCCGGTCGCCATATCCGATGGTCAGGAATTTCGGCATTTTAGCCTCCTTTCAGATGTCTTTCTGCGTGCGGGCTACTGCCGTCTCATAGGCCGCCTGCATTTGTGCCGACACCGACGGGCCTTCCCGGGGGTTCGGAACGCCGAGATGCCGCTCGCGCAATTCGGCCATGAAGGCCTCCTGCAGTTCCGGCCCGCCTTCTTCGAGCAGTTGGTTTCGGATCGTCAGCTCCGGCGTCGCCGGCAGGAAACGCCTCCCCCAGGCACCGAGGGCGATCAACGCCGGCAGCAGCGCGATGGACTTCTCGGTCAGGCTGTAGATTGTGCGTTGCTTGTGATTTGGATCGGGTTTGCCCGTCAGCATGTCATCCACGACCAGCTTTTTCAGCCGGCTGGCAAGAATGTTGGTTGCGACCCCCTCAAGGGAATTGTTGAGGATGTCCGTAAAAGTGCGCCGGTCTCCGAACATCACGTCGCGCAAGATGACCATGCTCCAGCGATCGCCGAGCATTTCCGTTGCCAGGTTTATCGGACATCCAGAACGCTGATCCATCGCCGCCCGCCAATCCAATTGCATATTGCAACTGGATAAATCTAACGGATTCTGATTGCACTTTGCAATCGGAATTCCATAACGGGCCATCCGGCTTGGTCTGTGAACCGTTCCCCTTGCCTTCTTCGCCGGAAAACCCTACCTCGGGATCATGACAAAAATGCCTTTTCCTCCGCGCGCCGAAGCGCGGCCTCTCACCCTTGAAACCCACGGAATCAAACGCCAGGACGACTATGCCTGGTTGCGGGATGACAACTGGCAGGAGGTCATGCGCGACCCGTCGGTTCTGAATGCCGACATCCGCGCCTACCTGGAGGCGGAGAACGCCTATCAGAAAGCCATCATGGCGCCGACCGAGGCCTTGCAGGACACGCTCTATGCGGAAATGCGCGGACGGATCAAGGAAGACGACAGTTCCGTGCCCTCCCCCGACGGGCCATATGCCTACGGCATCAAATACGTCACCGGCGGCCAGCATCCGCAATTCGTGCGGACCAGCCGGGACGGGTCGGACGAGACGCTGCTGCTGGACGGCGACAAGGAAGCGGAAGGCAAGGCCTATTTCCGGATCGCGGGCGCGAGCCATTCCACCGACCACGGGATGTTCGCCTGGTCCTTCGATGACAAGGGCTCGGAATTCTACACCCTGCGCCTGCGCGACCTGACGACGGGCAAGGATGCGGACTACGACCTCAAGGATACGTTCGGCGGCGGGGTCTTTTCCGCGGACGGCAAGTATCTGTTCTATGTCCGCCAGGACCAGAACCATCGTCCGTCGAAGCTGTATCGCCACGAAATCGGCAAAGATCCGGCCACCGATGTCCTCGTCTATGAGGAACAGGATCCGGGCTTCTTCATGAGCGTCGGCAAGACGCAGTCGGGCGACACGGTCCTGGTTCATATCCACGATCACGAGACCTCGGAGGTCCGGACGATTTCGGCCCACAGCCCGCTGGATCCGCCGCACCTGATCGCAGCGCGCGACACCGGAGTCGAATACTCCGTCGAAGACAACGGCGACCTCTACTATATCCTGACCAACGTCGACGGAGCGGAAGACTTCAAGATCGTGACCGCGCCGAAGGCGACGCCGGGCCGGGAGTTCTGGACCGATCTCGTGCCCCACAAGCCGGGCCGGCTGATCCTGTCCCATGACGTCTACAAGACCTTCATGGTCCGGCTCGAACGCGAGGACGGCCTGCCGCGGATCGTCATCCACCGGCTGGCGGACAATATCGAGCACCGGATCGCCTTCGACGAGGAAGCCTATTCGCTCGGGCTCAGCGGCGGCTATGAGTTCGACACGACCGAGATCCGCTTTTCCTATTCGTCCATGACCACGCCGTCGCGGGTCTACGACTACAATGTCGAAACCCGAGAGCGGACCTTGCGCAAGGAACAGGAAGTGCCGTCCGGGCACAATCCGGAGGACTATGTCACGCGCCGGCTGCATGCGCCTGCGGCGGACGGCGAGACCGTGCCGGTGTCCCTGCTTTATCACAAGGATACGCCGCTCGATGGCTCCGCGCCCTGCCTGCTTTACGGCTACGGCGCTTACGGCATGTCCATTCCCGCAAGCTTCAGCACCGGCGCCCTGTCGCTCGTGGACCGGGGCTTCGTCTATGCCATTGCCCATATCCGCGGCGGCAAGGACAAGGGCTTCGCCTGGTACAAGGCCGGCCGGCGGGAAAACAAGAAGAACACCTTCACCGACTTCATCGCGGCGGCCGATCACCTTGTGGCGGAGACATTCACCTCCCACGACCGGATCATCGCGCAGGGAGGATCCGCCGGGGGGCAGCTGGTGGGGGCTGTCGCCAATATGGCGCCGGAGAAATTCGCCGGCATCATTGCGGAAGTGCCCTTTGTCGACGTCCTTGCCACGATGCTCGACGACACCTTGCCGCTCACCCCGCCGGAATGGCCCGAATGGGGCAATCCGATCACCGATGAAGCGGCCTACAAGTACATCGCCTCCTATTCTCCTTACGACAATGTGGAGGCTAAGGACTATCCGGCGATCTTCGCCGTCGGCGGCCTGACCGATCCCCGTGTCACCTACTGGGAGCCGGCGAAATGGGTCGCCAAGCTGCGCGCCAAAAAGACCGGCGACAGCGTCTTGATGCTGAAGACGAACATGGAGGCCGGCCACGGCGGCGCATCCGGCCGTTTCGAAAGCCTGAAGGAAGTCGCGCTCGTCCAGGCCTTTGCGCTGATGGTGGCGGGAAAGGCCTGACGGCGGAATTTCGCGAAAGAGAGCCAGCGCCGAGTGGTGGGGCCGCAGGCGCTGGCTTCGGCCCGTCAGAGCAAGTTGACAGGCGTTTCCGCGGGCCGACCGGTCCGCGGGATGGGGCCACTCAAACCCTGACGAGAGGCTTATGCCTCTGTGCGTCAGGCTGACAGGCCGTCCGTTCTCAGACGGACTTGCAGGTCTTGATGCCCAGCACCGTATAGGCCGGACACCAGCCGATCAGGGCGGTGACGATCGGAACAACGCCGATCCAGGCAACCCATTTCCAGGTGATATCGGCCGGGCCGAAAATGGCAAAGAGCACCAATGCGATCCCGACAATGAGACGCAGGATGCGGTCGACAGAACCCATGTTTTTCATCGTGAAGACCCTCTTGACTGAGCCGGGCCCGGACCGAACAGATCCGCCCCCGCCGTTATGGCTCATGCCTATCCGGTTTTTGAATAAGGGTCTGTGACTTAGTCACCCGCAAAGGGAATTTCTAATCGCTGATCTGCCGCATCCGGTGGAGTGCCTGCGGTTTCATCACCCGAATGGTGCCGCGCTGACGCTCAAGGACGCCGGCGTCCGCCAATTTCCCGAGTTTCCGGGTCACGACCTCACGCACGGAGCCCAGTTCGGCGGCCAGTTCCGCCTGGGTGGCCGTCACGGTCCCGTCCTCCCCGGCCCGCTCCAGCAGGAGCGCGGCGAGACGCGCGTCGAGCCGGTGGAAGACCGCATCCTCCATCGTGTGCAGGATATCGGTGATCCGGTGACCGAAGCCCCGGAACACCATCTTGCGGAAGGCATCGGACCTGTCGATCAGCCGGAACACGGTCGCGGCGGGAACCAGAATGGCCCGCGTCGCCATTTCCGTGACACCGGTTGCCGCGTAAGGGTCTTCGCCGAACAGGCATGCGGTCGTCAGCACACAGCTTTCACCGGCTGCCACCCGGTAAAGCAGGATCTCTCGGCCGGTATCTGAGGTCATGACGACCCGAACCGACCCTTCTTCGACCATGATCCAGCCCGCGCAAACCGCCCCGGGTGAAAAAACCGTCGCGCCCGCGGGCAGATCGACAATACGCAGGGCCCCGGCCACGTGCCGTCTTTCGCCCTCCGGCAGGTCCGACAGGCAAAGCCGGTCTATCACCGCTGCATCGATCATTTCAGAAATCCCGCCCCCTGTTCCTTTCCGGTCACAGATAAGACCTCATTTACGAGCAATCGCATAGACTTCCGTGAAACAAGGCATATATCAAATGCACCGTCCGAACGATATGATACGAGGATCGGAGAAGACCGGTGTCAGGTCATTTTACAAGGAGCTCCCCGATGAAAAAACGCATGGCTGCAGTTCTGGCAGGCGCGTTCATGGCTTTTACCGCGTCCGCTCCAATGGCCCAGGCCGGCTTTCTCGGGGATCTTCTTTTCGGGCCGACCTATGACCCGACCAAGGTTCCCCAGACCTACGGCACCCAGTACGACTGCAGGGCTTTCGAAGCGGCGGGCAAGACCGGCTGGAAGGGGATCGTCAGCGGCAGGATCAACGACTTTGAACACGTCATCGTTCGCTCGCGTGCCGGCTGCTTCCAGACACGGCAGGAATGCCAGACGTTCATAACCTACATGCAAGGCTATTTCGACTTCACCACCTACGCGGGCTGCGATCCGTTCCCGCGGCGGTAATGACATGACGGCCGGGAGGACGGACAGTCTGCCCGGTCATGTCCGGCTGTTTCTCGCCGGCGACGTGATGACCGGTCGCGGCATCGACCAGGTGCTGCCCCACCCGGACGATCCGCGCCTCCACGAACATTTTGTCAAACGGGCAACCGACTACGTTCATCTTGCCGAACAGATGAACGGGCGGATTCCGGCGCCGGTCGGTTTCCCCTACATCTGGGGCGATGCCCTGGCCGAACTGGAGCGATGGGCGCCGGACCTGCGGATCGTCAATCTCGAGACGGCGATCACCACGGCGAAACGGCCTGCCCCGAAAGGTATCCACTACAAGATGAACCCGGCGAATGCCGGGGTGCTCACCGCTGCCGGACTGGATTGCTGTACGCTTGCCAACAACCACGTCATGGACTGGCAGCGGGAGGGACTTCTCGAAACACTGAGAACGCTTGACGAAGCAGGCATCAAATGGACCGGTGCGGGGCGAACCCTCGCCGAAGCCGCAGCGCCGGCCATTCTGCCCGTGCCCGAAGGGCGTGTGCTCGTGTTTGCCTACGGCACTCCGGAAAGCGGTGTTTCCGCCGAGACGGCGGCGAGCGAAACCCGGCCCGGCATCCATTTCCTGGAAAATCCCTGTGCCCGGACAGCGGAAACCATCGCCGCGCAGGTGTCGACCCTCAGGCAGCCGGGAGACGTGGTCGTAATGTCGCTGCACTGGGGCGACAACTGGGGACATGACATTCCGGAGGCACATGTTGCCTTCGCCCATGCACTGATCGATGCGGGCGGCGCCGACTTCGTTTTCGGCCACTCGTCCCATCATCCGCGCGCCATGGAGGTCTACAAGGAGAAGCTGATCCTTTACGGCTGCGGCGACTTCATCAACGACTATGAGGGCATCACGGGCCATGAGACCTATCGCAGCGATCTCGTGCTCATGTATCTGCCCCGGCTCCGGCTGGAAGACGGAACGCTTGAAGGTCTCCGTCTTGTCCCCTTCCGGATCCGCAAATTCCGGCTTCACCGGGCAAGTCAAGACGATACGGAATGGATCTGCGGGGTTCTGAACCGCGAGGGCAAGCGTTTCGGCTCCCACCTGAAGCTCGATACGGATAATACCCTCACGCTGACACGGGGCTGAAAACGCCCGACGCCAGTGCAAGGTTCAAGGCCTTCAGTGGGACGGAACGGCCTTCAAATAGGCGGCGATCGCCTCGCGGTCGCTGGCAGGAAGTTTTGCCATGTTCTCCTGGACGGACACCATTTCACCACCGACGCTGTCGTAGTCGGGCGTAAAGCCGGTTTCCAGATAGTAGGCGATGTCAGAAGCGCTCCAGCCCGGAATTCCGTTCTTGCCCGATGTGATGTCGGGCACCTTCCCGTCACCCACGGCAGCCGGTGCTCCCGCCAGCCAGAGGTTCTTTTTCACCGCGCCGATCATGTTCCGCGGGGTATGGCATTCACCGCAATGCCCGGGCCCTTCCACCAGATACCGGCCACGGTTCAGGATGCTCAGGTCCGTGTCTCCGTGCAGCTGGTCCTCGGGAATAACCGGGGCGCTGCTGAGATAAAGCCGTTTCCAGAGGCCCACGCCCCGGCGGATATTGAACGGAAACCCGAGTTCATGGCCGGCAGCCTTGCCGCTGACCGGCGGCAGGGACTGCATGAAGGCGAAAAGATCGGAAACGTCCTGCACCTTCATGCGGGCATAGGATGTATAGGGGAAGGCGGGATAGAGGTTCTCGCCATTTGGCGACGTGCCCTTCAGCATGGCATTGGCAAAATCGGCCAAAGTCCATGCGCCAATCCCGTCCTGAGGGTCACTGGAGATATTCGGCGCGACGAAGATGCCGAACGGCGTTTCCAGACGCTGTCCGCCACTGAGGCCGAGCTTCTCCTCCCCCTTGGCGCCGGCCGGCGCGTGACAGGAGGCGCAGCCGCCGGCCCAGAAGATCAGTTCGCCCCTGTCCGCATCGCCGGCCGGCAGACTTGCGATGACGGATTCCGGCAGGCGGTCCGGCGCAGACAGAAACCAGCCTGCCGCTGCTGCGGCAATTCCAAGAACGACGACTGCAGCGACAAGCTTTCTGAACATGTTGTACCTGTTGAAAATCCTATTTCTTCACACGATAGGCTTCGTGGCAGGCTTTGCAATTGTCGAAGACCGGTCCCATCGCCGCCTTGAAGGCGTCGAGGTCGGCCGGGCCGTCCTTTCCGGACGCCGCCATGGCGGAACCCGCGTCGGCAGCGAACTTGTCGAGCGCCTTCTGGAAGCCGGCGGCATCTTCCCAGATTTTCGGAGATGCGGTGGTATCCCCCTTGTCCGTCCCTTCAGGGAAGAACGAGCCGTAAGCGGCAGAAGCGGCCACCATGGTCGCGATCGCGGATTTGCCCGCCGCGGGCGAATAGGGAACTTCCCCCTTCATCATGCCGCCGCTCAGACCGGCCGCGGCGCCTACGGAATCCATGATGTGTTTGCGGATCGCGATCGGATCATCGGCCGCCATCGCCGCCATTCCAGTCAGGCACAAAGCCGCGACACCAAGTACAAGCTTACGCATGTTCCTCTCCTCTTCAAACGCTTGCGATCCCCACCCGGCCCCATTGAGGACTATCTCTCCGGTGATTTGAAATCACGGCCCTGTGAGGTCGGGCGGAACAGATTGACGCACTGTCAACGAAGGGGAAACAAACTGCCAAAAATAACCCCGACCCAGGCATGAAGCCCGGGCCGGGGTTTACAATGCGATCGCTCGTTTCCGATCAGGAAGCAGCTTCGTAAAGCTCCAGGACGTAGTCCCAGTTGATCATGTTGTCGACGAAGGCCTCAAGGTACTTCGGCCGCGCGTTGCGGTAGTCGATGTAGTAGGAATGTTCCCAGACATCGCAGCCGAGCAGCGGCGTCGCGCCGTGAACCAGCGGGTTTTCGCCGTTCGGGGTCTTCATGATTTCCAGCTTGCCGCCCTTGAGCGCAAGCCAGGCCCAGCCGGACCCGAACTGGGTGGCGCCGGCGGCGAGGAAATCGGCGCGGAACTTGTCGTAACCGCCCAGATCGCTGTCGATCTTGGAAGCCAGCGCACCCGGCAGGGAGGTGCCGCCGCCGTCCTTCTTCATCCACTTCCAGAAATGGATGTGGTTGTAGTGCTGGGCGGCATTGTTGAACAGGCCCGGGTTCTTGCCGAAGCTTTCCTTGACGACGTCTTCCAGCGACTTGCCTTCCAGGCCGCTGTCCTTCAGCAGGTTGTTGCCGTTGGTCACATAGGCCTGATGGTGCTTGTCGTGGTGGTACTCAAGCGTTTCAGCCGACATGTACGGGCTGAGGGCATCATAGGCGTAGGGGAGATCTGGAAGTTCAAATGACATGGCACGTCCTCCTGTGGGGCAGCTTCTGGATCAAACCACCTCCATCTGCTCGCAGATGAAGGCAAAAATTTGATCGATTTCAAACTGTTAGAGCATCCTGTCCGCGTTCGTTCGAACGCCGGATGCGGCAAGCGGGACATAGGTAGAATTGCGGCCCGCTTCGAGGGCAACATAGGAGCCTTCTCCGCTTCGGGCAACGCCGAAGCGGCAAATAAAAAAATATTTTTATTGTTTTTTATAGAGCATGACGCCGCGGCTCGTGTTTGTGCCTGCCGGTCAATGTGACGCGACAGGCCAGTCTTCCCGCCGTGTCAGGGGCCGACCCGGGGATGTGAATGCACGCCGGCACATTTACGCTTGCCGCTTCCGCGATCGGACATCTAGAGTGCCGCTCTCCAAAGCCTCTCAGAGAAACCCGTTGTCCGGCTCGCCCCATCCCCCCTCCGCCAAGACGGCACCCTTACGCCTTGCCCTGGGTGGTGCATTTGCGCTTGCTGCCGCCATGGGGATCGGCCGGTTCGTCTATACGCCGATCCTGCCGTTCATGGCGGAGGGCATCCCGCTGTCGGCGGCCAATGCCGGACTGATCGCCTCGGCGAATTTTCTAGGCTATCTGGTCGGCGCCCTTGCAGGCTCTCTCGGCGGCTTGCCGGGAAGCCAAAGGAGCTGGTTCCTGTCGGCGCTTCTCGCCAGTGCCGTCACAACGATCGCCATGGGCCTGACGGATCATCTGGCCGTGTTCCTGCTTTTGCGGTTTTTCGGCGGCGTTGCCAGTGCCTTCGTGCTGGTGTTCGCATCGGCTCTCGTCCTTGAACAGCTTGCCATGACCGGACGCGCCGGCCTTTCGGCATTGCATTTTGCCGGCGTCGGCTCGGGGATCGCGCTCTCCGCGATCCTGGTCGCCGTGCTTGGCGGAAACGGGTTTTCCTGGCAGGAACTATGGTTTGCAAGCGGTCTGACGACGCTCGGCCTTCTGATCGCCATCACCTGGCTCGTCCCACGACCGCGCAAGGAATTCGGGTCCATCGAAACACCGGACACCCAATCTGGCCGGAAGAGCGGCCGGTATTCGGGCGACCTTCTGCGGCTCGTCATCGCATACGGCCTGTTCGGTTTCGGCTACGTGATCACGACCACCTTCATCTCCGTCATCACCCGGCAGACACCGGAACTGAATGAGGCGGAAGCGGTGGTGTGGCTCGCCGTCGGCCTGTCGGCAGCCCCTTCGATCTATGTCTGGAACCGGCTATCCGGACGATACGGACCGACCAGAGCCTTCGCCGCAGCCTGTCTGGCCGAAGCCGTCGGCGTCGGCCTGAGCGTCACCGCCGACACCCCGGCCCTGATCATCGTGGCGGCTGCCCTGGTGGGCGGCACCTTCGTGGCGATCTCCGCGCTCGGCTTGATCGAGGCGCGCCGGCTGACAACCGGCGATCCGCGGCAGGCGCTGGGGATCATGACCGCAAGCTTCGGCCTCGGCCAGGTTGTCGGCCCCTGGTTTGCCGGCCTGCTTCACGAAATGACCGGCGACTTCCAGGCCCCGTCCTTTGCCGCGGCGATTTCCCTGGTGGTCGCAGCCGGGCTGGTTCTCATGCGCACCAAAACGGTTCTGAAGGAAAGTCCCAGACCGGTCGTTCCCGACTGGGACAGCCTGCGGGCCCAGCTTCTGTCGGAAGGCAAGGCGGACCTTGTCGATGCCATCGAGACGCTGAGGGCCGAAGGCGGCAAGATAGACGCCATCCGCCAATTGCGGAAAAACGGCTATCTCGACGGGCCTGAAAACTAAGCCTGCGACAGCCCGCAAACGACTGTCATGGAAAAAATGACAAGGCAGGCTTGAAGCTCTAGCCACTACAGGTTTTATCATCCCCGTATCGAACAGGCGCAGTTCTGTGGGAGGCAGATACGGCGATCGATGACCGGCAACGATAGAACAACATCCGGAACCCGTGCAATCCGGACAAGACCGGCCGCCGTCTGGGGAGCGTTCGAATGACCTCTACCGACGGAATTGCCGCCGACGGCACCCGCGGAACCACGGATGGCCGTGCTGTTGCGATCATGGTGCGGATCTTCGGCTGGGCCACCCTGTTTTGCCTGACCGCCTTTCTCTTCAACGATTTTCTCGTCTACTGGCTCGGATGGCCGGGGACCGCGACTTTCAACGCCGGTGCGGTCGATGTGCGCTCCTGGCTTCAGGCCGGGCTCTATGCCGCCGTCCTGCCGGCAGCTGCCTGGCACGTCCTGCGACACCGGGAACGCCCGTTGCGGGACGAGAGCCAACGGGTCGACAGGATCAACGGGTTTCTCATCCGCGCGGCCTTCTGGGCCGTACTGCTGATCGGTCTGGTCGACATCAGCCTGGCCTTCCTGCGCGGTGAAGATCTGATCGACGGCCTTGCCGGCAAGACACTCGCCTTCGAGCTCTTCCGGTCCGAAATCCGCGGGGCCTACGTGCATATGCCCCTGATCGCGCTTGGGATCGTGATCGCCTCGCTGACACGGACAATCGGTGTCACGTGGCTCGCCCTGCTCATAGTCGTCGCCGAGCTGCTGATTGTGATGTTCCGTTTCATGTTTTCCTATGAACAGCTCTACATGACCGATCTGGTGCGCTTCTGGTACGCCGCGCTGTTCCTGCTCGGATGCGCCTATACCTTGCGCCAGGACGGGCATGTCCGGGTCGACGTCTTCTATGCCGGCTTCTCGCGACGGACCAAGGGACTGGTCAATGCCTTCGGCACGCTGCTTCTGGGCATGCCGTTCTGCTGGCTGATCCTGATCGTCGGCACCTCGGGAAAGACCGGCGTCATCAACAGCGCCCTTTTGACCTACGAAATCGAGGGGCTCGGCGACGGTCTCTACATCCTCTACCTGATGACCGTCTTCATGGGACTGTTCGCAATCACGATGCTGATCGCGTTCGTGAGTTTCCTGTTCGACGGCACGGCCGATTACCTCGGCGAAGCCGGCGGCAGCGATCCCGCTGCAGATACAGACAGCCACCCGGCAGGAAGAGACGCGTAAGGACCATGGAACTCTTCTTTCTCGTCTTGTTGGTGGTCGTACTCGCATGCGCGCTCGGATCGGGATATCCGGCGGCCTTCGCCATCCCCGGATCGGCGATCCTGGCGATCGGGATCGCGGCTTTCTGCGGCTATCTTTATGCCGGGGATATCGATGCGTTCTTTGTGCACGGCGGCGGCCCCGATGCGTGGCTGTCTGCCGGGGTCCTGAATTTCCGCGGCAACTACCGGTCCGATTCCGGCGATACGCTGATCGCGATCCCGCTTTTCATCTTCATGGGCCTGATGCTGCAACGGTCGAAGGTGGCCGAAGACCTGCTTCTGGCGATGGCGCAGCTGTTCCGGGCGATCCGGGGCGGGCTCGGCATTTCCGTTATCCTCGTCGGCGCGCTTCTGGCCGCGACGACCGGCATCGTCGGCGCCACGGTGGTGACCATGGGCATGATCTCGCTGCCGACGATGCTGCGGAACCGGTATTCCAAACCTCTTGCGACCGGCGTGATCGCGGCAACCGGCACGCTCGGCCAGATCATTCCGCCGTCGATCGTGCTGCTCATCCTGGTTCATCAGCTGACAACCGCCGTCAACCAGGCGAATGCCGGCCGCCGCGCCCTCTACAAGGTGGCGACCGGCGAACTCACCATGCCGAGCGAGTTCGATGTGTTTTCGGTCAGCGCCGGCGAAATGTTCATGGGCGCCTTCGTGCCGGGCATGGTGCTGGTCGGCCTCTATATCCTTTACGTGGCGGGCGTCGCCCTGCTGCGTCCCGGCCTTGCCCCGACCATGCCGCGCGACGAGACGAACGGGCGAAACCTGTTCCTCAGCGTGATCGTCGCGCTGGTTCCACCGCTTACCCTGATCCTTCTGGTTCTGGGCTCGATTGTCACCGGGGTCGCGACCGTCAACCAGGCCGGGGCCATCGGCGCCGCGGGTGCGACCATCATGGCGGGCTATCGTTTGTACAAGGGCAAGCGAGGCGCCTTCGCGCCGACCCTGCTTGCGCTCTGTTCGCTGATGGCCATCGCCGTGATCCTGCAGAATTTCGATGTCAATCTGAGGAAGATCTATTCCTCCCGGGATGTGGTTGGCCTGGTCCTGTCCGTATTGGCCGCAATGGCGCTCGCGGCCTCGCTCCTCTGGAGCGGATGGCGGACGCTGAAGATCGAGCGGACGATGCAGTATGTGATGGAAGAGACGCTGAAGACCACGTCGCTCGTCTTCGCCATCCTGCTCGGCGCGGTCATGCTGACGGCCGCCTTTCGCGGCTTCGGAGGCGAGGAACTGGTGAAAGGCTTCCTGCAGACCCTGCCCGGCGGCTTCTGGGGTCAGTTCACCATCGTGATGCTGATCGTCTTCCTGCTCGGCTTTTTCCTCGATTTCATCGAGATCACCGTGGTCGTCGTGCCCATCGTCGCGCCGATCCTGCTCGCCGACCCGTCCGCCAATATCGCCGCCGTCTGGCTCGGCGTGATGATCGCGCTTGTCATCCAGACCTCGTTCCTGACCCCGCCCTTCGGCTTTGCGCTGTTTTACCTGCGCGGCGTCGCGCCGGTCAGCGTCAGGACCCTCGACATCTACAAGGGCGTGGTGCCTTTCATCGCCCTGCAGTTGCTGGCGCTGGCCGTCGTCGGCGGTTATCCGGCGCTGGTCACCTATCTGCCGAACCGGATCCTGCTGCAATCGGACAACGCCCCGCCGACGTCCACCCCGCGCCTGCAATATTGCATCGAGAATTATGTGGCCGGCCGGTTCCGGGAAAACGGCGATACCATCCGCGCCGCGATTGACCGGGCGCGGTCCCTGGACCTGGCCTCGCTACCGCCGAAATATCGCGCGGAGATGACCAAGGCCTTCGACAAGGCCGGGCAGGCTTTCCAGCTCATGGGCGCGATCAAAGCCAGCGAAGCGTCCGTGGCCGAAGCGGCGCCGGACTATGCGCCGGTCCATGCAAGCGTGCGCCAGTCGCAGCGGGACGCCCGGCAGATCGACAAGGAGATTTCGAAACTCGAGACGATCGTCTCCCGCGCGGGGCGTACCGTGAGCGAGGAGGCCGCGCAAAAGGCACGGGACCGCCTGACCGAGTTGACCGCCCGGCGCGAGGCGATCCTGGCGGAGGTGCCGTCCGACTGGGATGCTCTTCACAGCGACTTCGCCGCGATACAGACCGCCGAAAGCACGGCGCGGCGCGCCTATCGCCGGGATGTTGACGAGGCCTATCAGCCGGTGACGGAGCTGATCGCGCTTATCGGAGATGGCGACAAGCTGCCCGCATTCGCCGCTGATCTGCGCTCCCTCGAAGACGCCGCACAAAGCGAACCGCCCGCAGATCTGGTCGAACGGATCGAAACGGTGCGCTCGACGCTTAGCGATATCGCCGGAACGTCCGGCATCCACACTGCCCTCAGCAAGGCCCGTCGGGCCTTGCGGGCAAAGTCCCCGGACCGGGAAGCGGCACAGTCCGCGCTGGCCGATGCCATGGCGCAGGTCGAGTCCGAACAGGTTTGGCGCAAAGCCGCCGGCGGCGCGTTGCTCAGCGGGCTGAAGACCTACAGGGCGGCCATTGCCGGCACGATCGGCCTGCGCAGCCAGGAGCACCTGCCCAAGTCAATCGCGGCCACGGTCGCGGCCTGCGTGGCCTCGCCGCGCCATATCTTCCTGTATTTCTGAGTAGGCTGCGCCCGTATCAGGCGTGGGCGTAGTCCCAGTAGAGTTCGCGTGCCTTCGCCGCGATCGGACCGGGCTGGATATCGCGCGTCTCGATGCGGTTGACCGGGACGACCTTGTTGTAGTTGCCGGTGGAGAAGATCTCGTCGGCGTCCAGGAACTCGTCATAGGTCAGCGTACGCTCGTGCACCGCATAACCGGCGTCACGCAGGAGCTTGATCACCCGGAAACGGGTGATCCCGGCCAGGAACGTGCCGTTGGGCACCGGCGTATGCACCACGCCGTCCTTGGCCATGAAGATGTTGGCGGAGGTGAGTTCGGCCACATTGCCCAGCATGTCGAGCACGACCGCGTTGTCGAACCCCCTGCCCTTCGCCTCTGTCATGGCGCGGGCGTTGTTGGGGTAAAGGCAGCCGGCCTTCGCGTTGACCGGCATGCACTCGATCGTCGGACGGCGGAAATGGGAGAGCGTGATGGCGCTGGCGGCCTCCTTGCCGGCCATGGGCGCATCGAACAGGCACATGCAGAAGCGGGTGCTCTCCGGATCGCCGGCAATGACTCCGACGCCGTCGCCTTCCGCCCAGTACATGGGCTTGATGTAGAGCTGCTTGTCGGAGGAGAACTTCTTCGCCCCTTCCAGGGCGAGTTCCATCATCTCGCCGACCTGCATGGTCGGTTTCAGGGCAAGGGCGAGGGCGGAATCGTTCACCCGCTTGCAGTGGAGATCCAGGTCCGGCATGGTGCCTTCGAAATAGCGGGCGCCGTCGAAGACACTGGAGCCGAGCCAGGAGGCATGGGTGCGCGGGCCCATCATCGGCGGATTGCCCTCGTGCCAGGTGCCATCGATCCAGGTCCAGGTTTCGCTCCAGCCGCTCATGGTCGGTTTCCTCATCACATGCTTTTGTCGTACGGCAAAAAACGACTTTCATGTGCCCCAGTCAACACCTTCTCAGGGGGGCGGGAAGAATGCCCGAAACCTTTTCCGATTGACCGTCATCGGGAACGATATTTTTCATTTTCCTCCTGATCCCGGAAGATTTTTGACAAATCAGTTTGCGTCGTGCCGGTCGGTCAGAGGTTCGGCTGCAAGCATGTTCCGAATTTTCAGATCTCTTATGGAAACAGACAAATGTTCCTGTTATGTTCCTTTCTTGGATTTTTATGGGAGAGCCGGAAATGGAACAGCGGATCAGCCTTGTCACCCTCGCCGTCGACGATGTCGGCGCCGTCGCCGCGTTCTTCGAGAACGGTCTTGGCTGGACCCGGTCCGGCGGCGAAGACGATGTCGCCTTCTATCAGACGGGCGGCAGCATCCTGGCGCTCTATGCGCGCAAATCCCTGGAAGAGGAGATCGGCCGCGCCCTGCCCGCCGACACGCTGGGCGGCATGACCATTGCCTGGAACGGCCGCAGCGAGGCGGAGGTGGACCGGGCCTTTCAGCAGGCGGTCGATGCCGGCGCAGAACCGGTCAAGCGCCCGGAGAAGGCCTTTTGGGGCGGATACTCTTCCTATGTCGCCATTCCCGGCGGCCACCTCCTGGAGATCGCCTACAACCCGTTCTGGCCGATCGATGGGGATGGAAACATCGCTATCCCGATCAAATAGTCTCGATTGCGACCATTGGGCTATGTAGAGCGCCTTGACGGCCCAAATTATAGGTAGTTTTCTGCAGCCACCCTTTTGTCGGGACTGGTCTGGAGAGTGCAATGGCCCACGCGGCTTATGTTTTCGATGCTTATGGCACCCTGTTCGACGTGCATGCGGCCGTGCGCAAACATGCGGAGAAACTGGGTCCCGATTCCCAGCGCCTGTCGTCGTTGTGGCGGGAGAAGCAGCTGGAGTATTCCTGGATCCGCGCCCTGATGGGCGGCCAGTACCTGGATTTCTGGACCTTGACCCAGCAGGCGCTCGACACCGCCTTTGCCCTGGTTCCGAGCGCCGACAAATCCCTGCGCGATGATCTTCTCAACGCCTACTGGAAGCTCGATTGCTATCCGGAGGTTCCCCAGGTGCTGACCAACCTGAAGGCCACCGGCGCCAAGATCGCCATTCTATCCAACGGTTCGCCGGCCATGCTGGAAGCCGCGGTGAGTGCCGCCAACCTGGGCGATCTCTTCGACGACGTGTTTTCCGTCGACGAACTGAAAACCTACAAGACCGATCCCCGGGTCTACGAGATGGTGACCACCCATTACCGGATCTATCCGGACACGGTGTCGTTCCAGTCGTCCAACCGGTGGGACGTAGCGGGTGCGACCGCCTTCGGCTTCCGCACCGTGTGGATGAACCGCACCGGCATGCCGGACGAGTATCTCGACCTCTCCCCCGCCGCGGTCCTGAACGACCTGAGCGGACTGCAGGCACTGGGTTAAGCGCCATTGCGGCAGGTCAACGCGCCGCGGTCCGGTTCGCGTTATTGGTATTTCCGGTCGGAAGCCTGACTGACACCTCGTCAGTTTACAGGGTATCCGTCCCCAGTATGCGCACCTGTGATGCGGAAGGCCAACGCGATGAAACGGCTGACGGCATTTCTTTTCCTGATTGCCCTGGCGGCGACAACGCCCGCCTTTGCGCAGGAAACCGACCCCCATGCGATCTACGAACAAGGCTGCGCCCGCTGCCACGAGGCCCATGCGGGCGATTTCGTCCATAACAGGCTCGACCTCAAGGAGGGCCGGCTCGTCGGCAAAGCCTCCGGCCGCGACGTCGAGACGTTCCTGGCCGGAGGCCATGGCGGGCTTGCGGAAGCCGAGCGGCAGATCCTCATCGATCAACTGATTGCCATCCGTCGGTCCGGCCAGCTGTTTCACGACAAATGCCTTACCTGCCATGACCGCGCGGTCGAGTTGGCCCGGTCGCAGCTGATCGTGAAGGACGGCCTGCTCGTGGGCCGGTATTCAGGCAAAAACACCGGCGACTTCCTCAAAGGCCACGGGCGCCTGACGCCGGACGAGATCGACAGGATGATCGCGGTCCTGAAACGGCAGCTTCCCGGTCCGGCGAACTGAACGCCGGCCAGCGCCGCAACGCAATGCATACGTCCGGCAAGCCTCGCGCAACCTTCGTCTTCCATGGTTGCCTTCCCCCGACGAACCGGGGTTGGCAACTGACCGGTCCTTTCATTCCCTGCCCGATAGCCCGGTCAGTTGCCGCCCTAGGTCACGGACCCATAAATTGGGGCGGAATGGCATGGGAAATGGCGAAACATCGGGAGGAAGGGCGCGCAGAGCGGGCTCATTGCCCGGTCAAGCGCCCTGACACTGCGAGGTGAAGCCATTTCCATGTCCTTCGGATTTGACCGGATTGCTCCTCCTCTGCGTCGCGAAAGGTTTGAAAATGAACCACATTTCCTGCACTTCCGCTCCTTGATGAGGAGCAATCCGCCTCAAACCATTCCATCCCAATTTATGGGTCCGTGACCTAAACTGAGGGTAACGAGACGATGCCGAAACGAGAACAACGCGCCCATCCCAGACGCAAGACACGTCTGCGCGGCGGCAAGGTCGCCGACCTGACCGACCGTTTCTTAAGCGAATGCACGATTTTCGACCTGTCCAAGGGCGGCTGCCGGCTGCTGGTCCCGGGCCACGTGGCGCTGCCTGAGGAAATCCTGATCTTCGACGACCTGGACAAGACCATTGCGCTTGCCCGCGTCGCCTGGCGGGACGGCAAACAGCTCGGCGTCGCCTTCGAGATCCCGCCGGCGCCGGTCTCCATGTTCAAGGCCCAGCGCCTGCAGGCCCTTCAATACAACTATTACGCAGTCGTCGAAGGCGACTAGCCGCGTTGCTTACTGCGCCGGAGTGCTGAACGGCTTGCCCTTTTCCAGGATATGGGTGGTGTAGACGACCATCGGCTTGTCACTGCTGTTGGTCAGGCCGCCGTGAACCTTGCCGGCCGGAAAAAAGCCGGTCATTCCCGCCTTGAAGGTGATCACCTTGCCGTTGGGCGCGGTCATGTCCCCGCCTTCGAACACGACCATGTGCTCGTCGCCGAAATGGGTATGCAGCGGGATTTTTGCTCCCGGCGGGACTTCCAGCCGTGACACGATCACTTCCATCTTGTCCGACCCGGAAAGGTCGTCCCGGCTGAGTTCGGTGCGAACGAGCTGGCTTTCCGCATGGGCCGGCACGGCCATGAGAGGCAAGCCCACGCAAATTGCGGCGAGTGCTTTCTTCAGTCCGGTTCGTTCAGCCTGGCTCCACATGAACGCTTCCTCCCAATCGTATCTTGTCACTTTTTACCATAGGGATACCCGTGCCGATATCCTGCGCGCCCCTGTTTGCGGGGGTTTGGCACAGCTCGTTCCCGCTGACCGTCAGATGACAATCCGCAAACCGTCCCCGGCGCATTCGTAAGGCACATCGGCCTGTTGGCGAAGCATGTCCTCCGACATATGGGTCAACACCAGCCGCTTCGGTCTTATTTCCGGCAGATGTTCTTCCAGCGACGCCAGGTCGAGGTTCAGCGGCGCCTTCTTGTCGCGGAAATAGGCTTCGGCAACGAACAGGTCCGCCTCCCGGCCCGCCTCGATCAGTGCATCGGTCCATTCCGTGTCGCCTGTATAGGCAATGATCCGGTCTTCCACCTCGATGCGATAGGCGAAGAACGGCCCGCCCGCAGGGCCGTGACGGACAAGCCAGGGCGTGACGGCAAGACCGTCGATCCGGACGGTCTCTTTCTCGTTCAGTTCCATAAGCTCCAGATCGAACTTCGGCTTCGTCTTCGACGATCCGGGAAAGGCCGTTTCCATCGCCTTGACGAACCAGTCCTTCAAACTGGGCGGACCGGCGACCGTCAGCGGCGCGGTGCGCCTGGAAAAGAACTGGGCATCGAGCATGAACGGCGGGATGCCACCGAAATGATCGGCATGGAAATGGGTGATCAGGATGACGCGGATGTCATTGAGAACAACATCCGCCCGCTTCAGCGCGACCAGGGAGGATGCGCCGCAGTCGATCAGGAAATTGGCCGTCTCGCCGGTGACGTGAAAGCAGGTATTGAAGCGCCCGCCACTGCCGAATGCGTCACCGCATCCGACAAAGTGGACTTCCACGACAGCTGCCCCTTATTCCGCAGCCTGGGCGGGCTCATAGCCAAGCTCGGCGTTCAGTTTGTTAATCAGGTCGACGGCGGCTTCAGCGATCACGGTTCCGGGCGGGAAGATCGCAGCCGCGCCGGAGCGGTAGAGTTCGTCGTAATCCTGCGGCGGCACCACACCGCCGACGACGATCATGATGTCCTCGCGACCCTCGTCGGCCAACGCCTTTTTCAGCGCGGGAACGAGTGTCAGGTGACCCGCGGCAAGCGACGACACGCCGACCACATGGACGTCGTTCTCGACCGCCTGACGGGCGGCTTCTTCCGGCGTCTGGAACAGCGGCCCGATATCGACGTCGAAGCCGAGGTCGGCAAAGGCAGAGGCGATCACCTTCTGGCCGCGGTCGTGACCGTCCTGGCCCATCTTGGCGACGAGGATACGCGGCCGGCGACCGTCGTTTTCTTCGAACTGCTCGACCATCTTCTGGACCTTCTGGATGGCTCCGGACATGGCGCCCGCCTCCCGTTTGTAGACCCCGGCAATCGACTTGATCTCCGCCTTGTGGCGTCCGAAGACCTTTTCCATGGCCATGGAGATCTCTCCGACGGTGGCCATGGCGCGCGCAGCCTTGACCGACAGGTCGAGCAGATTGCCCTCGCCCGTCTCGGCGCATCTGGTCAGCGCTTCGAGCGCGGTCTGCGTATCGGCCTCGTTGCGTTCCGCCTTCAGCCGCTCCAGCTTGGCCAGCTGCTGGGCGCGGACTTCGGCATTGTCGACCTTCAGGACGTCGATCGGCTTTTCGGATTCCGGCTTGTACTTGTTGACGCCGACCACGGTCTGGGCGCGGGAGTCGATGCGCGCCTGGGTCTTGGCCGCGGCTTCCTCGATCCGGAGCTTGGGAATGCCTTTCTCGATGGCCTTGGCCATACCGCCCAGTTCTTCCACTTCCTGGATATGGGCGAGCGCCTTCTCGGCGAGATCGTTGGTCAGCTTTTCGACGTAGAAGGATCCGCCCCAGATGTCGATCGGCGCGGTGGTGCCGGATTCCTGCTGCAGGAAGAGCTGGGTGTTGCGCGCGATCCGGGCGGAAAAGTCCGTCGGCAGCGCCAGCGCCTCGTCGAGCGCATTGGTATGCAGCGACTGGGTATGGCCCTGGGTTGCCGCCATGGCCTCCACACAGGTGCGCACGACGTTGTTGAACACGTCCTGCGCCGTCAGCGACCAGCCGGAGGTCTGCGAGTGGGTCCTCAGGCTGAGCGACTTGGCGTTCTGGGGCTGGAAGTTCTCCTGCATCAGCTTCGCCCAGATCAGGCGGGCGGCACGCAGCTTGGCAACTTCCATGAAGAAGTTCATGCCGATTGCCCAGAAGAAGGACAGGCGCGGCGCGAATTTGTCGATGTCCATGCCTGCGGCCACGCCGGCCCGGGCATATTCGATGCCGTCGGCAATGGTGTAGGCGAGTTCCAGATCTGCCGTCGCACCGGCTTCCTGCATGTGATAGCCGGAAATCGAGATGGAGTTGAACCTCGGCATGTTCGCGCTCGTGAAGGCAAAGATATCGGAGATGATCTTCATCGAGGCCTTCGGCGGATAGATATAGGTGTTGCGGACCATGAACTCCTTCAGAATGTCGTTCTGGATGGTTCCCGACAGATCCGCCTGGGCAACGCCCTGTTCTTCCGCTGCAACGATATAAAGCGCCAGGACCGGCAGCACCGCGCCGTTCATGGTCATGGACACGCTCATCTTGTCCAGCGGAATGCCGGAAAACAGCGTGCGCATGTCATAGATACTGTCGATGGCAACGCCCGCCATGCCGACGTCTCCGGCGACCCGGGGATGGTCGCTGTCATAGCCGCGGTGGGTGGCAAGGTCGAAGGCGACCGACAGGCCTTTCTGGCCTGCGGCCAGATTGCGCCGGTAAAAGGCGTTGGATTCCTCCGCCGTGGAAAAGCCCGCATACTGGCGCACGGTCCAGGGCTGCTGGACATACATGGTCGGATAGGGGCCGCGCAGGAAGGGCGGCAGGCCGGGCCAGGTGTCGATGTGGCTCAAACCGGCCGTATCCGCCGACGTGTAAACCCCGGACACCTCAATTCCCTCCGGCGTTTCCCAGGAAGTGCTTTTCCCGGTGTCCGCCTCGGCCAGGACATCCTTGAACCCGACGCGGTTAAAATCGGGGATCCTGCTCATGCCGGCACCTCCTCAAAATCGACCAGGCCGATCCGCGCTTGCGCCTCGTGCAGCAGGTCCAGCACATTGCAGCCTGCATAGACGAACGTGTCGACACCCGCCGCACGCAGCCTGTCCTCCATGTCGCCGGGTTTTCCGGCAAGATAGAGATAGTCCGCCCCGGCGCCCTTCAGCGCACGCGCGGCCTCCTCGGCGTCGCTTTCATAAATCTTGTCGGAGGATACCAGAACCGCAAGCTTCGCACCGGACGACTTGAAGGCGGCGACCAGGTCATCGAGATCCGACCGTGCCTCTCCGCCGACTGAAGCGATCCCGCCGGCCGCGAACACATTGCCCGTCCAGGTCGCGCGGGCGGTAAACTGCGCAAGCGGACCGAGGCAGGCAAGAAACACGATCGGCGGCGTCCCGGCCCGTGAAACGGCCGCGGTCTCACGCAGCTCCTCGAACTCCTCGGACAGGCGAACCTGCGGAACCCTGTCGACAGGCACCGGCGTTTCGGCGTGCGGATGCGTCGCGATTGCAACCGTCAGCGAAGACCCGCCCAGGAAGGCTTCTTTCATGGCGGCCGTCCGCTCTCCCTTGCCGGGAGGCGGCAGATCGACATGATCGTTCAATGGCGCGATATCATCCAGCTTGTCGTCCAGAACCGGAACCGGTGTTTCCTTCAGGTCGGGGAATTCGCTGACGCCGGTAATCGGCCTTTGTCGCGTCGCCACCTCTTTTTTCAGAACCGCAAGGGATGCGGCGATGCGGCTCTGGATTTTCCCGTCCACGAGGCTTTTCCAGATACCGCCTTCGGCTTCAATCTCCTGCAACTGCGCCCAGGCGGCCTCGACCAGGCCATCTGTGCGGGCCTCGATCGCGCCCGATCCCGCCGACGGATCCGCGACCTGATGAAGATTGCTTTCCTCGATCAGCATCGCCTGGGTGTTGCGGGCCAGGCGGCGGGCAAATCCGTCGGGCAGGCCGATTGCCATGGTGAAGGGCAGAACCGACACGCTGTCAGCGCCGCCGACACCAGCGGAAAAGGCGGCGACGGTCGTGCGCAGCAGGTTCACCCAGGGATCATTGCAGGTCATCATGCGCCGCGACGTCGGCATATGAAGCGACATCGGTTTCTGGGGCAGGCCGCACGCCTCCAGGATCCGGGCCCAGATCCGCCGCGCCGCCCTTGCCTTGGCAATCGTACCGACCTGGTCGGCATCGGCGATCAGGGTGAAGTTGATCCAGTCGCTCCAATCGGACGGATCGATTCCCGCCCGCTCCAGAAAACGAAGGCAGTAAAGGGCATTCGCGAAGGCGCAGGCCAGTTCCTGCGCCGGGGTTGCCCCGGCCCCGTGCCAGACCCGCCCGTCCGCGCAGAAGAACTCATATTTGAGATTTTGGCCCTTCAGGAAATGCAGCAGATCGAAGATGCGCTCCTCGACCCGCTCGAAGTCCGAACGGAACCGGCCGCGCCGCGCAACCCAGCCGAAAAGATCCAGCCCTGCACTTATTTGAAGCTTTGCCGGATCGATGCCCTTGCGTTCCGCATAGGCTATCAGCATCGTCACGATCGATGAGGTTTCATGGCCGGCGCCGAGCCGGAGCCGGATCAGGTCGAGCAGAACCCCATCGAACAACTGGTCCATTCCGGACAGGTCGTCCACCCGAACGCCTTGTCCGCCCGCGATGGTAGAAGTGGCCAGCACGATTTCAATACCGTCCGCACCATCCTTCAGATCTTCCAGGATCTGCGCATTGGCCGCTGCCGGATCCGGCAGATCTATCCTCTGGATGATCGTCCAGGGTGTTTGCGCCTTCCGCGTCGCCAGCGGGCGGGCATCACTGCGCTGCCGATACAGCGGCTGAATCTCCAGCCCATCGCCGGTCCGTCCGGTGAGCCGCGATCTGGGCGCACCTTTCAAGGCACGATCAACGGCTTCAAGCCACGCTTTTTCGTCGAAACTCAAAAAGTCTTCAGGCAGTATCAGGGGCATTCTTATCTCCTGACACCTATTTATTCCTCCCCGAGGAATGAAGGCAACTAGCCAGATTGGGTAATATCAAACACACCCATAATCCGACCGTTCAGTCAAAAATTCCGGATTCGCGCATTAATTGCCCGTTTACCTTCACAATCGGCAGTAGTTCTCCAGTCCGTTCCAAAACCGCGCTAACGGAAACAACCGGACAAGATTCTGGCGTGATAAGCCAAATCATGCCAATTTCCCCATTGGTATGTTGCGCGATTATATTGTAATTTAAACGAACTGCCGTATGGGAAATTCACAATCCCATTCACGCAGATTCTCTGCAAACGATCTGTAGAAGAAGAAAGGAGCTGACAACAACTACAAAATCCCATCGGCGGCGCGTTAGGGCATAAGCGAAAAACGCAACCTGACGCTTCGAAAAAAGCAATCACAGATTGCATAAAAAATGGATGTGCACAATGCTTGATCAGACGGAATTGAAAAACAAGCTGAGAGCTATCTCAGAGGCGAATGCAGCTCATCACGTGTTGGATATTCTTGAATCCAACCTTCGGCGGATGGGAGCCACCCATATTCTGGTGACCGGCCTTCCCATGCCAAACCGGCCCATCGATAATCTCGTCCATCGTTTCCGCTGGCCCGATCAGCGCAATGACGGCATCGAAAGCACCTCGCTTTCGGCGACCGACAGCGCCCTGATGCTCGGTCTGGCGTCAAACCGTGCGACCGAATGGACCATCACCGCCGGTGACATGGAGCATTCCGACCTTCTGGCGGCTGCCGGAGAAGGCAATAAAGTCATTGTCGTTCCGGTAACCGAACTTCATCCGTTCCAGGCATTTGTCTTCGCAAGCGGCCCTTCGCTGCACGCAAGCAAATGGGACCTGGCCGGACTTGAGGTACTCGCAGCTGCCGCCTTCTCGCGTCTGCGGGATCTTGGTGCCGTTTCGGGTCAACGCCCGGGTGCCCTGTCCACGCGCGAACGGAAAGTGCTGGAGCTGACCGCTTACGGCAAAACCGCAAGTGAAATTGCAGACGTTCTTGATATTTCACAGCGGACCGTTCATGCACACCTGCAGAACGCCAGCGTCAAGCTCAATGCTTCGAACAAGACCCACACGGTCATCGAAGCCCTGCGCTACGGCCAGATCCGGGTCTAAGACCGGTCAGGTTTTCAACGTCTAGGGACGGAAAAGCACCCTCGTTTGGACACTCCGAACGATCGAGAGGGCAAAGGAAAGCGCCGACGACACCGCCGGCGCCAGGCCCCAAGGGGCCACCATCTCCCCGGCTCGGGGAGAAAAGAAAGAGAAACGCGCCTGGAGCGCGGCTTTAGAAAAACTGTGCAGATAGAAAGACGTCGCGAAATCGACGCATTTGGAATGAGAATGCCTCTACGAGCCAATGATGGCTCGCTGGGCCAAAGGCGGTCCAGGCTTCTTTTTCTCCGATACCATCTCCAGCGTGCCTGCAGGAATCGAAAAAGGCGAGACACGTGCGCCTCGCCCCCTGTTTCGCGGCATCCTGCCCCGCCTCACCAGGTCAGCCCGCCTCACCAGGTCAGGAAGGGTTCGGGCGATTTCGCCTCAAGACCGTTTCCGTGGTGCTCAGATGACCGGGTTTCAGAGAACCTGGCTCAGGCCGGGGATCTGCGAAACCACTTCGTCGACCACTTCGTCACCGGCTTTTTCCTTGGCGTAGGCAACCAGTTCCTTAGTCACGGACTGGACTTCCCCCATATCGAGACCGGCAGAGGTCAGTTCGTTCAGCGCCGCCATGGCGCCCATTCCGCCACCCATCATGCTGCCCAGACCGCCGAGCAGTCCGCCGCCGCCCTTGCCTTCACGTTCCGCGACCAGTTCGCGCGCACCCGGCAGGGCATCGAAAATCTGCTGCATCTGTTCCTGCGGCCCATCCTTGTTGAGGAACTTGAGGATGATTGCGATGGCTTCACGGGCCTGTTCCTCGCCGACACCTGAAGCTGCAACGATCCGGTTGATAAGCTCTTCCATGTCTTTCTCCCAATCTTGCGCCCGCATGAAGTTTTAGGGCCATAAAATCGTACAACAGGCTATACACGTAGAGGGATCACGGCGTCGATGGGTCACGTAACGTCGTGTGAACTGTTTTTTATTGGTAAGCCCATTCCGGGCGCTGGATGAAAGTAAAGTGGGGCAAAGGGTGAGCAGCAACGACACGATCTACATCGGAACAAGCAACAAGGAAGAAACCCTCACGCTGAAACTCGCCAACCGGCACGGACTGATCACGGGCGCCACGGGCACCGGCAAGACCGTTTCGCTGCAGATCCTTGCGGAAGGCTTTTCGGCCGCCGGCGTTCCTGTCTTCTGCGCCGATATCAAGGGGGATCTTTCCGGTCTTGCGGAAGCCGGCGTTTCCAAGGATTTTCTGGAAAAACGCGCCGCCGATATCGGTTTTTCCGACAGATACACCTACGAGGCCTTCCCGGCCGTCTTTTGGGATCTGTTCGGCGAACAAGGCCACCCGATCCGCACCACCGTCTCCGAGGTCGGCCCCCTGCTTCTGGCCCGGTTGCTGGAACTCAACGACACCCAGGAAGGCGTCCTGAACGTCCTGTTCGAACTGGCCGACGACGAAGGCCTGCTTCTGCTCGACTTCAAGGACCTGCGCTCCATGCTTGCCCATGTCTCGGACCGGGCGGCGGAACTGTCGAAGCTGTACGGCAACGTGTCCAAGGCTTCCGTCGGCGCGATCCAGCGGCGCCTGCTGGTGCTGGAGCGCCAGGGCGGAGACAATCTGTTCGGCGAACCGGCGCTGGACATCCGCGATTTCATCCGGACGGCTCCCGACGGGCGGGGCATGGTGAATATCCTCGCCGCCGACAAGCTGATGAGTTCACCAAGGCTTTATGCGGTGTTTCTGCTGTGGATGCTGTCGGAACTGTTCGAGGAACTGCCGGAAATCGGCGATCCGGAAAAGCCGAAGCTGGTGTTCTTCTTCGATGAAGCGCACCTGCTGTTCGACGACGCACCGAAGGCGCTGATCGAAAAGGTGGAACAGGTGGTCCGGCTGGTCCGCTCCAAGGGGGTCGGGGTCTATTTTGTCACCCAGAACCCGCTCGATGTTCCCGAAACGGTGCTGTCGCAGCTCGGCAACCGGATCCAGCATGCACTGCGCGCCTTTACGCCGCGCGACCAGCGGGCCGTCCGCGCGGCCGCGGAAACCTTCCGCCCGAACCCGGACCTGGATACGGAACGGGTGATTACCGAACTCGGCGTCGGCGAGGCGCTTGTGTCCACGCTGGAAGGCAAGGGCATTCCCTCCATCGTCCAGCGCACCCTGATCCGCCCGCCGTCATCGCGGCTCGGCCCGATCACCGATGCGGAACGGCGCACAATGATCCAGTCCAGCCCGGTTTTCGGCCATTACGAGCGGACCAAGGACCGGGTCTCTGCCTATGAAATGCTGGCGCAACGGGCGGAGGAAAAACTGCGCCAGGAGGAACGGCAGCGGCAGGAAGAAGAACGCTATGCCGAAAAACGCGGCGAGCCGCGCCGGACCCGCTCCGGCTTCCAGCTCCCGGATTTCGGACGGGACGACCGGCCGCGCCGCGACAGCATGCGCCAGCGCTCCACGCGCAGATCGAACCGCGACTCCGTGCTCGAAGCCGGCCTGAAATCGGCCGCGCGCAGCCTCGGATCATCGCTCGGACGGGCGCTCGTGCGCGGTCTGCTCGGCAGCATCAAGCGCGGTTCCTGATCCCTGGGCCCGGGACGCCGGATGTCCGGCGTACCCGTGTTTGACGCGGCCGATTCCACATCCGTCCGCCGTACGTTCCAGTACGTTCGCGTTTGGACAACAGGCAACGCAGTCCGTCCGGAATTCCTCCCCTCCGTAACGTAATACGTGACAACGGCGCAGTCTCTGTGCCTCAATGGGACCATGCCGGGCTACCGAAACTGCTTCCTGCAGGTACTTGCCCGGGTTTCCGGGCGTCATGGCCTTTGCGTACTCTTTGATGCCATTGCACCCGGCAAGTTGTTTTTAACTGCTGAAATCGCCCCGGCGTGATGCGCCCGGGCTGATGTGGCCGTATCGGACCGGGGCTTCATTTTTTTGCCTTGATCTGTCCTGGCGCCAAAAACAGGGGGCACCTGCGCCGGCATCATCAGCGTTCATTTCGATGTGTTTTTGAAGAAAAAGGAATATCCAGATGGACGGGACAAGGGATGTTAAGGCGTCGGACCTGCTCGTAAGAGCCCTGGAAAACGAGGGCGTCGACTATATTTTCGGGATTCCGGGAGAGGAAAATCTCGACTTCCTCGAATCCTTGCGCAAATCGAGTATCCGCCTGGTCCTGACACGGCACGAACAGGCCGCAGGCTTCATGGCCGCCACTTACGGACGGCTGACGGGAAAGGTCGGCGTCTGCCTGTCCACGCTCGGCCCGGGCGCGACGAACTTTATGACCGCGGCCGCCTACGCCGATCTCGGTGCCTTTCCCATGCTGATGATTACGGGCCAGAAGCCGATCAAGCAGAGCAAGCAGGGCCGGTTCCAGATCGTCGACGTGGTCGCAACCATGCGGCCGGTGACCAAGTTCGCCCGCCAGATCGTCAACGGGGGCGCCATTCCCGCGCTCGTGCGCGAAGCCTTCCGCCTTGCCCGCGAGGAGCGCCCGGGGGCCGTCCTTCTGGAACTGCCGGAGGACATTGCCGAAGAGACGGTGCATGCCCCTTCGCTCATTCCGCCGACGACACCGCGCTACGCCGTGTGTTCGGACGGGCCGATCGACGAAGCGGTCGAGATGATCGAGGCGGCGAAATATCCGCTGCTTCTTGTGGGCGCCGGCGCGAACAGGAGACGGGTGATCCAGGAACTGACCACATTCGTCGCCAGAACGGGCATTCCCTTCTTCAACACCCAGATGGGCAAAGGCGTGGTCGAGGGGCAAAGCGACCGTTACATCGGGACCGCGGCGCTTTCGGACGGCGACTATGTCCATTGCGCCATCGACCGCTCCGATCTCGTGATCAATGTGGGGCACGATGTGGTCGAAAAACCGCCCTTCCTGATGAGACCGGGCGGAAAGAAGGTCATCCACGTCAACTTCGACACCGCCGTGGTGGACGAGGTCTATTTCCCGCAGCTTGAACTCGTCGGCGATATCGGACCGACCATCGCCAAGCTCACCGACCGGCTCAGCCCGTCCCCGAACCATGATTTTTCCTATTTCGAACGGGTCCGCGCGGAGGTGATGGAACACCTCAAGGAGGGCGCGGACGATCCGCGGTTCCCGCTCATTCCGCAGCGGATCGTCGCCGATGTCCGCAAGGTCATGCCCGCCGACGGCATCATTGCCCTCGACAACGGCATGTACAAGATCTGGTTCGCCCGCAACTATCGGACGGTCGTCGCCAACACGGTCCTGCTGGACAACGCGCTTGCGACGATGGGCGCGGGCCTGCCTTCGGCCATGGCCGCGGCAATGCTGCACCCGGACCGGCGCGTCATGGCGGTGTGCGGAGACGGCGGCTTCATGATGAACAGCCAGGAACTGGAAACCGCGGTCCGGCTCGGTCTCAACCTCGTCGTACTGATCCTCGATGACAGTTCCTACGGCATGATCCGCTGGAAACAGGCGGTGGGCGGCTTCGACGACTGGGGCCTGACGTTCTCAAACCCTGACTTCGTGAAATATGCCGAATCCTACGGTGCGAAAGGTCATCGGATCGAGGCGACGGAAGACTTCGTTCCGACCCTGAACGCCTGTTATGAGGCCGGCGGCGTGCATCTGGTTGCCGTTCCGGTCGACTACTCGGAAAACAAGCGCGTGCTGATCGACGAACTTGCGCAAAGGGTCTGCCTGATCTGAGACTGCGTGGCGGTTTTCCTAAAGGAAAGCCGCTGCGCTCTTTCGGCGTTCCGGAATTGCCGCATTGACCGGCAGTGTATCGGCACTCCATGAACCGGCAACGCCAACGGGTCTTGACGGCTTGCTCCCGACCCCCCACCACTTCGCCTATGCAACCGACCTCCGAACCTCTCATCCGCCCGGCCAGAACGCCCGATGACATGACCGCTGCCGCGAACCTGTTTCGCGCCTATGCGGACTGGCTGGACATCGATCTTTCCTACCAGGACTTCGAGGCGGAGCTGGCAGCCCTGCCGGGCAAATACGCGCCGCCAAAGGGCGAAATCCTGCTTGCATTGAACGGGGACGGAAAGGCGGTCGGCTGCGTCGGCCTGCGCCCGATCGAACCGGAAGGCGTCTGCGAGATGAAGCGGCTTTACGTGGCTCCGGAAGGCCGGGGCCTCGGCCTCGGCAACCGGCTGGTCGAGGCGATCCTCCAGGTGGCGGAGCGGGCCGGTTACAGCGAAATGCGGCTCGACACGCTGCCCTCCATGAAGAGCGCGATATCGCTTTATGAACGACACGGTTTTGAGCCAATGGAGCGCTATTACGATACGCCGGTCGCCGAAACGCTCTTTTTCCGGCGGAAGCTGGTGACCAGTTCAATTGGCGGGCATAATGTGGACAAAAGGCCATGATTCATGCCCGGCATCCAAGGTTCGGGGCGGATTGACGGCCAACCGCTTCTGTCCTGAAATTCAATCGCAAAAACCATAGGAATTACCGATGAGTACCATCGACAAGGTTCTCGCGCGGATCGACACCGATCTCGACAACAGCCTGGCGCGCCTGTTCGAACTCGTGAAGATCAAGAGCATTTCCACCGATCCGGCTTTCAACAAGGACTGCCGCGCTGCCGCGGAATGGCTGGCGAAGGAACTTACCGGTATCGGCATCGAGGCGAGCGTGCGCGAAACCGACGGCCACCCGATGGTTGTCGGCCACCGCAAGACGGGCAAGGCGGGCCCGCACGTGCTTTTTTACGGTCATTACGATGTCCAGCCGGTCGATCCGCTCGATCTTTGGGACACCGATCCGTTCGAACCGCGGATCGTTACCCGTCCTGACGGAACCAAGATCATCGTCGCCCGCGGTTCCGCCGACGACAAGGGCCAGCTGATGACCTTCGTCGAAGCCGCCCGCGCCTATCTTGCAGAGACCGGCGACCTGCCGGTGGACGTCACGGTCCTGTTCGAGGGGGAGGAGGAATCCGGTTCCCCGTCCCTGCATCCGTTCCTGACCGCCAACAAGGACGAACTGACCTGCGACCTGGCGCTCGTCTGCGACACCGGCATGTGGGACGCCGATACGCCTGCGATCTCGGTGATGCTGCGCGGCCTGCTCGGTGACGAAATCATCGTCAGGGCGGCCAGCCGCGACCTGCACTCCGGCAGCTATGGCGGCGCCGCGCAGAACCCGAACCACATCGTCGCCAGCATCATTGCCGGCCTGCATGACGAAAACGGCCACATCACCCTGCCCGGCTTTTATGACGGCGTCATCGAAATGCCGGAAGAGGTCACAAAGATGTGGGACGAGCTCGGCTTTTCGTCGGAGGAATTCCTGGGCGAGATCGGCCTGAAATATCCGCGCGGCGAAAGGGACCGTCAGCCGCTGGAACACATCTGGACCCGCCCGACCGCGGAAGTGAACGGCATGTGGGGCGGCTACCAGGGCCCGGGCTCCAAGACCGTTATTCCCGCGGAGGCACACGCCAAGTTCACCTTCCGCCTCGTCGGCGACCAGGATCCGGACAAGATCCGCGAAGCCTTCCGCGCCTATGTCCGCTCCAAGGTGCCGGCCGATTGTTCGGTCGAATTCCTGGGCAAGGAAGGCAGCCGGGCGCTGCGGCTCGATTTCGACATGCCGGCCCTGGAAAAGGGCCGGAAGGCGCTTTCCGATGAATGGGGCAAGCCTGCAGCGCTGATCGGCATGGGCGGTTCGATACCGATCGTCGGCGACTTCAAGCGCATGCTCGGCATGGATTCCCTGCTGATCGGCTTCGGCCTCGACGACGATCAGATCCACTCGCCCAATGAAAAATACAATCAGAAGAGCTTCCACAAGGGCATCCGCTCCTGGGCCCGGGTCCTGGATGCGCTCGCGAACGACTGACCTGCCGTGCAGGGGCCGGCATCCGGTCCCTGCCTTTTTCACTTATGCGGATTGAATGCCATGAAAGCGGTTTGTGTTTTTTGCGGATCGAGTTTCGGTGCACGCACGGCCTATGCCGACGTCGCAGCGGAAACCGGCCGGATCATCGCCGAACAGGGCCTGACCCTGGTCTATGGCGGCGCCAAGGTCGGTCTGATGGGCACGGTCGCGGATGCGGCCCTTGCCGCCGGCGGCCAGGTGATCGGCGTGCTGCCGGTTGCTCTTCAGGAGAAGGAACTCGCCCACGAAAAACTGAGCGAGCTGCATATCGTCTCTTCCATGCATGAGCGCAAGGCCAAGATGGCCGACCTTTCGGACGGCTTCATAGCCCTTCCCGGCGGGGCCGGCACCATGGAGGAAATCTTCGAGGTCTGGACCTGGGGGCAGCTCGGGCTGCACGGAAAGCCCTGCGGCTTCCTGAATGCGGACGGGTATTATGATCAGCTGATTGCGTTTTTCGACCATCAGACGGTCGAAGGCTTCATGAAGCCGGTCATGCGCGACATGGTGAAGGTCGCAGGTTCGCCCGGCGACCTGCTTGATCTCTTTCGCGCCTACGAGCCGCCATCGACGCCGAAGTGGATCAAGAAAGACGAAACCTGACCCAACGGCACTGAATTCTAAAGGTAATTCCGGTGAATATGGTTCACCGGAACCGACTAGGCGGCATCGGACGCGTCGAGGGCGGCAAGATCGCGTTTCAGAAACGTCTTTTGCCGCTCCAGCTCTTCCAGTTCTTCCAGCAACTGGGCCATCCGCTTTCTCAAGGCACGGGCATAGGCTTTGCTGAAATCACGGTCGGCGAGTTCGTCGCGCTGGCGCAAGAGGTCGCGAATCTCGCGAACAGACATTCCCGTACGCCGGCAATCGAATACCAGATCGAGGCGGCTGACATCCTCTTCCGAGTAGAAGCGGGTATGCTGATTGGGTCGATGGGGCCGCACCAATCCGCTTTGCTCGTAATAGCGCAATGTCCGCAACGACGTGTCGTAACGGTTCGCCAGGTCGGCAATCTTGTAATTCCCCGACTTCAAAGCCGGACGATTTTGAAACTGGTTGTTCACGTGCACACTCCTGGCCGGGTTCTTTTTGATTGCCCCGGTCCGAGTTTTTCCGGTTATCAGCCGTGCTTCCGTTTGGAAGCCATGAGAGGTCGACGCCCCTTCTTGCAGGAGAGATTACCTTGCGGGAGATTGAAGTCAAACAAAATTTTTTATTTCTTAAAATTTTTTAGTTCACTACAAATAATTATTCCACCGCTACGAACCGCCATCGATGCCGAAATGGATCAGGAAGGACCTGAGCAAAAGAAAAGCACCGCGAACCAGGTTCGCGGTGCTCTGCCTTGGGTCGATGGAGGTAACCCGGCCTTGTTGTTATGTCACCGGGCCATATGCGGCGCGCGTCCGGGGCTTTGTTGATTTCCCTTCGACACATGTGGCCGCATCCACAAGGCATTTTGAATCCGGCGCTCGTGCATGAAAACGCCGGGGAATACTCAGCTCGCCAGCCGTTCCTCAAGCAGGCCGAGGCCGCGCTCCAGCGCCTGTTTCTGTTCTTCGAGCTGTTCCCGTTCCTGCAACAGCTCGGACAGCCGGTTCCGCAATTCGCGGGCGTGCGCCTTATCGAAGTCCCTGCCCGGAAGTGTGTCGCGGAGACGGAGAAGCGATGCGATGGCGCGGACCGACATGCCCGTGAGGCGGCAATCGAACACGAAGTCGAGCCGTTCGACATCGGCCCGCGAATAGACCCGCGTATTGGGCTTTGGCCGTGCAGGTTGCACCAGGCCGTGCTGTTCATAGAAACGGAGTGTCCTGAGCGAGGTATCGTAGCGCTCGACCAGATCCGAAATGGTATAGTTCTCTGACCGCAGTAGCGGCCGTGGCTTGAATTGACTGACCACGAGCAACTCCTGTCCGGCCCCTTGCCGAAAGGCGCCGAAATCCGATTTTCGATGTTTGAAACGAACTATTGGGCTTCCACGCTGAAGCCATACGGAGGTCCAAGCCTCACGAACCTGCGCATTTATTAATTCAGACGGTGAATTAAATCAAGAAAATTTTTTCATTTGGTCTAATTTTTTTCACACGACATATAATCAATTGTTTTATATATCTTTTTCACCTTACTCAAGGGAATGAACTCGGTAAGACGGCCGCCGTTTCGCTGATGAAATTGAGAAAATCAGGCTGCCGCATCGCCCCTGCCCGGTCCGGATGAAGGCCGTGATCCATTTCATGTCCGGGCGCGGATCGACGCTCTTGTGCACAAGAGGCTTGGATCAAACAACCTGCGGTCCTTTGCATCCGGGTGCACCCGGTGCTATGTCCGCCGGACTGTCCATTTTGCCAATACGGACAAAGCTTTGCCGGAGTCACCTTATTCCATGCGCCCGCCGCTGTTCCCGATTGTCTGCCTCCTCGGTTATCTCGTTGCCGCCTGCTCCCCCACGCTCGACGATACGGGGCCGGTCCTGGTGGCGCAGACATCCGATGTGACGCTGGTGAAAATCTCGAGGGACAGTGTCGGCGGCATTACGGCGGATACCCGCTACGGCACGAAGGCGATCGAAGCCGCCCTGCCCGGCTTCACCGCCGAAGGGATCCAGACGGCGGAAGAAAACACCACGGAATGGGCCATCGGCGCGTTCAACTCTGACGGCTTCCAGGTTCTTCAGGTCTTCAAGGGCAAGGACGGCAAGGTTCGCGCCGTCCACGGTGTCACCCACCATCTGCAGGGCCCGAACGGCGAGCGGATCGGCATGACCTTCGCCCAGGTCGGCACCTCGCGCAGCGATTGCCGGGTGGGCAAGAACCTGTGGCGCGGGATGGCGATCTGCAAGGCCAAGGGGACCCCGAACGTGGAACTGGTCTTCGCCATTCCCGAATATCCGGGCCCGTTCGACAGGCTTGCACCGCAAGACGAGCTGCGCAATGCAGGCCTCCAGCGCATCCTGTGGTTCCCGCCGAAGAGTTGATCTGGCCGGATCTTGTCGGGCCTAGATATGCGGACCTGAGCGGAGTTCCACCGACCCGACCGGCCGCCAGACGTTGCGCTTTTTGAGGACCTTTTCGCGCAGGTCCGAATAGGCCAGGTGAAGCTTCAGTTCCCGCTCCCGAATACCGGGCAGGCCCAAGGGGTCGAGGCCGGTCCAGGGCAGGAACGGATTGCGGCGCATGTGCCAGTGAACCTCGGCCCTCGTGGTCGGCCGGTCAGAGGGCGTGCGGCCGTGGAAGGCGAAGGTATCGGCCACGATCAGCGTGTTCGCCGGCACCGCCATCCTCACCGGCTGCGGCAGACCCAACGCATCCAGTTCTTCGGGCCGGATGCGGAACGAGCCGCTGGCGTGGTGGTTGCGCCCGTCGGTGCTGGCCGTCAGCGAGCACTGATACTCCCATTCCAGGCGCTCCGGCGTGACCTTGTGCGACCCGGGCACAAAGCAGAACGGCCCGTCCTCCTCGCCGACGTCCTGCAGGAACAGCCAGGCCTTCGATGTGGCATGGAAGGTGTCGGCATGGACATCCGTCTGCGGATCCTTCTTGCCGCGCTGCGGTTCGGCGATCACCGTCTGCAGAAACATCTGCGGCTGGCCGCCCTGGGAGGCGGCATAATGGATCATCGCCCTGGCCCGCGGATCCCGCACGGTTTTTGCCAGCGCCGGATTGGCGGCAAGCACGTTCGGCGGCAGGGGCGTCATGCGCGTCACGGTCTGGCCCTGGCGCATCTCCCGGGCTTCGAACGGTCCGCTCGTGACTTCTTCCGTCAGCGCCTTGTAGAGATCATCGGGCAGGAAATTGCGGACAAGAAAATAACCGTTTTCATCGAAAAACCGGCGCTCCTCGTCAGGCACGGACGCAGCCAGACGCCGGCGCCTGGAGGCGGCAAGGGCGGCTGCCACCTGCACCCGTTTCCGGTGAAGGCCCCAGCGGTTCAGCTTCGGGCTGCCGATGATGGGATTCTTTCGATAGGATTTTTCCGTCCCGAAGACCCCCAGAAGCCAGATCGGCGCATTCAGATAAGACAGGGCATTCATCGATAAGGCTCGCGACGTCAGGCTGGAAACTCGGGTCTTCTGATTATCATTACCCTACCTGCCGCCTTCTACCAAGATCGACCGTGACGGCCAGCGATTCCTCCGCTAAGCCTTGGGCATGACGAAACCAGCAAACCGCCCGGTCCTTGATGTTCCAACCCTTGCCGAAGGCATCCGGTCCGGCAACCGGGCGACCCTTGCCCGCGCCATCACCCTGGTGGAATCACGCAAGGCGGAGCACCGCAGGATTGCCCGGGAGCTGATCCAGGAACTGCTGCCCCGGACCGGCAGGGCCCTTCGGGTCGGGATTACCGGCGTTCCGGGCGTCGGCAAATCAACGACGATCGACACGCTCGGCTCTAACCTGACGGCCGCCGGCCACAAGGTGGCGGTGCTTGCGGTCGACCCGTCCTCGACGCGCACCGGCGGTTCGATCCTCGGCGACAAGACCCGCATGGCCCGGCTTGCCGTCGACAAGGATGCCTTCATCCGCCCGTCCCCGTCTGCGGGCACGCTCGGCGGGGTCGCGGCCAAGACCCGGGAAACCATGCTTTTGTGCGAGGCGGCAGGCTTCGATATCATTCTTGTGGAAACCGTCGGCATCGGCCAGTCGGAGACCACCGTTGCCGACATGGTCGACTTCTTTCTCGTGCTGATGCTGCCCGGCGCCGGCGACGAGCTGCAGGGAATCAAGAAAGGCGTCCTGGAAATCGCCGACATGATCGCCGTCAACAAGGCGGATGGCGAAGGCGCCACGCGGGCTCGCTCGGCAGCGTCGGACTACCGGGCAGCGCTTCATATCCTGGCGCCGAAATCGCCGACCTGGACCCCGCCGGTAATCACCATTTCCGGCCTTGCCAACGAAGGCCTCGACGCGCTCTGGGAGCAGGTCGAACTGCACCGGACCAGAATGACCGCGAGCGGCGAATGGCAATCCCGCCGCGCCGACCAGCAGGTTGCCTGGATGTGGGATCTCCTGCAGCAGCGCATGATGGAAGCGCTCAAAAACGACAAGCGGACCGCGGACCGCCTGAAAGCCCTCGAAACGTCCGTGCGCGAAGGCGAGACGGCGGTGTCGATCGCGGTGGAGGAGATCGCGGGTCTGATCGGCATTTGAGGCCGGGGCCTAGATTTTCGGGTCAATCAGCCGCCGGACCTGGGCGACGCAATCATCGGCCATGGTCTTCGACAGGCCGGCCTTTCCGAGCACACGCAATCCGAAATAACTTGAAAGCACACCGCGCGCGGTTGCCCGAACCCATTCCGGATCCGGCCGATGCGGCCTGTCTTCAAGCGCGGCCCTGAACCCGTTTTCAAGACGGAACACCATTGCCTGCAGCCGTTCCTCGATCTCTGCATCGTGTGCGGCGCGGTCAATGAGGGCATTGCACAGGAAGCAGCCCGAGCGGTCGCCGTCGGTCCTGGCGGATGCTGCAACGGCTTCAAACAGGGCAAGGATGCGATCGGCTCCGCTTCCCTGATCCGTATCCATCAGGTTCCGGACCGTCCGGCCGATCACCTTGTCATCGTAATAGTCGAGGGTCTTGAGATAGATGGATTTCTTGTCCGCAAAGGCCTTGTAGAACGACCCCTTGGTGATCTTCATGGCCTCCAGCAGGCAGGCCAGAGAGGCATCCTCGTAGCCATGGTCCCAGAACAGGTGCATGGCAGCCGTTATGGCCGTGTCCGGATCGAATTCACGCGGCCGCGCCATTTTTTCCGACCTCCTGTACCCCAGATCGAGCCGTCCTGATCCGACTGTTCCTCATCACCCGGCAATCACCTCAATGTGTTTTGTACCAATCGGTTCCAAACTCTAGATTTCCCTTGCCGGTGACACAGCGACTGGTTCGGCCGATTGGGAACCAAATGGTACACAATTCGAACCGTCATCTCAATCGACTCTGCGTCGCCGGATCGCCATTCTACAAGGGAGATACATTCCATGACGACCTTCATTCGCGGCGGCATTGCCGCGGTTTTCCTCCTTGTCGCGTTTGCGGCAAATTCCCTGGCCGCCGGGGTCGATGTCAATGCCACGACCACCGGGCTCGCGCTTCGCGGCTATGACCCGGTATCCTATTTCAAGGCCGGGGAACCCCAGGCCGGGGACATCAACCTGACCGCCGACTACAAGGGCGCCACCTATCGCTTTGCAACCAAGGAAAACCAGGAAGCCTTCCAGGCAAATCCGGCCAAATACGCCCCGCAGTTTGGCGGCTTCTGCGCATTCGGCACCGCCATGGGCTACAAGTTCGACGGCGACCCGCATGTCTGGAAGATCGTCGATGACAAGCTCTACCTGAACCTGTCCAAGGCCGTGTCCAAGCGCTGGAACGAAGACGTCCCCGGCTACATCAAGACCGCCAATGAAAAGTGGCAGGCGATCGCAGACAAGGCTCCGAGCGACCTGCAGTAAGAAGCCTCCTGAACCAAGCTGCTGCATCTGCTCGCTGCGGACGAGGCGCGCCACCGCCTCGTCCGCAATCCGTTTTCGAATAGCTGTTGTCCGAAGCTCCAAACGGAGCGATCCTGCGGCCGAAACTCTTCAAACCCTCAAGCTCTTTACAGCTTCCGGGAGGCCGCCCCTGAAAACCGTTCTTGTCACAGGCTTCGAGCCTTTCCCCGGAATGCCGGTCAACCCGACAGCGCTCCTCATGAAGCGGCTGCCGCGGCGGCTGATCCCCGAGGTTCGCGGAACCCGTTTCCTTTTTGAAATCCTGCCGACGACCTGGACCGGACGGTTCGAAGTCGCTGAAAGGCTGCGCCGTGACCTTTCGCCCGATGCCATCGTGCATTTCGGGGTCGACGGCAGCCGCCGGACCATCAATATCGAAACCCGGGCAGTCAATCGGGCGACACGGGTGAAACCGGATGCCGGCGGCGCCCATGCCGAAACCTCTCCGCTTCAGGCCGGCGCGGAAACGGCCAGAACCTCCACCCTGCCTTTCAGGGCCCTTTACGAGGCTGCCGCGCGGTCAGGCCTTCCTGTCGCTCTTTCCCGCGATGCCGGCACCTACCTGTGCAACGCGACCTTGTGGGACAGTATCGGCAGCGGCATCCCGTCCGTCTTCGTTCATGTGCCGCCCCTGCCCCGCGGGCGTTTCGACACAAGACCGTCGCTGCAGCAGATCGAGAAGGCGGCCATCCTCATCCTTGAAGAGACCCGGCGGCGCATCTGACCTTCAGTTCTGGCCGGTCAGCACGTCCTTGTGGTCATAGAGGAAGTGGCGCAAAGCCATGAACAGTTCGGCCGCATGCATCTGGTCGCCGCGGGCGACGGCTGCGCGGATATCGTCCTCGATCATAGCCTTGATTTTTTCGGGGCCATGGTCTTCGTGTAGCAGATAGGCGCCCAGCGCGGCCGCCGCGATTTCAGGGATATGTTCGTGCTCGGCAAGGGCCAGGATTTCGTCTTCCCTGAGATCGCTCAGGCCGATGCAATCCTCTATCGTGATCATCTTCCGCCTCCCTTCCTCCTCAGCCGATTATGCCCATGGTCGGAATGAAAACATTGACCGGCGTCAATGGCGGACCATGGATCGGGTAACGCGTTTGCGCCTAATCGGCACGATGTTTGCTCAAGAATGGGCATGAGCAAACGCATTTCCAAATCCGGGACAGATTGCACCGGTACGCCCGGTGTTTCCCGAAGGTTCAGCGCCGGAATGACCCGCCGGGCGTTCCTTGGTGGGACAATGGGCGGCACGGCGCTGTGCCTTTCCGGCACGGCCGCAAGCGCCCTTGTCCAGGTCGCCGAACTGCGCGGATCGATCGATGCGACCGATCTGGGTCTTTATCCGAATGCTTCCAGCGACCAGAGCGCCCTGTTTCAGGACGCGGTCAACCGGGCCGCGGAAAAGGGCCGCGCCCTGTTTCTTCCGGCCGGCACCTATCCGGTCTCCAACCTGAATTTTCCCTCCGGGACCCTCATCGTCGGCATTCCCGGGCGCACCCGGCTGATCTACCAGGGCGGCGGCGGACTGCTGGCCACGGCCAAGGGCGTCAACAATGTCGGGCTCAACGGCATCACTTTCGACGGAGCCAACCGGTCGATCGGCGACGAGACCGACGGGCTTTTGCATTTCATCGGCGTGCGCCAGCTCACCATCCAGAATTGCGAAGTAACCGGCTCCAGCCGGACCGGCCTGCTGATGGATCGCTGTTCGGGCCGGGTGACCGATAGCCACGTGTCGGGCGCGGCGGAGGCCGGCATCGTCTCCAACGAAGCCGACGGCCTGGCGCTTACCGGAAATGTGGTCACCGACTGCGCCAACGGCGGCATCTGGGTGCACCGGTGGAGCGAAGGCGAGGACGGCACGCTTGTTTCCGGCAACCGGGTGGAACGAATCGGCGCCAAGCACGGCGGCACCGGCCAGTGGGGCAACGGCATCAACGTATTCCGCGCCCATGGCGTGGTGATTTCGGGCAACCGGATCGCCGACTGCGCCTTTTCCGCGATCCGGTCCAACACCGGTTCCAACGTGCAAATCACCGGCAACTCCTGCCTGCGCTCCGGGGAAGTGGCGATCTATTCCGAATTCACCTTTCAGGGCGCGGTGATTTCCAACAATCTGATCGACGGGGCGACCACCGGCGTTTCCATCGCCAATTTCATGGACGGCGGACGGCTTGCGGTCTGTTCGGGAAATCTCATTCGCAACCTGACCGATGTCGGCCCCTATCCGCCGGAGGTCGCCGGCTTCGGCATCGGCATCGCCGCCGAGGCGGACACGACGATTACCGGAAACGTGATCGAGGGCGCGCCGCGATTCGGCCTGCTGCTCGGCTGGGGTCCCTACATGCGCAACATCATCGCGTCCCAGAACATGCTGCGCGATTGCGGCACGGGGATTGCGGTTACCGTCGTAGAGGGCGCGGGATCGGCGGTCATCAGCAACAATATCGTGCAGGGCAGCCGGACCGGCGCGATCAACGGCTACCGCTGGCTCGACAAGGCGACCGGCGAACTGAACGGCTCGACCGACTGGCCCAATCTCACCGTCAGCGGCAACCAGGTCGCGGCCTGACCGGCGGCTGCGCCAACAACCTTACCGGGGCCCGATCGCGTGCGCGGTGTTGTCGCGGCATCGGTATCTCAACCTATGTTAGGACTCCCGCAGTTGGGGAGCTATACCAATTGCAATTGGTATCAGGACGGGTGGAATGAGCGACAAACGCTTCCGACATGCAAAGATTCTCGCGGTCACCGGAATCCTGCTGGCGATACCGACCGGGCTGGTGAGCTATTCTCCGACCCTTTACCGGATGTTCTGCAATCTGACCGGCTACGGCGGAACCGTGCAGCGCGCAGTCGCCAAGGAATCGGACACCAAGACGTCCAATGAAAAAGTCACCGTCTCCTTCGACGCCAATGTGGCCCCCGGTCTCTCCTGGGAGTTCCGTCCGGAACAGCACAAGGTCGAGGCCCGGATCGAAGAGCCGACGAAGGTCTACTACTACGCCAAGAACAACAGCGACGAGACGCAGATCGCCCAGGCGACCTACAACGTCACGCCGTATCAGGCCGCGCCCTATTTCTTCAAGATCGAGTGCTTCTGCTTCACCCAGGAAAAGCTTGGTCCCGGCGAGAGTGCCCGCATGCCGCTCGTCTTTTATGTCGACGAGGAAATGCTGAAGGACAGCGACGCCAAGGACGCCCATGACATCACCCTGTCCTATACGTTCTTCCGCCAGAAGAACCTGTCGGCGAAAGAGGTCGCAGCGGCCCGCGACCTGAAGGCCGGGTCGGAAGAAAAGGACGCGAAGCTGAAGAGCACGGCCTCGGCCCAGTTCGAAAACGACGCCCCCAGACAATGAAACGGCTTTTGACGATGCGACATCTTTCCCTGTCCCGTGCTCCGCTCCTGTTGGCTGCCGCCATCCTGGCCCTTGCGATCGGGCATTTGCCTGACCGCGCCAAGGCGCACAGCTACAACCTGCACGGCATCATGGTCGGCCATGTCTGGGCGCCGCCGCCCGCCGACGGCGAAGACGGGATCGCGGTCTATGGCCCGATCCTCAACACCGGAGCCGAGGCCCTCCAGCTTGTCGGCGCTTCCAGCCCGATTGCGGAGCAAACCCGGTTCCGGATTTCAAAGGACGGCGCGGTGAGCTGGCCCGACAGCATCGAATTGCGCCCGAACAAGCCGTTCGGTATGGCCAAGTGGCGGGAGCACATCTGGCTGTCCGGTCTGAAGAAGACGGTCAAGGAAGGCGACCAGTTCGAAGTCGTTCTCGATTTCGGCAGCGCCGGCAAACTGCCGGTCGAGGTCGTCGTCGAAAAGAGCGCCAATCACTGACTGGTCTTCCGGGATCGGACCAGGATCTCTGTCAGGCTTTTGAGAACCGCAGCGACAGGCAGGACAGGCCGCCGTCCACCTTGCGCGCCTGGTGGGTCGGCACGGTCACTGTCCGGAACCCGCCTGCTTCTATTGCAGCCTGCGTTTCCGGATAGCCTTCGGGGACGAGAACCACGTCGTTCACGCGGATGACATTGGCCGCGTAGTCCTCACCGTCCGGCACGGCGATCGTTCTGCGGCTGCCGAAAAAGCCGCTGTCGATCATCACCTTCGTTGCCAGGATCACGCCCTCTCCGAGGGTGGAACAGGCTGTCTTGAAATGCAGCACGCCCTCCGGCGTTTCGGCGACGCGGGCGTTATAGCCCCATTGGTCAAGCAAACCGGCAAAGGCTTCAGCGCCCTCCCGGTCTGTCCGGGCGGACAGGCCGATGAGGATCTCGTCGTCGAGCGTCAGCACGTCGCCACCGTCCACATGACCGCTGCCCGGGATTTCAACAACCCGGTCGAAACGGCTTTCCAGCGCCGCGCGGATTTCTTCTGCCTCCCCCTTCCGGCTTTCCGCGCCGGGCCGCAGCAGGATCGCGCCGTCGGGCAAGCAGAATGCCGGATCCTCGACGAAACAGCTGTCGGGATAGGCCTCGAGCGGCGGCAGGACATCCACGGTCAGGCCGGCCGCTTCAAGCGCCTGCACATAGGCCGCATGTTCGGCCCGAAACGCCGCGCCGCTCGGATCTCCCGCATCAACCGCGCGCAAACCGTTTGCCACGCTGTCGGCGGGTGTGCGGGTGATGGCATGGGTAAAGCGCCAGGACAGGCCTTCGCGGCGGGGCATCACAGATCCCTTGTGTCTGGAGGGCAGGGACTTCAGGACAGTGCGGATTTCAGACTTGCCAGAAAATCCTTGCCCGGACGGACTTCGCCGGCCTGAACCTCGCGGCGGGTCAGCACCGGCGGATTAACCAGCCGGTCGAGGGTCCTGGCTTCGTCCTCGTTCATCTCGAGCATGGCTTCCAGAACGGCCGCCATCATCACTTCCGAGGCGCGGGTGGCGCCGTCGTCGCATTTGAGCGCGATGCCGAGACCGAGTTCGGGAACGGCGCCGCAGAACACGCCTTCCGCCCCGGTCTTTACGAAGACCCGGCCGTTGAAGGCTGCCATCACATCGGTGCAGAACCGGTCGGTGCCGGCCACCATGAATGGCTCGTTGACGCAGGCCTCGTAGATCCGTTCCGCTGCCTTGGCCCGTTCAGGGTCCAGTCCCTCGCCGGTTCCGAAACAGGCAAAGGCCCGGGCAAAGCTTTCCAGCGGGGTCGCATAGGTCGGGATCGAACAGCCGTCGGTGCCGCAGATGTCCGAGGTCAGCGTGTCGCCGGTCAACTGTTCCAGCACGGCCTTGATTTCCTGCTGCACCGGATGATCGGGCAGCACATAGCCTCGCGTCGGCACGCCCATAACCTTTGCCAGTCCAAGAAAACCGGCATGCTTACCCGAACAATTGTTGTGCAAGGGACATGGCGTCTCGTCGGCGCGGATCAGGTCGGCGATATCTTCCATGCGCCGGGGCCAGTGGGAGCCGCATTCCAGGTCGTCTTCGGAAAGCCCCGCCTTGATCAGCATCACCCGCGCCGCATTGACATGCACCGCCTCGCCGGAGTGGGAGGCACAGGCAAGGGCCAGCTCCGCATCGTCGAAGTCGAGCGCATCGGCCGCTCCCGATTCCACCAGCGGCAAGGCCTGAAACGCCTTGATGGCGGAGCGCGGAAAGACCCGCTCGCGCGTATTTCCGATCGCGCAGACGAGCCTGCCCGTCGTGTCGGCCACGGCGACGGTGCCCCGATGAAAGCTTTCGACCAGCGTTCCGCGCGTGACTTCGACGGCAACGGGGTTTGTCATGCAAAAAGGCTCCTAATTCCCTATGGCACCGGCGGCAACGGGTGCCATCCAGTCGGACAGACGCGCGATGGCCTCTTCGATCACGCTGTCCTGCTTGCAGAAGCAGAATCGGATGAAATTCCCCGGCGCCTCGTCGCCATAGAAGGCGGAAACCGGAACCACGGCAACCCCGGCTTCTTCCACCATCTTGCGGCAGACCTCGATGTCATTGTCGCCGAGGCCGAGACCGGAAATATCGCAGGTCAGGAAATAGGTGGCCGCGCAGGGAAGAACACCGAAGCCGAGTTTTTCCAGTCCGGAAGCCATCAAATCGCGTTTGGCCTGGAGCTCGGCCGACAGGCCGTCATAGTAGCTCTCGTCCTTGCCCAGCCCGAAGGCGACGGCCTTCTGCAGGTTCGGCGGGGTGGTGAAGGTCACGTACTGGTGCGCCTTGGCGATCGGGTCGATCAACTCCTGCGCGCCGGTGATGTAGCCGACCTTCCAGCCGGTCAGCGAGAAGGTCTTGCCTGCGGAGCCGATACGCACACAACGGTCCGCCATGCCGTCGAAGGTCATCAGCGGCCGGTGTCTGGCGCCGTCGAACAGAAGGTGCTCATAGACCTCGTCGCAAATGGCGAAGACATCGTGGCGGACACACAGGTCGGCGATCGCCTGCAGTTCTTCATCGGAAAAGACCTTGGCGGTCGGGTTCATCGGGTTGTTGATCAGGATTGCCTTGGTGCGGTCGTTGAACGCGCGCTCCAGCGCATCCAGATCGAGCGCCCATTCCGGCGGGGTGACGCGCAACCGCACCGGTATCCCGCCCGCCCGCTTCACCATGGGCAGATAACAGTCATACAGCGGCTCGATCAGGATCACCTCGTCGCCGGGCTCGACCAGCGCCACCAGGCAGTCGGCGAGGGCTTCCGTGGCACCCGAAGTGACGATCACCTGGCTCTGCCAGTCGATGTCGAGACCGTAGAAACGCTTGTTGGCAGCGGCCACCGCCTGGCGCAATTCGGGCAGGCCCAGCATCGGCGGATACTGGTTCGGGCCGGAAATCAACGCATCGGCCGCAGCCTGGCGGATATCGAGCGGACCGTCCACATCCGGAAAGCCCTGACCCAGATTGACCGCCTTGTGCGTCATGGCGAGCCGCGACATGGTTTCGAAGATGGTCGTTTCCAGACCGGTAAAGACGGGATTTGTCGCTTTCATCACGGCCCTCCCCGGACCACCCGAATTCTTTTTTTGCTAATCGGCTTGTAGCGCCGGTTTTCCGGCGCGTCGAGAGGTGTTTGCACCGCCTTTTCTTTCCCCGGCTGAGGGGCGCAATCGACGGTCCGCTGCCGGGAACCTCCCGCAGGGTCAGAAAAACAGAAAACCGAAACAGGATCCATACCGATTGACTCACATACCAACCGGTTGGTATGTTAAAGCATGACAAGCTCATCCGAACCCAAAAACAAGAGAAAAGCGGTAGCCCGCACCAAGCTGCTGGAGGCGGCGCTCAGCGTCATCCGTGCCCAAGGTTACGCTGCTACCAGCGTCGACGACTTGTGCAGGGCCGCCGGCGTGACGAAGGGCGCCTTCTTTCACCATTTCAAGACGAAGGACGATCTGGCCGTCGCCGCCGCCGACTACTGGTCGCAGGTCACCGGCGCCCTTTTTAAAGGGGCCCCCTATCATGATCATGAAGACCCGCTCGACCGGCTTCTCGGCTATCTGGACTTCCGCAAGGCGCTGATTGCTGGCTCGGTTCCGGAGTTCACCTGCCTTGTCGGCACCATGACGCAGGAAGTCTACGACACCAGCCCCGCCATCCGGGAGGCCTGCGCCGACAGCATCTGCGGACATGCGGACACGCTCGTTGCCGATATCGCCGCGGCCGCGGAGCGTCACAGGATCACCCTGCCCTGCAGCGCGGAAAGCCTGGCGCTTCACACCCAGGCCGTCATCCAGGGCGGTTTCATCGTCGCCAAGGCGCGCAACGAGCCGCAACAGGCCATCGACAGCATCGACCACCTGACACGCTATGTCCGGCTTCTCTTCAATCTGCCCGCTTAGTCATTTGTTCAAAGGGAGGAAGTCTCATGAGTGAAGTGCAATTCCGCAATACCGACCTGAGCCTGGAAATCGAGCGCATCATCAAGGCGCCGCGCAGCGCGGTCTGGCGCTGCTGGAGCGAACCGGACCTTTTCAGGCAGTGGTTCTGCCCGAAGCCCTGGTCGGTTGCCGAGGCCGAATTCGACCTGAAACCGGGCGGCCGCATGAATACAGTGATGGTCGGTCCGAACGGCGAACGGATGGACAACAAGGGGGTTTGCCTGGAGATCAAACCGGGCGAGCGGCTCGTCTTCACCGACGCCTACGCGGAAGGATTTGTCCCGGCGCCCAACCCGTTCATGACCGGCTACGTTGACCTCTCCGACACGGAGGATGGTCATACCCGGATGATCTGGGGCGCAAGGCACAAAAACGAAGAGGACAAGAACAAGCATCTGGAGATGGGTTTCGAACCCGGCTGGACCGCTGCATCGGCACAGCTTGATGCACTGGCGCGCTCGCTCGAAGCGAGCGACGCCCCTATCCCCGGCCAACCGGAATTCGCGGCCAAGACCCGGCCCTGCTTCTTCCTGCCCGAGCAGGCCGAAGAGGCCGCCCGCTTCTATGTGTCTCTCCTGCCCGACAGCAGGATCGACTCCGTCGTCCGGCCGGACCCGAACGGCCCGGCGCTGGTTGTCGAGTTTTCCCTCGCCGGCACCGCCTACATGACCATGAACGGCAACCCGAACCCGGTTTCGTCCCATCTCGCCTCGATCTCGGTCCTGACCGACACCCAGGAGGAGACCGACCGGCTGTGGCGGGAGCTGATTGCCGACGGCGGCGAGGAAGGCCAGTGCGGCTGGCTCAAGGACAGGTTCGGCGTCCACTGGCAGATCGTGCCCAAGGCCCTGCCGCGGCTCATCCGCTCCGGCGGGCCGCAGACAGCGCAGCACGTCTTCGATGCCCTCATGTCGATGAAGAAGATCGACATTGCCGGGCTGGAGGCTGCCGCACGTATCGCGGCCTAGCGCGGCCGAAAACCTGGTTGGCGCGTCGGGAAAGCCGCCCGGCGCGCCTGTTCAGGCAAACGCACCAAGCGTGACCGCCATCACATTACGCAAGGTCATCTACGTGTAGCTTTTCCTCATCGGCGGCGGGAATTTCCGACCCGCCGGAAAGCAGAGGGAAAGACAATGTTCAAGAAAATCGCAGTGACCACCATGGCCGTCGCAGTCATCGCCACGTCCGCTATGACCGTCACGACCCAGACCGCAGATGCCAAGAACGGCCGCAACGGCGCGTTCGCGGCCGGCGCCGTCATCGGACTGGCAACCGGAGCCATCATCGGCTCGCAATACAACAACGGATATGGCCCCGGATACGGCTACGGCTATCGCCCGGCTCCCCGCCCGTATCACTGCCACAGCAGGGCCGTTCGCCGCTGGGATCCCTATTACGGCCAGTATGTGGTCGTCGGCTACCGCCGCGTCTGCAACTATTGATCCGACAAGAGCAGATCACCTGATTGCGAAAGACCTCCGGACCACCCGGAGGTCTTTGCACGTTCGGCCATTTTGACCGCCCGCAGCCCCCCTCAGACACAATTCTGTTTTGGAAGCCTGATTTCGTTGCGTAAGCTGCAAGAGCGACTCGCTCCAAAGGCACCAGAAAGACGATTCGGAGAAATGCCATGCTCGAAGTCCTGATCGGCGTCGTCGCCGTTATCGCAGGCATCATCATGATTGTCCGCCGCCCGGGTCCTTCGACGCCCGTATCCAGAATCGGCCGGCTCATTTATGGCCCACTCGGCGGGATCGTCGCCCTGGGTATCGGCCTGTTCATGCTGGCGTCGACCTCCTTCATATTCGTGGACGCCAACCAGGTCGGCCACCTGAAGCGGATCTACGCCTTCAAGGAACTGCCGCCGGGCAGAATCATCGCGCTCAACGGCGAAAAGGGCCCGCAGGCGGAAATTCTCGGCCCCGGTTTTCACTTCATTCCGCTGGTGCGCGTCCTTTATGACTTCGAGGAATTCGACGTGGTCACGATTCCCGAAGGCTACTACGGCCAGCTGACCACCCTGGACGGTAAGGCCATGCCGTCGGGTATGTTCATGGCGCCGGCCATCCCGGACGAAGACATGGGCGACATGCTGAAGGCCGATGTGTTCCTGACCAAGGGCGGTCTGCGCGGTCCCCAGGAAACGGTGCTGAAGCCGGGCCAATACCGCCTGAACCGCTATCTGTTCGATGTCCGGCTCGACCAGGGGACCAACGCCACGATCATTCCGGCCGGCCACGTGGGCGTGGTCAAGTCCAACGTCAGCCAGCCGGGCATCAACTGCGTGGAGGAGGAAGTCTCGGCATCGCAAGCCTCCCGCGAAGCGCTGTCCGTGCCGCTGGTGCCGCGCGGCTGCGTCGGCATCTGGAAGGACCCGCTTTTCCCCGGCGCCTATTACCTGAATCGCCAGGCCTATGAGGTCACCCTGGTCGACACCCGTGTCCAGACCTGGGAATACAAGGGCGGCTACACCAAGCGGATCATCGACCTTTCCGTCGATCAGGAAGGCGATATCAAGCAGACCGAGCGGTCGGTCAACGAACCGATGCCGGATGATGCCGCCGACCGGGCGGTCTTCGTCAAGGTCGAGGGCTGGGACATTCCGCTGGAGCTGCGCGCCCTGGTCCAGGTGGATCCGGCGAATGCGCCCGTGGTGGTCGGCTCGGTCGGCGGTCTTGAAGAGATCGAGAACCGCATCCTGACGCCCGCAATCCGTTCCATCGTGCGCAACGTGGCCGGCGCCTCGATCCGGGTTCCCAACAAGGATGCCAGCGGCGCGGTGGTCTCCCCGATCACCTACACCGTCCGCCCGACGCGGGTGCTGGACCTCATTGAAAACCGGGACGCACTGGAACAAACCATCGAGGCGCAGATCAAGATTGAAGGCAACAAGGCCGGCGTCGACATCCGCGAAATCCGCCTCGGCGAACCGGCGATCCCGCCGGAACTCCTGGTGTCGCGCCTGCGCGTCCAGCTCGCAGACCAGTTGTCGATCGCCTATGAGCGGGAAACCGACGCCCAGCAAAAGCGCATCGAGACCGAACAGGCCCGCTCCACCGCCGACGAACAGCCGCGCCTGGTGGAAGCCCAGATCGCGGTTCAGGTCGCCACCCAGCGTGAGCAGGAGCGCGCCGCTCTCGGCCGCGCCGAACGCCAGTATCTGGAGGAGCTTGCCCGCGGCCAGCGCGCCCAGGTCGACGTGCTCGGCCAGGATCGGGTCGCCCTGCTCCAGGCCCTTGAAAAGCTGCTTGCGTCACTGGAACGCAAACCCGAGCTTGTCGGGTTGGTCGGCAAGCTGGTGCCGAATACCATCGTCGGTGGCGACGGCGCCGGACTTGCGGGTGCGGCGGCCCTTCTCGGGGCAAGCATCGGCGGCCAGAACACCGGACAACCGCCCAAACCTGCGGGACAGTAAGCCTCCCGCTCTTCGAAAGCGCCGGTGCGATATGCGACCGGCCCTTTTCATATGTCAGGCGGGTGTAATTCCTGCGCAAACCCGATAGCGTAGGACGGTCAGTCTCAAACACCAGCCGCCGCCATGTTTGAAATCTCAAACCTGAAGACGCCCCTCATCGGCCCGATCTCCCTTTCGATCGCGCCCGGTGAGTGCGTTTCCCTTCGCGGCCCCTCGGGAACCGGCAAATCGCTGTTGCTCAGGGCCATTGCCGATCTCGATCCGAACGAGGGCGACGTCCGGCTGGATCAGCAGTCACGAAACCGGATGCCGGCCCCGCAATGGCGCCGTCTTGTGGCAATGATACCGGCGGAAAGCGGATGGTGGACCGACAACGTGGCCGACCATTTCAAACCCGGTCCCGAGACCGCCGCACTCCTTGAAGCCGTCGACCTGCCGAAAGCCCTCGACTGGAAAGTCAACCGGCTTTCCACGGGCGAAAAGCAACGTCTTGCTCTCGCCAGGGCACTCCACAACAAGCCCAAGGTCCTGCTGCTCGACGAACCGACATCCGCGCTCGACGAACAGGCGACCGCTCGCGTGGAAGACATCGTGCGCCGGCAGATGAGCGAGGGTGTCGCGATCCTGCTCGTCACCCACGACCAGGCGCAGGCGCAGCGTCTGGGCGGGCGCCATTTCCTGATGGAGCATGGACGGCTGTCACCGGTAGCGGAGGCCGTGGCATGAGCGGCTACATCGTCCTCTCGCCCTGGGACCTGGCCCTCGCCTCCCTGTTCATCCTCATCAACGCCGGACTGTCGCTTGCCCTCCGTCTTGGGCTGGAGCGGCAACTGCTGATCGCCGCCTTTCGGATGATTTTGCAATTGCTCCTGGTCGGCCTCGTCCTCAAGGTGGTGTTCGCAGCAGCATCGCCCTGGATCACGGCCCTTGTCGCCATTGTCATGATCGGGTTTGCGGGCCGAGAAATCCGCGCCCGGCAGGAGCGGCGCCACACGGGGCTTTGGGGCTACGGCCTGGGTGCGGCCGCCATGACCTTCTCAGGCACGCTCGTCACCGTCTTCGCGCTCACCACCCAGATCCAACCCGCGCCCTGGTGGTCGCCCCAATACGCGCTTCCCCTGTTCGGCATGATCCTCGGCAACACCATGACCGGCGTCAGCCTCGGGCTCGATTCCCTGCATTCGCTGGTCGACCGCGAACGGCGCGCCATCGAGGCCCAGCTTCTTCTCGGCGAGACAAGCCTGACCGCACTGCTGCCGCCGCTCCGACGTGCTCTGCGCAGCGGGTTCACGCCGATCATCAACTCCATGGCCGCCACCGGCGCCGTTGCCCTTCCGGGCATGATGACCGGCCAGATCCTGTCGGGCGCCGATCCCCAGGAAGCGGTGAAGTATCAATTGCTGATCATGTTCCTGATCGGCGGCGCGACCGGCCTTGGCGTCCTGATGGCCGTGCTCGCCAGTGCCTGGCGCCTGACCGATCCCCGCCATCGCCTCCGGCTCGACCGGCTGAGCGATTCCGGCTAGGAGTTGAGCCCAATCGAGGGATTGCGCTGGAACGGGAGGAACGGGAATGGATCTTGGACTTGAGGGTTTGCGGGTGCTGATCACTGCGGGCGCGTCAGGTATCGGCCTGCATACGGCGCGGGCCTTTGCCGCCGAGGGCGCGCGGGTGCACATCTGTGATATCGACGAAGCAGCAATCAGCGCCTTTCGGGCGGACAATCCCGATATCGGCGCCAGCCTGTGCGACGTCGCCGACCGGGACCAGGTGCAGGCGCTGTTCGACACGGCCCTGGAAAGCCTTGGCGGTCTGGACTGCCTGATCAACAATGCGGGTATCTCGGGGGCAACCGCTCCGGTGGAGCAGATGGACCCGGCCGACTGGGACCGCTGCATCGCCGTCACCCTGACCAGCCAGTTCAACTGCACCCGGCTCGCCGTCGAGCCATTGAAAGCCTCCGCCAATCCTTCGATCATCAATCTGTCGTCGGCGGCCGGAAAATTCGGGTTTCAGTTTCGAAGCGCCTATTCGGCCGCGAAATGGGGCATCGTCGGTTTCACCAAGACGATCGCACGCGAACTCGGACCGTTCGGCATCCGCTGCAACACCATCCTGCCCGGACTGGTGGAAGGCGACCGCCTCACGCGGGTGATCGCCGCCAAGGCGGACGCGCTCGGCAAGACCTACAGCGAAGCGGAAACGGACTTTCTCGCCCATGCCTCGATCAAGGAAATGATCGACCCCCGCCAGCTTGCCGACATGATGCTGTTTTTGGCCTCGCCCCGCGGCAGGACCATCTCCGGCCAGGCGATCAGCATCGATGCCGACCTTCAGACGCTTGCCTGAGCCCCGGTTCAAGTCTGAAACGGTCCGGGAAATGCGCTTCCGCATTTGACCTGAGCACTGATCGATATAACGTTGAGGAAAGAGATAAAACAGGCTTGCCAGCGCCACTTTACAACGACTTATTTACCCCGGTCGCCGACATTCGAACCAAGACGCCACCGCACCATTTGAATTTTCAAATTCCGACCATACTTACAAGCGGAATTAGAACCGACAGACAGGATTTGGAAGCAGGCAAATGATCCAAGTGATCCGGGCAAAGCACCGGCAATTGACCGAAGCAATCAGTGACTTTCTCAAGATGGAAGCCACCGGCGGGCTGTTTCTGGTTGCCGCCACTGTTCTGGCGATGGTTATGGCCAACTCGTCGCTTCTGGATACTTACACGGCGTTCCTGGGCATTCCGGTCGCCGTCCAGTTCGGCGAACTGGAGATTGCAAAGCCGCTTCTGTTGTGGATCAACGATGGCCTGATGGCCATTTTCTTCTTTCTTGTGGGTCTGGAAATCAAACGCGAATTCCGCATCGGTGAGCTGTCTTCGCCGGCGCAGGTGGCGCTGCCCGGTTTGGCCGCCATCGGCGGCATCCTGGTCCCCGCCGGGATCTACACCCTGTTCAACCTGTCCGATCCGGGCGGCCTGAACGGCTGGGCCATTCCGGCCGCCACCGATATCGCCTTTGCGCTCGCCGTGGTGTCGCTGCTCGGCAACCGCGTTCCCGGCAGTCTCAAAATCCTGCTTCTGGCGATTGCGATTTTCGACGATCTTGGCGCAATCGTCATCATCGCAATTTTCTATACCAGCGGCCTGTCCCTGACGGTCCTTGCGCTTGCGGTTATCCCGATTGCCATCCTCTTCATCCTCAACCGCATGGGAGTGACAAAAGCCTCGCCCTATATCGTTGTCGGCGTTGTCTTGTGGACAATCGTGCTCAAGTCAGGCGTACACGCGACCCTGGCCGGCGTGATCACCGCCTTCGCCATACCTCTGACGAAAGCAGAAGGGGCGCACCATTCGGTCCTGGAAGAACTGGAACACGGGCTGCACCGGTGGGTCGCATTCGGTATCCTGCCCCTGTTCGCCTTCGCCAACGCCGGCGTTTCCTTCGCCGGCATCGGGTGGGACAGCTTTACCGAGCCGGTCAAGCTCGGCATCTCTCTCGGCCTGTTCGCGGGCAAGCAGATCGGCGTTTTCCTGACCGTATGGCTGGCGGTGACTCTGCGGGTGGCGCCCATGCCGCGCGACGCAAACTGGGGCCAGATCTACGGCGTGGCTCTCCTGTGCGGCATCGGCTTCACCATGAGCCTGTTTATCGGAACACTTGCTTTTGAAACACAGTCCTATGTGGCCCAGCTGCGGCTTGGCGTTCTGACCGGTTCGATCGCCAGCGCCGTTCTGGGCTACCTCCTGCTGAGCTACACCTCCCGGTCGGCAACGGCGGGGGCATCGGCTTCGCATTCCTGAGCGGCTGACGGCTGATGAACGTGCCGGACGGGAGTGATCCCGTCCGGCATTTGCTTATTTGCACTCCGGTTTTTTCAATATCTTCGGCGCCTGGGCGTCCGCATTGGCATCGACGACACCGGTCTGAACACCGAAGAAGCAGTCGCAATTGTCTGCATCCTTGCCGGTGGTCCCATGAACGAAGGAATGGAAAAAGTTGTTCGCATAGGCTGGTCCGAGACCGACGAAATGGCTCTGATCCTTTTGGTTGAGCCCCGGCGTATCAAGCCAATGCACGATATTCTTTTCATGCGCCTTCACGTCGCCGGTCACGGTTCTCCTGCCGGTGCCCGGAACGCGATAGCCATGGGCGTCCCACGTGAACTTGGAAGTGTCCTTGGTTTCCGTATAAGGCTTCTTGACCGTGTTGCCTCCGACCGTCTCCTTCACATCGTATTCACGCTTCGCAGGCGTGCCCGCGTTGAAAACCGTGGTGCCGTTGACCCGCTGGCCCTCGGTACAAAGCGACGGAAACATCTTTTCGTAGAGTGACCAGATTTCTGCATCCATTCCCTTCGGCTTGTCCGGGCGGTTCAGGATTTCGATCTCGAAATGCGGCTCGAACTTGAAATTGCTGTTGATCAGTTTCTTGACCTTGTCGGTCGCGTGGTAGGGACCGTAGTTCGGTCCTCCCGTCACAGCCGTGAACTTGCCGAGACTTCCGTGGCTGGTATCCTTGGCAGACAGGCGAATGACGCCTGACTTGCACCGGCATCCAATGCCAGGAAACCGCTTTTTCACGAGATCGATCAGAATTTTCTGATCCTTGACCGGTTCATCGAGCGGAGAGCCCCGGTCGTACAGGTCAACGACCGAGCAAGGTTTCCCCGTGATCTGCTTGGAATAGGCACAGATCTTGACCGAAAATCTTTCCCCCCTGTACTGGAGCGCGTGGCCGATATCGATGCCGATCAGCTTGTCACCATAAAGAATGTCGCGCGCGCTCAAGGTGTTCAGAACGGGCACTTCAATCGGCTTGCCCCACATGTCGAAGACCCTGACGAAGATCTCCGCATCGAGAAGCGGCGACAGGTTTTCGGTTTCGATCCCGACCAGCAGCGTCAGGTCATTCGGATTGCCGAGTTCGAACCGCTCCGGCGCGTCGACCCCTGTCAGGACCGGTTCCCCGGGTTCCGCCGGGCGGGTCAGTTCGACCGGCTCGGTCCTCTCGGTCCGCGGGACCGGAGTCGGCTGCTGCTCTGGTTGAGCATTGACCGGACCGGCGCCCCCGACGGCCATCAGACCGGCAATTGCGAGAAATCGGGCATGGCTAATGGTTCGCATGGCTTGTTCCTCCCCTGCGATACCCCTCCTTTTTCCCTGCCTCGTCAATTATAGGGACAGGCACAGCGTTCACCACAACCAGGTCAGGAACCCACGCGTGTGCCGCAGCGGAAGAACAATACTAGCCCGGAGGCGGTGACGATCCGGATCCTTGTTGCTCAGCGCCCTCGCCGGCCGGCTGACCGCCGCAAGCAGCCTCAAACGCGGTTTGCAAGCGGGCCCTTGCCAAGTAGATTGGCCTCTACAGGTTCGGTTGCCCGCTGACCTGCAGACGGGGGGAGAGGTGACATGCGAAAGACCGGTTTCCGATCAGCAGCCCTGATCGCCTGCACAGTTGCAATGGTCTTGTCTCTGCCCGGGCCCGCCGCCGCCACCAGTGGTCCGGGATGCCTCGTCGTGGTCAATGTCGCGGCAAATGACGCGCTCAACATGCGGTCCCGCCCATCGGCGTCCTCGAGCATTGTCGATACGCTCGTACCCGGCCGCCACGGGATCATTCATCTCGATGCCCCCTGCGAACCGCCTTCCCGGCCCTGGCCCAGCCGCTGGTGCCCGGTCAGCCACTACAACGGCGACTTCGTCTCCCATGGCTGGGTGAAGGCCCGCTACGTGCGCGACAGCGACTGTCCATAGCGTTTAGCCGTCCCCCGCTTGATCGGTCAGATTGCGCGGCAGGCGCTGGTGCGCCTGCCCGTTCCATGCGCGCGGCACATAGCCGCTTCCCGCAGCGCACCCTTGCTGCGGTGCAATAAAATCTGTAGAAACACCCGTAATTCCATCTGATCCGAGGCGCCTTCCTCCCAAGACCCCCGGCGCGTGATCGAAAAAACGACAACGAGCTGGAGTGCCCCTTGACCGCACGCGCCGAGGCCCTTGCGCCTGTTTCGACAGAACTGTCCCTCTCCCGTATCAAGACCGAGCTGCTGGCCGGCCTGACCGTGGCGCTTGCCCTGGTGCCGGAAGCCGTCGCCTTTGCCTTCGTCGCAGGCGTCAATCCGCTGGTCGGCCTTTACGCCGCTTTTCTCGTCGGCCTGATCACCGCTCTTGCCGGCGGCCGGCCGGGCATGATTTCAGGCGCCACCGGCGCCCTTGCGGTGGTGATGGTCTCGCTGGTTGCCCAGCACGGCGTGGAATACCTCTTCGCCACGGTGGTGCTGATGGGCCTCATCCAGATCGGCGTCGGGCTCCTGAAATGGGGCAAGTTCATCCGCATGGTGCCCCATCCGGTCATGCTCGGCTTCGTCAACGGCCTGGCGATCGTCATTTTCCTGGCCCAGCTCGGCCAGTTCAAGGTGCCGGACGGCTCCGGCGGCTTCACCTGGATGGGCGGAACCGATCTCTACCTGATGCTCGGCCTGGTGGCCCTGACCATGGCGGTGATCTGGCTGCTGCCGAAGGTGACCCGGGCGTTTCCGGCGCCGCTCGCCGGTATTCTGGCGGTTTCCGCACTCGTGATCGGTCTCGATCTCGACACGCGGTCGGTTGGCGATCTCGCCTCCATCGCCGGCGGGTTTCCGGAATTCCACATTCCGATGGTGCCGCTGACCTGGGACACGTTCAAGATCATCCTGCCCTATGCGGTGGTGATGGCCGCCGTCGGCCTGATCGAGTCCCTTCTGACGCTTAACCTGGTCGCTGATCTGACCAACACCAAGGGCGGCGCCTCGAAGGAATGCCTGGCCCAGGGCGCGGCCAACGTGGTCACCGGCTTCTTCGGCGGCATGGGCGGCTGCGCCATGATCGGCCAGTCGATGATCAACGTGAAATCCGGCGCACGCACGCGCATCGCCGGCACGGCGGCAGCCCTGTTCCTGCTGTCCTTCATCCTGTTCGCCTCGCCGCTGATCGAACAGATCCCGGTCGCCTCCCTGGTCGGCGTCATGTTCATGGTCGTGATCGGCACCTTCGCCTGGACGAGCCTGAAGATCATGCACCGGATCCCGATGACCGACGCGCTGGTGATCGTTCTGGTCACCGTGGTCACGGTGCTGACCGATCTTGCCACCGCCGTCGTGGTCGGGGTGATCATCTCCGCACTTGCCTATGCCTGGAACGCCGCCAGCCGGATCAGCGCGCGGATCGGCGTCAGCAAGGAAGGCTGGAAGGTCTACCGCCTCTCCGGACCGCTGTTCTTCGGATCCACCACCCGCTTTCAGGATATTTTCGACATCAACAACGATCCGGACGATGTCGTCATCGACTTCATCGACAGCCGGGTGGTCGACCATTCCGGGCTCGAGGTGATCGACGCGCTCGCCTCCAAATACGAGGCTGCGGGCAAACGCCTGCATCTGCGCCACCTGTCGCCGGATTGCCAGAAGCTCCTGGAAAAGGCCGGCAGCCTGGTCGAGGTCTCGATCCTGGAAGACCCGGACTACGAGGTCGCGGTCGACTATGGCCACAAGTTCGACCCGGTCGAGAAGGCCCGCTGACGGCCTTCCCTCCCAAAGGATACCGAAGGGCGGCTTTCCCGAAAGCCGCCCTTTTTTCTTGTCCCGCGCTAAATTACGACCCGATCTTTACGCAGAGCCCGCCCGTCGCCGATACTCGGCCCGTCCTTCTTGAATACGGATTCTGCCCTCCATGCTGCCGAAGCGCTTTCGCATCACCCCGACGCTGACATCGGTGATCGGAGCTTTCGTCTTCATCACCGCCGCCCTCGTTCTTCTGGTTCAGGCCTATACGTCGCAGAAAGTGGTCCGCCACCTCGGCGGCGAACTGGTCGACACGGGCATGCGCTCGCTCGAAGGGGCGTTTAACGACAAGCTCGATGCCGTGGTGGAGATGGGACATTTCACGGCGGAGGGCCTCAAGTCGGGGGGAATTCCGCGGGATGACCCGGATGCGGTGGCCGAGTATCTCTACGGTTCGCTGGCGGCCATGCCTCATGTCTCCTTCGTTGCCGTATCGGACCAGGATGGAAACACGGTGGAGATCGACCGCGGTAAGGCGGATGATATCTCCATCCCCAATTTCATCAGGAACGCAAAAAACGATCCGATCCTCGGCCCGCTTCTGGACGAGGCTGCCAAATCCGATGAACCGTTCTGGACAAAGGCGAAATACCTTCCCGGGCGCGGACACAGCTATATCGGGCACATTACCCCGGTGCGGATCGAGGGAAAATTCGCGGGCATCGTCATTGTCGCCATGTCGCTGCACCGCGTTTCCGATATCACCCGGGATATTTCCAGCGACATGATCACCGTGTTCCTCATGGAACCCGGCACCAATAATATTTTCGCGCACCCGGCGCTTACCGCCGAAAACGACCAGGCGACGGTATCCCGTCCGCTGATGGACGTGGCCCACGTCCCGGACGAGTTTCTCTCAAACCTGGCCTCGACCGAACTCGTGGAAAGCGGGACAGACGGGAAGAACCGGGGGCATGAATTGCGCGTCGGGTATGACGCCCAGGGACACAGGCGGTTTATCCTCCTGGACAACGGTGCCCATGGCCTCAAAGGCTTTCCGGTCCGCCTCGGCGCGCATTTTCCGGCAGAGGTTCTCGAACAGCCGCTGCATCAGCTCAGCGACGCCGCTCTGATCGGCGTGGCCCTTCTGGGTCTGTCCCTGATCGGCGCCGGCATCCTGTCCCACCATATAGGTTCGCCCATCAGACGGGCTGCAAAGGGGGCCAGAGCCGTGGCCCGGCTCGATCTCGATGCCGTCCTCCCCCTGCCCCACTCCATGGTGCGTGAACTGGACGACCTGTCCACCGGCTTCAACGCCATGGTCGGCGGCCTGTCGGCCTTCATGCGCTACATGCCAAAGACCCTGGTCACCAAGCTCATCCGCGAAGGCCGCGCGGACACGCCGCCGGAGGAACGCGACCTCACGGTGCTGTTCACCGACATCGTCGGCTTCACGTCCCTGTCGGAATCCATGAGCGCGACGGAGGTCGCGGCCTTCGTCAACCATCACCTGACGCTGATCGGCTCCGTCATCGAGGCCCACGGCGGCACCATCGACAAATATGTCGGCGACAGCGTCATGGCGTTCTGGGGCGCGCCGGAGAGGATCGAGAACCCGGTCGAACCGGCCGCCCGGGCAGCCCTGGACATCGCCCGGATCATTCATGAGGACAATCTGAAACGAAAGACCGAAGGCCTGCCGCCGGTGCATATCCGAATCGGGCTTCACGGAGGCGCTCTGGTCGTCGGCGACATCGGCGCGCCAAGCCGGGTCAACTACACCGTCATCGGCGACACGGTGAATGTGGCCTCGCGGCTGGAATCCCTCGGACGTGAAGTCGATCCGACGGCCGAGGTCATCATTCTTGCGTCACGGGAGTTCGGCGACAGCCTGCCCGGCGGGATCGGCTTTACCCGGCTGGGAGAGCAGAAGGTCAAGGGCAAGGACAGGCCGGTTGAGGTCATCCGGCTTAATCTGGATGCGGGTTGATTACCCGGCTTTCTTCAGAAATTGATTCAACATTGTCATTTTTGACAGGGTCGAATTGAGAAAGTGATTCAAGTTCTTCAACCACACGATGAAACTGATTCCGGAAACGGCGGCAATTGATTGAATTGCCGCCGTTTTCTCATTCGCCTTTCCCTGAGTCAGCGTGTTCAACCGATCAGTGAACCAGGATGTTCCGGAACTGCCAGGGATCGCTTTCGTCGATGTCTTCCGGGTAGAAACCGGGGCGCCCCTGCAGCGGCGTCCAGTCGGTGTAGTAGCCCTTCACCGGACCGAGATAGGGCATCTGGATTTCCAGGCAGCGCCTGTAATCCATCTCGTCGGTTTCCACGATGCCCTCTTCCGGATTTTCCAGCGCCCAGACCATGCCGGCCAGCACCGCGGACGAGACCTGCAGGCCGGTCGCGTTCTGGTAAGGTGCAAGCTTGCGGGTCTCTTCAACCGAAAGCTGGGAGCCGTACCAGTAGGCGTTCTTCGCGTGGCCGTAGAGCAGTACGCCGAGCTCGTCGATGCCGGTCTCGATCTCGTCCTCGTTGAGGACATGCAGCTCCGGCTGGATCCGGCCGGCGGCGCCGAAGAGTTCGTGCAGCGACAGCACGGCCACGTTCGCCGGGTGATAGGCGTAGTGGCAGGTCGGCCGGTAGGTGGCCTTCTTGTCCTTCTTCACGGTGAAGTAGTCGGCAATGGAGATCGCCTCGTTATGGGTCACCAGGAAGCCGTACTGCGCGCCGGGCGTCGGGCACCAGGTGCGCACGCGGGTGTTGGCCCCGGACTGTTCCAGATAGATCGCCGCCCGGCATCCCTTCTCGTGAGCCTTCGCGTTGCCGGGCTTCCATTTCTCATGGGTGCCCCAGCCGAGTTCCGCCGGCTGGAAGCCCTCCGACAGGAAGCCCTCCACGGACCAGGTGTTCCAGAATGCGTCGAGCGGCTTTGCCCCCTTGGCGATCTGCGTGTCGCGCTCGGCGATGTGGATGCCCTTGACGCCGGCCTTCTTCATCAGCTTCGCCCAGTCCTTGCGGCTGGCGGGTTCCTTGAACTCCAGGCCGATGTCCCGGGCGATATCGACCAGCGCCTTCTTGACAAACCAGGAGACCATGCCCGGGTTGGCGCCGCAGCAGGAAACGGCAGTGGTGCCTCCCGGATTTTTCTTCTTCTCCTTGCGCACGGTCTCGCGCAGGGCGTAATTCGTCCGGGCTTCGGCGTCGGCCTCATCGTCGAAATAGAAGCCGGGCCACGGCTCCACGACCGTGTCGATATAGAGCACGCCCAGTTTGCGGCAGAGCTTCATGATGTCGAGGGAAGACGTGTCGACGGAGAGATTGACGCAAAACCCCTGGCCCTCGCCCTCGGTCAGCAAGGGGGTCAGGATCTCCTTGTAGTTTTCCGGGGTCAGGGCGGCCTTCTCGAAACGATAACCCTTACCGGCGATCAGCGCGGCATCCCGGTCCACCGGATCGATCACGGTGAATCGACCGGCGTCGAAATCGAAATGACGCTCGATCAGGGGCAACGTGCCCTTGCCGATGGACCCGAAGCCGATCATGACGACCGGACCGGTGATCTTGCCGTGTTTCGGCCATGCCGGAGCTGCCCCCTTCTTCGGAGCAGGCTTTCTGGCCGGGGCCTTTCGGATCGGAGTCCTGCGAGAGGCTGCAGGTTTCGCAGCAGCCGGTTTCGATGCCGAGGTTTTGGCGGCTGCCGGTTTGCGCACGGCAGGCTTGCGGCTGGCAGGCTTGCGGGTTCCGGATCCGGGAGTTCGTGCTTTGGACGGGGTTTCGTCGGTCATCTCTCTCCACCTCAGACAAAAAAAATGTGCCGGCACTGGCATTGCCGGCACATGTTCATATTGAAAGGTCCTTCAGGCAACCTTGTGATAGGGCAAATCGACGGACGGCAGACCAAGTGCCGCAACCGGATCGATCTGGCCGGCGCCCGCGAGGCAACCGGAAAGCCGCTCCAGATGGCCGGAGGTGAACTCCAGACCGAGGAAACGCTCCCGCTCGAGCGGACCCGGCAGCACGACACCGTCCAGGAGCCCGCGTGCGAAGCCGAACCGCTCATAATAGGCCAGATCGCCCACGAGCAGAACGGAACCGTGACCGGCGAGGGCTGCCTGGGTCAGCGCATGACGCATCAGCCGGTCGCCGATACGCTGTCCCTGACAGGTCTTGGCAACCGCAAGCGGTCCAAGCATGAGCGACCCCTGGCCCGTACCATCCGAAACCGGCCAGAGCCGGACGGTGCCGACAAGTTCGCCGTCTTCGTCCAGCGCCGAATAGGCAAAGGCAGGAAGGCGGCCTTCGCGCAGCCGCTCACTGGTTTTCTGATGCCGGTCGAAGCCGAAGCTCAGATCGAGCAGCGCCTCGCGGGCGCCGACATGGGCCGGCGCCTCGTCAACAATGTGTATCATCACCGGCGATCCTCAGATCACGTAGGAGGCAAGCGGCGCGAAGCCGTTGAAGCCCACGGACGAGTAGGTGGTGGTATAGGCACCGCAGGCCTCGATCAGCAGCTTGTCGCCGATCGACAGGCTGACCGGTAGTTCGTAGGGCGTCTTTTCATAAAGAACGTCCACGCTGTCGCAGGTCGGGCCGGCCAGCACGCAGGGAGCCGTCAGGTCGCCGTCGCGCGGGGTGCGGATCGGATAGCGGATCGCCTCGTCCATGGTCTCGGCGAGGCCATGGAACTTGCCGATGTCCAGAAAGACCCAGCGGACGTCGTCGTCAGCGGACTTCTTGGAAATCAGAACCACTTCCGTCTCGATCATGCCGGCGTTGCCGACCATGCCGCGGCCCGGTTCGATGATGGTCGACGGCAGGCGGTTGCCGAAGTGATCGGTGAGCGCACGGAAGATCGCCTCGCCGTAGCTCGGCACGCCCGGGACGTCCTTCAGGTAACGGGTCGGAAACCCGCCGCCCATGTTGACCATCTTCAGCTCGATGCCGCGGGTCGCCATTTCGCGGAATACGCCGGCGGCCATGGAGAGCGCTGCATCCCAGGCACCCAGGTTCGCCTGCTGCGAGCCGACATGGAACGACACGCCGTGGGCTTCAAGGCCCGAGCGGTGAGCATGTTCCAGAACGTCTGCCGCCATTTCCGGGGCGCAGCCGAACTTGCGCGACAGCGGCCATTCGGCGCCGACACCGTCACAAAGCACACGGCAGAAAACACGGGAACCGGAGGCAACGCGGGCGATCTTGTCGACTTCTTCCACGCTGTCGACGGCAAACAGGCGCACGCCATATTCAAAGGCACGGGCAATGTCCCGTTCCTTCTTGATGGTGTTGCCGTAGGAAATGCGGGACGCATCGGCGCCGGTCGCCAGCACCATCTCGATTTCGCCGACGGAGGCGCAATCGAAGGAGGAGCCCAGGCTTTCCAGCAGGGTCAGGATTTCGGGCGCCGGATTGGCTTTCACGGCGTAGTAGACAGAGGTGTCCGGCAGGGCCTTCGCAAAGGTCAGGTAGTTTTCACGGACAATGTCGGTGTCGACGACAACGCACGGACCTTCGTCTGCGCGGCGGCGGAGGAATTCGCGGATACGTTCGCTCATCGGGGTATGCCCTTTTTCCAATCTGTCGTGCGAAGCCGGCTTTCTCTTTGCTGGCCGCTTCGCAGCTTCACGTCGCAGGATGCCGCGAATGCAGGACCGTGATCCCCGTGGTGGAAGCCGGGGGCGGCGTGCAATAGCGGCGACGGTTGGGCAATGCAGGCCGGAGGCCGCGCAAAGCTTTCCCGCGTCGGGAATGCCGTTGATTGGATCGGAAAACCGAACCGCACGTCGGGCAATGATGTAACAAGTGCCTCTTCAGTGACCCCGGAGGTTGGAAACCCCGGCAGAGACCGAAAAAACCCTCTTACGTCGTTGCTTTAAGCCGTCCGGATCATGCTGCCCCGCCCCTTGGCGGTGTTTTGCGGCAGCGGCCCCTTAAGAGATGTCTGTGTCAGCCATCCCATGAACGACCACGGGCACGTGCGAATTTGGGCAAGCCGTAAATGGGCCAATTCGCCTTTCAGTTCAAGAGATTTTTTTCTGGAAACTCAAAAAAATTCAAAAGCGAAAGAAGGGGCCCGAACGGACCCCTTCTTCTGACAGGCCGCCGCCAGTGCGGGTGGGGGGCATTGACTGACGGCTGCTGCCAATTCTGCAGGCCGGGGAAGGCAATCTCCGGCCGAATCAACCGGACCTCAGCGGTTGCCGCGGCCGCAATTCTTGCCGCCATGATGGCCGTGGCCGAAGGAGCCGTGATAGCCCCTGCCCTTGCGGCCAAAGTCGGCGGAGGTGATGACACCGTCATCGTTGCGGTCCATGCGCTCGACCAGATCCTTTGTCCGCTCGGCATGTTCTTCGGCGGTGACTTTAAGGTCGCCGTCGGCATCCATCGACTGGAACATGCGCACGACACGCGGTTCCTGCAGGGTCATCCAGATCGCGGAGAAGTCATCCAGGCTGAAGGACCCCGACTTGTCCGTATCGGCAGAGGCATAGAGCTTGCCGCGAACCTCGTTGAACTCCTCACGGGTGATCTTGCCGTTGCCGTCCGTGTCAAAGACCTGGAACAGGCCGGCCATCATGCCGTGACCGCCCATCGGTCCCATTCCCATATGACCGCGAGCGCCGCCGCCCATGCCCCAGCCATGCCCCCAACGCGGGCCATTGCGGCCGTCGTCATCACGTCCATGCCAGCCCCAGCGATGGTGTGCGCCGCGCATACCGTCATCGTCGTTCCCGCGCATTCCGCGGCCCTGGCCGGGACCGTAGCCCTGACCCATTCCCGGGCCCATTCCCTGACCCATTCCCGGGCCCATTCCCTGACCCATTCCCTGGCCCATTCCCTGGCCCATTCCGCGGCTGGGGGTGGCATCGTCATCGGAATCCGTGGCGCTGCCCGGCTTCATCCGCGGACCGGGACCGAAGCCGGGGCCGCCGGGACGGCCGCGCAGGATTTCCAGTTCGCCGTTGCCGTCCCGGTCGAGACGGGCAAACATACGGTCGGTCTGTGCGTTGAATTCTTCTTCGGTGACAGTACCGTCGCCATCCTTGTCCAGGCGCTGGAAGGCACGGACCTGCATGTCCTTGCTCATTTTGGCGAAAGCGGCCTTGGCCTCGGCCAGATCGATCGAACCGTTTCCGTCCGTATCAGCCTCGGCAAACCGCGTCGCCGCAGCTTCATCGACTTCGACCTGGGTGATGGCGCCGTCGCCGTTGACGTCGAAACGCTCCATGATACGGCCGCCGCGCATGCCGTCACGCGGACCGCCCATCATATGCCAGCCGTGCGGACCGTTTCCGCCACCCCAACCCTGGGCATATGCGCTCATGGATGTGGTGAGAGCCGTGCCCGCAACACCTGCTGCCAGCGCCGCAATTGCGAATGTCTTAAGCGTTTTCATCCCACATTACTCCGTGGTTCGTCGTTGCGATGACCAAGAGATAGGTGGGAATTGTCTCAGAAATACGGTCGGAAACCGGGGGAAGTGTCGCCAAATGTCCGCATTTGCGGCCCTGTTACATCCTGTTACAAAATCTGCGCGCAAACGCGTTCGCTACGCATTAGTTAGGGTCAGGACCCATTAATTTTGCTCATTCTGTTTGCCAGGGAGGGTTGGAATGAGCGTAAGAGCGAGCGCAGGACAGGTTGTCCCTATCCAAGCTCGATGTTGCGGTCAGGCCGGCCTTCCCTGGCAAACCCGAAGGGCGGGGCGTCTTTGCCTGCTGACAGCGTTAGAGATCCTTGAAAACCGGATGGTTTCCTGCGGCTCTCTGCCTTGTCAGAAGACAAACCCACTCCCGCAGAATGTGTAAAATTAGTGAGTCCTGACCCTAAGATTACAAAGACGTATTATCGACTGGAGCCGACAGTGAACGACCCGAGTCCCCATATTCTCGTCGTGGACGACCACCGCGATATCCGGGAGACGCTTGCGCGTTATCTGGTCAAGAACGGCCTCAGGGCGACCACGGCGGAAAGTGCTGCCCATGCCCGCAAGGCGCTGAAGGCGGCTTCCATCGATCTTGTCGTGCTGGACATCATGATGCCCGGCGAAGACGGGCTGTCGCTCTGCCGCCACCTGGTGGAAACGGGCTCGATTCCCGTCATCCTGCTGACGGCCATGGCGGATGACACCGACCGCGTCATCGGTCTTGAAATCGGCGCCGACGATTATGTCACCAAGCCCTTCAATCCGCGCGAACTGCTGGCCCGCATCCGTGCGGTCCTGCGGCGGACATCGATCGTGCCCAGGGAACGCGATCCGATCGAACAGGAGGAACTGGGCTTCGAGGGCTGGCGCCTCAACGTCTCCAAGCGGGAACTGCTCGACGCGGACGGTGTCGTGGTTCCGCTCTCCAGCGGCGAATTCCAGCTCCTGTGCGCCTTCCTGAAACGGCCCAAGATGGTGCTGACCCGCGACCAGCTTCTGGACCTGACCACCGGACGGACACCGACCGTGTTCGACCGATCCATCGACAACCAGGTGTCGCGGCTCAGGCGCAAGATCGAGGTGGACCCGAAGGATCCCAAACTGATCAAGACCGTCTGGGGGGGCGGCTATATGCTGACGGCGGATGTCAAAGGCAGTGCTGAATGACGCTTTCTTCCTGGCGGTTTCCCTATCCACGCAGTCTGGCCGGCCAGCTCATCGGGCTGTTGCTGATCGCCCTGTTCGTCGCCCAGGCGATCAGTATCTGGATATTCCATGACGAACGGCGGATCGCGCTGATCGAGGTCGCGCGCGACAATATCCTGATGCGCGCCGTCTCGATCGCCAAGCTGATCGACGAGACGCCGAAGCCCTTGCATGACCGGGTTCTGGAAGCCTCCTCCAGCAGGTTCACCGCCTTCTGGATCGGTGAGGCGCCCGTCGTTCGCGAAACCGGCGACGACGGTACGGAAACCCGCCTTCAGCAGATCCTGTCGAACCGGTTTTCACCGCCGCGCGACGTCCGGCTTGACCTGATAGACCCGCGCGGCCGCCAGCCGGACAGCGCGGTTTCGACCGACGACGACGGGAATGACGAGCAGCCGAAACGCCCCTCTTGGCGCGGTCCGTCCAACGGCAAGCACGGCGGCCGGCTGCGCAAGATCATGCACGGCCACATCGACCTCGCGCTCAGCATCCCGCTATCGGACGGCTCTTTCCTGAATGTGGAAACCAGCTACCGGCCTCCGCCGCGCACGTTGATGCCGCTCCTGGTGCAGCTCGGCCTGATGGCGCTGGCGGTGATCCTGATCGTGGGTTTTGCCGTCAGACGGGTCTCACGCCCCTTGCGGGATCTTGCCAATGCGGCCGAACGGCTCGGCCGGGGCGAGGATGTCTCTCATCTGGAGGCGGCCGGACCCATGGAGGTGCGCACGGTGACGGAGGCCTTCAACAGCATGCAGGACCGGCTGACCCGCTTCGTGCGCGACCGGACGCGGATGCTGGCGGCCATCAGCCATGACCTGCGCACGCCGATCACCTCGCTCAGGCTGCGCGCGGAATTCATCGAGGACGATGAAAACCGGGAAAAGATCATCGAAACCCTGGAGGAAATGGGCCAGATGACCGAGGCGACCCTTGCCTTTGCCCGCGACGAGGCGGCAAAGGAAGAAGCAAGGCCGACCGATCTCGGGTCTCTTCTGGAGAGCCTTGCCGGCGATCAGCAGGACCTCGGCCATCAGGCAACGGTCAACGAAGCCGACCGGCTGGTGATTACCTGCCGGCCGGTTGCCCTGAAACGCGCGTTCCGCAACCTGATCGAAAACGGCATCCGCTACGGCGAGGCGGTCGAAATCGATCTGTCCCGCGATGGAAAGGACGCGGTGATCACCATATCCGACCAGGGACCGGGCATTCCCGAGGACCGGCTTGCGGATGTGTTCGAACCCTTTGTTCGCCTTGAGGAATCGCGCAGCGAGGAGACCGGCGGCATCGGTCTCGGCCTTGCCATCACCCGCTCCATCATCCACGCCCACGGCGGCACGATCGAACTGAAGAACGGTGACGACCGCGGCCTTAAAGCGGTGGTGCGACTGCCGATCGGGGGTTAGGTCACGGACCTAAAGCGCCGCCTTGCTGTCCTCCGGCGCTTCCGCGCGGTCATTGAGGCCATAGTCGCGGATGACGCTGCACACCTTCAGCCTGTAGTCCTTGAACAGCACGTTCCGGCCCGCGGCCTGCGCCTTGCGGTGGGCCATGACGTTGCGCCAGTCATCCAGCGCCTTTTCATCGCGGAAGAACGAGATCGACAATAGTTTGCCCGGATTGGTCAGGCTCTGGAACCGTTCCACGGAGATGAAGCCATCGATCTCCTCCAGGACGGGCTTGAGGCTGGCCGCGATTTCCAGGTAACGGTCCTTGTGTTCCGCATGCGGTTCGACTTCGAAAATGATGGCGATCATTGCTGCTCCTCCGGCCTCTTTTGCGATGAAGATATACCGCCCGAAGCCAGCGTGAGAAACGTGCGATCTTTGCGAAACTGAATTTCTGTGAAGCCTGAGATTACACCCTGATGGAGGCGTTCCCTCCCCTGCTTCAGAATAAAAAACCCGGCCGAAGCCGGGTCTTCAAGGCTCGGGATCAACGCCCGCCCCTTTTGCGCTCTTGTGCCTTTCAGGCCTGAGCGTTCTTTTCCGGCCACCGCTGCGATGGCCGGCGGTTATCAGGTTGCGGGACGCGCTTCCCGAAACAGGCGATATAGCCGTGACGGCAGCCAGCGCAGCCGGTCACGGCTATAATCCTGCCGATGATCCACGATCAGGCATCTTGCGATGTGCACATTCATTTGGGCATCTCCTTTTTGTGGTGTTTTGGCCCGATACGCACGAATATAGCGCACTGCGTGCACTTATCAAGGCGTACTGTGTGCATTCTTCTCGAATTTTCCCAAGAGTCCCCGGCGTCATCCAACCAGTGGCGCCGAAATACGAAAAAAGCCGCAGATCCTCGATGAACCTGCGGCTCTGATCGTCAATTCGAGACGTCCCGAAGGCGCTTCGTCAGAAGCGCAGGCGTTACGACGCCATCTTTGCCTTGAATTCGATCCGGCGGCGGTGCAGCACCGGCTCGGTATAGCCGTTCGGCTGGGCGCAGCCTTCGAACACCAGATCGCAGGCGGCCTGGAAGCCGACCGAGGCGTCGAAGTCGGCAGCCATCGGCCGGTACAGCGGATCGCCGGCATTCTGCTCGTCCACGAGTGCGGCCATGCGCTTCATGGTTTCCATGACCTGCTCCTTGGTGCAGACGCCGTGGCGCAGCCAGTTGGCGATGTGCTGGGACGAGATGCGCAAGGTGGCGCGGTCTTCCATCAGGCCGATGTTGTTGATGTCCGGCACCTTGGAACAGCCGACCCCCTGCTCGACCCAGCGGACCACGTAGCCGAGAATCCCTTGCGCGTTGTTGTCGAGTTCGGCCTGGATGTCTTCCGGCGACCAGTTCGGGCGGGTCGCGACCGGGATCGACAGGATATCCTCCAGCTTTGCCGGCTCACGCGACTTCAGCTCGTTCTGGCGCTCGGCGACATTGACCTTGTGGTAATGCAGGGCATGCAGCGTGGCCGCCGTCGGCGACGGCACCCAGGCGGTGTTGGCGCCGGCCATGGGATGGCCGATCTTCTGCTCCAGCATGGCGTGCATCAGATCCGGCATGGCCCACATGCCCTTGCCGATCTGGGCATGGCCCGGCAGACCGCAGGCCAGGCCGACGTCCACGTTGTTGTTCTCGTAAGCGCCGATCCAGGTGGCGGTCTTCATGTCGCCCTTGCGGATCATCGGCCCGGCCTCCATGGAGGTGTGCATCTCGTCGCCGGTGCGGTCGAGGAAGCCGGTGTTAATGAAGAACACGCGGTCTTTGGCTGCACGGATGCATTCCTTGAGGTTGACCGTGGTGCGGCGTTCCTCGTCCATGATGCCCATCTTGAGCGTGTTGCGCGCCATGCCGAGCGCATCCTCGACCCGGTCGAAGAGTTCGCACGCAAAGGCGACTTCTTCCGGCCCGTGCATCTTCGGCTTGACGATATAGACCGAGCCCGCGCGGCTGTTGGTCCGCCTGCCGTTCGGGCCGATGTCATGCAGCGCGATCAGCGAGGTGACCATGCCGTCGAGAATACCTTCCGGAACTTCGTTGCCGTCCTTGTCCAGAACCGCATCGATGGTCATCAGGTGACCGACGTTGCGCACCAGCAGCAGCGAGCGGCCGTGCAAGGTCAGCGTCGAGCCATCCGGAGCGGTATAGGTGCGATCGCCGTTCATCCGGCGCGTCATCATCTTGCCGCCCTTTTCGAAGGTCTCTTCCAGATCGCCCTTCATCAGGCCGAGCCAGTTGCCGTAAACGACGACCTTGTCTTCCGCATCGACGGCGGCGACGGAGTCCTCGCAGTCCATGATCGTGGACATGGCGGATTCGACGATCACGTCGGCGATATGCGCCTTGTCGGTCTTGCCGATCGGGTGACCGGCATCAACGACAATTTCCAGATGCAGTCCATTCTGGGTCAGCAGTACCTTCGAAGGGGCGGACGCATCGCCGTCATAGCCGGCAAAACGGGACGGATCGGCAAGGGCGACCGAGCCGTCGGCCGTGGCAAGGCTGAGGGCGCCGCCGGCAACCGAAAGACCGGTGACGTCGGCCCAGGAGCCCTGGCTGAGCGGTGCAGCTTCGTCCAGAACCTTGCGGGCATAGGCAATCACCTCGGCGCCGCGCGCCGGATCGTAACCGCCGCCTGAGGGAAGCGAACCCATGGCATCGGTGCCGTAAAGGGCGTCATAGAGCGAACCCCAGCGCGCATTGGCAGCGTTCAGCGCATAGCGGGCATTCATGACCGGAACGACCAGCTGCGGGCCGGCGACGGTCGAGATCTCGGGATCCACATTGGCGGTCGTGGCCGCGAAATCGCCGCCTTCGGACACGAGATAGCCGATCTCCGTCAGGAACGCCTTGTAGGCGGCCATGTCCGGCACGCCGGAATTGGCCCGGTGCCAGGCATCGATCTTTTCCTGAAGCGCATCGCGTTTTGCCAGAAGCGCACGGTTCTTGGGCGCAAGGTCATGCACGATGGCGGAAAGCTGTTCCCAGAAACGGTCCTGATCGACGCCGGTTCCCGGAAGGGCCTTGCTGTTGACGAAGTCATAGAGTTCGCTGGCGACCTGAAGGCCGTGAACTTCGATACGCGCTGTCATCTTCGGCGTCTCCCGTTCTTTTATATAAAATTGCGACTTTGGTGGCGAATTGACGCCTTTTTTGTCTGGAACCGGCCTCCGGGTCAATCAGCCGCAGTTCGGAATTACTTTTTCCAAAATGGAAATAATCAAATTTATTTTCTCCGATAGACTGCATTCAAGCCAACCAAGTCATCCCGGGCAGCCCTTGCGCACGGGCGATTTTCTCTTCACAACGCTAGCCGAACCACATGCAGACGCCTGTTGTCCCCGGGCCGGGGACATGTTCAGCCGGCGTCGGCAAAGCAGCAAACCATCAAGCATTTACGCCCACAAGGAATACCTATGAGCCGAGCGGCAACGCTTTTCACAGATCGGGTTTTCGGCAACGCGGTCATCATGCTGGTCCTGACCACCCTGTTCTGGGGCGGCAATACGATCGCAGGCCAGCTGGCAGTCGGCCGGGTGTCGCCGATGGTGGTCGTGTTCCTGCGCTGGGCCATCGTGAGCGTGATCCTGACCGTGACTATGCTGCCCCGGGTGCGCCAGGAATGGCCGATCATGCGCCCTCATTTCGGCAAGCTGTGCCTGATGGCGCTGTTCGGCTTCACCGGCTTCAACATGCTGTTCTACATGGCGGCGCATTACACCACGGCCGTCAACCTCGGGATTCTGCAGGGATCCATGCCGATCTTCGTCCTGATCGGGTCCGTTCTTCTGCTCGGCGCCCGGGTCAGGCTGCTGCAGGTCGTCGGCATCGTCGCGACGCTGGCGGGTGTCGCCCTCGTTGCGGCACAAGGCAGCCTGGAGACACTCCTGAACCTGTCGATCAACCCCGGCGACGGCCTGATGCTGATCGCCAGTTTCTTCTATGCGGGCTACACGATCACCTTGCGCAACCGGCCCCAGGTTTCGGGTCTGGTGTTCTTTGCGGTCCTATCCGTTATTGCCGCCTTCATCTCCATTCCGGGGCTGATCTACGAGATGGCAAACGGCACCGCGCTCTGGCCGACCCCGTCGGGTTGGCTGGTGACGCTGTATATTGCCCTGTTCCCGTCCTGCCTGGCGCAGATCTTCTTCATACGCGGCGTGGAACTGGTCGGTCCGGCGCGTGCCGGCGTCTTCCTCAACCTGGTGCCGATCTTCGCCGCCGCCCTCGGCATTCTCATCCTGGGCGAACCCTTCCGCTGGCATCACGGTCTGGCTCTGGTTCTCGTCCTCGGCGGTATCTGGCTGTCGGAACGCAAGCGAAAATCGTCCTAAGCAGCACCGAAGCCTGTTCGAAACCCGGCACCGTGCCTTGGATAAATTTAAAACCCAAGGCAAATTAGCCGCATGGAAACACCAATCGTCGTCGGCTGCTTTGCCGGTCTGCTCATAACGATCTCGCTGCTGCAGCCGCTCGCCCGCCGGTTGGGCCTCGCGCCAAGCGTGCTGCTTGCCATGGTCGGCACGCTGATCGGCATCGGTGCGATCTTTCTCTTGAACACCAAATACACCGACGCCTTCAACACGATTGCGATTGTCTTTGTCGACCCGCCGCTCGACGCGGAGAAGATCCTCTATATCTTCCTGCCGATCCTGCTGTTCCAGACGTCGCTGACGCTGGATGTCCGGCGCATATTCGAGGATATCGGCCCGATCCTGGTGATGGCCGTCGTCGCGGTTTTCGCCGCGACCTTTTTTATCGGCCTGGCGCTTTATCCGCTGGGCAACGTCTCGCTGGTCGCGTGCCTGCTGCTTGGCGCCATCGTCGCGACCACCGACCCCGTGGCCGTCGTCGCGATTTTCCGCGATATCGGCGCCCCGGCCCGGCTCGGGCGCATCGTGGAGGGCGAGAGCCTGCTGAATGATGCGGCTGCAATCGTCATCTTCATTCTCCTGCTCGGCATCCTGACCGGCAGTCACGAGCTGGATCTGGCCAAGGCGCTGATGGCGTTCTTGCGGTCCTTCATCGGCGGGGCCATCGTCGGCGCCCTGGTCGCCCGTCTGTTCGTCATGCTGCTGCCGATCATGCGCGACCTGCCGCTCGCACAGGTCACGCTCAGCCTCGCCCTTCCTTACGTGATCTATGTACTCAGCGACCAGTTCGCCGATGTCTCCGCCGTGGTCGCGGTCGTCTCCGCCGGCATTGTCTTCAATCTCTACGGCCCCTCCCGGATCACTCTGGAGGACTGGGACTTTCTTCATCACGTCTGGGACCAGATCGCCTTCTGGGCGTCGTCGCTCATCTTCGTGCTCGCCTCGATCCTGATCCCGCGTCTCGTGGAGGGGTTTCAGCCGATCGATATCCTGCTGCTCTTTGTCGTCGCGGCCGCGGCCCTTGTCTCCCGCGCGCTGGTCATCTTCGGCCTGCTGCCGCTCCTGAGCCTGTTTCGCATGGGGGAAAGCGTCAGCACGAAATTCAAGACGGTGATGCTGTGGGGCGGGATGCGCGGCGCCGTCACCCTGACGCTGGCGCTCAGTGTTTCCGAACACCAGGCGCTTTCTCCGGAAGTCGCGACCTTTGTCACCAAGCTCGCCACCGGTTTCGTGCTGTTCACCCTGCTTGTCTACGGTACCAGCCTGAAACCGCTGATCAGGCTCCTGGGACTGAACAGGCTCAGCGCGCGCGATGAAGCCCTGCGCGGTCAGTTCCTGGCGCTCGCGCTGGCCGATGTCCGCCAGGAAGTCGAACAGACAGCGCAGGACTACCAGATCGAACCGCGCATTGCCGATCCGGTCACGGAGACCTATGCCGAACGGGCCAGAGCAGCCGCCGACGCCAGTCAGGCTTTCGCGGATCTCAAGGATAAGGAGCGGGTCATCCTCGGGCTGATCGCCCTTGCCGACCGGGAACGCTACCTGGTGCTCAACCACTTCAACGAAAAGACCGTCTCCCGCAGGGCGATAGCTCTTCATCTGGCGACCGCCGGACAGATCGCCGACCTGACCCGCTCGGAGGGCCGCGCCGGCTACAACAAGGCGAGCCGTCAGGCGCTGCGGTTCCGGTTCAACTTCCGATTTGCCCAGTGGCTCCAGCGGCGGTTGAAGATCCATCGACCGCTTGCGATCCTCCTGGCAGACCGGTTCGAATACCTCCTCGTCTGCCGGATCATTTCCAACGAACTGGTCGCCTTCAACCATACCCGGATCCGCCCGCTGGTCGGCGACCGGGTCGGAACGATCCTGAACGACACGCTCTGTGCCCGCCGGGACGACATCCTGCGCGCCATCGACGCGCTTCGTCTGCAATATCCGGACTATTCGGACGCCCTGGAAACCAAGTTCCTGCGCATGACCGGGTTCCGCCTGGAGGACACCGCCTATGCGATGGCCCACAGCCAGGCGCTGATCGGTGCGGAGCTCTACAACGACCTGCACGGCGATCTGATGCGCCTCAGGCACGAAACACGAGACAGACCGGACCTCGATCTCGGGCTGCAGACGAAAGACCTGCTGGCCAAGCATTCGCTGTTTGCGGATCTTTCGGCGGAGCATCTGAGCGACATTGCGCGGATGATGCGGCCGACGTTCGCAACTCCCGGCGAAAAGCTCATGCGCAAGGGCGAGAAAGGGGATCTGGTCTATTTCATCGCCTCAGGCGCCGTCGAGGTCCGCACCGGAACGGACACGATCCGCCTGGGACGCGGCGATGTGGTGGGGGAAATGGCGCTGGTGACGGGGAAACCCAGATCGGCGGATGTCACCGCGCTCGGCTATTGCCAGCTCCTCGGCCTGTCGGCTTCGGCGTTCCGCACACTCCTGCAGAAGACACCGGACCTCAAGGCTCACATGGATCGCCTGTCCAGTGAACGGCAATCCATGAACGCGCCGGATGCGTCGCCGAAGCCGGACGCCGGCAATGCCTGATCGCGATCAGCCCGCAGACGAGCAGATCACCGACAGTGACTTCAACATGGCGGCGTCCGCTCCGAAGCAACATGCGTGGGCGAAGAAAAAGAAGCCCGTGAGCAGCATGCCGAGGCCAAGGGCCGTCATCAGCCACGGATCCTGCGCAATTTCGCGCATGGTCGATGCCTCGGATGCCTGAATTGCCTGTGCAGTCATTCCATTCCTCCCTCAAGTAACCGGACCGGGCGGACGCCCGTCAAGTGAACGGGCGTCCGGCAATCGTCAGGATGCGGCGGTTTCTTCCGCTTTTTCTTCCCTTTTGCCGCCGAACAGGCCGCCGAGCCAGCCCTTCTTTTCCGCCGGCGCGTCCGCGTCTTCGGAAACTGCTGCTTCTTCTTCCTGCGGCTGGGTTGGCGCGACCTGCTCGCCGAAGGTCTTGAAGAATTCGCCGGCCAGGCGCTTGGCGGTGCTGTCGATCAGGCGTGCGCCGAGCTGGGCGAGCTTGCCGCCGATCTGGGCGTCGACGTCATAATGCAGGATCGTGGCGTCCGGGCCGTCTTCCTCGAGACGCACGGTGGCGCCGCCCTTGGCGAAACCGGCGACACCGCCGGAGCCTTCGCCGACGATCCGGTAGCTTTCCGGCGGATTGAGGTCTTCGAGCGTCACCTTGCCGCCGAAGGTCGCCTTCACCGGACCCACCTTGAGCTTGACCTTGGCCTCCATCTCCGTGTCGGAATGCTTGGTGAGTTCCTCGCAACCGGGGATCGACGCTTTCAGGACTTCAGCATCGTTGAGCGCTTCCCAGACTTTCTGCCGGGGGGCTTCGATCCGCTGGGTTTCGGACATTTTCATGAGTGTTCATCTCCGTTTTCGCTGGATGGGGTGGTTCCGAGGCCCTCGCCGCGCTGGTCCTTCCGGCGCACGCGCAGGATCTCGGCAAGGATGGAAAGGGCGATTTCTTCCGGCGTGATGGCTCCGAGGTCAAGCCCGGCCGGCGCCTTGATGCGGTTCAGCTTTTCTTCCGCGACACCTTCGGCCAGCAGCTTCTGGCGCAGGCTTTCCGCCTTGCGGCGGCTGCCGACGAAGGCGATATGCCGGGCGTCCACGCCGATCGCGGCCTTCAGGGCGATCAGGTCGCCCTTGCCTTGCGTGGACACGACGAGATAGCGCTCGCCCGCGGCTTCGACCGGCAGGGCATAGCCTTCGATCCGCTCGTTGGCCTCCGCGAAGGCGGCCTGCTCGTCGGCCGGTGCGCAGACGGCAATGTCGAAGCCGACACGGGGACCGAGATCGGCAAGCGCGACGGCGACCGGACTGGAACCGAGAATGACCAGGGCCGGGCGCGGCAACACCGGTTCGATGAAGATGTCCATGGTGCCCTGGCTCGGGCACATGTTCTTTGCAAAGCGAATGCCTTCGCGTTCCTCGCCGGGGAAGACGCCGTGGTCCTTCAACAGGTCTTCCGGCTGGATCGAGATCAGCCGGGTCTGGCCGTCCTCCAGAGATTGCCGGGCCGCCTTCAGGGTCGCGCCGCGGGCGCAACCCCCGCCGATCCAGCCGCCGGCAATCTCGCCTTCCGGGCTGATCACCGCCTTGGCGCCGGCCTTGGCGGCGGTCACCGATATGGTACGGACCACGGTTGCCAGCGCGAACGGCTTTCCCTGCCGGCGCAGGCGGTTCATCAGGTCGTGAAGGTCTTCGCGGGCGGCTTCAGGCGGCCGATCGATCGGAGACGGGGTCATGAGCGTACCTCTCACAGGTTTGCCAGATAGGGTTCGAGCGCGGCCAGGCTCTCAAGGTTGTGAGCCGGCGCGAACAGATCGACGAAAGGCAGGGCCGCGGACATGCCGCCGGCGGTCGGCTCGTAGCCCTGCCAGCCGATCAGCGGATTGATCCAGACGATGCGATTGCAACGGCGGCGGAGCGTGGCCATTTCGTGGCCGAGACGCTCCGGATCGCCGGTGTCGTAGCCGTCGGACAGGATAATCACGCAGGTGCGCGAATGGATCACACGGGCGGCATGCCAGCGGTTGAAGTCAGCAAGCGCCTCGCCGATTTTCGTGCCGCCGCCGACGCCCTGGGCCATCAGCCCCATGCGGTCGAGGGCGCGGGCCGCGTCCCTCTCCTTCAGGGCGGAGGAGACATGCACCAGCCGGGTGTGGAACAGGAAGGCTTCCGCCTCGCGGAAATTGTACAACAAGCCATGCACGAACCGGGTAAAGACGCCGGTGTAATTGTTCATGGAACCGGAGGCATCGAGCAGGATCACAAGACGGAGCTGGCGCTCGCGCGGACCTTTGCGGATCAGCTCGATCGGCGTTCCGCCATGGGCAATGGAATGACGGATCGTCCGGCGCAGGTCGAGCCTCGGCCCCTTGCGCCGGTGGCGGTCGCGCCGGGTCAGGCGTACGCGCATGGCATGGGCCAGCCGCTCGGCAAGTTCGTTGGCTCTTTCGACCGCATCCGGATCGTGGATCTTGCGGAAATCGATCTTTTCCAGGTTTTCCGCAATGCTTGCGCCTTCGCGGCGGCCGGCGGCTTCGTCGTCGGTGTCCTCGTCTTCCTCGCCCGGCGTGCGTTCCACATCGCCAGCAAGGCCGTCCTGACGGTTGCCCTGGGCCTCGACCATTTCGCGGATGGTCTTGCCGCCCTTCTTCGTGCTGGTGCCTGAGGTCTTGACGATGCCCTTCATGCCCTTGGCGAACCAGTAGGCGTCGAAGATCTCGTCGAAGGCCTGCCAGTCGGAGAGGCGTCCGCAGAACAGGGCGCGGAAGGCGTCTCTGAGTTCATGCGGGCGGCGGGCCAGCGGCGACAGCAGCAGCCTCACCGCGTCATTGGTTTCCGCCAGGCCTACCTTGAACCCGTTGTCGCGCAGGGTGTGCATGAAACCGGCCAGGCGCAGGCGCAGGGCTGCGCCGACGTCGTCGGCGGTCTCGATTTCATGTGGTTTCAGGGCGGGGGGTTTCAGGGCGGACGCGGCCATGGCTCAGGCGACTTTCCCCAAAAGCCGGTCGGTGACTTCCCTGGTCACCCGCGCCTGGTCCTCGCGGGTCTTCAAGACGCAGCCGAGCGTTTCGAAGACCAGGTCCTGGTCTTCCTGCAGGTTCTTCGTCCCCAGTCCGACAAGGGCGGCGGCCCAGTCGATGGTTTCGGCAACGCCCGGAACCTTGGCGAGATCCTCCTTGCGCAGCTTTGCCATCAGTTCGGCGATCTGAAGCGCCAGGGCCGTATCGAGCCCTTCCACCCGGCTCATCAGGATCCGGGCTTCCCGGTCCGGCGCCGGGTAATCGACATAGTGATAGAGACAACGGCGGCGCAGAGCGTCGGAGAGTTCGCGCGTGCCGTTGGAGGTCAGCACCACCTTGGGGATCGATCTCGCTGCAATCGTTCCCATCTCTGGAATGGAGACCTGGAAATCGGACAGGATTTCCAAAAGAAAGGCCTCGAATTCCTCGTCCGCCCGGTCGATCTCGTCAATCAGCAAGACCGGCGCCTTGTCCTGGCGGATTGCCGCCAGCAGCGGCCGTTCCAGCAGATATTTTTCGGAAAAGACCGCGTCCTCGACCTCATCGGCGCTCTCGCCTGAGCCTTCGTGGGCCTTGATGGCGAGAAGCTGGCGCTGGTAGTTCCATTCGTAGATGGCGTCGGAGCGGTCCAGCCCCTCGTAGCACTGCAGCCGGATCAGGTTGGTGTCGTAAAGATCGGCCAGGGCCTTGGCGACTTCGGTCTTGCCGACGCCCGCCTCGCCTTCAAGGAGCAACGGCCGCTTCAGAAGTTCGGTGAGAACAAGAGCCGTCGCCAGACCTTCATCGGCGACGTACCCGGTCTCGCTGAGCGCTTTTGCCAACTCTTTCTTGTCCAGGGCCATGTCGACCTCTCGTTTCCTCACCATGTTTGCAGGGAACACTTGCCCACCCGGTCCCTTCGTGACCGGTTCAGCGTATTTTCCATGCCCCGCCGGGCCAATTCGAAGAGGAGCCGCTTGCCGACCTACCCGCCGAAACCGACGGTTTCGGCAAGCGGCTCCTGATTACCGGGCTGTGGGGGCCCGGATCACATCATCTTCAACCGTGGGCGCCCAGATCCTTGGCGGCCTGCCAGACGCGCCAGGCGTCGTGAGGCATCTGGATATGGGTGTTGCCCAGGAAGCCGAAGGCATCGTTCACGGCGTTGGAGAAGGCCGGCACGCTGCCGACATTCGGGCTTTCGCCGACACCCTTGGCACCGATCGGATGATGGGGGCTCGGGGTCACGGTGTAGTCGGTTTCCCAATGCGGGGTTTCGACCGCGGTGGGCAGGAAGAAGTCCATGAAGGACGCACCCATTACGTTGCCCATCTCGTCGTAACGGATCTCCTGGCCCATGGCGATGGCGAAGCCTTCCGTCAGACCGCCGTGCACCTGGCCCTCGATGATCATCGGGTTGATGCGGGTGCCGCAATCGTCCAGCGCGTAGAAGCGGCGGATCTTGGAGACACCCGTGTCGACGTCGATGTCCATGACGCAGAAGTAGGCGCCGAAGGGATAGGTCATGTTGGGCGGGTCGTAATAGGACACGGCCTCAAGGCCCGGCTCCATGCCCGGAGGCGGAGCGTTATAGGCGGCCCAGGCGATTTCCTTCATCGACTTGCGCAGCTCAGGATTGCCCTTCACCTGGAACCCGTCCACGTCCCACTCAAGGTCGTATTCGGAAACTTCCAGCATGTGAGCGGCGATCATCTGCGCCTTGTTGCGGATCTTGCGCGCCGCAAGGGCAATCGCGGCACCGGCGACCGGGGTCGACCGCGAGCCGTAGGTACCGAGACCGTAAGGTGCGGTATCCGTGTTGCCTTCCTCGACCATGATGTCGGCCGCCGGAATACCGATCTCGGTGGCGATGATCTGCGCCCAGGTGGTCTCATGGCCCTGGCCCTGGGACTTGGTGCCCATGCGCGAGATCACGGAGCCGGTCGGATGGACGCGGATTTCCGCACTGTCGAACATGGCGACCCCGAGGATGTCGCAGTTCTTGGACGGGCCGGCGCCGACGATTTCGGTGAAGAACGAAATGCCGATGCCCATGATTTCACGGGTCTCGCCACGCTTGAAGGCTTCCTGCTTGGCCTTCTGTTCCTCACGCAGCTGCCGGTAGCCGATGGTGTCCATCGCCTTCTGCATGGCCGTGTGATAGTCGCCGCTGTCGTATTCCCAGCCGAGGGCCGAGTGATACGGGAACTGCTCCGGCTTGACGAAGTTCTTCATGCGAAGATCCGCCGGATCCATACCGAGTTTCTGGGCGAGGATATCCATGGCCCGCTCGATGCAGTAGGCAGCTTCCGTCACGCGGAAGGAGCAGCGGTAGGCGACACCGCCCGGAGCCTTGTTGGTATAGACCCCGTCGACGGCCAGATGGGCGGTCGGGAAGTCGTAAGAACCCGTGACGATGTTGAAGAAGCCGGCCGGCCATTTGGACGGGTCGGCACAGGCGTCGAAGCCGCCGTGATCGGCCAGCACATGCACCTTCAGGCCGGTGACCGTGCCGTCGTTCTTGGCCGCGATTTCAGCGGTCATGTGATAGTCGCGGGCAAAGGACGTGGTGGAGAGGTTCTCCATGCGGTCCTCGACCCATTTCACCGGACGGCCGGTGACGATGGAGGCGACGATCGAGCAGATATAGCCCGGATAAGCGCCCACCTTGTTGCCGAAACCGCCGCCGATATCCGGCGCGATCACGTGGATCTTGTGCTCCGGAATGGTGGACAGCAGCGAGGCCACCGTGCGGATGACATGCGGTGCCTGGAAGGTGCCCCAGACCGTCAGTTCACCGGTCACCTTGTCCATGGACGCCACGCACTGGCAGGTTTCCAGCGGCGACGGATGGGTGCGGTGATAGGAGATCAGCTCCTTGATGGTGACGTCGGCGTCCTTGAACGCCCGGTCGGTTTCTTCCGCGTCGCCCACTTCCCAGGTGAAGATGTGGTTGTGGTGCTTGCGCGGCCCGTGAGCGCCCTCGGTCTTGCCTTCCAGGTCCGGGCGGAGCACGGGTGCATCCGGGTCCATGGACTTGAACGGATCGACCAGAACCGGCAGTTCCTCGTACTCCACCTCGACCAGCTGGATCGCGTCGTCGGCGATGTAGCGGTCTTCGGCGATGACGAAGGCCACTTCCTGGTTCTGGTAGAGCACCTTGCCGTCGGCCAGCACCATCTGGACGTCGCCGGCGAGCGTCGGCATCCAGGCGAGGTTCACGCCCTTGAGGTCTTCCGCGGTCAGGACGGCGATCACGCCGGGCAGTTCAAGCGCCTTGCTGGCGTCGATCTTGGTGACCTTGGCGTGGGCGTAGGGCGAGCGGACGAAGTCGCCGAACAGCATGCCCGGCAGCTTGAGGTCGTCGACGTAATTGCCCTTGCCCTGCGTGAAGCGGACGTCTTCGACGCGCTTGCGCTTGCAGCCCATGCCTTCCAGGGCGGCTTCGCGCTGTTCCCGTGTGGGGGTCATGTCATTCATTCTGCAGCCTCCTGAAAGTCACGTCCCTGCAGCTTCGCCGCGGCGTACTGGATCGCCTTGACGATGTTCTGATAGCCGGTGCAGCGGCACAGGTTGCCGGAGATGCCCATGCGGATTTCCTGTTCCGTCGGGTCCGGGTTCTCCTTCAAAAGCACATGGGCGCGCATGATCATGCCCGGGGTGCAGAAACCGCACTGCAGGCCGTGCATCTGGCGGAAGCCTTCCTGCAGGGCGGACAAGGTGCCGTCTTCATTGGCCATGCCTTCGATGGTGGTGATTTCCGCGCCGTTCGCCTGGGCGGCGAACATCGTGCAGGACTTCACCGACATGCCGTTCAGTTCGACCGTGCAGACGCCGCAGTGGGACGTCTCGCAGCCGATGTGCGGGCCGGTGAGGTTCAGCTCCTCGCGCAGAAAGTGGATCAGAAGCGTGCGCGGCTCGACGAAGCGCTGCACCTTCTTGCCGTTGACGGTCAGGGTGACCGGTACCTGTTCGATATCACTCATTCTCGGTCTCTCCCTCAACCGTTTGCGCGTTCGGCGGCGCGGGCAAGCGCGCGGCGCAGCATCACGCCGGCCATCTTGGTGCGGTATTCCGCCGGACCGCGGCCGTCGGACGCCGGCCGGGTGATGGCTTCGGCGGCGGCGACAGCACGGTTCACCGTGTCCGCATCCAGCGTGGAGCCGGTGAGGATGTCGCAGGCCTCGGCCGCATAAAGCGGCGTATCGCCGACGTTGGTCAGTGCCACCGAACAGGAGGACACGGACCCGCCGGACATGGTCAGCACGACGGCGGCCGCGGCGGTGGCATAGTCGCCGACCTTGCGCTTCAGCTTCTCATAGGCAAAACCGTGTCCTGCCGGCGGAACCGGGATGACAACGGCCGTGACCAGTTCTTCCGGGGCAAGGGCGGTAAAATAGGCCGCCTCGTAGAAATCGCGGGCGGCGATTTCCCGCTCGCCGTTCGGGCCGACGACCTTATAAGACGCGTTCAGGCACTGCATCAGCGCCGGCATGTCGTTGCCCGGGTCGCCGTTGGCGACGTTGCCGCCGATGGTGCCCAGGTAACGGATCTGCGGATCGGCGATCAGCAGCGACGTTTCGCGGATGATCGGCAATTTGCTCGCCAGCAGATCGGATGCGATCAGCTCGTGCTGCGTCGTCATCGCGCCGATCACGATCGCCCCGCCCTCTTCGCGGATACCTTTCAGATCGGCGACGCCGCTCAGGTCGATCAGGTGTTCTGGGGCTGCCATGCGCAGCTTCATCATGGGGATGATGCTGTGCCCGCCTGCAAGCGGACGGGCCTCATCGCCATGGCTGGCCAGGATCGCCACGGCCTCAGCCACGGTCGACGGCCTGTGATAGGTGAATTCACCGGGAATCACGTCATTTCCTCCCTCAAGTCGACGAACCGCTCAGCATTAAGCTGTCAGCAGTCCGACCTCGTCTCTGCGGTCATCACCCGAAACCGGATCCTTGCGGCAGAGCGTCTGCCGACCACCCGTTTCGACGCATCCTCCAATGCGGATAGGCACCGAAGCGCGACAACCTGTCTCATGGTGAGAAGCAGTGCAGTGCAATGACAACGACCGGTGCACGGAGCACCGGGAAATTACACGGAATGCGCGTTTTTCCGCACGAATTACGTCAGCTATACTGACGCATTTCATGTGTTTCCCGACGACAAATTCGTTTTACCGGCGCAGGAGAAATCGGGGATTCAAGCCTCTCGGGCCGAAGGTTTCCGTAGCGTCTCGGGAACTTTCTCAGCTCGCACCATCCGTATTTCGTGCAATTGGCCGGCAGAAACCCGCAAAGTCGGGAATGGGCAGCGCAGCAACACGTATTGCGCGAACCCGCACTAAGCTTTTTTCGGTTAAATGACCTGAGAATTGGGAGGCAACCGCTTCGAGCGGGACCGGACAGGCGCTTACTCGGCCGCAGCCGTCTGCACCGCCAGCAGCGGTTCTTCGGACGTCTGTTCGGCAAGCCGGGTCTTCACCCGGGTCCAGCGGGAGCGGCTGACCGGCACGCAATGGCGGCCCTCGCCTTCCATGGTGAGCACGCCACCGTCGCCGGAGCGTTTGTAGCTGGAAACCCGCGTCAGGTTGACGATATGGCTGCGGTGGACCCGGCTGAACGTCTTCGGATCGAGCTGCTGCTCGACCTCGCTGATGGCAAGCGGGCAGAAGTGATTGCGCGTGCCGTCGAACAGCTGGGTGTAATGGGCATCGGCATGGACTGCGACAATGTCGGACGTGTTGACCATGCCCTTGGCGCCGTCGCGTTCCACCGGCAAGGCCCGGCAGCCATGCGCCGAAGCCGATTTTTGCGACGGCGCGGCCTGAAGCCCGGCGGCCCGCCTGGGTGCCTCTCCGCTGCCGTCTGCCGGATGAATGAGACCCTCGATGGCGCCGGCCTCATGGAGCCTCGCATTCAGGCCGGAGAAGACGCCTATCCCCTGCCCGCTTTCGGCGGTCCATGACGGGCCATTGCCTCCCCTATCCCGCTGCCCGTTCCCGGAATTGGCGGCTGTGCGCTGAGTGTCGGGAACCAGCGTCAGCAGGAACAGGCCGGAGACCAGGAAGGCGACGCAGGCAACGATGATCGCCAGCGTTCCGGGCGTGACCGCCGGCGCGATAAAGGAGACGCCCTCGGTCCGCGGGAAGATCAGCATGCCGGCCATGGCGGTGTAGTGCATGGCGGAGATTGCCAATGCGAGCACAGCAGCCGAGACGACGATCGGCGGCCGTTTGCCGGAACCGAAGCTCAGCCACAGGGCAAGGCCGGCCGCATTGAAGGCAACCAGGAAGCTTGCCACCACATAGACCGGATCGTGCACCATCCGCGAGGACGCATGGAGCGCATACATGCCCAGATAATGCATGGTGCAAATGCCTGCCCCCATGACCAGCGCGGACAGGCCGAGGCGCACCGGCGTCAGCGGTCCGTTGCTGGCCGCGAAAACGGCGACCCCGACCACAAGCACGCAGACGAGAAAGGAGAGCAGCGTCGGCAGCACCAGAAAATCGACGACGACCGGCAACCGGGCGGCCAGCATGCCGACGAAATGCATGGACCAGATGGCAAGGGCAAGGGTGAGCGCGGCACTCGCCAAGAGGAACCGCCGCCGCGGATCGACCGCGTCGGTGACCTGAACCCCAAGGCTCAGCCCGACAAAACTTCCCTGAAATGCAACGATCAGGGACAGCACGACGAGCCACGGCTCGTGCGCAACGGTCATCTACGGCCTTCCTCCCTCCATCCGGCCCTCCCTCAACCCAACGAGAGCCGGTGATCCATCTGCCAGGACACATCCGGCGAACGCGATCTTGGATTGGAAGATAAGCGATCCGCCGGAAATATCCAAGCACGGGCACAAACCGGCCGTGTATTTCCCGAAAACGCAAGGTTGATGCGAGACCGAAGCCGGTCTCCCGGTCGGTCCGTGCGACCTCATCTGTATTGTTCAGGCCAGGGCATTATTCATGCTGCGGGCAAACTGATCGGCCATCATCGCCCCTTGCCTCGCCGAGGCCCGCTTTCTAGTCTCACCGAAAACATCGGACCGGCGATCCTGCCGGAGAGTTTGGGGAGATGTCATGTCAGTTGCAGACAAGGTGGTTCTGGTCACGGGCGCGAGTTCCGGGATCGGGCGGAGAACGGCGCAGACCTTTCTGGAGGCAGGCGCGAAGGTCATCCTGACCGGACGGCGCGAGGAGCGTCTGAAGGAAGCCTGTGCGGGTGCCACGGACGGACAGTCCCTGTGCGTTGCCTGCGACGTCTCGGATACCGCCCAGGTGGATGCGCTGTTTGCCGCCATCAAGTCCACCTACGGCCGGCTCGACGTCTGCTTCAACAACGCCGGCAACAACGTGCCGGCCAAGCCGATCGACGAACTCAGCGTGGACGAGTGGCTGACGGTTCTGAACGTCAACCTGCACGGCGCATTCCTGATCGCCCGCGGCGCCTTCGGCATGATGCGCCACCAGGACCCGCAGGGCGGGCGGATCATCAACAACGGCTCGATCTCCGCCCATGTGCCGCGGCCGGGCTCCGTGCCATACACCACGACCAAGCACGCCATCACCGGCCTGACCCGCACGCTTTCCCTCGACGGCCGGGCCTTCGACATCGCCTGCGGCCAGATCGACATCGGCAATGCGGCCTCGGAGATGACCGAGCATTTCCAGAAAGGCCTGCCCCAGGCCAACGGCACCGTCATGCCGGAACCGGTCATGGACGTTCAGCACGTCGCCGACGCGGTCGTCCAGATGTCCGACCTGCCGCTTTCCGCCAACGTCCAGTTCATGACCATCATGGCGACCAAGATGCCGTTCATCGGCCGGGGGTGAGGCGAGCAAAGCTCCGAGTCACTGCACAACCGTCATCCCCGCCTCCGAGCGGGGATCCAATCGTTCCCAGAGCAAATGCTGTTCAGGCAGGGCACAGCAGCCAACCAGTACCCCTTCCCACTTCTCCGATTTGCCGCTCAGGCTAATGGATCCCCGATCAAGTCGGGGATGACCGCTGCATGTTTGGCGGATTCCCTCACATATTGCTTAAGGTCACCGCTCCCGCATAAGCTGTTATGGGGGAGGATGGCACGTGGCTGCGGAACAGCGGGAATTTGACAGGGACGAGCTGGAGGCGTGGCTGAGGGAGCAGCCGCCTGAGGTCTCCGCGGCGATTGCTGCGCGCTGTACTCTTCGGGTTCTGCCACTTCTTCTTTCGGCTCCGGATCTATTAAATTCATCCAACGCAATTATTCTGCCGATCTTTCGCGCTAATTTTTTAGCGTTTTCTTATAGTTGGGTCTCAGAAAATACCAAAGATTGGCTAGTCGAATCGGCCAAAGCCGCTGCACTCACCGCCGCCAGCGCCGCCGCCCTCACCGCTGCGGAAGCCCCCGCCTACGCAGCCGCCTACACTGCCCGTGCCGCCGTCAACGTCGCTGCCCCCTCTACCGATGTTGCAACCCTCGCTACGGAAGCTGCAATCGTCGCCAACTCTGCCAACAATTCCACGATCGCTCTATCTACTGATCGAAGATCGATCGATTCAGGCTTGCCGGCTGATATGCTCGCGGCTCAACCTCTCTGGCCTGACGGCCATATGCCAGACGACCTCATCAAATACTGGCAAGAGTTGAAAGCCAAACTCGGTATCCTTGACGAAGGCTGGGACGTCTGGACCGAGTGGTATGAAGACCGTCTCGCGGGCAAAGCGCCCGAAGATGAAGCGCTTGCAGTTGCGGGTGCGACACTGCCAGAGCCTATTTGGCATCAAGGACCGAAACTGGTCAACGCGACGATCAAAGAACTGACCGAGCTATACAACAAGGGCGGCCCGGAAATGCTCGAAGCGCGGATGGCGGAGCTTCGGGAGCAGTATCCGGAGGAAGCCGCCCCGCCTGAAGGCGACGTTCTGCCGGAAGCGGGATCAAGCGTATCCAGCGTTTCCGGTGATAGCCAGGCACGCCCCTCGGTCGCGGAACAGGTTAGGCAGGTCGCCGAGAATATGAAGGTCGAGGACCTCGATATTCCGGCCCTGGACGATCTTGCCAAATCTCCGGAAGCGACAGAATCTGGAACGGATCAGGCGCCGGCCGACGATGCTAACGACGAGCCGGAATCTCCCTCCCTCCCCAAGGTCTGGATCCTCCAGTACACGCCAAACGACCGGGTTGCGCGCTGGACTGCGGAGGCTGTTCCCGGATCCACATTGCGTTGGAAATCCGGCAAGGCGCTGCCGAAGGCCATGAAAGCCGGCGACCCTGTCGTCTACTGGCGCGCCATAGACCCGGAAAACCGCGACGACCGGGGCGGGCTTGTCGGCTTGGGGCAGGTCATTTCGACCGAGACCGAGGACGAGGACGGCACCCTGCGGTTTCCGACGCGGGTTCGGCAATTCGACGATGACAATCCCCTGCCCCGCGATCAGGTGATCAATGAAGCCGGCATCACCCGGCGCAACTGGCGCGGCGCCGTCCTCAGCCTCAAGCCGGAAGAAGTCGCCCGATTGCGGGATTTTCTGCAGGATCAGGGCTGGCCGGAACTGTCCGAGAACCAGGGATCAGACCCTTCGGTGGCAGAATCCGAACCGCCAGCAGAGGAAAAAACCGAACCCCTCCCCGAAGGCGAGATCCGTGTCCGGCGGGACGATGCGGAGCGGGATCATGATGCGCTCGGACGCGGGGCGCTGGCCGTCTCGTTGGCGACGATCCTGCATGAAATCTGGTGCATCGAGCAGGGGCTGAAACCCTACAAGGCGCGCGCGCCGCAAAAGGACGCGGCCGGATTTGTCGCTCATATCGATGCGCCCTGGGGCGGCGGCAAGACCAGTTTTGCAAACCTGATCGCCCGGACCCTGAACCCAGAACTGGACGGTCCGGGCACCAAACCCGACTTTCTGGAAACCCTCTATCCGGACCGGAAGGACATGACCGGCCTGTTCCTTTCCGGCGACAAGGTCGACCCGCAGCAGCCCGGCACCCTGGAAAGCCGCTACGACCGCGAGGCGCGGCGGCCCTGGATCATCGTTCCCTTTAACGCCTGGCTCAATCAGCATGTGGATCCGCCCTGGTGGAGTTTCTACCAGACGATCCGCAAGGCCTGCTTTTCGACGATTTGGACCGAGGGCTGTCCAGACATCGTTTTCAATGGGGACGGACCCTACGAGATGAAACGGGAGAGCCGGTTCCATCGTTTCGACCGCTGGCGCGGGCTCTGGGTCCGGGAGCTGTTGTGGCGCTTCTGGACGCCGAAGGTGCAGAACGCCTTCATCACATTCGGCTTTGTCATTCTTGCATTCGTACTCCTTCTCGGCCTCGGCCTGTTCGACCTGAAAGTGCTGACAAGCTTCTTCAAGGACGGCAAGCTGCCGGAAGGCACGAGCGCGCTCGGAGGTGCGGCGAAATTCCTGATTACGTTCCTGACGATCCTGATGGGCGGTGCGTCGGCGGCCTGGTCATTGTTCGCGACCTTCACCCAGACACTGCTGCCCGGCACACCGGAAGCAGCCAAGAACTATTCGCTCGGCTCAGCCGATCCGCTCAGCCGGTTCCGGAAGCATTTCGCCGAGATAATGGAGGCGGTCGAGCGGCCTGTGCTGGTCATCATCGATGACATCGACCGCTGCGAACCGAAGTTCATCGTCGAGATGACCCGCGGGCTGCAGACGATCCTGAAAAGTCCGCGCGTCGTCTATCTCTTGCTCGGCGACAGGAACTGGATCGAACAGGCCTTCGAGGTCTGCCACAGCGACATGAAGCACATCAACGTCGGGCCGGAACATACATTTGGAGGACGGTTCGTCGAAAAGGCAATCCAGTTGTCCTACGTGCTGCCCGACATGGGCGAGAAGCTGGAAGATTATGTCAGCACGGTCCTGATCGGGCGCGTGGTGCAACAGCAGGAAGCGGATGCGGCCGAGGAGCCTCAGCCGGAGGATGGCAGCGACACTGCGAGCAGCACGAACGCGCCGGGCGATCAGGGCAAATCGGAGCAAAAAGAAAGCCGGGAGCCCACGCGCGCAGAACCGGAAATCGACCCGGAACTGCTGCGTTCGATCACCGATACCATCTCCAAGGGCCATACCCTGGAGGATATCGACAGGCTGGCGTCGGCCACCATCGAAAACATTCGCCAGAGTGCTCCGAGAGCCAACCGGAAGGTGGCCGAACGGGCGGTCCGCGACGCGGTCATTCTGCAACGCTCCACCCGGCGCGAAGCGGTCGAGGAAGCGATCCGCCACAGGCTGCAGCCCATCGGCCATTTCCTTCCAGGCAATCCGCGCCACATCAAGCGGATCATCAACGCAATCTCCATGTACCAGAACAGCCTGGTGGCCTTCGAGGCGCAACAGGAAGACAGAAAGGTCGGCGGCAAACGCTGGCGTCAGCTTGTGGTCGGCGTGGTGCTGATGATCGGCTATCCGAAGTCCTGGGGCATTCTCGCGAAAAACCCGGAATGGGCGGAGTATCTGCTTGCCGAGGAAACCAAACTTCCTGGAAGTGAAGGAACGGGAGGTCCAGCCGATGAAGCCTACGCTTCCCTTGTCCGGAACACCGTCTTCGCAACGCTCATGAAAGACGCGAAGCTGACGGATGAAAACGGCGCACCGGTGACAACCGAAATCGACAAGGATGCGGTGGAGTGGCTGAACAAAATCGTCCCGGTCGCGGGCGGTTAGCCTGACGCCTATCGAGTGAAAGAGCCCCTAATCCAGCGTCTCGCCGATCAGCATTTGCGGCTGGACGTTGGTGAAGTTGGGGATGTCCGCCAGGGCCGGGCCGGAGGCCTTCAGGGCGCTTTCAAGGGCTTCCTTGCTGGCGAAATTCATGGTGGCGATGGCGTGAAATTCAGGCGCCGTGCCCGGCCCGCCGGCCAGTCCCTTGACCACATGTACCGACGCGATGAAGTCACCCATGGCTTCCTGCACGATCGGGAAATGTTTGTTGGCGTAATAGTCGTAATCGAAGGTGGTGTCCGGGCCGACCGGATAAAGTACCTGCAGCGTCATTGCCATGCCGTCCTCCCAAGCCTGGCTGAAAACAAAATTCACTAAAGCGGCCGCCTGCGATCAGGTCAAATCACAAGCCATATCCAAGGCTGCGCAGACCTAATCCTTCCGCCCCGCGACCATCTCCCGCTTGCCGGCAAAGCCTTTTTGCTTTTCGACTATGAACCCTGCACCTGCCAGATTGCGCCGGACCCAGCCGGCGGCGGTGTAGGTGGCGAAGGTCCCGTCCTCGGCGGTGACGTCGAAAGCCGCCTTCAACAGGTCTTCTTCCCACAGTTCCGGGTTCCTCGCCGGGCTGAAGCCGTCGAAATACCAGGCGTCGACGGGACCGGAGGGGGTACCCTCGCCTGCCCGGGCAAGATCCGCGATCATGTCGCGGGCATCGCCGATGCCGAGCCAGAGGTCCGCGCCGTCAAACGTCAGCTTCGACCAGCCGGGCGCGGGCTGCCATTGAGCGGTCAACTCGTCCGCCTCGTCTGCCAGGTCCGGAAAGACGCCCAGAGCGCGGGCAAGCTGTTCCCGGGTCATCGGATAAAGCTCGAAGGAGATGAAGGTCAGATGCGGCGGAGGCTGTTGCGCTTTCAGCGCCTTCAGCGTGGTCAGGAAGTTCAGTCCGGTGCCGAAGCCGAATTCGGCGATGGTGAAGCTTTCCCGCCCCTGCCAGCGATCCGGCAGGCCGTTGCCGGCCAGAAACACGTGGCGGGTTTCCTCCAGACCGCCGGCGCGGGAGAAATAGGTGTCGTCAAAGGCTTCGGCGCGTGGCACCTCGCCGTCGAGCCAGTCCAGGCTTGGGGCTACGATTTGTCCCGGCGTTTTCTTTTGCGTGGGCTCGCCCATGGGATTAGAACCTTGGTCAAAATATCTCAAAGACGTTTTAGGGGAGCGCGGGGCTCATGACCAACAGTTACGATCTTGCCGTGATCGGCGGGGGTATTTTCGGTCTGTCGGTCGCCCGAAGTGCCGCAAAGGCCGGGCTCAAGGTGGCGCTGATCGAATCTGAGCGCATCGGAGCCGGCGCCAGCGGCGGCGTGCTCGGGGCCCTGATGCCCCATATGCCGGCCCGCTGGAACGACAAGAAGGCGTTCCAGTTCCAGGCGCTCATCTCCCTTGAAGGCCATGTCCGCGCGCTCGAGGCGGAAACGGGATCCGCCACCGGTTACCGGCGCTGCGGCCGGGTGATGCCGATCACTTCGGAAGACAAGCTTATCCACCAGAAGCTCAGGGTGGAGGAAAGCCGGACGCGCTGGCAGAGCGCCGACACCGGCTTCACCTACAAGCTTGACGACCCGAACACCCACGCCACCTGGCTGACGCCGTCAGCCGCGCCCTACGGCGTCGTTTACGAAACCCTGTCGGCCCGGGTCGCGCCGCAGGCCTATCTGGATGCGCTCGCCGCGTCACTGACCGGGCCGTTGAAAGCGCAAGCAGACCTCCTGATCGGTAATGGCTTTGCCGGATATGACGAGGCGCGAAAAGAAGTGCGCCTTGCAAACGGCGACACGCTCCCGGCCGACCGGGTGGTGCTGGCAAACGGCTATGCGGCCTTCGACAGGATTTCGGAAATGACCGGCGAGAAGGTCGGCTCCGGTGAAAAGGGTCAGGCGCTCCTGATCGAAGGCTCCGGTCTGGAGGCCATGCCCGCGGTCTATTGCGACGGGCTCTACGTGGTTCCCCATGACGACCATACGGTCGCCGTCGGCTCGACGGCAGATCGGGACTTTACCGATGTCGTTCCGAACGAAGCGCTGGCGGAAGAACTGGCGGAGCGCGCCCGGGCCTTTTGTCCGGCGCTTGCCCGGCGCAAGGTGATCGGCTCCTGGGCGGGGATCCGGCCGCGCTGCCACAAGCGCGACCCGCTGCTGGGCCTGCTTCCGGGCCATGAGCGGACTTATGCGGCCACCGGCGGCTACAAGATTTCCTTCGGGATCGCCCATCTGGCCGCCGATGCGCTGGTGGCGGACATCACGGAAACGGAACCGGCCGTTGCCCTGCCCGAAAGCTTCCGGCCGGACAACCACTTCGGCGCCAACGCCCTTCGCGCCGATTGCGCCTGAGCGAGCGGCTGCGGACACGCTGAAGATTTACGGGAGAAATTCCAGGAAAGCCTAACTGACGAGATAGGCGATCAGGCGGTAGATGCCGTAACAGGACAGGCCGATCGACCCCCAGAAGAGCAGGTTCTTGAGGACGAGAAACGACAGGCCGGAGCCCTGTTTGCCGCGTCGGGCACGAACCCCATTCTCCGTCTGGAGCGTCATTGCTGTCATTGGCTTGACCATCTCGACTGTTCCCGGCTTTTAGCCAGCCCCCTGAGGCAGGAAAGTGGCGCATCTGACTTTCGATTGGGTTAAGTCGATTAGTTAAAATTTAGTATTTCTTTATCGACCGGCCTCCTTCGGCCGGCCCTTTATTGTTGTCGAGCGTGCCGGAATTTGATCATATCGGCGCTCCCCGCGTATCCCGCCTCACCCCAGATCAGGAACCCCGATGAGCCTTGAAAGCGTAAGACGTCACCTGTCCGAAGCAGCACCCGATCTTGAAATCCTGGAAACGCCGGAAAGCAGCGCGACCGTGGAACTGGCCGCCGCCGCCCACGGGGTACAGCCGGCACAGATCGCCAAGACGCTGTCGTTCCGGCTCAAGGACGAGGTGTTCCTGGTGGTCGCCCGCGGCGATGCAAGGCTCGACAACAAGAAGGCCAAGGCGGCCTTCGGCGGCAAGGTCAAGATGCTGGGGCTTGCGGAGGTGGAAGACATCACCGGCCATCCGGTCGGCGGCGTCTGTCCGTTCGGGCTGGCGAACCCGCTGAAGGTCTACTGCGACGTGTCGCTGAAGGATTTCGACGAGGTCATCCCGGCCGCCGGCGCGACCAATGCGGCCTTGCGCATCAGCCCGGAGCAGATGGCCGAGATCACCAACGCCATCTGGGTGGACGTCTGTCAGGATCCGGCAGCGTAAACAGGCGCCCGGATCAGACCCGGTAGTAATCCCGGTACCATTCGACGAAGCGGGCCACACCCTCGCGCACCGAGGTTTTCGGCCGGTAACCGGTGAGCGCCTGCAGCAGGTCCGCATTGGCCCAGGTTGCCGGGACATCGCCGGCCTGCATCGGCATCAGGTTCTGCTCCGCCTTGCGGCCGGTCGCGTCCTCGATTGCCGAAATGAACTCGGTGAGCTGAACGGCCTCGGAATTGCCGATGTTGACGATCCGCCAGGGCGCGACCGGCGACAAGCTGTCGCCTTCCGGCACGATGCCGTCTTCAGGACGCACGGGCACCGCATCGATCAGCAGCCTTATGCCTTCAACGAGATCCTCCACATAGGTGAAGTCGCGTTTCATGTCGCCGTAATTGTAGACGTCGATCGGCCTGCCCTCGAGGATCGCCTTGGTGAACTTGAACAGCGCCATGTCGGGCCGGCCCCAGGGGCCATAAACGGTGAAGAAGCGGAACATGGTGACCGGCAGGTCGAACAGATGCGCATAGGAATGCGCCATGTTTTCCGTCGCCTTCTTGGTCGCGGCATAGAAGGAAAGCTGGTGGTCGGACTTGTCCGTCTCCGTGTAGGGCATATGGGTGTTGGCGCCATAGGCCGATGAGGTCGACGCCAGCAGCATGTGTTGCGGCGGATGGGCGCGCGCGGCTTCCAGCAGTTCGAACGTGCCGCAGATATTGCTTTGCAGATAGGAGCGCGGCTCCTCGATCGAATACCTCACGCCCGCCTGTGCGGCCAGATGAATGACGATGTCCGGGGTTTCGGCCCGAAACAGGTTCATCAGTACATCCGGGTCCTCGACCCGCGCGCAAACCGCCTTGAAATGCTGGTTCTGCAGAAGCATCTGATGGCGCCGTTCCTTCAGCGACACATCGTAATAATCGGTCATCGCATCGAGCCCGATGACCCGAAAACCGTCCTGAAGCAGACGCGTGCACAGGAAATATCCGATGAAGCCGGCGGACCCGGTAACCAGAACTGTTTTCATGTAACTTTTTTCTCGCAACTCCGGGAAAACCGGTCGACCAACAATAAAAATCTTTCATAGGGCACAATTATGCCCTGCTGCCCGGACGGCTCTTTCAGGGCGATGCGACACTTGCCCGGGCCGCTTCCATCCCGATGAAATGCCCTTTACCTTTTGCCAGCCTTCGGCCGCTACTGTATGGAGCAGGAAAACTTAATATATAGCTGCTGTTTCATGTGGCCTTCGAAACCCCAGGTCTCCAAATGATTTTTCCCTGCATTCTCTCCGGCGGTATCGGATCTCGCCTCTGGCCCCTGTCGCGCAAGGACCGGCCGAAGCAGTTCCTGCCCATATTCAACGGCGAAAGTCTTTTCCAGAAAACCTGTCACAGAGTGCGCGGCGAGGCGTTCGCTTCGCCCATCGTGATCGGCAACAACGATCACCGCTTCCTGATGGGCGAACAGCTGGCCGAAATCGGCGTGGAAGCGGACACGATCCTGCTCGAACCCATGGGGCGCAATACCGCAGCCCCCGCCGCAATGGCCGCGATGATCGCAGCCGAAAAGGATCCGGACGCGCTGGTCCTGCTGCTGCCTTCCGACCATCTGATCGGGCGGGAGGACATTTTTCTCAAGGCGGTTCAGAACGCGGCCTCTGCCGCGCGTGCCGGGCGGATCGTGACCTTCGGCATCACACCGTCCGAACCGAACACCGGTTATGGTTATATCCGGCTGATGACCGGGGATGACCCGGTCCGGGAGGTCGAGGCCTTTGTCGAGAAGCCCGACCTGGAAACCGCGAAGACATTCCTGAGCGCGGGAAACTATGTCTGGAATGCGGGCATCTTTCTTTATTCCGCCAAGGCGATGCTGGAAGCCTTTGAGACCTATCAGCCGGACCTGCTCGCGGCCATCCGCGAGGCCATGGCGACGCGCACAAGGGATCTCGACTTCACACGGCTCGATGCAGAGACCTTTTCCCGGATCGAGAACATCTCGATCGACTATGCGATCATGGAACGGGCGAATAATGTCTCCTGCGTGCCCGTCTCGCCGCAATGGGACGACCTCGGCTCCTGGTCGGCAATCTGGGGTGTCCTGGACAAGGATGCCCGCGGCAACAGCGGCCTCGGCGACACCCGGTTCCTGAACTCGGACAATTGCCTGGCCTATGCGGACGAAGGCCTGGTCTCGGTCATCGGCCTCCAGGACGTCTTCGTGATCGCGACCCGGGATGCGGTCCTTGTCTCTCACAAGGACAAGGCCCAGGACGTGAAGAAGATCGTCGAGCAACTCGAAGCGGAAGGACGGCGGGAGATCAAGGCTCATCCGCGCGCCTACAAGCCCTGGGGATACACCGAGCGCATCAGTTCCGGCGACCGGTTTTCGGTTCAGTCGATGATGATCCGGCCGGGCCAGAACCTGACCCTGCAAAGCCACCTGCACAGGGCCGAACACTGGATCGTCGTCTCCGGCACCGTCGAAATCACCATCAACGGCGAAGTCCGGCTGCTATCGGAAAACCAGTCGGCCTACGTGCCGCTCGGCGCAAAGCACAAGCTCTATAACCGGGGCAAGATTCCGGTGCGCATGATCGAGGTTCAGTCGGGAACCTGCCTCGACGAGGACGACATCATCCGGCATACGGACGAGCAATAGAAAAGGTCGGGCTGTTTGCCCGGCCTTTTCTGTGGCATCCCGCCCTCAGGCGATGCCTTTGTCCTTGAGGAACCTGATCACCTCGTCGGCGACCTCTTCGGGATCCCGATTGACGTTGTGCAGGTGGATCTCGGCATTCTCGGGCGCTTCATAGGGGCTGTCGATGCCGGTGAAATTCTTGATCTCGCCGGCAGCCGCCTTCTTGTAGAGCCCCTTCGGATCGCGCTTCTTGCACTCCTCGATCGGCGTGTCGACAAAGACCTCGAAAAACTCGCCCTCGTCCAGCAGTTCCCGCGCCATGCCGCGTTCGGAACGGAACGGCGAGATGAACGACACCAGCGTGATCAGGCCCGCATCGGCGAACAGCCGTGCCACCTCGCCCACGCGGCGGATGTTTTCCACCCGGTCGGCGTCGGTGAAGCCAAGGTCCCGGTTCAGCCCGTGGCGGATGTTGTCGCCGTCGAGCGTATAGGTCTGCTTGCCTTCCGCGTGGAGCTTCTTTTCCACGATGGAGGCGATGGTCGACTTGCCGGAGCCGGACAGGCCGGTGAACCACAGAACCGCCGGCTTCTGGCCGAGGCTTTCCGCACGCGCCGCCTTGTCCACTTCCAGCGCCTGCCAATGGATGTTGGTCGCACGCCGGAGCGCGAACCACACCATGCCGGCGCCGACCGTCGCATTGGTCATGCGGTCGATCAGGATGAAGGAACCGGTCGACCGGTTCGCCTCATAAGGGTCGAAGGCGACGGCCTGGCTCAGCGCCAGATTGCAGAAGGCGATCTCGTTGAGATCCAGCTTCTTCGCGGCAATATGTTCGAAGGAATTGACGTTGATCTTGTGCTTGATCTCCGTCACCGTCGCCGTCACCGTCTTGGTGCCGATCTTCATCAGATAGGACCGGCCCGGCAACATGGCGTCGTCCGCCATCCAGATCACGTGAGCGGCCATCTGGTCGGCCACATCGGGACGGGCCTCCGGGGCGCACAGCTGATCCCCGCGGGAAATATCGATCTCGTCCTCGAGCGTGATGGTCACGGCCTCTTCGGCCCGTGCGGTTTTCACGTCCCCTTCAGGCGCGATGATCCTGGCGACTTTCGAAGTCTTGCCCGGCCCTGCCACGACAACGCTGTCGCCGACGGCCACCTTGCCGCTGGCTATCGTGCCCGAATAGCCCCGGAAATCCAGGTTGGGACGGTTCACCCACTGGACGGGAAAGCGGAACGGCGCCTCGAGCACATGCTCTCCCACATCGACGGTTTCCAGATGCTCCAGGAGTGTCGGACCATTGTACCAGCCCATCCGCTCGCTTCTTGCGGTGACATTGTCTCCGAAGCGCGCCGACATGGGAATGGCGACAAAGGTTTCGAAATCGAAACCGTTGGCAAAGCTCTCGAATTCGGCCCGGATTTCCTCAAACCGGGTTTCGGAATAATCGACCAGGTCGATCTTGTTGACCGCAAGCACCACGTGGCGGATGCCGAGCAGGGAGGCGATAAACGCATGGCGCCGGGTCTGCACCATCAGGCCGTTGCGCGCATCGACCAGAAGCACCGCCAGATCGGCGGTCGAGGCGCCGGTCGCCATGTTTCGGGTATATTGTTCGTGGCCCGGCGTATCGGCGACGATGAACTTGCGCTTGTCGGTCGCAAAGAACCGGTAGGCGACGTCGATGGTGATGCCCTGCTCGCGCTCGGCCTCCAGGCCGTCGACCAGAAGCGCCAGATCGATCTCCTCGCCGACCGTCCCGTGCTTCTTCGAATCCCGTTCGAGCGCCGCCAGCTGATCCTCGAAGATCAGCTTTGTGTCATAGAGAAGCCGGCCGATCAGGGTCGACTTGCCGTCGTCCACCGAACCGCAGGTCAGGAAGCGCAGCTGGTCCTTGTCTTCCTGGGCAAGGATATATTCGGTCACCGCCTCTTCGGAGGCCAGGATCTGTTCGTTCATCGACATCAGAAGTAGCCCTCGCGCTTTTTCTTCTCCATGGAAGCCGAGTCGTCATGATCGATCAGGCGGCCGGACCGTTCCGAGGTCCGGGCGATCAGCATTTCCTTGACGATGGCCTGCAGGGTATCGGCATCCGATTCAATCGCGCCGGTCAGCGGATAGCAGCCGAGCGTGCGGAACCGCACCATCTTCTCCTGGACAACCTCGCCCGGCAGAAGCGGCATGCGCTCGTCATCGACCATGATCAGCATGCCGTCGCGTTCCACCACGGGTCGGCGCGCCGCCTTGTAGAGCGGGACCATCGGAATGTTCTCGGTCAGGATGTACTGCCAGATATCGAGTTCGGTCCAGTTGGAGAGCGGAAACGCGCGGATGCTCTCGCCCTTGGCCACGCGAGCGTTATAAAGGTTCCACAGTTCCGGCCGCTGGTTCTTCGGGTCCCAGCCGTGGCTGGAATTGCGGAACGAGAACACCCGTTCCTTTGCGCGGGACTTTTCCTCGTCCCGGCGCGCGCCGCCGAAGGCGGCATCGAAGCCGTATTTGGTCAGCGCCTGCTTCAGAGCTTCGGTCTTCATGATGTGGGTATGGACGGAAGAGCCGTGGTCGAAGGGATTGATCCCCTGTGCCACACCTTCCGGATTGGTATAGACGATCAGGTCGAGACCGAGCCGCTTTGCGGTTTCGTCCCGGAAGGTGATCATGTCGCGGAACTTCCAGGTGGTATCCACATGGAGCAGCGGGAAAGGCGGCTTGGACGGATAGAACGCCTTCATCGCCAGATGCAGCATCACGCCGGAATCCTTGCCGATGGAATAGAGCATCACCGGATTGCGGAATTCCGCCGCGACCTCACGGATAATGTGAATGCTTTCCGCCTCCAGCCGGCGCAAGTTGCTCAAGCGCTGCGCCGTCAAGCCGTTTGCTGTCACGTTCATGAGTATTAAAACCCCAACTCGTCAGGCCGGACCCGTCGTCCGGCGGTAAATTCAATGTCCGGATCAGGCAAGTGCCGCCAGCAGATCCGGTTCGCTCAGAGCGATAAAGTGCGGATTGAGAAGATCGCTTTTTTCGGCGCCCGCCGGCACCGTGTAGGCGAGCGGCTTCAGGCTTTCCGCCTCAAGCACATGGCCGCCGGCTGCCCGCAGAACCGCATCTCCAGCCGCAATATCCCACTGCATGGTCGGCGACAACCGCGGATAAAGATCGGCCTTGCCTGCCGCCACCCAGCAAAGTTTCAGGCTGGAGCCGACCGACAGCCGTTCGACGACGTCGAGCCTGTCGATCAGGGCGGCGGTTTCTTCCGACAGATGCGACCGGCTGGCCAGAACCGACAGGCCGGCGGCCGGCCGGCCCCTGACCTTTATCGGTGTCACATCCGCTATTCCGTCTCCCGAAATCTTTCCGGAAAAGGCACCGGAAACTGACGGCTTTCCCCCGACAAGATCCGCAGGCAGTTCCCCGCCCCAGTAGATCTCGTCAAGGGCAGGCGCCAGCACGACGCCGAAAACCGGGACACCGTTCTCGATCAGAGCGATATTCACCGTGAACTCGCCGTTGCGCTTCAGGAATTCTCGGGTTCCGTCCAGAGGGTCGACCAGAAAATACCGTCCGGAAACGGCGGGAAGGCTTCCGGCTTCGACCGCCTCTTCCGCAACAACCGGAATTCCGGGAAAGAGCCGTTCGAGACCCGCCAGTATGACCTCTTCCGCAGCCGCATCCGCGGCCGTCACCGGAGATCCGTCGGACTTTTCAGTCGATTCAAACGGTTCGGCATAAATCTCAAGAATCTTCGCTCCGGCGGCAATCGCCAGGGCGAGCAGCGGCTGAACTGTTGCCTCTACGGTATTTGACTTGGTGAGGGTCACCACGGCTCCTTGCATCACATCTGAACATTGCGGACTTTACCGGTCTCCCTGTCTTCAGGAAACAAACGGTATTTCTCCGGCACATCGGTTGTTTGGTAATTTAGTCTCAATTTCGCGCAATTGCGAAAACATCGAGAGCGTGTGCTTCACCGCGCTATAGTTGTTTGAGACCACCAAGCCAAACAGACCGTACCGACCCATCTGATGAAAACTGGACAAAGTCGGCCCTCGCTCCGGAAACCAGGCAACCGAGTTCGTCCTGCCGTCCGATCGTGGCCGCAGGAAGGCTTGTCGCCATCCTCAGCACCGTTTCCAGCGAAACGCCCACTTGTTCCTGCAGGAAGCGCAGAGCTGCCGGCAAGGTGATATCGGCCCCGGCAAGCGTTCCGTTCTCAAGGGTCAGCCGTCCGTTCGCCCTCAGGATCCTGCGCCCGCCCAGCGAGAATTCGGTCCGGCCGGTTCCGGCGACCGCCATGGCGTCGGTCACGAGGAAGATTGCGCCCGGTCCCTTCTTGGCGCGCAGGGCGATTTCAACGGCCGCCGGATCCACATGAACGCCGTCGGCAATCAGCCCCGCATGAAGCTGACCGATGTTGAGCGCAGCACCGACCATGCCCGGATCGCGGTGCGCCAGCGGGCTCATCGCATTGTAAAGATGGGTGATACAGGTCGCTCCCGCCTCCACGGACGCATAAACCGCATCGTAGGTGGCATTGCTGTGTCCCAGGCTGACGATCACGCCCGCCTCGGTCAGGGACCGGATCTGGTCCCGGCTGACGGCTTCGGGAGCAACGGTCATCATCAGGCTCGGCATTGCCCGGGCCGCCTCAAGATAGGCGTCCAGGTCCCGCGCCGCCATCGGGCGGATCAGTCTGGCATCGTGGGCGCCTTTTCTGGACGGATCCAGATGCGGTCCCTCCAGGTGAAGGCCTGCGAAACCGGGAACCTTCTCCCGCGCTGCAATGCCGGCGATTTCCAGCACCCTGAGGGTGTTCTCCGGCGTGTCGGTAATCAGGGTCGGCAACAGCGCGGTGGTGCCGAGCCCGACATGCGCCCGGCAGATCACGGCCAGATCCTCAAGGCTTTCGATCTCACCGAGCATCAGGCCGCCGCCGCCGTTGACCTGAAGATCGATCAGCCCCGGCGACAGGATCCCGTCTCCCAGGTCGATCTTCTCATGATCGCGCGGAACCTCTGCCCCGGGAACAAGCCCGGCAACACGGCTGCCTTCCACCAGCAGGGCCATGCCTTCTTGCAGGTTCGTACCGTCGAAAATCGCGCTGGAAAAATAAGCCTTGCCTGTGGCCACCGGTCTGTTTCCTTTAGGCGGTCATTTTGAACTGCAACTGGAAGCGATTCAGGAATGCCATGATCGACTGTTTTGACATCGGTGGTACCTATATCCGGCATGGACGTCTGAAGCCAGACGGCACCATAGCTGAGGAAGCCCGTATCAAGACACCCGCGGGGGACTGGCCGGCGTTCGTGGCCGCCGTCGCATCCTGCCTGAAGGGATCGGAAAAGGCGCCGGTTTCGGTGTCTCTTGCCGGCGCCTACGACAGGCGCACTGGATTGGCGAAGGTCGCGAACATTCCCTCACTCACCGGCCGCAGGGCCGAGGCAGACCTCGCAGCCGCCCTCGAGCGCCCGGTCAGGATTACCAATGACGCGGATTGTTTCGCCCTTGCCGAAGCGCTTCAGGGCGCGGGCCGCGGCAAGGCGAACGTGTTTGCGATCATTCTCGGTTCCGGCGTCGGCGGCGGACTGGTCATCGACGGCAAGCTGGTCACCGGCCACGGCGGGATTGCCGGCGAATGGGGCCACGGACCGGTGATCGACCCGACGGCCGGCGGCACGATCGAAGGGATCCCGCCCTTTCCATGCGGCTGCGGCCTGACCAATTGCGTCGACGCGGCCGGCTCCGCCCGGGGCTTGAAGCGGATCCATGCGACGCTGTTCGACGAAGCACTCTCCGCCAGGGACATCACCGACGGATGGCAGGACGGCGAGCGGAAGACGGGCCGAACCGTGGAGATTTACGCCACGCTGCTGTCGCGCGCGCTTGCCATGGCCGTCAACCTGACGGGCGCCGATATCGTGCCCGTCGGCGGCGGACTGTCGAACGAGGCCGCGCTGATTGCGCTGATCGACGAAAAGACCCGGGAGCTGACCCTTGCCGACTACACCGACCCGCTGGTGGTTCCCGGCGCACATGCGGGAGATGGAGGCCTCGTAGGCGCCGGGATCGCCGGACGACTTGCATTCGGCGGATGATTGCGAGAAAACCTGAACCTGATAGTCTTGTTTCTTCGGCACCGGAAAGGCTGATTGCATGTTGGGTATGTCCCGCCGCGAATTCATGATCGGCAGCGCTGCGACCGCTACGGCCTTTGCCGGCGGCGGGTTTGCCGCAACCCGGGCAAACGCGGCGGATCTGAGGCTCCCGGTCTCGGCCCTCGATCATTCCATCATGCCCGGCGCCGTCACCAAAGGCATGATGAGCTTCGGCGCGGGCGGGCCGCCGCCGATCCTGCGCATGCGCCAGGGCGAACGCTTTACCGTCGACGTCGTCAACGATCTCAATGAAGCCACGGTCGTTCACTGGCACGGTCTGCGCGTTGCCAACGAGATGGACGGCGTTCCCTATCTGACCCAGAAACCGATCGAACCGGGCGAAAGCTTCCGCTACACCCTTCAACCGCCGGACGCGGGGACCTTCTGGTATCACCCCCATTGCAACACGCTAGCGCAAATGGCGAAGGGCCTGACCGGCGTACTGGTGGTCGAAGACGCCGAAGACGCCGGCTTCGATCAGGACCTCGTGCTCAATATCCGCGACTTCCGCCTCGGCGGCGACGGCCAGTTCATCAAACTGTTCAAGGCGCGCAACGCGGCGCGCGGCGGCACGCTCGGAACCGTTTCCACCGTGAACTGGGAAATGGCGCCGACTTACGAGCTGCCCGCCGGAAGCCTCGTGCGCCTGCGGCTGGCGGTCACGGACCTGACCCGCATCGGCACCTATGACCTGACCGGCGGCTCCGCACAGGTGATCGCACTCGATTCCAATCCCCTGCCCCAGCCGCTTGCACCCAGGGATCTGATCATTGCTCCGGGACAACGGGCGGATATTGCGCTCCGGGTTCCGGACACCGGAGACCGGACCGTCAGCCTCAGCCTGCAAACGCAAAAGGGTCCGAAAACCCTTGCGACCTTCCGCCCGACCGGGCCGAGCGCCAAACGGAACCTCGCAGACCTGAAACCGCTCCGGCCCAATCCGGTGCCGGATGCCGATCTCGCCAACGCCGAGACCGTCGAGTTCGTGTTCGGCTGGTCGCCCCAGGGAGATGCGCCGTTGCCCAGCATCTGCGGCTCGCTCGGCTATACGTTCTGGTCGATCAACCGGGTCGCCTGGAAGGGAGATGTGCCCAGCCCGATCGATCCGCTCGCTGTCCTGAAGCAGGGCAAATCCTATATCCTGCGCTTCAGGAACGAGTCCCCGAACGCCCATCCCATTCACCTGCACGGGCACTCGTTCCGGCTGTTGCGTTCCAACAAGCGCGCCCTGCCGCCGCTGGTGACCGACACGGTTCTGCTGCTGAAGGAAGAAACCCTGGAAGTCGCCCTGGTCGCGGACAATCCGGGCAACTGGGCGTTCCATTGCCATGTCATCGAACATCAGAAAACGGGACTGACCGGCTATATCCGCGTGGAAGCCTGAGGCTGCGTGCCGCCGGCCTGGAACCGGCCGGTAAAATCCGTCCACGGAGCCGTGTTTCCGCTTGAAAACAGCCCTCGACCACTCCGAAAGGGCGCCATTCCCATTGCGCCACACGTTTAACTGCAACAATTACCGATACTGCAACCGATATTTGTTCAGAGAATATCAATAGCTTAGCTGTTAAATTAGGTGGAGAGGCTGGAAGCCAGTCAGGAACTTGCCGGATGCACGATACAGACACACCCAACCACGTGGAAAGAGAGGACCGTGAGGACCTCGAAGTCCCGCGCGAACACAGGGCCCGCGTTCTGAAGAAGGCGAAGGTTCTGTTCAAGGAAGGTTTGCGTAGCGTCCCTTGCGTCGTTCGCAATATTTCGCCCCATGGCGCCCGCCTTGAATTCGACCAAGCGTATCTGATTCCGAAGGAATTCGAACTGCGTATCGAGCTGGAAGGGTTCGAGGTCACCTGTGAACGGCGCTGGGAAGACGGCCTGGCCTGTGGCGTGCATTTCGTATCGGAAAAACGGCCGATCAAGCTCGAACGGACCCAGGTTCTGCGCCCGTCGGACCAGGCCCTGCCGAACCTCAGGAAAACCGCGGATCTCGAGGATATGGCATCGCGCTTTTCCGCCGCCAGCGGTAACGATGGCATTCCCGGATCGGTGTCCCGGGCCCGCGGCAAGGGACGAACCTTCGGCAAGCGGTAATCCTCTTTCTGTCGGCCTCCCAGTCCGCGGCAAACCAGGAACAAGACAGGCGCACACGACCGCCTCCGTCCCTCACTCTCCACCGCGATCCCTACGCCACGCGCCCATGATCAGGGCGTCAACGGCCAGATAAGCGGTGCGAGCAGGACCGTGATCACTCCCGACAGAAGGTTCATCGGCAAGCCGAGGCGAAGGAAATCGGCGAAACGGTAGCCTCCGGCGCTATAGACCATCGTGTTGGTCTGGTAACCGATCGGCGTGGCGAAACTGGCACTGGCGCCAAACATCACCGCGACCACGAAGGCTCGCGGGTCCAGTCCGAGTTGCGTCGCAACGCCGACGGCAATCGCCGTCATGATCACAGCTACGGCATTGTTGGTGACGATTTCGGTCAGGATCGAGGTCACGAAGTAGACCACGGCAAGGGCCAGTATCGGGGGCAGACTGCCCAGTGGGACGGCCAGCGCGCCCACGATCAGGGAAAAGCTGAGGGGTTGCGATGTCACGCGAGGCGGCAATGTGAGGGGAGAAAAGGTGGCTGGGGTGGCAGGATTCGAACCTGCGCATGGCGGTACCAAAAACCGCTGCCTTACCGCTTGGCTACACCCCAAGAATGTGAGGCCGCTGTATAGCGGGGCTTAGGCGCGAGCGCAAGACTGCGGCTGCCGTCTGAAATGCGGGTTTTTGAAAGTTTTCCCCAACGCGCTCCGCCATACCCTTTTGGCAGGCATTTTCCTCACACGGCACAGCGCCCGGGACTTCAAGCGCTCCCCTCTCCTCCAGTCTTTTTCGGCAATTCCTTTCCAAATTGAAGAGCTTATCGGCGGCATGTATTTTTTCTGCCCTGCCCTTGCACAACCCCCTTGCGGGCACCGGCACACGGTGCTAATAGACGCTCCACATCGGCGGGGGAGACTTCGCCGCTCCCGTCGGGTTTTCCTTAAAAACCTGAAATATATTGGATCGGAGTGTAGCGCAGCCTGGTAGCGCACCTCGTTCGGGACGAGGGGGTCGGAGGTTCGAATCCTCTCACTCCGACCATTTCTCCCCGGTGTCCGACCCGGAGACATAGGTAACAGTTTGTACCGGAGACATGGGTTACAACCTCGTGCCGAACGGGTTGTCGATTGTCTGTAGTGTTCTCTGCTCCAGGTCGATGTATCCCAGATCATAGCTCATGAAGCTGATCAGCCAAATT
>NZ_JABFCZ010000039.1 GCF_014692675.1 Roseibium aggregatum | reverse complement strand
AAGGACGGTTCTTGGCCATGGGGATTACGGTCCCGGCCATCCGATCCCCGGAGGTCGGCCAACCTCCGGGGATCAGCCAAATCTTCATCGATTTGACCCAAACACAACATGCAAGGGGGAGATGTCATCGAAGGTGACAGAGGGGGGTGACGATCTGAGTGTCACACTCCGGCGTTGCGGAATGTTTTGAGGCCCAACACCCCCCCTCTGTCCGCTAACGCGGACATCTCCCCCTCAAGGGGGGAGACGGGCGCAAGTGGTAACTCTGATAATGATTCACACAACAGAGTTGATGGCCAAATCGGATTTTCGATTGGCCGCTCTCACCGCTACGGCAAACGGTCAGTCCCGAAGTGTTTTAAGAAATGCTTCGACATCGTATCCCAAGTTCTGCACGTCCACAGCATCCTCCTCGCCCAAATCCGCTGCCCGATCTATCCATCGCTTAATGTCATCCGGGTTTCCCCTTTCATGCGCGACCATTGCGAGGTTCCATGCGGCATTGGCACTGTCGAACTCATTGGCGCGCAAAAGTCATTGGACAGCTTCCTCGGCGGTCGGCGTTTCCCAGGAAAGTTCCAACGCATAAAGTTCGATTGCCGACTTATCACCGGCTTCGGCCAGGTGTGCCAATTCCTTCAAACCCGCCTCGCGGTCACTTTCGATCAATTTGATTATACGGTCGAGACGGTTGTCATATTCTGCAACAAAGGACATATCTGTATCGAATTCGCCGGGATTCATGCGTGAAAGCAAACATTTGATGGAGGCTAAATTATCCGCGGCATCGGCAGCATGCCAACGCCAAATTTGATATCCGCTCCGATACCCGGACCCACGGTGCCGTTGAAACATTGCGAGCCGGTCCGACCAGATTTTCAGAAGATTGTTCTTGTCTACGGGCAAATACACTTGTGCCGGTCTGGTATCGGCTCTTAACCTGTCGTAAAGAATTGTTAACTCTTTCTTGCCAAGCTTTTCCTCGTAACTGCCAGAAGGCGGTATTCTTGAGGAAAAGGCCAGGAGGCCGATATGCCATCGACAGTTGAAAGGCCGCCTGCGGCCAATGTCGTGGCGCATGCGACGGAGTACGCTTCCGACCGGGATTCGAAAGGTCAGGGCGACAACCGTAGAAACAGTAACGAGTCCGACGCACAGCGCCATCACGACGAGACCGGATCTCTCGCAGAGACGCCTGCGGTTCTGGTCGACGCCCATCATCGCGAGGATCATTTGCTCGACGGGGTTGCCGCCTACAGGGCGGCGGCACAGCATGCGCTCGACCCGAAGGCGAAGCCGCTTGCATCGACGTCGATCACCGGCATCTATGACCGATGTGCCGCGGAGACGGTCCGGCATGCCTATGAGGACCATGGCGGCGAGATCGAGCAGCATTCGGTGAACGTCGCCACCTGAAGGCCTGAAACTTCCGTTTTCCGATAACGTGGAAAGGGTGCCCCTCGTCCGATTACGGGGCTGCGTATCCGCGCCGGATTCCCTATAAAGATCCGTCAGGAACAATCTGTATGCGAGGGATCATGACTGCTGCGTTTCCTGTTGGGCTGGTCGAGGGCTATGGCCAGTATCTGCAGAAGGGGTTTGCCGGTCACAGGGAAACCCGTGAGCATCTGGCGGTTTACGGCCAGCAACCGGATGTGATGGTGATTTCCTGCTGCGACAGCCGCGTGACGCCGGAGGGGATTTTTTCTGCGGGGCCCGGCGAGCTTTTTGTTCTGAGAAACGTCGCCAATCTGGTGCCGCCCTATGAGGCGACAGAGGGGCAGCATGGCACGAGTGCCGCGATCGAATATGCGGTGCGTGCCCTGAAGGTGAAGCATATCGTGGTGATGGGGCACGCCAAATGCGGCGGGGTCCAGGCGTTCCGGGAAAACGCCAATGTGCCGTCGCTTCGCGGCGATTTCATCGGCCGCTGGATCAAGCTTCTGGAGCCGGCGGCCATCGCCATGGCCTGCATGCCGGTCGACAAGATGGACGATCCGCAGCTTGCGATGGAATTTGCCGGCGTGCGCCAGTCGCTGAAGAACCTGAGGACGTTTCCCTTCGTCGAAGAGGCGATGCACAACAACGTGCTTCAGATCCACGGCGCATGGTTCGATATCGGTTCCGCCGAACTTCGGGTGATGAATCCGGAAACGGAGAAATTCGAAGCCGCCGCTCCGGTCGAAGCCGCGGAATAGTCCGGTTCCTCCTGAACGATCCTGTCGGCTTATGCGTCGATCTTTTCGCGGCCGATCACCCTTTTCCGGATCGGCTGTTCCGGCGGCAGCCGGCGCAGGTCGCCGTGAAAGGGCGACTTGGTGCAGGTCGGGTCGGTTGCGGCGGCATCGCCGGTCAGGGCGAAGGCCTGGCATCGGCAACCGCCGAAATCAATGTCCCGGCGTTCGCATGACCGGCAGGGCTCGGGCATCCAGTCGAACCCGCGATACCGGTTGAAGGCTTCCGATTTTTCCCAGATGTCCTTGAGCGGTTTCTCGGTGACGCTGTCGAAGGTCAGCGAGGGGATCGACTGGGCGGCGTGACAAGGCAGAACCTTGCCGTCGGGCGTGACCACGAAGGCATCCGCTCCCCAGCCGCCCATGCAGGGTTTGGGGTAATCCGCATAATAGTCCGGCGTTACGAAATCGATATTGAGGATGCCGGTGAGGTCTTCCCGGGTTTTTTCGACGAAGTCGATCTGGCGCATGACGGCGTCGTAGCCGGGCATGAGCGCCGACCGGTTGAGATAGGCCCAGCCGTAATATTGCACATTGGCGATCTCCAGCCGCTGTGCGCCGAGTTCCAGGGCGAGATCGACGAATTCGGGAACCTCGTCGATGTTGAGCTTGTGGATCGGCGCGTTCACGGTGAGCGGCAGGCCTGCGTCTCTCGCCCACCCGGCCGCCTGGCGTTTCTTCTCGTGGGCATTCCTGTAATAGCCGATGCGTTCGGTCGTTTCCGGCCGGGCGCCCTGAAAGCTGATCTGGACATGGTCGAGGCCGGCCTCCGCCAGACGGCCGATCCGCTCCCGGCTCAAGGTCACGGCGGCGGTGATCAGATTGGTGTAGACGCCGCGCGCGGCCAGGCCGGCGACGAGGTCTTCCAGGTCCCGGCGCAGGGTCGGCTCGCCCCCGGACAGATGCACCTGGAGAATGCCGAGGTCGGCGGCCTGTTCGAAGGTGTCGAGCCAGATCTCCGTTGCAAGCTCCCGGTCGGCTTTCAGGAGTTCGACCGGGTTGGAGCAATATCCGCATTGCAGCGGGCAGCGGTGGGTCAGTTCGGCCAGCATCCCGAGTGCCGGCCCCACGGTTTGCGTCATGCCTTCCTCCCGCCGCATCGGATGACAAGTCGGTCGGACCATTCCTGCAGGAAATCCCGAACATCCGGGCCGATTTCCTCTACCGGTGCTTCAAATTCCTCTGCCAGGTCCAGAATGATTTCCGACACGGTTGCCTCGCCGGTACAGCGGTTCAGGATCGCGACGCTGATGTCATCCGGCCAATAGACCTTTTCCGGGGCGAGCAGGGCCCAGCGGCCGCGCAGCTCGTCGAATTGCAGCCGCACATATGCGGGAAATCCCGGCTGGCTGAGATTGGTCACGACATGGCGGGTACGGGCCGGCATTTCGTTTAAACCAGAGCAGGCGGACAGAAGGCGCCGGGCGGGATGTTGCCCGGGGTCACATAGGCATGGTGCAGCGCGTCCAGCATGGCCCAGAGGATGTCGCATTTGGCGAAGAGAGCATCGATCGCGTCGGCCTGCTTGTCTGGCGTGTCCGCCCATTCGAAGACCAGCGACAGCGCATGTTCCGCATCACGCGGCGCCTGGTGCAGCCGCGGTTTGAAATAGGCCAGCGTGTCTTCGGTGATGTAATCGTAGCGGGCCAGCATGGCCGGCACCCGTTCGCCGATGGCAACCGGCGAAAAGAGTTCGGTCAGCGACGAGGCGACGGCGACCAGAAGGGAAGAGGACGACACCAGATCGAGATAGGCGCCGACCGCGTACCGGGTTGCCGGCAGGGCATAGCGGCGCTCCTGGACCATGTCGACATCGAGATCGAGGTCTTCGGCGAGTTTCAGCCAGCGCTTGATGCCGCCGTCCAGTTCTCCGCCGTCTTCACCGTCATGATCGACAATCCGCTTGCGCCATTCCCGGCGGAACACCGGATCTTCGGAACGGGACAGGATGATCGCATCCTTCTTCGGGATCGCCGCCTGATAGCAGTAACGGTTCAGCGCCCAGGCCTGCAGCTGGGCCCTGGTCAGTTCGCCCGCGTTCATCAGCTTATGAAAGGGATGATGGATGTGGTAGCGCGCGAAGCCGGCGGTGCGCAGGGCATCCTCGAATTCGGGGCGTGGAAGAAGCCGTCCGGCCTGGCGGATCCTGTCGGCGGCAGTCGGCTCGACGCCGCTTTGAACAACGTGGTGATGGGGCCGAATGGCTGCACGTGTTGCTGCTGTCGGGTTCACAGGATGACCTCCATGCCGTCATAGCCGACTTCCCAACCGGCGGACCTAACGGCCATTGCCGCTTCGGATCCCGGATCGAGGATCGGGTTCGTATTGTTGATGTGAACGAAGATCCGCCGGCCCAGATCCAGGTCTTTCAGGGCCTCTATCGATCCGGCCGGACCACCGATCTCCAGATGTCCCATTCGCCCGCCGGTCTTGGTGCCGACGCCGGTGTCCGCCATTTCGGTGTCGTGGAAGACGGTTCCGTCGAACATCAGGCAATCGCCGCCGTCGATCCGCTGTCGCAGGGCATCGTCCACGGCCGCGCAGCCCGGGATGTAGAAAAGCTGGCCGGAGGTTCCGTTTTTCGCGGGTTCCCGCAGCATGATGCCGATGGTATCGCCCGGGGCCGTGCCGAAATTCGCTTCGCCATCCTGTTCCAGAAACAGGGCAACCTTGCCGGAGACCGGGAACGTTTCCACCGTCAACCCGAGCGGTCCGTCGCGGCCTTCCAGTTCGGTCGTTCCGGACAGGGGCAGTTCCCTCCGTTCGACGACGTCCGGATTGAGCACCTGAAAAATGCTGTTTTCGGCGAGCGTCTTCAGGACGCGCGCGGTCGCATAGAGCATGAACCCTTCGCGCTCGCGCAGCGACAACAGGCCCGCGATATGGTCCACATCCGCATTGGTGAGCACGACCGCCTTGATCGGGGTATGACGCAAGGGGCCGTCTGCACGCGGCTGCAGGTCGGGCGCTGCCGCGATCTGCTCCCGGATATCCGGCGAGGCGTTGAAGACGACCCATCCGGCACCGTCCGCACTGGCGGCAATACTGGATTGGGTCCGTGCGAGAAAGCCCGGCTTGCCCGCGCGTACGGCACGGCTGAGCGGCGCGTTGCAATTCCATTGCGGAAACCCGCCGCCCGCCGCGGATCCGAGGATCCTGATCTTCATCGGATTCTATTCCGACCGCATAACCGATAGTTACTTCTTGCGGCCGCAAGATCCGATTTCAGCCGGTACGTAGCGGGAAACTTCGAAACCGGCTTCAACGGCTGCCATGGCTGGCTTGGTCCAGGTTTTCATGTCACTTCCTCCTCAGGTTGTAAGGCAAGCCACCCTAACATCGGCCACGATCAGGAGCAGGAGCCACCTTGGTCGGTGCTTTGCCGAATCTTCCCAAATCGGCTTTCCCGGAGAAATCAAAGCGATTTTAACGGGTTGTTTGAGAGCCCGGTCTCTCTTGGTTTCGGCCTTGAAGTCTGCGGTGTAGCCTGCCCCGGCCGTTCGGACATAAAAAAGCCCGGCAGCAGGGCCGAGCTTTTTATCGGCATTACAACCGCTTTGGATCAGGCGGCGGCCTTCTTCGGCTGGATCAGGCCGCGGTTCACCAGAACCTCGGCGATCTGCACCGTGTTGAGGGCAGCCCCTTTTCGCAGGTTGTCGGAAACCACCCAGATGTTCAGGCCGTTTTCGACCGTCGCGTCCTCGCGGATGCGGGAGATGTAAGTGGCGTCTTCGCCGGCGCATTCATACGGCGTGATGTATCCGCCGTCTTCCTGCTTGTCGATGACCAGGCAACCCGGCGCCTCGCGCAGGATGTTACGGGCCTCTTCGGCGGTGATCTCGTTTTCGAACTCGATGTTGACCGATTCCGAATGACCGATGAAGACCGGCACGCGGACGGCGGTGCAGGTGACCTTGATCGCCGGGTCGAGCATCTTCTTGGTTTCGGCCAGCACCTTCCATTCTTCCTTGGTGTAGCCGTCTTCCATGAAGACATCGATGTGCGGGATGACGTTGAAGGCGATCCGCTTGGTGAACTTTTCCGGTTCGATCGGGTCGTTCACGAAGACGGCGCGGGTCTGGTTGAACAGCTCTTCCATGGCGTCCTTGCCGCCGCCGGACACCGACTGGTAGGTGGAGACGACAACGCGCTTGATCTTCGCCGCGTCATGCAGCGGCTTCAGCGCGACGACCAGTTGCGCGGTCGAGCAGTTCGGATTGGCGATGATGTTCTTCTTGGAAAAGCCGGTGATCGCATCGGCGTTTACTTCCGGAACGATCAGCGGCACGTCCGCGTCGTAGCGCCATGCAGACGAGTTGTCGATCACGACACAGCCCTTGGCGCCGATCTTCGGGGCCCATTCCTTGGCGACGGAGCCGCCGGCGGACATCAGGCAGATGTCGGTGTCGGAGAAGTCGTAGTTCTCCAGCGCCTGGACCTTCAGCGTCCGGTCGCCGAAGGAGACCTCGGTGCCCTGGGAGCGGCGGGAGGCGAGAGCGACGACTTCATCGGCCGGAAAGCCGCGCTCGGCCAGAATGTCGAGCATTTCCCGGCCGACATTGCCCGTGGCGCCAGCGATTGCAATCTTGTAACCCATGTTGAATTCCTCATCCGTCTCCCCGCTTTCGCCGGTTCGCCGATCCTCCGGCCAGCCGGCTTTTCAGCGCCCCCCATCCCCGGGGAGCGCGGGACGAGCGGCACCGTTAAGCGGTGGTTTTCGTAGTCGGTTTGACGGTGGTTGTCGGAGCAACGGTCGCGTAGGCGAAACCAGCGCCGGTCGAAACCGTCGTCAGCTTTTTCGCGTTGTCGGCGAAGTGCCGGACCATGCCATTGCTCCAGTAAGTACGAAACGAGCCGGTTTTTGCCCGGAACCGGAAAATTGTCAACCGGATAAAAGCAGCGCGGCCCTTTTCCGCAACACGCAAGATGCCGTGTCATACCGAGGCTGAATCAACCTGAACGGAATTGACAACAGCCGTCGGGCCGGACAGCCGGTCATCAAATCGTCATAATATATCAATAAATCATGATATATGGATACAAATAACGCCCTCAACGCCTTTTCCGCCCTGAGTCAGCAGACTCGGCTCGATGTCTTCCGGCTTCTGATCAAATGCGGAGCCGAGGGCATGGGGGCGGGTGAAATCGGAGAAATCCTCGGCGTCAAGCAGAACACCATGTCGGCCAACCTTGCCGTGCTCCTGAATGCCGGGCTGATCCGCAACGAGCGCGAAGGCCGGGCCATTCGCTACTACGCGGATTTCGACGGTATCCGGGCGTTGCTCGGGTTTCTCATGGCCGACTGCTGCGGCGGCCAGCCGGACCTGTGCCGTGAGGTCATCCGGGAGGTTTCCTGTGCCCTGTGACGGACAGGGATCTTGAAGGACAATTGCGAATGACTGAACACACCTACAATGTCCTGTTTCTGTGCACGGGAAATTCCGCCCGTTCGATCATGGCCGAAGCGATCCTGAACCGTCTCGGCCAAGGCCGTTTCAACGCCTATTCCGCCGGCTCCCATCCGTCCGGCGCGGTCAATCCGAAGGCGCTGCAGTTTCTGCAGAAGCTGAACTACAAGACCGATGACATGCGCTCCAAGAGCTGGGACGAGTTCGCTGAGGCCGGTGCGCCGGCCATGGATTTCGTCTTCACCGTCTGCGACCAGGCGGCGGCCGAGAGCTGCCCGGTCTGGCCCGGCCAGCCGATGACGGCCCATTGGGGCGTTCCCGATCCGGTCAAGGCGGAGGGAAGCGAGACGGAAAAGAGCCTCGCCTTCACCGAGGCCTACCGCATGCTGAACAACCGGATTTCCGTATTCGTCAGTCTGCCGATCAGGTCGCTGGACAAGCTTGCGCTGCAGAAAAAGCTGCATGACATCGGAAAGTCGGCCTAAAGGACCGGCAAATCGGGCGGCGCGCGGCGGGTCAGAAGCGTTGGGGGTCCGTCCCGGATCACGATGTTTTCCTCGTGCACCATGATCTTGCCGTCCGCGACTTCCATGCTCGGTTCCAGGGTGATCACCATGCCTTCGGTGAGGACCGTGTCGTCGAAATCGATCAGCGACGGGGCTTCGGTCAGTTGCATGCCGAGCCCGTGGCCGAAGCGGCCGACATCGCTGCCGGTGGTGCCGATGACATCCGCCATCGCGTGGAACAGATCGGCACAGGTGACCCCGGGCCGGGCGGTGGCAATCGCCACGTCGGTTGCCACGTAAAGGGTCGAATAGGCTCTCCTGGCCGCATCGCTTGCATGACCGATCGCGAAATTGCGGTCGAAGTCGCAGAAATAGCCGTTCAGGGTGGCGCCGGTATCGAGCATCAGCACATCGCCCGCGGCAAGCTGCCGGTCGTCCGGCGGTGAAATGACATCGCCGTATCCGTCCTGACCGGCGCCGCCAACAAGGTAGGGCACGTCATCGGCGCCCTGGCTGAGCAGTTCGATCCGGAAGGCGCGGAAGGCTTCCTTGAGCGTCTGGCCTTCCTGAAACAGATCGGCTGCACTGGCAAAACCGTCCGAGGCAATCCGGCAGATGTCCGAAATGGTTTCGATCTCCAGTTCGGACTTCACCATTCGAAGTCCCTGAACCAGCGGTGCGGCATCGACCCATTCGCTCAGGTGCAACGCGCTTCTCAACCGCTTGAAATCATTGAGCGGCATCCGCAGCGTGCTTTCGCGGCCCATGGGCAGGCCGATCCGGTCCGATTTCTTCAGCACCGCGGCCAGGAGGGTGATGCCGTCGTCGGTTTCATGGGGCGAGGAAAAAGTCCGGATGTCGTCCAGCCAGGTGGAGGCCATCAGGTTGGCGCCGATCTCCGGAATGACGGCGACCGGCTTGCCGCTCTTCGGCAGGACCAGGAACCACGGCCGTGTCGGGCTTTGCCAGAAAAGGGTGCGGAAGCCGGAAAAATAGCGGACGTCGGCCTCATTGGTCAGGAGCAGGGCGTCGAGACCCTGTGCCTGCATGGCGCGCTGTGCGCGTTCGAGGCGTTGCTCGTATTCGGAGGTTGGGAAATCGGGATTGGTCAATGCCACCTCCCTCCGGGCTCGTCGGCAAGGCGGGTTTTAAGACAGCGCCCCAACAGTCTTGTTCTGTCTGGGGAATTGAAAAAACATATTTGCAAAATCTGCGCCCCCTAAATCGGTTCGCTCCATTCCGAAGGCAGGTTTGCTTATGTGTCAATGATGCTTCGATGTTTTGAGCTTGCGCAGAAACGGGGAACGCCCGGCAGCGATTGCTTCCGGGCGTCCTCGATCACGGGTCTGATCACGCGAATGGCGCTTCGCCCCGGCCGAAGGACCAGTTCTCCCGCTGGTTCTCGACGAGATTGATAATCACGTCGTCCGGCCGCATGCCGGTTTCCCCGGCAAGGCCTGAGCTGATTGCCTGAAACAGGGCGATCTTCTGTTCTTTCGAGCGCCCGGTCGCGCAGGTGATCTGGACGAACACCAGGTCCTGCGTGTGCTCGATATCGAGAAAGCGCTGCGGGCCGAATAACCCGCTGCCGAACTCGTGAGCGGTCACGACCTGGAAGAAGTCCTCCCTCGGGACGGAGAAGGCCGTCTCAAGGGCGGAGCGAACCGTTTCCGAGGCCTTGCCGGCGAAATCAGGATCGTCTCGCCGGGTGTGATCGATGCGTACCATTGGCATGTCTTCGTCCTCCCGGGATCAGGCAGCGGCTGCCGCCTTTTGAATGGCGTCGCCGAGGTCGGCGTTGGAGTAGGCCTTGCCGGCAATGCCCCAGCCGCCGTCGACCGCATAGGAGATGTTGGCGAAGATCCGGTGTCTCGGGAGCTTCCCCTCCGCGGCCTTTTCGATGATGTCGGTCCCCTGTTCGATCCAGGCCGCCTTGAGCTCCGGCGTTGCCAGGACGAAAGACGGCACAGTCAGTTCCAGGACAGCGATGGGTTCCGGGTCACCGGCGGCGAAGGTCTTTCCGGCCGGTACCACGGTGACTTCGCCGATGACTGCCGGGGTCATGAATTCGTTTCCGGTTAGCCCGTGCAGGGAAAGCAGAAGGTCTGTGAGCTGGCTGAAGGCGGACTGCTGCCGGTCCGGGGCGATCAGTCCGTCGGTGACGATAAGCTGGATTGGCATTTTCAAGATTCTCCGTTGGGCGTGGAACGGCCGTTTCCACAAAAATAACGATCGTTATTTTCATTTACATAACGGTCGCTATATTTTCAAGGAAAATGTATTGATCGTTATATTTTGAAATCGGAGAGCCGAATGACGTCCAAGAGGGAAGAGACGCGAAAGCGCATGGTGGATGCCGCCGGACGTGGCTTCCGGGCGCATGGCTACGCAGGCGTGGGTGTGGATTCCCTGGCAAAGGGCGCCGGTGTCACCTCGGGTGCGTTTTACGCGCACTTCGGATCCAAGGACGCGGCGTTTGAAGCGGCCCTCGCCAAGGGGCTGGACGAAGTCCTGGAGGGGGTCACCCGCTTCCAGTCGGAAAACGGCGCGGACTGGCTCAAGGCCTTTGCGGATTATTACCTTAGCCCCGAGCACCGCTCGGATCTGGCGTGCGGCTGCGCCATGGCGACCCTGACGCCCGACGTGGTGCGCGCCGGGGCGCCGCTCAACGGCCTGTTCGAAGACCGCATGAAGCGGATCGTTTCCCTGATCGCCAACGGGCTCAGGGACGGAGAGGCCGAGGGCCGCACGCGCCGCGCATGGGCCGTTATCACCGGCCTGGTCGGCGGGCTGACCTTTGCGCGGGCAGTTGCCGATCGGGAAACATCCGACCTGATCGCAGAAAGCGCCAGGGCGGCCGCGCTCGCCATTGCCGGCGCAACGAAAGACCCGTCAGCGTGAGAAGGGCCTACTGCGCCTTGCGGTAGACGGAGATGTTGGTGAAGCTGGCGACATCGACCAGGTGAACCGTCTGGGTCACCGTCAGCGTCCGGCCGTCTTCCGACAGTTCCCGCTCCGCCTTCATCAGGGTCAGTCCGCCGCGGCGGGCTTCGGAGACCAGATTGCGGTCGCCGTCAAAGACCAGGCGCATGGCATCGACCAGTCCGCTCTTGCCGAGTTTCGTTTCCGGGCCGTCGGGCATGGCGGAGAACTCGTCGTCGACCGTTTCCCCTTCTGCCGTCACCTGGCTCATGGCGAACCTGACCATGCCGAATTCGTCCTCGATTTTCATCGTGGCGCTTTTCGGCGGCTCGCCCTGTTCGTAGTCGCTGGCCTCGACATCCAGGATCCAGGTGCCGAGGAAAGGGGTGATCTTGTCGGTCATCGGATTGGCCTTTCGGTTTCCCGGCTGTCAGTAAAAGAAAAGGCTGCCGGCGGGCAACCCGCCAACAGCCTTTTTTTGTTTTTGCCGAAATCAGGCGCTGAGCGCATCCAGTTCGGCAATGATGGCATCGCCCATCTCGACGGTGCTGACGACCTTGTCGCCATCAGAGGCGATGTCCTTCGTGCGCAGGCCCTTGTCGAGGGCATTTGCAATCGCCTTGTCGAGCATGTCGGCTTCGGCGACCATTTCGAACGAATAGCGCAGGGCCATGCCGAAGGAGGCGATCATGGCGATCGGGTTGGCCGCACCCGTTCCGGCGATGTCCGGGGCGGAGCCGTGGACCGGCTCGTAGAGCGCCTTGCGCTTGCCGGTCTTGGCATCCGGGGCGCCGAGGGAGGCCGACGGCAGCATGCCGAGCGAGCCGGTCAGCATGGCGGCCACGTCGGACAGCATGTCGCCGAACAGGTTGTCGGTGACGATCACGTCGAACTGCTTCGGCCAGCGGACGAGCTGCATGCCGCCGGCATCGGCTAGCATGTGCTCCAGCTGGACATCCTGGTAGCCGTTCTTGTGGGTCTCGGTGACGACCTCGTTCCAAAGCACGCCGGACTTCATCACGTTGCGCTTTTCCATCGAGGTGACCTTGTTGTTGCGCGTGCGCGCAAGCTCGAAGGCGGCCTTGGCGATGCGCTCGATCTCGTAGGTGTCGTAGACCTGGGTGTCGATCGCCCGCTTCTGGCCGTTGCCGAGATCGGTGATCGTCTTCGGCTCGCCGAAGTAGACGCCGCCGGTCAGCTCGCGCAGGATCAGGATGTCGAGGCCTTCGATCACGTCCTTCTTCAGCGAGGAGGCGTCGGCAAGGGCCGGGTAGCAGATCGCCGGGCGCAGGTTGGCGAAGAGCTCCATGTCCTTGCGCAGGCGCAGGAGACCGGCTTCCGGACGGACCTCATAGGGAACGCCGTCCCACTTCGGACCGCCGACCGCACCGAAAATGACCGCGTCGGAAGTCATGGCCTTGGCCATGTCTTCTTCGGAAATGGACTGGCCGTGCGCGTCATAGGCGCAGCCGCCGACAAGGCCTTCGTCGGTTTCGAACGTGTCGCCGCCGCGCGCATTGAACCAGGAGATGACCTTCTTCACTTCGGTCATGATTTCCGGACCGATGCCGTCGCCCGGCAGAAGGAGGAGATTATTCGTTGCCATGGGTTTCCGCCCCGTTTGTTCTCATGAGAATTCGATGCGCTTGGGTTAGCGGTTCGGCAATCGTCTGGCAAGGCTGGCGCGCTTGTGAAGAGTTCAATCAAGCGGATCGAAAAGGTCAATCGAACGTTTTGAACGGCCTGCGATGTCCCTGATCAGGCCCTCGCCGTACAGCAAGCCTGTAGACCTTCGCGAGACGCGGTTGCTCGGTTGACGGATATCAATGCGGTAACCACAGCAATATCGTGTTTTTAGTGAGGGTGCCGAGATTTTACCATGTGTATTCGCACTATGTCGGAGATTGTTCGATGACTGCAAAATCCCTTTGCGCAGCTGCGGCTGCCACCGCCTTTACCCTCATGCCCTTCGCCGCTTCAGCCGTAGAACCAAGTTTCGACAGACTGTCTGAACTTGTTCAAGGCGCAAGCGTTCCGGTGACTGTCAACAATTACGTTGCGGCCGAGACTGCCGGGCAATTCGACCGCATCCTTAAAATGACCGGCGGTATCAACAAGCTGGTGAGCTTCCGTGAGCCGACCCCGCTCGACAAGCAGTCGGTCATCCGGATGAACCGGGACACGCTCTACAGCTTCGCCATTGTCGATATCAGCCAGGGCGCCAAACTGACCATGCCCGAAACAGACGGACGGTATAATTCCGTCATGGTCGTCAACGAGAACGAATACATCAACAAGGTATATTACGAGCCAGGCACGCACGTACTGACCAAGGATGAATTCGATACGGACTACGTGCTGGTTGCCTTCAGAACGCTCGTCGATTCCAGTGACCCGGCCGACATCAAGAAAGCTAACGACCTGCAAAACAAATTCCGCGTCGAGGCGGCTTCGGCGAACGCCTACACGCATCCCAACTATGATGAGAAATCCTACAAGGAATTGCGTGACCTGTTGTTGGGTGTGTCCAAATTCCTGCCGGATTCCACCGGAGCCTTTGGAAGCATGGAAACCACGCAACAGGTTCCCCACATGCTCGGTGCCGCATTCGGTTGGGGCGGACTTCCTTCCCAGGATGCCTTCTACCTCAGTGAAAATCCAAAGCTGCCGATCGGCCGGTATCAGATCGACGTGCCGAAGGATGTTCCGGTCAAGGCGTTCTGGTCAGTCAGCGTCTACAACAAGGACGGTTTCTTCCAGAAGAACGACAAGGGCGTCTACAACATCAACAGCCAGTCCGGGAAGGCAAACCCCGACGGATCCATGACCGTAAATCTTGGCGGTTGTGATGATTCCAGCCGTATGAATTGCATACCGCTAACCGAGGGATGGAATTATACGGTACGGCTTTACCGGCCCGACGCGTCCGTAATTGACGGTAAATGGACCTTCCCGGCGGTGCAGAAGTCGAACTAGGCCAGTTCTGCCGATCTGTTTTTCGATCTGAAATGGGTTCCCGGCGAATGCTGTTGACGTGAGGTTTATTTCGAGTCCAGCACCTTAGCTGAAGAACAGGCCTTCGCCGGCCTGCCGGAGCAGGTTGAGGGCGAGCAGGGTCATGATCACCTTGAAGCCCTTCTTGAAGGTGGCTTCCTGCATGCGTCCGAGCAGCCGGCTACCGAAAAGGGTGCCGAAGAACCCGCTGATGATCATGAAAACGATCAGGCCGAGCCAGGGCGCGAAGGCAAAGCCGAGCAGGCCGAAGGCGATGATCTTCATCAGGTGCATGAGGAGAGCGGTCGCGCCCTGGTTGGCGACGAACTGGTGCCGGGTGAGGCCCAGCGTCGACAGGACGCTGGCCCCGATCGGCCCGGTCGCGCCGAAAAACATCGAGAACAGCGTTGCCACCAGGCCGGCCGCCGCCATGGCAGGCTTTTTTGCCCGTTCCAGCTTCGGCGGCTTGCCCCAGACCGTCCACAGGACGAAACAGGCGATGCCGAGCCTCAGATAGGGGGCGGGCAGGGTGACGGCGACCGATCCGCCAAGGGCCGCGCCGCAAACGGCACCCGCGGCAAACCATCCGATGATGGACCAGTCGATGTAGCGGATCAGGACAAGGGCGCGGCTGACATTCGATCCGAACTGGATGACGCCGTGCACCGGAACAAGGGCCGCCACCGGCATGACGTTCGCCATGATCGCGATCAGGGCAATGCCGCCGCCAAGCCCGATCGCGGCCGTCAGCGCGGATGTCACGAAACTGATCGCGATCAGCAGAAGCGAGATGGCCGGTGACAGCTGATGCGGCAGCAGGGTGTCGAAGAACGTTTCCATGGGGACCGGAGATTACAGAAGCGATGCAAAGTTTATCCGACATAACGGCCGGAAAAGCAAATTATTGGACACAAGCGTATACAATTCAGACGCGGACGCGAAGGACTGTTTGTTTGAAGGGCGCCGGAATATCCTACTGGTGTCTTCACCCGGGAAGTCCGGGTGATCCACGCGTTTCCAGAGCGGTGCGGCTTCAACGCCGGCGGATTTTGCTTGATCCGAGCCTCTTTTCGACAGCTTCAGGTGCGGCAAGGTGGATTGGATCGCCCGGACTTCGCCGGGCGATGACAGCCTGTGGGCGAGGCGGTGCCGTGCCTTGCCCGGCCCGGAATAGAGTTGATGGCAGCGTTTTGCGGCTCAATCGATCAATTCGAGAGAGCGTATTTTTCCGGTGGCGCCGCGCCGTTCATCGCCAGCAAAGGGGTTTTGGATTTCTGATCCGGCTTGTGCCCGAAGGTCGCGGTGACGATGCCGTGTTCATCGGCCTTGGCGTCGTATTTCAGGGTCGCGATCTGGCGCAGCAGGAGATCCTGATTGTCGACTGCAAGACCTGCCGGCAGGTGCAGGATGGCGACGGAGCAGGTCAGAAGCGGAAAGCGCCGTTCCACGCCGGTGCGGTCCTTCGCGCAGATGAACCCGGCCTCGCGGTGCTGCGGATCGTAGAAGCTCTCCGCCTGGTGCCGGAATTCCGCCTGGAGCGCGGACATGAGGCTTTCCACTTCATCGAGGCTGCGATCCTTGAGGCCGATGAAGAAATCGTCGCCGCCGATGTGTCCGGCAAAATCCCGGCCGGAATTGGCGAGCCGCTTGATCAGTTCGGAGAACAACAGCAGCGCCCGGTCCCCGGTGCGGAAGCCGTAGGTGTCGTTGAAGGGCTTGAAGTGGTCGAAGTCGATGTAGCAGAAGCTCCGCTCGGCGTCCGAATTGGCCGCCTCGTCGCACACGAATGACGTGACCGAGCCGTTGCCGGGCAGCTTCGTAAGCGGGTTCTGGTCCTCCGCCTCGCGCATGCGGATTTCGTTGGCGATCTTCAACAGGGAACTGGTGGTCAGGAAGCCGTAGTATTTGCCCTTCAGCGTGATGATCACACCGCCGCCGGCATCGTCATCATGGGCGATCATTCCGACGAGCTGGTCCAGCCTGGAGTTCAGATCCGCGACCGGGCAGCGGTGGGCGAATTTCCGCAGTTTGTTGTTGACCGCCTTGTTGCGCAGGAGATCCTGGCCGAACGGCATGTAGATCAGGTCCTTGATATCGGTTTCCTGGATCAGGCCGAGGGGTTCGTCCGCGGCGTTGACGACCGGGATGAAGGGATAGGCCCGTCCGGCGCGCAGGAGGGCCAGGACGTCATCCATGGTCGCGTCGTCGCGCAGGGCGACAAGCGGGCGGATCTCGCGGCGGAGCAGTTCGGAATCCGACTGTCCGCTCTGCTTCTGGGCTGCGGCGACCGATGCGATGCGTTCGTAGCGCGGCAGGGCGTCGCTGATCCGGGTGGAGGGATGGGCGACCAGATAGCCCTGGATCAGGTCGCAGCCGACCTGCCGGCACACCTTGAGTTCGGCTTCCGTCTCCACGCCTTCGGCAACCACACGCATGCCCAGCACATGGGCCAGATCCACCATCGAGCCGACCAGCAGCCGCTTGCGGGCATCGGACTGGATCGACTGGATGAAGAACCGGTCGATCTTGAGAATGTCCGGCTCGAAATCGTAAAGGCTCTGGAGCTGGGAATAGCCCTTGCCGAAATCGTCGATGGCGAAGGAAAAGTCCAGCGTGCGCCCCCGTTTGACGAACTCCTTCACCTTGCTCATCTGCGAGGTGTCTTCGGCTTCGGACACTTCCAGGCAGATGCTCGTCGGCTTAAGATCGTGTTTCGACAGGATCGTGACCGTTTCCGGCATGAGAAAATCATGTGCCTCAAGCAGGCGCGCGTCGACATTCAGGAACAGTTTTTCCGCGCTTCTATGCGGAATACTCGCGAACTTGCCGATCGCCTTGCGCCGGAGCAGGAGTTCCAGGCGCGGCAGGCAGTCTATGGAATGGGCGAGATCGAACAGCTCCCCCGGTGTTGCGCAGCCGAGCTGGTCCGTGTTGCGGACCAGGGCTTCGAAGCCGTAGACGTCGCCGCTATGGGCATCGACGATCGGCTGAAGCGCATAATCGAGAACCTTGTCGGCATTGGTCAGAAAGACCTGAGGTATCATGTCGAACCGTAAGGTCGCGGCCCATTCGTGTTTTGCGATCGTCACTGTCTGCCCCACCCGTGAACACTGCATGTCTCCCGCGCAGGAAACTAGCTTATCCCGGGCCGGAAAGTATGAAGTTACGCTGCCTAAACATTTGTATTGGTTATTGAATTCCTTACAGGAACTTTCTTACCCAGGGTGAGTTCGGGAGTGCTCCATGAAAAAGGGCCGGTGAAAACCGACCCTCTTCCTGTCTCGATGACGCATCTGGTTTTCGGCCGGACTATCAGGCCGCGGGCATCGCCGTTTCGACCAGCTTGACCCAGTAGGAACAGCCGACCGGGATCAGGTCGTCGTTGAAGTCGTAGGCCGGGTGATGCAGGCCGGCGCTGTCGCCGTTGCCGGCGAAGATGAAGGCGCCCGGACGTTCCAGCAGCATGTAGGAGAAATCCTCGCCGCCCATCATCGGGGCGATGTCCGGATCGACCTTGCCCTTGCCGGCGATGCCTTCGGCGACCTCGATCGCGAATTCCGTCTGGGCGTCGTGGTTCGCCGTGACCGGATAGCCGAGGATGTACTCGATCTCCGCCGTCGCACCGAAGCCTTCGGCGATGGAACTTACCAGAGCCTTCATCCGTTTTTCCGCAAGCTCCCGGATGCCCGGATCGAGCGTGCGCACGGTGCCGCGCAGGGTGGCTTCCTGCGGGATGACGTTGAAGGCGTTACCGGCTTCGAACACCGTGACGGAAACGACGACGGATTTCAGCGGATCGGCATTGCGGCTGGCGATCGACTGCAGCGCGGTCACGATATGGGAGCCGACGACGATCGGGTCGATGGTCTGGTGCGGCTTGGCGGCATGGCCGCCCTTGCCGGTGATGGTGATGCGGAATTCATCGGTCGCGGCCATGAGCGGGCCCTTGCGGATGCCGAATTCGCCGACCGGGATACCCGGGAAATTGTGCATGCCGTAGACTTCCTCGATCGGCCAGCGGGTCATCAGGCCGTCGTCGATCATGGCTTTCGCACCGGCACCGCCTTCTTCGGCCGGCTGGAAGATGACAACCACCGTGCCGTCGAAATTGCGGGTCTCGGAGAGATATTTCGCAGCACCCAGCAGCATGGCGGTGTGGCCGTCATGGCCGCAGGCATGCATCTTGCCGGGGGTCTTGGAGGCGTAAGGCTTGCCGGTGATTTCCTCGATCGGCAGGGCGTCCATGTCGGCACGCAGGGCAATCGTCTTTCCGGCGCCGCCGTTGCGGCCCTTGATCACGCCGACGACACCGGTCTTGCCGATGCCGGTTGCAACTTCGTCAAGGCCGAAGTCTTTCAGCAGATCGGCGACCTTCTCGCTGGTGCGGAAGGTGTCATACAGGATTTCCGGATTCTCATGGAAATCGCGGCGCCAGGCGGTGATTTCATCGGCGAGATCCGCCAGGCGATTGACAATGGGCATCGATTACTCCTCGAAAACGAGAGTCTGTGAACAGTTGGTCGGTCAGTACAACCACTTAAGAATTGACCGCGATTGGCTAAGAGCGTCAGGCGAAAACTTTGAAGCATTTGATGGCAGATAGCGGTTCATTCGGCAAGGCGCGTCGTGAAGCGCGATGCGGTGCATCGAGCAAGCGGCGCAACACAGTCGATGGGCCGCTTTCTGCCACCCGAAGGGCCGGGCTCTTTTGCCTGCTGACTGCGTTGGCTCGCGCTTGTGGTGGGAAACACCACTGCACGCAATCCGCCTTGCCAGCAGACAAAAGCGCTCCGGTCAAATGCGTCAAAGTTTTCGCCTGACGCTCTAAACCTACTCCAAGCCGGAAAAAGGAAAAGTGGGTCCGTGCTGTTTTTTTTCGCGCGATCTGCCGCAATCAGGATCATGCGCCCGTTTTAGGCACAAGGCGGTAGACGCAGGTCTTCTTGATCTCGCTGTCTTCCAGGGCGCCGACCACCGGAACATGATAGGTGGCAAGAAGCTCCAGTCGTTCCTTCGGCAGATAGGACCGGCCGGGATCGCCGATCAGCACCGGCGTGCCCCGGTCCAGGGTCCGGTCCAGAAAGGCCAGCACCTTGTCGGCCATGGTCTTGTCGTAGAAGACGTCGCCGCAGAAAAACAGGTCCGTTTCGGGCGGATCGCCCGCGGTGATGTCTGCCTGTTCGACGGAAATTTTGACGCCGTTCAGGTCGGCGTTCGCAAGCGTCGCTTCGATCGCGAAACTGTCGATATCCACCGCATGGCAGGACTTCGCGCCGGCGAGCATGGCGGCAATGCCGATAAGACCGGATCCGCAGGCGAAATCGGTGACGGATTTGCCCGCCACCAGATCGGGCGTGTCCAGGATATAACGGGCAAGCGCCTGTCCGCCGGCCCAGGCGAAGGCCCAGAAGGGAGGAGGAAGGCCCATTTCGCCCAGCTCCTCTTCCGTCTTCTGCCAGAGATCCATGGCCTCGTCGGCAAGATAAAGCCGGATTTCCTCCGCATGGGGAACCGGCTTTGCCCTGGTCTCGGCCTCAATGAATGCGCGCGGATCGGTGATGCGCTTCACGTGGTCAGCCGTCCAGGCCGCCCATCTTGCAGATGAGTTTCCATTCGTCCTCCGTCACCGGCTGCACCGACAGGCGCATGGAGGTGACCAGCGACATCTTTTCCAGGCGGGGTTCCGCCTTGACGTCGGCCAGCGTGACCGGCTTCGGCATGTCGCACACGGCCTTGAAGTCAACGCATTCCCAGCGGGGATCGTCGGTGGTCGAATCCGGATGGATTTCCTTGCAGACTTCCGCGATGCCGACGATTTCCTTGCCGATGTTGGAATGGTAGAAAAACGCCCGGTCGCCCAGCTTCATCTCGCGCATGTTGTTGCGCGCCAGATAGTTGCGGATGCCGTCCCATTCCTCGCCTGCGTCGCCCTTGGCCTTCTGCTGTTCCCAGGACCATTTGTTGGGTTCGGACTTGATCAGCCAGTAACGCACTTGATTAGGCCTCCGGGTTCTTGACGGCCCAGTTCCACGGGCGGATTTCAACACTCTCGAAAAGACCGGCCTTGGCGTAGGGGTCTTCCTGGGAAATGGCGAGCGCCTCGTCCCGGTTGGACGCTTCGATGATGACCAGCGATCCGGTCATGTTGCCGTCGTCGTCCAGGAACGGGCCGGCGGCTTTCAGGCCGTCGCCCAGGTCTTTCAGAAACTCGATGTGAGCCGGACGGTTGTCGAGCCGCACTTGAAGCGAATGCGGTTTGTCGGTGCAGATCAGTGCGTAAAGCATGAAATCCCCTTGGCTGGCGGTCCGGGTTCATGATCCGGGACCGTATCTGTCTTCTTGTCCGCCAACCTAGGTTGGCGGGGTTTTGAACTCAACGATAAAACAGGGCCTTGAAACAGGTCCCGCGCCCGGATCTTCAATCGGTTCCGGCCTCGTGTTTCAGCGGCCGGGACATCAGGATGGTCAGGGCATCATCGACGGAAAGGCCCTCGTCGATCATGCGGGCGACGGTCGCGCAGATCGGCAGTTCGACATTCAGACGCTTGGCGAGTTCGACGGCGATGCGGGCCGAGTAGGCACCCTCGGCGAGCTTGCCGCCGGCGGCAATCAGGTCCGCAGCCTTTTGTCCTTCACCCAGCTTGATCCCGAAGCTGAAGTTGCGCGACTGGGGCGAGGAGCAGGTGAGCACCAGGTCCCCCAGCCCGGAAAGGCCGGTCAGCGTTTCGCTTCTTGCGCCCATTGCCGCCCCAAGGCGCGAAAGCTCCGCAAAGCCCCGGGCCGTCAGGGCGGCCTGGGCGCTCGCGCCGAGCTTGCGGCCGACAACGGCGCCGCAGGCGATCGCCAGGACGTTCTTCAAGGCTCCGCCGATCAGTGTGCCGGTGACATCCGTACTGGCGTAGGGCCGGAAGGCCGGCGATGCCATGGCCGCGCACAGCCGGTTGGCGGTTTCCATCGTCTCGGCCGCGATCGTGACAGCCGTCGGCAAGCCGCGGGCAACGTCATCGGCAAAGCTCGGTCCGGACAGGGCCGCGGCCTCGGCCCGGGGCAGTTCGTCTTTCAGGACTTCCGACAGGAGCTCTCCCGTCGATTGCTCGATGCCCTTGGCGCAGAGTACCAGAGGGCCGTCGAAACCGCCGGCCGAGACGATTTCCCGCAGCATGTCCCGTGTGGTCTGCGCGGGCGTGACGAGCAGGACCGCGTCCGCCTTGAGAGCCTCGCGCAGATCCGCCGTCGCGTGGATCTCCTCGTCGAAGGTGATTCCGGGCAGATATTTCGCGTTCTGCCGCCGGCTCTGGATTTCGCGAACGATATCTGGATCCCGGGCCCAAAGCGTTGCCGTTGCACCCGCGCGGGCCGCGGTCAGGGCGAGGGCGGTGCCCCAGGCGCCGCCGCCGATCACGGTAATCCGGTTGATCTGCTTCATGGGTTCGCTCCTTCGACCCGGGCTCTCAATTCGTCGAGCGGTGCGGCAAAGCCTTCGAAAAAGCTGTCGGGATTCCGGGCTTCTTCGGAGTTGAGGTCGAGCCAGAAAAGACGGAAGCGGATCGGCGGGCCGCCGGCGCTCGGGGTCATTTCATAGTGCTCCCATTCATCCGCGGGTGCCGTGTCTATCGCGGCGTGGAAATGGCGGCGTTTGTGTAGGCCCGGCAGCATGCCCGGCGCCTGATCGTAGACATGCTCCTGATCGGCCAGATGATGGAAGGCGATGTCGAGATCGAGGCCGGTTTCCTCCAGGAATTCCCGCTTGGCGCCAATCAGGTGGCTTTCGCCGGGATCGAGCGTGCCGCCGGGGACCTGAAGGCCGACGTCCGGCTGGTCGGGCTGGCTGAAGACCAGGAGCCGCGATCCGCAGGTCAGATAGACATAGGCCTTGTGATAGGTGCGCATGAAACGTCCGTCCGGAGGGCAGGTTGGCTCTTCCTAGCAAGTTCGCCGACCTCAGGGAACAGCCAAAACGGCTTCATGCAGCGGAATGCGCTCTAGACCTTGGCACCTTTCTTCCCCGATCCGAGGACACCGCTGTTTCTGGCATCGAGCGGCCAGCGCGGCCGGGGCGAGACATCCATGTCATCGACCGGGCCGAGGCACATGTGCTCGATCCCGGCCCAGGCGATCATGGCGGCATTGTCGGTGCACAGCTTCATCGGAGGCGCGACAAAGCGGGCGCCGGCCTCGTCCGCGGCTTGCGTCAGGGCTGTCCGGATTTCCTGATTGGCCGCAACACCGCCGGCGACGACGATGGTGGGCGCGGTATCGGGAAAACGTTCGCGGAAGAGCGCGAGCGCGGCCTTGGTCCTAGCCGACAGCACATCGGAGACTGCGCGCTGAAAGGCGGCGCAAAGGTCGGCGACCGTCTGTTCGTCGACCGGCTCGAGTTTCTTGGCCTGGGTCCTGAGCGCCGTTTTCAGACCGGCAAAGGACATGTCCAGACCGGGACGATCCAGGAGCGGACGCGGCAGCCTGAACCGGGTCGCGTCGCCCTGTCTCGCCATTTTTTCGACGGCGGGCCCGCCGGGATAGGGCAATCCTAAAAGCTTGGCGGTCTTGTCGAAGGCCTCGCCGATGGCATCGTCGATGGTGGTGCCGAGGCGCTCATAGTCGCCGACACCGCGCACCAGCAGGAACTGGCTGTGGCCGCCCGAAACCAGAAGCAGCAGGAAAGGGAAAGGAAGATCGTCCGTCAGCCGGGCCGTCAGTGCATGGCCCTCAAGGTGATTGACGGCGATCAGCGGCTTGCCGGCCGCCATGGCAATCGCCTTGGCGGTCATCAGGCCGACGATGACGCCGCCGATCAGCCCCGGCCCGGCGGTTGCCGCGACCGCGTCGATATCGTCCCATGTGCAGCCGGCCTCGTGCATGGCTTCGCCGACGATCCGGTCGAGCACCTCGATATGGGCGCGGGCGGCGATTTCCGGGACGACGCCGCCGAATTCGGTATGCTCGTCGATCTGGGAGCGGATGACATTCGACATGATGGCGGCATTTTGCGGACCGCGCACGACCGCGGCGGCGGTTTCGTCGCAGCTGGTCTCGATTCCGAGGACGGTAAAGTCACGCATGTTGCAATCAGGGTCGACAGAGGTCATTGATCATGCCGCATTGGCCGACGGGTTCGGGTTACGTATCATCGGCCGAAATGGAAGTCGTTGGATGCCGCCGGTTTAATAGCTTTAAAAGGGCCTCTAACATCAGGACAGTCGTCCTTGCAATTGTATTCGAAACGCCAAATCGCAATGTTGGCGACAGGGAGAGAGAGACGTGGGGACTAAACCTTTGCGAATCGGAACGCGCGGCAGCGCCTTGGCGCTGGCCCAGGCTCATGAAACCCGCGCCCGGCTGATGCAAGCCCATGCTCTTCCCGAAGAGGCGTTCGAGATCGTCGTCATCAAGACTTCGGGCGACCAGATCCAGGACCGGCCGTTGTCCGAAGTCGGCGGCAAGGGGCTGTTCACCAAGGAAATCGAGGAAGCGATGCTGGACGGGCGGATCGACCTGGCCGTGCATTCGTCCAAGGACATGCCGACGGTGTTGCCGGAGGGGCTGATCCTGAGCGCTTTCCTGCCGCGCGAAGACGTGCGCGACGCCTTTATCTCTCCCAAGGCCAAGCGGCTCCAGGACCTGCCGCAGGGCGCGGTCGTCGGTTCCAGTTCCCTGCGCCGGCAGGCGATGATCAAGCGGCTTCGCCCGGATATCGACGTCGTCATGTACCGCGGCAACGTCCAGACCCGGCTGCGGAAGCTGGAAGAGGGCGTCGTGGACGCCACCCTGCTTGCCTATGCCGGTCTCAAGCGCCTGGGGCTTTCGGAGGTCGTCACCAGCCTGTTGGAGCCGGAGGAATTCCTGCCGGCCGTAGGCCAGGGGGCGATCTGCATCGAAAGCCGGGAGAATGACGGCGAAACGCTCAGGCTGCTTGCGGCGATCCACGATCCGGTGACGCAGATCCGGCTCGACGCAGAACGGGCGTTCCTGGCCGTGCTTGACGGGTCCTGCCGGACGCCGATCGGCGGCCTGGCGCTCTTGGACGGCGAGAAAATCTCCTTCCGGGGCACGGTCCTGAAACCGGACGGATCGGAAGTTCACAGCGTTGAACGGCAAGGAGCCGTCGCCGAGGCCGCGGTTATCGGCCGGGAAGCCGGCGAGGCGCTGAAAGCCATGGCCGGCCCCGGCTTCCTGACGGATTGAGGATCTGTCTTGCGGCTCCTGGTCACACGTCCGCAACCGGAATGCCGCAAGACGGCGGAGCGTGTCCGTGCCTTGGGCGGTGAAGCCGTCGAGGCGCCGATGCTGGAGACCAGAATTACCGCGCCTGCAAGTTTCGATCTCACCGGGATTACCGGGCTTGCGGTGACCAGCAGCCGGACGGCCGGCATCCTGAAGGAACACCGGCAGATTTCAGAGCTTCAGGACCTGCCGGTGTTTACGGTCGGCGCGCGGACGGCGGAGGCGATGACATCGGCCGGGTTTGAAACTGTTGTTTCGGCCGATGGCGATGTGCTCGCGCTCGCCGTCCTGATTGCAGTCCGTCAGCCGGAAGGGCATCTGCTTTATCCGTGCGCCAGGGACCGGGCGGGCGATCTGGAGGGAGACCTTGCCGCACGCGGCCTGCGTTGCGACCCCGTGATAGTCTACGAGACAAATCCGGTGGACCAAATTCCGGCGGACGTCCTGGACAGCCTGCGGGATGGCGCCATCGATGGCGCGCTGATCTACTCGCGGCGGAGCGCGGAAGCGTTCCTGAATGCGCTGGAAATGGCGGATTCAACCGGTTTGCTCAAAAAAATCAGGGTCTTCGCCATTTCGCCGCAGGCCGGCGCGCCACTGGCGGGATATACTTGTGTCGAGACCGCAGCGCACCCAAGTGAAGACGCATTACTGAAACTTGCCTTAAACAGGTGTTAACCGAATTCGGGGGAGTCCTGATTGCCGCACTGCGGAAATCCGTCTCTCGTAACGGTATTTTCTGGCGGGCAGGTGTGTATAGTGGGATGAGATACCCCTGGTACGGGGGCAGGAGGAGTTGAAATGGCATCTGACAAAGACCCGGCCAACGGCAAATCTTCCTCTTCCGGCACGTCCGGTTCGGGCGAGACGCCGAAGTCGGGAACGACCGGTTCCACGTCGCAGTCCGCCTCGGGCGGCACGGGCTCCAAGCGCCCGGTTACGATCGATCTGAAGCCGGAAAAGGTCGCCGCCAAGCCTGCCGACAAGCCGGCGGACACCGCATCCTCATCGACGTCATCGTCCACGACGCCTTCCGGGACTTCTTCTTCCGGGGCTTCGTCGGCATCGACGCCGCCAAAGCCGTCCTCTGCAACTTCTTCCGATACGACTGCGAAGCCGGCCGGCGCCGCATCGTCCGCGAGTTCGGCCAAACCGTCCTACGGTTCCACCGGGGCGTCTTCGAGCCAGACGACATCCACATCCGCGGCCACGTCCGCATCCGCGTCGGCTTCAAAACCGTCCGATGCGCCGAAGACCACCGCCACTGGCTCTTCCTTCGACAAGGCCACGGACAGCGCCTCGAAATCATCGTCGGCTGCGTCCGGCACGTCCTCGTCGGGGGGGAGCGGGGCACGGTCCGCCTCCCAACCGCCGCGTGCGCCCGAGGGCGGAGGCGTCGGTGTGTTCGGCGTTCTGATTGCGGCCATTTTCGGCGGGATCGTGGTGCTTTCGGGTGCCTACGGCCTGCACGTGGCCGGCGTCTTGAACATTCAGGGCAAGCTCGACCCGGCGACCAGCCGGATGCTCGATCAGGCCGAACGCAAGATTGGCGATCTGGAAAGCAAACTTGCAGACCTTTCCAAGAAGGCCGGCGGCAATGAAGCCCGTGCCCTGGTGACCGGGCTTTCCGACCGCATGACGGCCCTGGAGAAGTCGGTTGGCGAGATGGCGAAAACCGCAGGCTCCGACCTGGCGCCGGAACTTGCGCAACTGAAATCCGGTCTTGCCGCACTCGAAGCAAAGGTCGACAGCCTGCCGGCTTCCACGGGTGGCGGCGCCGGAACGGCCGGTACAGACAAAGCGATCAAGGGGATCGACGACCGGCTGGCGGCGCTGGAGAAAAGTGTCAGCGCGTCCCAGAAGCTCTCCGGAACGGTCTCCGGTGTCGAAACCAGCGTTGGCGATCTGAAGACGGCGCTTTCGGATATCGAGACGCGGCTTCAGAACGTCGAAGCGACGGCAAAGGCTGCGCAGACGGCGGTTTCGACGTCGGACGTATCGCTCAAGACCCTTGCCGACAGCCAGGCGCGGGCGTCCGAAACGCTGGCAACGCTTTCCGCCGACATTGAAACGGTCTCGAAGACCGGCAAGGCAGGTCTTGAAGACCTGCGCAGCGAACTGGACGGGCTGTCCAAGCGCCTTGCCGCCGTCGAAGCGACCATGGGCGATGCGACGGCGCGTGAAATCGCGGCAAGGGCCCTGTCGGTTTCCGCCTTGAAGTCGGCGGTGGATTCCGGCCGGCCGTTCACGACGGAACTGGCAGCGGTGAAAGCCGGCCTGCCGAAGGATACGGATCTTGCCGTGCTCGAGGCCCATGCCAAGACCGGCGTGGCGCCGGCCTCCGTCCTGATCGCGGAATTCCCGGCGGTCGCACGAAAAATGTATGCCGCATTTTCCGCTCCCGACCGTTCCGGCGATCTTCTGGACAGTTTCCTGGCCGGTGCGAAATCGATCGTTGCCGTGCGCGGACCGGGCGATGAAAACGGAACCGGGCCGGAAGCGGTCTTGCGCCGGATGGAAAACGCGGTCTCGCGCGGTGACCTTGCCGCAGGACTGGAAGCTTACAAGGAACTTCCAGAGGTTGCGCAGAAGGCCGGTGCCGACTGGGCCGAACGCGCCGAGGCGCGGGTGACCGTCGACCGGATGACCGAGGCCGCGTCCAAGGAAGTCCTGTCCATGCTTGCCGGCAAGGACAGCTAACGTTTTCCTGCGCGGGGAGTTCGCCTTCCCGCGTTTGTAACAGATGCCCGGCCGGCAGAACGCCGGTATGATCACTAAGGAGCGAACGCAATGATCCGCGTCCTCATCTTTTTTGCCCTGCTGTTTGCCGTAGCGCTGGGCTTCGCCTGGATGGCGGATCTGCCCGGCGTGATATCGATCAGCTGGGACGGTTATGTCTGGGAACAGCCGCCCGTCGTTGTGGCGCTGGTGGTCGGCGTCGTCCTTGCCCTGTTCCTGGCGGCGGTCTGGCTGGTGCTGGTCATCCTCAGGTCGCCGAAGATCGCGTCGCGGTTCTTCACCCGCCGGCGCAAGGACAAGGGCTACCAGGCCCTGTCGCGCGGACTGATCGCGCTCGGCACCGGCAATGCCAAACTGGCCCGCAAGCACGGCCTCGATGCGGACAAGCTTCTGAAGGAGGAGCCCGCCACGAAACTGCTTCTGGCCCAGACCGCCCAGCTTGCCGGCAAGGACGAGGAGGCGCGGGGACGGTTCGAGGCCATGCTCGACGATCCGGAGACCCGCGCGCTCGGCCTGCACGGCCTGTTCATCGAGGCCGAACGGCACAACGAGCCGGTCGCCGCCCGCCACTATGCCGAGGAAGCCAACAAGGCCGTGCCCGGGCTGGAATGGGCCGGCAAGGCCGTGCTCGGCTACCAGGCGGTCGCCAGCCACTGGGAACAGGCGCTCGCCACCCTTGAACGCAATTACACCTCGAAGCTCATCGACAAGAAGACCTATCGCCGTCACCGGGCCGTCATTCTGACCGCCCTGGCGCAGAAGCTGGAGGAAGGCGAGCCGGAGCGGGCCTATACCATGGCCAAGGAAGCGCACGGTCTGGCGCTCGATCTGGTGCCGGCCGCCGTCAACGCCTCCCGCCTGGCGACGCGGCGCGGCGATATCCGCAAGGCCTCGAAGATCCTCGAGGCGACCTGGCGCCTGTCGCCCCACCCGGACCTGGCCGAGGCCTATGCCCATGTGCGCACCGGCGATTCCGCCGTCGACCGGCTGAAACGGGTGAAGTCGCTGGCGGCGCTGCGCGCCAACACGAGTGTCGGCGCGCTTGCGGTGGCGCGATCGGCCATGGATGCACGGGAATTCGACGAGGCGCGCGAGCAGCTCAAGAAGGTTTTGCGTTCCGAACCGATCCGGGCGGCGTTCCTGATGATGGCGGAACTGGAAGAAGCCGAACACGGCGACAGGGGCCGGATGCGCGACTGGCTGTCGCGGGCGGTTCGCGCGCCGCAGGACAAGGCCTGGGTCGCCGACGGCGTGGTCTCGGCCGAATGGCAGCCGGTCTCACCGGTCACGGGGCGGCTGGATGCCTTCGAGTGGAAGACGCCGAGCGGTCTGCCGGATGCATCCGCCGGTGAAACGATAGAAGACGCTCTGTTCGAGGCTCCGGTCCTGTCGGCCGCGGTCGAGCCGCCGGTTGCGCCTGAACTGGCGGAGACTGCCGGATCTCCTGAACCGGCGGAACCGGAGATGAAGGCGGACCTCGAGCTTCAGGCCGAACCGGTGAAGCCTGCCGCAAAGGATAAGGCAGCCGAGAGTGAGGCCGGGAAGGCCGAACCCGAATCGAAGGTATCCTCCGAGCCGGTCCGCGCGGCAAAGGAAGGCTATGAAGGCACGACGGACGATGTCAGTCATGTAAAACGGGTCCAGGACCTGCCGGACAGCCCCGCCGGTGCTGCGCCTGAACCCGCCGAAAAAGCGGAAACGCAGAGCGCTGAAACACCGGGCGCCGAAACACCGGGCGCGAAGACCGGGAAAGAGAGCCCCCTGAAGGCGACGGAAAAGAAAGCCGAGGCCAAGGTGGAAACGGCCGGAAAGGCGCCTTCGGACGCCGGCGTTCAGGAGGCCAAGGCGCCAGAGACGGCCGAGGATCTCGATCGGCCGATCGCCTTTCCGTTTTCGCGCATGCCCGACGATCCAGGCACGGAAGACGAGGAAGAAGAGCCGAAGGAACCCCGTCCCCGGTTTTTCAACTGAAGCCGGGCGATTTGCCCGTCCAAGCCGGGTCAGACAGGGGGATCGGCCCGTGGGTAACCGACTGGACAGTTGATCTCTTCAAGACGGGGCGGAAAGTCTCTTGCATCTTTGCGAGCGCTCCGGTATCAAGCGGCGCATTCCAAGGGTGATGCCCTTGGGCTGCCCGCGATTGCCGGTCATCCGCATCGCGCCGCCCGGCGATCAAATTGCCGGTCCGGTCAGCCGCTGTAGCTCAGTTGGTAGAGCACGTCATTCGTAATGATGGGGTCGTAGGTTCGAGTCCTATCAGCGGCACCACTTTTCCCGCTGTCCGACCCGGAGACATGGGTAACAGTTTGTACCGGAGACATGGGTTACAACCTCGTGCCGAACGGGTTGTCGATTGTCTGTAGTGTTCTCTGCTCCAGGTCGATGTATCCCAGATCATAGCTCATGAAGCTGATCAGCCAAATT
>NZ_JABFCZ010000038.1 GCF_014692675.1 Roseibium aggregatum | reverse complement strand
AACCGCTTCAAGAACATGGAAACTTCTATCATCAGTCATAGGCGCAGACATAGAAACTGACACCGTAAGCTCCTCCGCTCCTTCAGTGTCACAACCTCTCGCCCATAACCTCATGCCGCGCTAGATGGGGTCGGCTTCGCGCTTACGTTTCACGGTGCCACGCTAATCATCATCCGGCTCCCCAGGGGCCGTTCCGGCCCACACGAGCGGAACTGACACACCGCAAACTTCCGGGTCTTCGTTTCCATTCCATCGCCGGAACACAGTGAACAGGCCTCTGCCCGTATCCACGCCGACAGCCCGGATCTTTTCACTCCCCTCCCCCGGCTCCATGCCGATCGCACCGGACGCTCAGAAATGAGCATAGGCTGGCTCCACCACAATCAGAGCAGACAGACAGCGCCCTCACTCAGGAAACGCGCCAGCGCGCTCCCCTGTCGATCCTCGATCACAGGTATCGTCAGAGCGAGCAATCGATTTCGTCGAAGCTTGAGTGCAGCAAGTCCATAACGTATGCCGAGCAGAAAGGCTTGGAAGACCAAGGCCTTTAGCCGCATCAGTGTTCCTCGCTGAATTTACCAGGCCTGGTTCATTTGTTGTCGATCGCACATGCGGCAAACTTTCGGATAGCCCGGTCCGCGGACGGGCCTGGAGGTCGAGGATGCATGTTTCTTCCAGAGAACCATCAATTTCGTGAGGAGTATCGCGCCGCCAGGTACGATGTCATTGAATGCACGACGGGTCGACCGGCAGATCATTTCCAACACGCTTCAGAGCAAAAAACACCGCTGTTGGAGTTGACATAGGGAGCACATTTGGCAACCAACATGCAGTTGCTTCAGCAAGTTCTTCTAGCCTTTCTTGTATCTCAAATCTTCCGGGGTTTGGCAACGCTTCCCCTGGTGGACCCATAACGCATCCCCTTCGCACCCAAACGGATTTCCTAAGACTTCATGGTTTGCGAGGCGGTGCTTCGCCCGTATCGGTTACAAAGCTATAATCACATTCGTTCAGGCCAGAGAGCTGCCATTGCCGTTCACCGTGTGAAGTCCGACCTCACGCAGGACTGACCGGACGAACGCGCGTACCGGCTTCGCGAACCAGAGGGTCGAACTTATCCTCGTCGGTCTTGAGAAGTTCGAAGAACTGCGCGCGCATGCGCGGTTCCCAGAAGCTGGAGATGTGATCGGCGATGCCGGCCAGCGCTTCCTCGTGCGGCCTTGTCCTGAAGAAGTTCGCGATCTGGTTGGCCATATAGGCGAGTTTGTCAGGCGACATGCGGGCGGCCTCCTCCGTTTCTTTTCTTCATGCCTTGAGACATGCCCTACTCCGCGGCCTCGATCCGGCGCGATTGCGCCGCGAATTCCCCGTAACGCTCCTGCCAGTCGGTCGGACCGTTCGACGGCGACACCTGGACGGCGGTGACCTTGTACTCCGGACAGTTGGTCGCCCAGTCGGAGAAGTCGGTGGTGACGACATTCGCCTGGGTATCCGGATGGTGGAAGGTCGTGTAGACGACCCCCGGCGAGACGCGGTCGGTGAGTGTCGCCCGCAGGGCGGTTTCGCCGGAGCGGCTGGCAAGCTTCACCCAGTCGCCTTCCTTGATGCCCCGGGTCTCCGCATCATGCGGATGGATTTCCAGAACGTCCTGGCCGTGCCAGAGCACGTTGCTGGTCCGGCGGGTTTGCGCGCCGACGTTATACTGGCTGAGGATACGGCCGGTCGTCAGCAGCAGCGGGAACCGGGGGCCGGTCTTCTCGTCTGTCGCGATGTAGTCGGTGCGGATGAACCGGCCCTTGCCGCGGACGAAGCCATCCACATGCATGATCGGCGAACCGTCCGGCACCTTTTCGTTGCATGGCCACTGAACCGAGCCACGCTGTTCCAGCATGTCGTAGGTCACGAAGGCGAAGCCCGGCGTGGTCGCCGCGATCTCGTCCATGATTTCCGACGGATGGCTGTAGTTCCAGTTGCCGCCCATGGCATTGGCGAGCATCTGGGTGATTTCCCAGTCGGCATAGCCGTTCTTCGGCGTCATCACCCGGCGCACCCGGTTGATGCGGCGTTCCGCGTTGGTGAAGGTGCCGTCCTTTTCCAGGAAAGTGGAACCCGGCAGGAACACATGGGCGTAATTGGCGGTCTCGTTCAGGAACAGGTCATGGACGATGACGCAGTCCATCGCGGCCAGACCGGCCGCGACATGTTTGGTGTCCGGGTCGGACTGGAGAATATCCTCGCCCTGGCAGTAGAGCCCCTTGAAGGAGCCGTCGACCGCCGCATCCAGCATGTTGGGAATGCGCAGGCCCGGCTCGTCGGAGATGGTGACGCCCCAGGCCTTTTCGAAGATGTCGCGCACCTCGGCACCCTTCACGTGCCGGTAGCCCGGCAGCTCGTGCGGGAACGAGCCCATGTCGCAGGAGCCTTGCACGTTGTTCTGGCCGCGCAAGGGGTTCACGCCGACGCCGGGACGGCCGATGTTGCCGGTCAGCATGGCGAGGTTGGCGATGCCGATGACGGTGGTCGAGCCCTGGCTGTGTTCGGTGACGCCGAGGCCGTAGTAGATCGCGCCGTTGCCGTCGGTGGCGTAAAGCCGGGCCGCCTTGCGCATCTCCGAAGCCGGCACGCCGGTCAGCGCCTCGACCGCCTCCGGGCTGTGCGCCGGATCGGAGACGAACTCGGCGTAATCCTGGAATTCGTCCCAGTCGCAGCGTTCACGGATGAAGGCCTCGTTGGTGAGCCCTTCGGTGACGATCACATGGGCGAGCGCGGTGACCACCGCCACGTTGGTGCCGGGCCGCAGCGCCAGGTGATGGGCGGCACGGATATGCGGTGACTTGACCAGATCGGTCCGGCGCGGATCGACGACGATCAGCTTCGCCCCCTGGCGCAGGCGCTTCTTCAGCCGCGATCCGAAAACCGGATGGGCATCGGTCGGATTGGCGCCGATGACGAGTACGACGTCCGACTGCTCGACACTGTCGAAGTTCTGCGTGCCGGCGGAGGTGCCGAATGTCTGGCCGAGGCCGTAACCGGTCGGCGAATGGCAGACGCGGGCGCAGGTGTCGGTGTTGTTGTTGCCGAAGACGGCGCGCGTCAGCTTTTGCACCAGATAGGTTTCCTCATTGGTGCAGCGGGACGACGTGATGACGCCGATAGCCTCCTTGCCGTGCTTTTCCTGAATGGAGCGCAGGCGGGAGGCGGCGAAGCTGAGCGCTTCGTCCCAGGAAACCTCACGCCACGGATCGGTGACCTTGTCGCGGATCATCGGGTTCAGGATGCGGTCCTGGTGATGGGCGTAGCCATAGGCGAACCGGCCCTTGACGCAGGAGTGGCCGCGGTTGGCCTCGCCATCCTTGTAAGGCACCATGCGGACCAGCTCCTCGCCACGCATTTCCGCCTTGAAGGAACAGCCGACGCCGCAATAGGCGCAGGTGGTGACGACGGAATGTTCCGGCTGGCCGATCTCGATCACCGACTTTTCCGTCAGCGTCGCCGTCGGGCAGGCCTGCACGCAGGCGCCGCAGGAGACGCATTCGGAGGCGAGGAAATCCTCCGACATGCCCGGTGAGACGCGGGAGCCGAAACCGCGCCCGGAAATCGTCAGCGCGAAGGTGCCCTGCACTTCCTCGCAGGCGCGCACGCACCGCGAGCAGACGATGCACTTGGACGGGTCATAGGTGAAATAGGGGTTGGTCTCGTCCTTGGGCATCCAGAGGGCATTCGTTCCGCCCACGCCGTCGCGCGCCTTGACGTGATTGTCGCCCTCATAGCCGTAACGCACGTCGCGCAGGCCGACGGCGCCGGCCATGTCCTGCAACTCGCAATCGCCATTGGCGGCACAGGTCAGACAGTCGAGCGGGTGATCGGAGATATAAAGTTCCATCACGCCCCGGCGCAGGTCCTTCAGCCGGCCGGTCTGGGTGTGTACCACCATGCCGTCCTCGGCCGGCGTGGTGCAGGACGACGGCGTTCCGCGCCGGCCCTCGATTTCGACCAGACACAGGCGGCAGGAGCCGAAGGCATCGACCATATCGGTCGCACACAGCTTCGGGATCTGGATGCCGAGTTCCGCGGAGGCGCGCATCACCGAGGTGCCTTCCGGTACGGAGACCGTAAAGCCGTCGATGGTCAGGGTGACGGTCTTTTCCGACCTGGAGGCCGGCGTGCCGTAATCGGTTTCCTTGATCAGGGACATCGGTCTTACTCCGCCGCTTCTGCGATTGGCTTGCGATTGAAATCTTCCGGGAAATGGGTGAGCGCGCTCATCACCGGATAGGGCGTGAAACCGCCCAGCGCGCAGAGCGAGCCGAATTTCATGGTGTCGCAAAGGCTGGTCAGCAGGGCGATCTGCTCGTCGGGCCGGTCGCCTTTCGCGAGCTTGTCGACCACCTCCACGCCGCGGGTCGAGCCGATCCGGCAGGGCGTGCACTTGCCGCAGCTCTCGATGGCGCAGAACTCCATGGCGAAGCGGGCCTGTTCCAGCATGTCGGCCGTATCGTCAAACACGACCACGCCGGCATGGCCGATCAGCCCGTCCCGGGCCGCGAAGGCTTCGTAGTCGAACGGCGTGTCGAACAGATCGACCGGGAAATAGGCGCCGAGCGGACCGCCGACCTGCACGGCCTTCACCGGCCGGCCGCTTCTTGTGCCGCCACCGATCTCGTTGACCAGTTCGCCGAGCGTGATCCCGAAGGGCGTCTCGTAAAGGCCCGGGTACTTGATATTGCCGGCAAGCTGGATCGGCATGGTGCCGTGGGAGCGGCCAACGCCGAAATCCCGGTAGAAGCCAGCGCCGCGATCCAGGATCACCGGCACGGTGGCCAGCGACAGCACGTTGTTGACCACGGTCGGACGGCCGAACAGGCCTTCAAGCGCCGGTAGCGGCGGCTTGGCCCGGACAAGGCCACGCTTGCCTTCCAGGCTGTTGAGAAGGGAGGTCTCCTCGCCACAGACATAGGCCCCCGCGCCGACACGGACCTCCATGTCGAAGGCGTGGGTTGAACCGAGCACGGAAGCGCCGAGCACGCCTGCCTTGCGGGCGATCCCGATCGCCGCGCGCATGGTCGCAATCGCATGCGGATATTCTGAGCGGGTGTAGATGTAGCCCCTGGTCGCGCCGGTGGCGAGGCCTGCAATAGCCATGCCCTCGATCAGCACGAAGGGATCGCCTTCCATGATCATCCGGTCGGCGAAGGTGCCGCTGTCACCCTCGTCCGCGTTGCAGACGATGTATTTCTGCGTCCCCTGGGCCTGACGCACCGTGTTCCACTTGATGCCGGTCGGAAAGCCCGCCCCGCCGCGGCCGCGCAGGCCGCTGTCGGTGACCTCGGTGACGATCTCCTCGGCCGTCATGGCGACGGCCTTTTCCAGGCCCTTCAGGCCTTCGTACTTTCGGTAATCCTCAAGCGACAGGGGATCGGTCACGCCGCAGCGGGCGAAGGTGAGCCGGGTTTGTCCCTTCAGGAACGGAATTTCCTTTGTCAGTCCCTGGGCCAGCGGATGATCGTCGCCTTCCAGAAAACCGGCCTCAAACAGGCCGGGGACGTCCTTTACGGTAACAGGCCCGTAGGCCACCCTGCCCTTCGCCGTCTTCACTTCGACCATCGGCTCCAGCCAATGCAGGCCGCGCGAGCCGGTGCGGATGATCTGAGCGTCGATGCCTCTGGAGGCAAGCTCGGCTGCAATGGTCGCTGCCACCTTTTCGGCACCGACGCTCAGGGCTGCGGCATCGCGGGGGAGATAAATCTTGTGGCTCATCAGGACGCCTCCGCCACCAGGTCGCGGACCGCATCGAGATCGAGCCGGCCGTAGGGAGCATCGTCGAGGAGTACTGCCGGCGCGCAGGAACACAGGCCCAGGCAATAGACCGGCTCCAGTGTGACTTTGCCGTCCGGCGTGGTCTCGTGCCAGTCGATGCCGAGGGCAGCCCGGATACCGTCGGCGAGATCGGCGGCACCTACGGACTGGCAGGCCTCGGCACGACAGACCTTCAGGGTGTGACGGCCGGCCGGTTCCCCGCGGAAGTCGTGATAGAAGGTTCTGACGCCGTGCACCTCGGCGCGGCTCAGGTTCAGCCTGTCGGCGATTTCCCGGATCGCGATTTCCGGCACACAGCCGAACTCCTGCTCCACGGCATGCAGGATCGGCAGCAGCGGTCCCTCCAGATCCGAATGCATGCCAACAATCCGGCCGACCCGTTCCGCAAGCTCCTCATCGGACAGACCCAATGCCATGCGGTTTCCTCCTCCCGTCTCTCTCAGGCGGAAAAAATGCAGTTATTTGCAGGATTAAATCAATAAAGCCGTTCCGTTGGGCGATTGCACATTTCTATCGCGCAGGCAGCGGCTCGGTGGAGATCCGCCGTGCCAGCGCCAGCAGCGCCCCGATGACCGGCGTGTGCGGCTCCCGGTGGGCAGCGACGAGGCCGACCACATGGGACGCGTCCGGCCCGGTGATCGGGATCGAGCGTACCGTCTGTGCGGCGCTGAATGTTTCCACCAGCTTTTCCGGCATGACGCTCACCCATTTGCCGGTGAGCACATGGGAGAACAGGCTGATCATGGAATCGGATTCCAGCGTCGGCCGCACTTCCGCTCCCGCGCTGGCAAGATAGCCGTCGATAATGCGCCGGTTCTGCATGTCGGGGGTGAGCAGACACAGCGGCAGGGTGCTGACCTCCTTCCACGTAATGCTGCTCCTGCCTTCAAACAGGCGGTCGTCGCCCCCCACCAGGCAGTAGCGCTCCCGGTAGAGCGGCACGCTGGCGACCTTGCCGAGCGGTTCGTGGTCCAGATAGGTGATGCCGACCTCAATCTCGAGGTTTTCCAGGAGCGACAGGATCTGGTTCGATGTCCTGGAGGATACCGACAGGGTGACGTTCGGATTTTCCTCGTAAAAGGGCGTGGTCAGGTCGCGCACCATGGTGAGAGCCGTCGGGATCACCGCAATACGGATATGTCCGGTCAGCCCCAGCCTGACGGCTCGCATCTCCTCGCGCATGGACCGGGCGTCGCCGACGATCCGCCTGGCCCAGTCCAGCACCCGCTCACCTTCCGCCGTCAGCCCCTGGTAGCGTGAGCCGCGGCGAACCAGCATCACGCCGAGCAGATCCTCAAGCTGCTTCACTGCCGCAGACAGGGTCGGCTGGGTAACGTTGCACTCCTCCGCCGCGCGGCCGAAATGCTGCTCCCGCGCCAGGGCAATGAACATTTCCAGCTTATCGATCATGAAATATGTCCTAGTACAAACCGGCGGCTTGAGGAAGCCGCCGGCCTGTCTGTTTATGCCTTGTTTCCGACCCTATTTCAGGCCTTCGCCGGCACGGCTCCCGGAACATCGTCCATGTGGTGCTTTTCATGCACCGGACGCACCAGGAAATTGGAGATCAGGGCAATCACCAGCAACCCGGCCATGGCGTACATGGTCGTGTTATAGAGGCTCGGCGTCGGATCGACCGTACCCGCGGGCGCGATCTCCATCAGCTGGGCGATGGTCACGGTCTTGGCCGCCACCAGCTGGTCGAGCTGGTCGAGACCCGCACCGAACTTCTGGGTGAACGCGGCCGGATCGACCTTGGCAGCCAGTTCCTTGATCGAGCTGTGCAGCGACGCATTGCGCAGCTGTGTGATCGCCAACGGGCCGAGAACGCCGGCCGTGCTCCAGGCCGTCAGCAGTCGGCCATGGATGCCACCGACATATTTGGTGCCGAAGATATCGGCCAGATAGGCCGGGATGGTGGAGAACCCGCCGCCGTACATGGTGAAGATGATCATGGTCGCAGCGTAGAACATGATCAGCCACGTCACCGCCGGGTTCACGCTCACCTGCTGCGCCGCGAACGGGATCGACAGGTAGAGGGCGATGCCCAGGATGAAGAAGCAGTAATAGGTGTTCTTCCGGCCGATATAGTCGGACATGGAGGCCCAGAAGAACCGGCCGACCATGTTGAACACCGAGATCATGAACACGTAGGTCGCGGCAAACGCGGAGTTCACGATCAGCGGCAGGGTCGTGCCGAAGATCTCCGTCATCATGGTCTTGGCGACGCCGATCACGCCGATGCCGGCGGTCACGTTGAAGCAGAGCACGATCCATAGCAGGTAGAACTGCGGCGTCTTCAGGGCCTGATCGATGTGGACATGATTGTCCGTAATCATCTTGCGCGAGGCCGCATCCGCCGTCGGCGGGGTCCAGCCGGCCGGCAGCCAGCCTTCGCGCGGCACCCGGTAGGAGAACGACGCGATCACCATCACGATGAAATAGACGACACCGAGCGTGAAGAAGGTGCCGGCCGCCCCGGTGTTGCCGGTGCTGACCACGTAGACGCCTTCCTGCAGCGGCACCGGCGCCGCCGCCACCTGCTTGGCGCCAGCGATGACCACTTCGACGAGCTGGCCGTTGACCTCGGCCATGCGCTTTCCGCCTTCGGTGACCAGGTTCACGGCCCCTTCGGCGCCGAGAAACTGCGGTGCCTTGTAGAACAGGCCGAGCAGGTACTCCTTGATCGGCGTTGCGATCATCGCGCCGCCGCCGAAGCCCATGATCGCCATGCCGGTCGCCATGCCGCGCCGGTCCGGGAACCAGCGGATCAGGGTGGACACGGGCGAGACGTAGCCGAGGCCCAGACCGCAACCGCCGATCACCCCGTAGCCGAGGTAAACCAGCCAGAGCTGGTGGGTCATGATGCCGAGGCCGCCGATGATGAAACCGCCGCCCCAGCAAAAGGCCGCCACCACGCCGACCATGCGCGGGCCGACGTCTTCCAGCCACTTGCCGCCGAAGGCAGCCGCAAGGCCGAGAAAGACGATGGCGACGGAGAAGATCCAGACGACAGACGACAGGTTCCAGTCGCCGGACGATGCAGCCACCACGCCAAATTGCTTGGTCAGCGCCGGGTTGAAGATGCTCCATGCGTAGACGGAGCCGATACAAAGGTGAATGGCAATGGATGCTGGCGGAACCTTCCAGCGGTTGAAACCGTCCTCAGCGACGATGTGTTCCTTTTTCAGCCGATCAAACATGCACTTTTTTCCTCCCATGCACGGTTTGTCGGGCATTTGTCCGGCCGGACCATGCGCTTGCGCGCAGCCCACTCCCCCGGCGGTGACTTCAAAAGCCCCGATGCCCCTGCTGCCGGACACGCGGACTTCGGTCAGGCCTCCTCGCCTGCCGAACCGCACATATCCGGGCAGCGCCGATGTATGAGCAAGATCGACGCCAAACGGATTTTCCTTTAACTTTCAATTCATTATGTTTTAGCTACACAAGGCAATGGACATTTCGTCCACAAATGCATGCAATCCGGCATGGACGGGTGGACATTTTGTCCAGGCGAGTGCCTGAGCTCGCTGATCTCCCGTCATTCCAGACAAGTGAGGCGCAGACGAACGCTGATCTGGAATCCTGAAATCAGTCGCGCCATAGGCGCGTCCTCAAACCGGCAGCCAAATGGTGAAGGTGGTGCCCTTTCTCGGCACACTGTCGACCTGGATGTTGCCGCCCTGGCGGGTGACCAGGGTTTCGGTGATCGACAGGCCCAGGCCCGTGCCCTGACGGGTCTTGGTGGTGTAGAAGGGATCGAAGATCCGGGCGACCACATCCGCCGGCATGCCGATGCCGGTGTCGCTGATGATGACGGTGACACCCTCCGCGCCGTCGCTGTCCTCGTCACGCGACGACAGGGTCAGCCGGCCGCCATCGGGCATAGCGTGGATCGCGTTGACGATAAGGTTGATCAGGATCTGCTGCAGTTCGGTGCGGTTCATGAGCACTGTGCGGGTAGCCTGGCTGTCGCGGATCACGTCGATCTCGGTCTTGCGCAACAGGTGGCGGACAAGCGGGATGCAGTCAGAGATCACCTCGTCCGGAGCCTGCCGGTCGGCGTAGCCGGCATATTCGTCCGGCTTGGCGAATTGCAGGAGCTTCATGACGATCTGGTTGATGCGATCCACCTGTTCGTCGATAAGCTTCATCTCTGTCGCCGCTGCATCCGCCTTCTCCCCAAGCACCATGCGCAGCACCTCCAGATTGCCCTGGATAACCGCAATCGGATTGTTGATCTCGTGGGCGACACCTGCGGTGATCTCCCCGATCGCTGCGAGCTTCTCCGACATGATGAGCTGTTTGGTCCGCTCCTCGAGCTGCCGGTTCGCCATTTGCAGATCCTGCGTGCGCTCCTCGACGCGGGTGTTCAGTTCCTCGTTCCAGGTGCGAAGCTGCCGGTCCCGTTCCTGGACCTGGTCGAGCAGGTCGTCCAGATGACCGGCGACACGGGCGATCTCGTCGCTGTCGCCGGTCGCCCCGGTCCGGGCGCCGAGGTCGCCGTGCTCGACGCGGCCGATGGTGTCGGTCATTCGCTCCAGCGGTTCGAACACGCCGCGAGCCCAGCGCAGGAACAGAGGCACACTGCCGGCGGTCACCACCAGAAAGCCGACCACGAGGGCCGCGATGGTACCTACCTTGGCCGCCATGAACGGGGCTTCGAGAAAGCCCACATAGAGCATGCCGACCCGTGCGCCGCGGCTGTCGATAATCGGCTCATAGGCGGAGATGTACCAGTCGTTGACCACGAAGGCTCTATCGAGCCAGGTCCGACCTTCGTCGAGGACCCGCTTGCGCACCGCCGCCGACACCCGGGTCCCCAGCGCCCTGCGGTTTTCAAACAGGCGCACATTGGTGCTGACGCGCACATCGTCCAGAAACAGGGTCGCGGTCCCCTGGCTGCCCTCCGGCAGGCTGGCCTGGCGGTAGACCAGATCGTTGATGGTGTCGATGAAGACCAGGTTCTGGTTGAGCAGCAGCCCGCCCACCAGCGCCGCCGGCGGCACACCGGGCAAATCAACCGGACTTGCCGTGTGCACGATCATGCCCCGGTTCTCAAACCTGCGGTCACTGGGAACCGCATTGGGAGTGGGGATGAGTTCCAGTTTCGCCCGCTCCGCAAGGTCAGAAGATATGGCGGCAAGATCGTCGGGACCGAAGATATCGACGCCTGTTGCCGGCGTTCCGGCCATCGCCTTGGCAATGATCGGCCAATCCCTTGAAAGCGGCGGCCGCGCAGCTTCGGGCGAGGCTGCCTGAACCTCGCCGTTGCCGCGGACCAGATAGAGGAAATCGAGCCCCATCTCCCGGCGCCGCCGCTCCAGGAGACCGGAGAGTGCGTCCGGGTCGCTTCGTCCGACCAGGTCGCGGAATTCAGCGGAACGGCCGAGGGCATCGATCTTCTCCCCGGAGTGTTCCAGGATGCGAGAGAAATACTGATGGGCAATGGTCAGGTCACCGTTGACCTTGGTCTTCAACAGGCTGTCGAACTTGGTGTTCCATCGCACCATCGCCCAGCCGAGAAACAGGGGAAGCACCACCAGCGTCGGAAGAAGGGCGATGGCGAGCAGCCGCACGCGGACCGACAGCCGGCCCCGGCGCGGCTTGACCTGCCGCTGCGGTGCGGACGCATCCGCACTGAATTGGCCCATCTTAGACATGCCAGGCGGCGAGCTTGCGGTCGATGGTCTTGCGCGCGATGCCGAGGCGGCGCGCCGCCTCCGCCCGGTTGCCGCCGCTCTGGTCGAGAACGATCAGGATGTGACGCTTTTCCACGTCCTCCAGCGTTTCGCTGTCGGCCGTTTCCGGCCGGTCCTGTCCGCGGAATTCCTCCGGAAACCGGCCGAGGATCAGCGAGCGCTCGATCATGTTGCGCAGCTCGCGCACATTGCCCGGCCAGTCATAGGCAAGCAGTCCTGCGACCACGTCCTCGCCCATGGGCACCGGCGGCATGCCGAGCTGTTTTGCAAGCTTCTGCATGAAGAGTGCGGCCAGTTCCTCGATGTCGGAGCCCCGCTCCCGCAGCGGCGGCATTTCGAGCTGCAGCACGTTGATACGATAGAAGAGATCGGCTCGGAACCGTCCGGCGTCCACCGCCGCCTTCAGGTCCGCATTGGTGGCGAAGACGAAGCGCAGGTCCACCGGCACCTCGCGTTCAGACCCCACCGGGCGGACCCGTCGGTCCTCGATGGCGCGCAGAAGCTTGCTTTGCAGGGCGAGGGGCAGGTCGCCGATCTCATCCAGGAACAGCGTGCCGCCCTGGGCATGCATGAACAACCCGTCGCGCGCCGCTCCGGCCCCGGTAAAGGCACCCTTCAGGTGGCCGAACAGTTCCGCCTCGATCATGTCGCTCGGGATCGCCGCGCAGTTGACCGGCACGAACGGCTTGTCGGCCCGCTCGGACAGCTCATGGACGGAGCGGGCGGCAACCTCCTTGCCCGTGCCGGACTCACCCGTAATCAGAACCGACGTCGGCAGCGGCGCGACCCGGGCGATGGTTTCGCGAATTTGGGAAATCTGCCGGGAATGGCCGATCAGCTTGTCCCTGAGCAGCAGGTGGTCGGAGGTCGCCTGCAACTGGTGGCGCAGAAGCTGGTTTTCCCGGAACAGGGTGGAACGGTCCAGGCACCGGGCCACGGCATTGAGCAACTGGTTGGACCGGAACGGCTTCAGGATGAAATCCATAGCGCCGGCCCTCAGCGCCCCGATTGCGGTTTCAAGATCCGCGTAGGCCGTCATCAGGATCGCATCGGCGAAGAAACCGATCCGGCGCTGCTCGGCAAGCCATTCCACACCGTTCTTGCCCGGCATGATATTGTCGAGGATCACCACGTCATAGTGATGGGCATCGAGTTTGGCCGAGGCTTCGCCGGTGTCGCCTGCCTCATCGACCGTCCGGCAATAAGGCTGAAGCGTGCGGACGAGAAAATTCCGCATGCCCGGTTCGTCGTCGACGATCAGGATCGCGGCCCGTTCCAGCCAGGGTCCGAATTCCGGTTCACGATGGTGTTCGATGGATCTGGTCGCAGACCGGCCTCCCATCCTGCCCCTCCCACAATGCTGATTTTCTTAGCTTATTTCGGGCCATATGAGGAAATTTCTCAGGTTTTCGCAAGAAAAATCAGTCTTTCTGCCTGTTTTTCGGAAAGACCGCCCAAATCTGCCCCTGCGTCAGTAATGGTCGCCCGGTCTGCGCAAAACGAATGCAACCCACGGAAATTCAAAATAGAAATGTAAACCGGGTATGATCCGGAAGACGGCATCAAACGATTGCCGTGACTGGGGAAAGAAACTAAACAGTCCCCACGCAAAAAGCTGGCCCAAACGAAAGACTCGAAAAAGGGGGCGCCGCTCTTGATGGCCGAGACCGACACGACAAACGACGCCGCCGAACTGGACGAACTTTCGAAAAAGTTCTTCACTACGAAACAGGTGGCTTCGCTGCTTCATGTCCGGGAACGCAAGATCTATGAGCTTGCCTCGGCCGGCGAGATCCCCGGCACCCGGGCGCTCGGGAAATGGCTGTTCGACCGCAACGCGATCTATTCCTGGCTGAAGGGCCACGGCACGATCTCCGGTGCGACCGCCCCCGTCCATGCACCCAACGTCATCCTCGGCAGCCACGATCCGCTGCTGGAATGGGCGCTGAGAGAATCCAACTCCGGCCTGGCCACCTTCATGGACGGCAGCATCGACGGCCTGGAGCGCTTTGCCCGGACCGAGGGAATTGCCGCGGGCCTGCATATCTTCGACCCCGGAACTAAAAGCTGGAACGTGCCGGCCCTCCTGCCGGCCATGGACAGTGAACCGGTTGCGCTGGTCGAGTGGGCCTGGCGCGAGCGCGGCATCCTGGTTCCCGCCGGAAACCCGAAGGCGATCCAGACGCTGAAGGACCTCTCGGGCAAAACGGTGGTTCCGCGCCAGGAAAAGGCGGGCAGCCAGGTGCTGCTCACCCAGTATCTGGGGGAGATCTTCCCCAAGGGCCACGACATCAGCTTTGTGCGCCCGGCCCGGTCGGAAAGCGATGCGGCCCTTGCGGTTGCGGACGGCCAGGCGGATGCCGCCTTCGGCCTGAAATGCAGCGCCCATCAGTACCGGCTGGACTTCGTGCCGGTCGTCCGGGAGCGGTTCGACATCCTGCTGCGCCGGCGCGAATGGTTCGACCCGCCCCTGCAAAAGCTGTTCACCTTCGCACGGACCGCCGATTTCCGCGACAAGGCAGCCGCTCTGACCGGGTACGACATATCCGGCCTGGGCCAGGTTCATTTCAACGGCGCCTGACCGACCGAACCTGCGTCGCATTATCTGCTGAAATTACGTGTTTTTACGCTTTTTTCTCGTGCGACCGTAAATTCCTGCGCTATAGTCGGTTCATGTTCAAGCTGGCCGAAGATATCGCGACGATCGGTCCGGACGCCTCCGCGTACCGGACTAAGACGGTCGTCTGGAACAGCGGCCAGGCGGCGGACGGCATGCGCGCGATCCCCGAGGAAACCGCTATCGCGCTCACCTTCAACGGCACCACGCATGCGGTCATGATGGCCACACCCAACGACCTGGAGGACTTCGCCTACGGCTTCAGCCTGACCGAGGGCCAGATCGAAACCTGCGACCAGATCCGCTCCGTCGACATCTCCGTGGAAGACAAGGGGATCGACGTGCGCATCTGGCTCGACGGTTCGGCCACCCGGCAGTTCCTCGACCGCCGCCGGCGGATCGCAGGCCCGACCGGCTGCGGGTTATGCGGCGTTGAAAGCCTTGCCGATGCGGTGCCCGTGCCGAAGCGGGTCGCGGGCGGAAACACCTTCCAGGCGGAAGCCATCCTCGGCGCCCAGCAGGTCCTGTTCGATGCCCAGACCCTGCATGCGGAAACCAGCGCAGTTCATGCCGCCGGCTACTGGGAACCGGACGCCGGCCTCGTCGAAATCCGCGAGGACGTCGGCCGCCACAATGCCCTCGACAAGCTCGCCGGCGCCCTTGCCCGGCAAAGACGACCCGCCCATGACGGCATCATCCTGCTGACGAGCCGGGTCTCGGTGGAAATGGTCCAGAAGGCGGCCGCCATAGGCACCCCCGTCCTCGTCGCCGTCTCCGCCCCCACGGCGCTCGCCGTCCGCACCGCCGAAGCGGCCGGGATCACCATCGTCGCGGTCGCGCGGAACAACGCCTTCGAGGTGTTCTCGCATGCGGATCGGGTGGTGGTGTAAGTTCCTACAGACGGACTGCAAATATGTATCCGTTACCGCTGATTTCATCTCTCACAAAAACCGCACGGAGTGACTGGAAAATACCGTTCGGGACGACCGGTCGGTGTTGACGAGCGTGTAGCCGGCCGCGGCGGCGATGAGCCCCATGCACAGGACGGCTGCCAGGAACACTTTCATGAGACATCTCCGGGTTTGAGGACGGTCATTCGGCCGGCTGCGGCGCGCCTCCGGAACCGGAGGTCTTGTGGATGTCCGCCTCGTGCTCCTCCACCCAGATCGAATGGTGTTCCTTCGCCCAGTTGAGGTCGACCTCGCCGGAGCCCATGGCATCGAACGCCCCTTCCATGCCGATGGAGCCGATGTAGATGTGGGCCAGGATCACGCAGATCATGAAGACAGCCATGATCGAATGCCACAGCGAGTTAAGCTGCTGCTCCTGCAGCGCGGTCAGCGCCGCCGGCAGATCCGTGCCGAAGATCAGGTTGACCTTGGCAAAGGTGCCGGCAAAGAAATGGGTGGTGAACGGGAACAAGAGCGCCCAGCCCGACAGGGAGAGAGACACGCCGCAGATGATCACGAGCCAGAAGATCACCTTCTGGCCGGCGTTGAACTTCTTCGCCGGCGGATGCAGCTTTTTCGAAAAGATGCCGCCGCCCTGGAGGATCCACTTGATGTCGGTCCGGTCCGGCAGGTTATGGCGCACCCACATGATGAAGATCATCGCCAGCCCCGCCATGAAGGCGAAGGCGAGATAGTTGTGCAGGTACTTGCCCATCTGCGAGATGAAGCCGAAGATGCTGTCGCTGAGTATCGGCTTGAGCACATAGCGTCCATAGAGGACATTCAACCCGGTCAGGCCGAGGATGACGAATGAGACGGCGGTCATCCAGTGGCCAAAGCGTTCCACGGCCTTGAAGCGGGTGATGGTCCGGTCGGACTTGCCGTGCTCGATCCGGATACGGCCCCGGATGGCGTAGAACAGGCCGAGGAGGACGATGGTGCCGAGCAGCGCCCAGCTGGCATAGAGCGCCAGCGGTCCGTTGCGAAACGAGCGCCAGGCCTCGCCTTCCGACTGGACCAGGGTTCCGGCCTTCTTGTCGGGAATGGAGACATTGCCCTGAAGGCCGTGGCGCACCGCGCGCCAGTAGTCGGAATCCGAGGTGGTGCCCAGCGTGTCGCCCGGAACCGCGCCGCCGACCGGCGTTTCCGTCGAAGCCGCGTTCGGCGCGCGCGACGTCTGAGCCGCGGCCGGATCGCCGGCGAGCGCGAAGACGACCAGGCTCAAGGCGAGAAAGGCCCTTAACAAAACTCCATTCGGCGCGGTCCGGGTCATTGCATCCTCCGTTTCGGCAAGCGTCTAGTCGGCCCGTTGCAGCAGCCCGCGCTGGCGCAGGGCGCTGTCCGTTCCCGGAGGCAGGGGCGTATCGGCCTTGCCCTGATAGACGCCTTTTTCCAGCTTGATCTGATGCGGGGCCTCCCGCTCGCCGCTCATGAGCAGCACCGCAAGGGCGGCTGCCGCCACACCAAGGCCGATCGCTGCACCGACTACGCGTTTTCCTGTCGCCATTTCCTGTCCGTCCCGGGCGCTGCCATTTCAAAAAGTTTCCAATCTTCCCCGGGCCGCCGCTTCTCCGGAAACGACGATAGGGGCTAAACAACGGTTCTCCCTGATTATCATCCCCGGCAAGCGAAGCGCGACCGGGGACCCAGTACGCCGTGTCCTCCCGGCTCAAGCTTCCGACCTCACGGAATACTGGGTCCCGGGTCTCACGAACGTTCGCCCTGGATGACAACCGAGGATCGGGCGCCGCCTTTCCCGGCCCTCAACTCCAACAAAGGCGGCATTTGAAGCCGCCTTTGTCCGGTTTGGTTCGGTTTCTCGCCCAGCCTCAGAAGCTGCCGGCTTTCTGGCTGTAGGCGGTGCCCCAGCCCCAGGCGCCGGAGCCGAAGCCACGGGCAACCACGCGCTCGCGATAGACCGCGGAGACCACATCGCCGTCGCCGGCGAGCAGGGCCTTGGTGGAGCACATTTCCGCGCACAGAGGCAGCTTGCCTTCCGCAAGACGGTTACGGCCGTATTTCTGGAACTCCGCTGCCGAGCCGTCCTTTTCCGGCCCGCCGGAGCAGAAGGTGCACTTGTCCATCTTGCCGCGCGAGCCGAAGTTGCCCACCTGCGGATACTGCGGCGCGCCGAACGGGCACGCATAGAAGCAGTAGCCGCAGCCGATGCACAGGTCCTTGGAATGCAGCACCACGCCTTCATCGGTGTGGTAGAAGCAATCCACCGGGCACACGGCGGTGCACGGCGCGTCGGAGCAGTGCATGCAGGCCACCGAAATGGACCGCTCGCCCGGCTTGCCGTCGTTGATGGTCACCACCCGGCGCCGGTTGATGCCCCAGGGCACCTCGTTCTCGTTCTTACAGGCCGTGACGCAGGCGTTGCAATCGATGCAGCGCTCGGCGTCACAGAGGAATTTCATCCGTGCCATGGTCTCATTCCCCCCTTACGCTGCCCGGATCCGGCAGATGGATACCTTGTTTTCCTGGATGTTGGTCACGGAGTCGTAGCCGTAGGTCATCATGATGTTGCCGGACTCGCCGACCACATACGGCCCCGTTCCCTCCGGCAGCTTCGCCGCCGTGTCCTTGCCCTCGAACCGGCCCATGAAGTGGTACGGGATCCAAACATTGCCGCGCGCGACCGAGTTGGTTACCTGGGCCTTGACCTCGATGGTGCCGCCTTCCGGCCCCTCGAGCACGACCTTTTGCCCGTCCTTGATGTTGTGGTTGTTGGCATCATAGGGATTGATCTGAGCAAACATGTCCTGCTGCAGTTCGGCGAGCCACGGGTTGGAGAACGACTTGGCGCCGCCGCCCTCGCATTCCACCAGACAGCCCGACGACAGCACCAGCGGGAAGTCCTTGGCGAAGTCCTGCTGCTGGATGCTGGCGTATTTGACCGGCAGGCGGAAACGGCGGGTGTCCGGATAGGTCGGATAGTCGGCCACCAGGTCGCGCCGCGGCGTGTAGAGCGGCTCGCGGTGGATCGGCACCGGATCCGGGAAGGTCCACACCACGGTGCGGGCCTTGGCATTGCCGTAGGGCGCACAGCCGTGTTTGACCGCGACCCGCTGGATACCGCCGGAAAGGTCCGTCTTCCAGTTGACGGCATCGACCTTGTCGCCGCCGATCTTCTGGATGGCCGCCAGTTCCTCAGCCGTCAGGTCCTTGTCCCAGCCGAGGCTCTTCAGCATCGCCATGGTGAATTCCGGGTGGCCATCCTTGATCTCGGCACCGACCGGATAGGACTGGCCCTCCGTGCCGCCTTCGGCAAGCAGCGTGCCGCCGCCCCAGTCCTTCGGCCCCTCGACCCCGAAGCGGGCGCGGAAGCCCATGCCGCCCTCGGCGACCGGGATCGATGGATCGTAGAGGTTCGGCGAACCGGGATGTTTCATCTCGGCGGTACCCCAGCACGGCCAGGGCAGACCGTAATATTCGCCGTCGAGCGGCCCGCCGTTGGCGCGCAGCGTGGTCCGGTCGAAGGTGTGCATGTATTTCATATGCTCCTTCAGCCGTTCTGGCGACTGGCCGGTATAGCCGATGGTCCAGAACCCGCGGTTGATCTCGCGCAGGATATCCTCCACCAGCGGCTCCTCGCCGTTGACCTCGATGTTCTTGAACAGCTCGTCGGCGAAGCCCAGCTTCTTGGCGAAGCGGTACATGATCACGTGGTCGGGCTTGGATTCAAACAGCGGCTCGACCACCTTTTCCCGCCATTGGATCGACCGATTCGACGCGGTCACCGTGCCGTAGGTCTCGAACTGGGACGAGGCCGGCAGCAGGTAGGTGTTGTCGGTGCGCTCGCCCATGATCGCCGACATCGGCACATACGGGTCGACTATCACCAGCAGGTCGAGCTTGGTGAAGGCCTCCTGCTGGCGCGGCAGGCGCGTCAGCGAGTTGACCGAATGGCCCCAGAACACCATGGCCCGCATGTTGTCCGGCTGGTCGATCTCGTCCTTGTTCATCAGGGCGAGTTCGTACCAGCGCGACACCGGCGTGCCGGCGGTCTGCATCAGCTCCTTGGAGGCGAAGCGCTTTTCCAGGTAGTCGTAGTCGACGCCCCAGACCCGTGCCCAGTGGTGCCAGGCGCCCTCCGACAGGCCGTAGTAGGCCGGCAGGGTGTCGCACAGCACGCCCATATCGGTGCAGCCCTGCACGTTGTCGTGGCCGCGGAAAATGTTGGTGCCGCCGCCCGCATGGCCGATGTTGCCGAGCGCAAGCTGCAGGATCGGCATGGCGCGGGTGTTGTTGTTGCCGATGGTGTGCTGGGTCATGCCCAGCGTCCAGGTCAGGCACACCGGCTTGTTGGTCACCAGCGTACGCGCGACCCGGCGCAGCTGCGAGCCCGGCACGCCGGAAACCCGCTCCACCTCTTCCGGGGTCCACTTGCGCACTTCCTCGCGCACATGCTCAATGCCCCAGACCCGGTCGTTGATGTACTGTTTGTCTTCCCAGCCGTTTTCGAAAATGTGCCAGAGCAGGCCCCAGATCACCGGAATGTCGGTGCCCGGGCGCGGCTGGATATGTTCGGTGGCATGGGCTGCAGTGCGCGTGAAGCGCGGATCGACCACGATATAGGGCGCGTGGTTGCGCTCCTTCGCCTGCAGGATATGCAGCATGGACACCGGATGCGCCTCGGCCGGATTGCCGCCGAAGGTGATAATGCACCGGGAATTGTGCATATCGTTGAAGGAATTGGTCATCGCGCCGTAGCCCCAGGTGTTGGCCACACCTGCAACCGTCGACGAGTGACAGATCCGCGCCTGGTGATCGACGTTATTCGATCCCCAGAAGGCGGCGAATTTCCGGTAGAGATACCCCTGCTCGTTGGAGACCTTGGCCGACCCGAGCCAGTAGACCGAATCCGGGCCGGATTCCTCGCGGATCTTCAACATCTGGTCGCCGATTTCATCGAGCGCCTGGTCCCAGGAAATCTTCGTCCACTTGCCGCCGACGAGCTTCATCGGATACTTCAGCCGGCGCTCGCCGACCGTCTCGTCGCGGATGGCCGCGCCCTTGGCGCAGTGCCCGCCCACGTTGATCGGATTGTCGAAAGCCGGCTCCTGTCCGACCCAGACACCGCCCTGCACTTCCGCCTTGATGCCGCAGCCGACGGCGCAGAAGGTGCAAACGGAGTTCTTGACCTCGACCTTGTCGTTGCCAGGCGCGGCGGCCTCCGCCTTCTTCACGCTGGCCAGGGGCATGGAAGCAAGGCCAAGCCCTGTCGCAGCCACACCGGAATTGCGCAGAAATGTACGGCGGTTGACGCGGGTTCCGGCAAATTCCGCCAACAGGCGGGACGCCCTGCTTTTCGCAGCGCCGGATCCCGAAACGCGGCCGGTTGATGTTTTCCTCAGCATTGGTTCCACCCTTTGAAATTCGTGTCCTGTCTGAACCGGCTTCCGCTCACATGCGGATGGCGTCGTAATACGCCCGGACATGGTCGGTTTCGCTGTAACCGCCGGCCGTTGCGGATGAGATATCCGCCTCGCTTGCGGACGCGGGACCGGCAACGGCCATGACGGCTGCGGCTCCGCCGCCGGCACCGACCGCGGTCAGGAAACCGCGCCGGCTCACGCTCTCTCTGGTCTTGTGAGAACCGGCAACCTTGCGGTGATCGGGTGTCTTCTGATGATCGGGCATTGGTGTTCCTCTCCTCCTGAGGCCGGTCCTGAACCCGCGGACCAAAACGCCTCCCGCCGCCGCACGGCGGCCTGTTCGCGTCCATTTCCCCTCCAGGAAAGCCCCCCCGACGATGTGACGCGAGCGACTCCCTATCTATGCATTATTATGCGTTTTTACGCATTAGTCGACCTTTTATGTCGTTTCATATGCGTTTTGCGTCTTTTTTGCGTGATTTTAACGGAGAATATCCGGGAAGTTCGTTCAAGGAGCGGCTGTTGCGTCCGAAGCTTCGGCCGAGACCATCTTGAAGGCTTCTTCCTCGAGCGCGAAAAACACGCGCCCGAGCTGGGCGACCGCCATGTAGAAGCGCGAGGCTTCCGCCGCCTCCAGATCTGAGAAGAACCGCCCGGTCCAGGGCCGGATGTGCCGTTCGAAGAACGTCGCCTGCCGGGAAAGCCGGCGCGGGGCTTCGCCGAAGGCGCCGACGATCATGCCGGTCATGATCTCGCACAGGGTGGCGACATGATCTTCCGGCTCGGTGACGTTCTCCCGTCGGGCGATGCCGATGCGGGCGAGATCGATGCGCAACTCGGCCAGCGCCCGGCCGAAAAGCTGATCGTTCACATAATAGGAGGCGTAGGGCATCAGCCTGGGCGCGGGAATCCCCAGAAACAGGTCCGCGTATTCGTCCGTAAGAACCTTGAGATCGGATTTCGCGGCAACCGCCGCCACACCGCCCAGGGCCTTGCCCAGATCCGTGTCATCGGCCTCCAGTCCCGCCAGGCTGACGATAATCTCTTCGGAAGGCGGCGAGGACAGCAGACAGGCGAGAAGCTGGTAGATCTCCGCCCGGCCCATTTCCTCATCCGGCAGACTGCTGCTGTCGATCGCTGGTTCTTCGGCCTCCACCGTGATCTGGCACTCGGCAATCGAATCCATGTCCCCTCCCCGGGATTTTCTCCGCTATCCGGCCGGACGGCCCGGCCCTTGGCTTTTTATCGGGCGGTTCAGCCTCCGGCAGAATCCGCCCTTCGATCAGACGCTGTTCGTCTGGTGCCTGTTTCAGGCATCCGTCCGGCGTGGCGGCGGCGTCACCGCCTCACCGCCCTCGAAGGGATCGATCTGCTCGCTTGCTGCAGCGCCTTCCCGCCCGTCGTCCTGTGTTTCGGCGATGGGCGCCGGCGCCGGCGCCGTCGCCTGTGCCGGTCCCGGCCGAGCCTGGGCCGCCGCCTGCCGCCGCGCCTCCCGTTCCCGGGAACGCAGATCGGATACGTTCAGCCGCTTTGCCCCGCGTGCGAGATCCTCCGCCGACTGGGCGGCGATCTCCTTCATTTCGCTGATGGTGTAATCGAGATCGTAGTCGTTGAGACCGTCCACATTCGCCAGCACGGGATTGGAGGTCCAAAGCTTGCGCAGGGCCATCCGGTGCAGATGCTCGGGAACATTCTTCTGCAGGAAGGCGGAAAAGTCCGACCCGTAGGACAGGCTGTCGATATCCGGCAGGTCTTCTTCGCTCAGCATCCGCTCGCCGTCCGCAGATGCGCGCCCCTCATCCGTTGCGGACACGGTTTCTTCATGCGCAAGATCCTCGGCAGCCGCCGCGGACATGTCTTCTCCGGTTGGTTCTGGCGGAAGTTCGGCAGGCGCGCTTACGGAAACCGCATCTTCCAGCAGCTCCGTATCATGCTCCTCCGCCACGGCCGCAGCCCGCTTGCGGCGCGACCAACGCCCCAGGACACCTTCTTTTTCGTTCCCCAAGAGACCATCTCCCTCATGGACCTGGGTGAGGCAATGCACCACCCAAGGAACTCATATAGTGTGCATTTTCATGCTATTATTGATTTTATTTACCCATAATGCATTTAATGGAACAAATTAACAAGGGTGCCTGCCGGCACCTGGACAACCGGACCGTGAAAGACAGTTTTTCCGAATTCCAAAAGCTTTAGTGGAAGCGGTCCAGACAAAACCGGCTCTTCAGACGGTGAAACCGTGACAAAACAGGAAATACAGACGATTTCATCACATGGCCTGGCGGGGATCGTGTTTACGTCAAAGGATGAGATCGACCGCCTGCTCCTGGAGGTGGCCAAAGTGCTTGAACTGTCCGGCCTGAAACTGGCAGGCGTCCTGCAAACATCACAGCCGCAAACGCGAGAACGCGAAAGAAGCGTTTTCCTGCGAGGACTGGGTTCGGATTGGGAAATGCCGGTGCTGCAAAAAAGAGGCATGCACGCGCGCGGCTGCCGGCTGGATTCCCAGGCGATTACCGATATTGCCGGGCGGCTCCTGAACGATCTTCAGGAGAAGCCCGACTTGCTTATCATCAACCGCTTCGGCCGTGCTGAATCGGAGGGCTACGGTTTGCGCCAGGTCCTTGAACAAGCCGTCGGTGATGAAATCCCGGTTCTGATCGGAGTGCGTGAGGATTACCAGGGTCCCTGGGAGCAGTTTCATGGCGGCCTGGGAGACGCCCTGCCCCCGGACCTGCATTCAGTTCTCGCCTGGTGCACAAGTAAGTGCGATTGAAGGCATCGATTATCCTTCAGCCGAAAATACCGCCTTTTGCCTTACTTAAGGCACCCATCCGGAAGCAGCTTTCAGATTACCTTCTAACCACCTACCAATTCAGAGCACCCCTCAACATCCTTCCGGGGACTGGTCGAGCTTCCCCTGGTGGACCCATAACGCATCCCCTTCGCGTGCTCGCGGGAGACCTAGGACTTCGCTTGCCGCGCGCTTCGGCCTGTGTTGGTAATACACAACAACGACGCATACAAAATACATATACAAAACGAGTCTTGATCAGTTTTTATATCATTGATTTTATTAATATTTATTTATCGAACAGAGAGTTCAAATCTCTCCGGCAGCACCATAAACTCTATAACCCGGCACAATGTTTGAAGCGAACTCGGCTCAATTCCCGCCTCCCTTCTTCCCTTCCGCAGCCCAGATGGAGCCGCGGCGGATGATTTCGGTGATTTGCGGGGTCTTCAGGTCATCCAGCTCATGGCCGGCCGAGCAGTAGAAGACCCGGCCCCTGTCCCAGCGCCGTTTCCACACGACGGGAATGACGGTTCCCTCGATCCACCACAGATGATCGCCTGAGAAGGTCGTGGTCGCCAGGACCTCGTTGGAGGGATCGACCAGCATGTAATACTGCTCCGACGTCAGGCGGAAGCTCTTGATGCCGTTCACGATGGGGTCGGCCGGCCTGCAGATCGTGACATCGTAATCGATGTAATCTTCCTTCGGCTGGAGATTATCCGGCCAGCCGGGGGGATGGGCGACGAACTGGCCGCCGATCAGGAAATGATAGGTCGGGCGGTCCCGGAACGCATCGCCCATGTGGCCGTGCCAGCCGGCGATGCCGCAGCCGTTGCCGATGAGCTTCAAAAGGCCGTCTTCCTGGAGCTTGGTCATGTTGCCGAATTCGTCCTTGTGCCCCGACCGGGCAGACGACCAGATCGGCGTGATCAGGTCGACGTCGGCAAGCTCTTCGGGATGTTCCAGCGGCTCCATGGTGTCATAAACGTCGACCTGAAAGCCGTTGTCCTTCAGAAGGGCTTCGTACCAGTCGCTGAATGCCGTCGGGGCGTGGCCTTCCCAGCCGCCGACGAAGAGAACTGCCTTCATGTTTCCGTCTCCAAAGTGTTGTGCGGGCATAGCTAAGGGTTCGGGCTGCCGAAAAGCGCCCGTCGCCAAACCAACCGAAGTTTTATGGATTACGCCGCCTTGTCCGGCGTGATCCCGGAAATGGCCTGGATCAGATTGTCCTCGGTGACCTCGTCGGAGGTGAAGGTCCGCATGATCCGGCCGCTGAACATGGCGACGATCCAGTCGCTGACATGCAGGACTTCCGGCATTTCCGAACTGATCACGATCACCGCATAGCCGTGGGCGGCAAGGTCGCGGATCAGATTGTGGATCTCGGACTTCGAGCCGACGTCGATCCCGCGAGTGGGCTCGTCGACGATGAGCACGCTCGGATGCATCGACAGCCACTTGCCGATGACGATCTTCTGCTGGTTGCCGCCGGACAGGTTGCCGACGAGCTGTTTCCAGCCGGGGGTACGGATATCGAGCCGGTCGCGGTACTGGTCGAAGATCGCGATTTCGGACCCTTCGGCCACGAACGGCCCCGCCTTGAGATCGTCGACCTGCGGCAGGGTCATGTTGTCCCGGCAGTTCATGCCAAGCACCAGCCCCTGCCCCTTGCGATCCTCGGGCACCAGGGAAATGCCCCGGGCGATGGCGTCCGCCGGCGAATGGATCCGGGTTTCCTGGCCTTCCAGATATATCTTCCCCGCGGTCGGTTCACGCAGCCCGAACAGGGTCTCCGCGATCTCGGTGCGGCCTGCGCCGACGAGCCCGTAAAAGCCGACGACCTCGCCGCGGCGCACTTCGAAGCTGATATCCTGGAAAAAGGTTCCGCAGGACAGCCCCTCCACCTTCAGCGCCACATCGCCCAGCTCGTGGTGGATGGCATTGCGCGACAGGTCCAGCTTGCGGCCGATCATCAGCTGGGTGATCTCGTCCTCGTTCGTCTCCGCCGTCTTGAGCGTGCCGCGGTACTGGCCGTCGCGCAGGACGCTGATCCGGTCGGTGATCCTGAAGATCTCCTCCATGCGGTGGGAAATGTAGATGATCCCCACCCCCTGGGCCTTGAGATCGGCGATCACGTCGAAGAGCACCACCTTTTCCGCATCGGTGAGCGAGGCGGTTGGTTCGTCGAAGATCACCGCCTTGGCATCCACGGTCAGCGCGCGGGCGATCTCGACCATCTGCTGGTTGGCGATGGAAAGATCGCCGACCCGGGCCTTGGCGTCGAAGCCGACCCTGAGCTTTTTCAGGATCGCGTTCGTCCGCTCATAGAGCGTCTTCCAGTCGACCCGCCCGAAGCTCTTGCGCGGCAACTCACCCAGATAGATGTTTTCGGCGACGGAAAGTTCTTCCGCCAGGCTGAGTTCCTGGTGGATGAAGACGATGCCCTTGGCCTTGGCCTCGAGCGGCGACGTCATCACCACCGGTTTCTCGTTGACGATGATCCGGCCTTCATCGGGCCGGTGAATGCCGCCGAGGACCTTCATCAGGGTGGACTTGCCGGCGCCGTTTTCGCCCATGAGCGCATGGACTTCGCCGGGCATGACGGAAAACGACACGTTGTCCAGGGCGCGCACGCCGGGAAAGGTCTTGACGATGCCCTCAAGCCGGAGGGCGGGGATGGCTTCGGTCATACCTTCAACTCCTCTTTGCCCTTGATGTTCAGCTGACGGTCCAGGAACAGCACAGCAATCAGGATCAGGCCGATCACCAGGTTCACGGTTTCGGTGTTGGCGCCGATATGGACCAGTCCTTTACGCAGGAGCTGGATGGCGAGCACGCCGCCGAAGGTCGAGATGACCGAACCGGCCCCGCCCGTGATCTTGGTGCCGCCGAGGACGACGGCGGTGATCACCCAGAGTTCGTAGAGTTCGCCGTCATTGGGGTTCACAGACCCGGATTCCGAATAAAACACCACCGCGGAAAGGGCCGCCAGGAAGCCCGTGATCATGAAGTTGATCATCATGTGCGGACCGACCCGGATGCCGGCATTGACCGCCGCTTCCCGGTTGTCGCCGACCGCATAGGCGTTCCGGCCGTGCACGGTCTTTGTCATCAGGAACCAGATGGCTGCGGTCACCGCCAGGAGGAACCAGGTCGGGGTATGCAGCCCGAGGAAATCGGCCTCGGCGAAATCGACTAGCGTCCAGTTCAGATGGGATGTCGGCTGCTCGCCGTTGTACATGAACACCAGGCCGCGATAGCCCAGCATGGAGCCGAGGGTGACAATGAAGGCGTCGACCCCGGTCTTCCAGACGATCAGGCCGTTGAGCGCCCCCAGCACTAGGCCCGTTGCGAGAGCGAGGCCCCACGCGACCGGGATGACAAAGTCGCCGAGCCCGGCAAACACCGGCCAGGTCATGCTGTCGAGCAGCACGATGGCGCTCAAGGCAAATGTCGCCCCGACGCTGAGGTCGATGTTGCGATTGATCATCACGATGGTCATGCCCATGGCGATGATCCCGATGGGTGCGGACTGCTTCAGGAGAAGCAGCATGTTGTCGAGATCCATGAAGGCCTTGTCGCTGAGCGACAGGTACTTGCCCGCGACGCTGAAGAAGATCAGCTCCAGAATGATGAAGCCCCAGATGGCGCCGCGCTTGAGGGCGGTACTGAGTGTTCCCGGTTCCATTTCCGTCCTCCCTCAGGCTATCGGCGACCAGAGCTTGCCGCGCTTGGCCGCGATATCGAGCCAAACCGCAAGAATGATGATGATCCAGGTCACGATGTATTGCGCGTAGAACTGCAGTCCGACGAGCAGAAGTCCGTTCTGGATGAACCCGAGGATCAAGACGCCGATGACGGTCTTGAAGATCGTGCCCGAGCCGCCCATCAGGGACGCGCCGCCGAGGATGACCGCGGCAAGGACCTCCAGCTCCAGCCCCTGCCCCACCGTGTTCTGGCTGCCGAGCGACCGGCTCGCCTGAATGAGGCCCGCCGTCGCCACGCAGAACGACGACATGATGTAACAGGCGAAGACGACCCGGGCCCGGCGGATGCCGGAAAACGTTGCCGCCACTCCGTTGCCGCCGACCGCATAGACCTTCCGGCCGAACGGCGTCTTCGCCAGGACGATGCCCAGAAACGCCGCGAGCAGCGCGAACATCAGGATCGGCACGGGAATGCCGACGATATCCGACTGGCCGAACACGCTGAACCAGGTGCCTTCCTTGTCGGCGATGTCCATGTTCTTGCCGCCGGAATAGATCAGGGTCAGCCCGTGGATCGCGGACAGCATTCCAAGGGTAACGATCAGCGAGTTGAGCTTCAGGTAGCCGACGAGAAAGCCGATGAAGGCGCCGAGGCACAGGGTCATGGCAAACATGGCCGGAATGGCGAGGGACGGTCCGAGCTTGTCATGCAGGTCGAGCACGACGATGGTCGAAAACGACATCATCGAGCCCACCGAAAGGTCCAGGTTGCCGCTGATCACGACAAAGGTGACCCCCAGCGCCATCACCCCGAGGATGGCAGAGGAGCGGATCACACCGGTGATGTTGTCCAGGCCCAGAAAACGGTCATTGGCGATCGTGAACCCGATCATGAACAGGACGAAAGCAATCAGAATACCCTGCCGGGCAAGAAAACCTCCGATATTCGCCTTATTGAGCGACGCCATGACTCCTCCCGAAGATCCGCCGGATCGGCTCGCTCTGCTGCTCGCAATTTCCGACATCCGACCCTCCCAAATCCGATGTTAACTCAAACAAGTACCATGCCGCCGTCGATCATCACGATCTGACCGGTCATGTAGTCGCTGTCCCGCGACGCAAGGAACGTCGTGGTTCCGGTAATGTCTGCCGGCGTCGCGGTGCGTCCCTTCAGAATTCCGGCAGAAAACTCGTCCATGGCCTGGCCCGGCCGCTCGGCAGCGCCGATTTCCATCAGGTCCTGATCGACCTGTTCCCACATCTCGGTGGCCACCACCCCCGGGGCAAACCCGGTGACGGTGATATCGTGCTTGGCGAGATCGCGGGCCCCGGACTGGGTCAGGGAAACCACCGCCCATTTGGATGCGCAATAGGGGGCGACGTTGTCGAAGCCCTGGCGGCTTGCGATCGAGGCCGTGTTGACGATCTTTCCCCCAGTTCCCTGGGCAATCATCTGCCTTGCGGCTTCCTGCATTCCAATCAGGCAACCCAGGCCGTTGACATCCATTATGAAATTCCAGTTTTCCTCGGTCACGTCGAGGAAATTCATCGGCCGGTTGACACCGGCATTGTTGAACTTGACGTCGAGCTTGCCGAATTCAGCGACGGCCTTGTCGATCATCGCCCTGACCTGATCGCGCCGGGTCACGTCGACCGCGGCCCAGGTCACTTTCGCGCCGGATGCGGCGGCACGGTCCCTATTGGCTTCGGCAACGGCTCTGACCTGATCGCCATTGATATCGGCGAAACAGACATCGGCGCCTTCATCCAGCAGCGCCTCGCCAATGGCCCGGCCGATGCCGCGCGCGGCGCCGGTCACGATGCAGGAACGCCCGGACACACGGCCCATGCTTGCCTCCCCAAGTTTTCCTGTTTTTTTCAAGATCGCCCGGGCGCGGGCTTTCAACCCGCGCCCGGCTGGTCACGCCCTGGGAGATCAGAAGACCGGCTTGGAGAACTCTTTCATGTTGTCCTGGGTGATCTTCGGGGTGTCGAAGTAGTTCAGGAACGGCACGTCCTTGCCGGAGAGCACATCGACAGCGGTCTGGAGGGCCGCTTCGGCGTCATCGACCGGCGACTGGTAGATCGATCCCCAGTATTCGCCGCGCTCCATGGCTTCGTATCCGACGGCAAAGTTGGTCGCGCCGACGAAGATGATGCCGTCCCGGCCGGCCGCCTTGGCGGCATTCAGAGCTCCGACGCCCATGTTGTCGTCACCGGCATAGACACCGTCGATATGGTCGTATTTCACCAGGAAGGCTTCCATGACCTTCTGCGACTTCTCACGATTCCAGTCCCCCGGCTGCGTCTCCATCAGCGTCACCTTCGGGCAGACTTCCGGCAGGCGGTCCTCGAAACCCTTGGCCCGTTCGATCGCCGTGGTGTAGCCCGGCTGACCGGAGATCTGGACGATCTTGGCCTTGTCCTCGATGCCCATGGCCTTGAACTTGTCACACATGATTTCCGCCGCGCGGGAGCCTTGCGTGATGTTGTCCGGCCCGGAGAAGGACTTGACGAATTCAAAGCCCGGCTCGGCGATGTTGGAATTGGTGACGATGACCGGAATGCCGGCCTTGTAGGCCTTGCGAACCGCGGGAATGACCGCCTCGCCGTTGGTCGGCCAGATGATGATGGCATCGACTTCCTGCTGGATCAGGTCTTCCATCTGCGCGATCTGACGCGCGACGTCGCCGCCCGCATCCAGAACGACGGTTTCGACGTCCGGATTTGCGTCCGCCGCCTTGATGAAGGCCTTTTCATAGGTGGTCTGGTAGCTGTCGACGCCGACATTGTTCTGCGTGATGCCGATTTTCATCGTTTCGGCGAACGCGGTCCCGGCGACAGTCATAGCCGCGAGCGCGGTCGTGGCCGCAAGAAGCGTGCGAAGCTTGGTGTGCATTCTGTTTCCTCCCATAGCAGCCCTGTATAGGGCCTGAATTCGCGTACTGAAACTCCTCCGGTTTCAGCAACTCCGCTCAAGTCGGAGCGTGCGACCTAATCTGAGTGCGTAGCGAAATGCTTTCGCCCCCGAAAATATCCACTTTCGATATTTTTTGATCCATTATGGATATTTCAGACGTTCATGCGGCGATGGCATTCGCGCATTCTTCAGGGAGGCATCCAATGCCGATACGAAAAACATCCGAAACGGACAATTTCAGCGATGCGACCTCACAATATCTGCCGCGGGGGGCATCGATGAACACGCATCAGGGAGGACTAGGCACGGAAGCGACCCGTCTGACGCCGGAAGCCAAAACGGAAATTCTCCAGGTTCTATCCTTTTCGGAGAATTTCGACGAAGAGCTCGACGGACTGATGGAGATCGCCGTTCCGAACGCCTACTTTAAAATGTCGGTCTATCTCGTCAAACGACATCTTGAAGCAAAGACCGTCACGCCGACGTCTCTCATCGGCGCGTCCGGCGTCCCCTATGCCACGGCGAGCAGGCGCATGCGGGAGATGATCGAGGCCGGCCTGATCGAGCAGCGGCCGAGAACGTCGACCGGAAAGAGTTTCTCCCTTCACCCGAGCGCGGAAATGCTCGAGGCCTGGACGCAGTTCGCCGGGCGCATCAAACGCCTGGCCCGCCAGAGTTTCGGCACGCTGGATCGCTCGGCGGAAGCCGATGACTATTACTTCGGCGGGTCCTACCTGGCGGCCCAGACGATCCAGCCGCCCCAGGTCCTGCAGGAACCTCTGAAACTGGCAGGCGGACTGCGGGTTCTGGTTCACGGCGATCCGACCTTCATGGTCATGCATGCTTTGAAACGGCAGTTCGAACAGGTCATCGGCTGCCCGATCCATCAGCGCGCCTTTTCCATCGACCGGCTGCACGAAGAAGCCCTGAAGAACGCTCAACGCCCGACCAGCCGCTATGACGTGATCGCCCTGGACCTGCCCTGGGTCGGCGAATTCGCCGAAAACGGATACCTGAAACCGCTCGACGAGGTGCTGGACCTGGACCGGCTGCATCCGAGCGATTTTCACACCGCCGGCTGGCAGGCCGCCCATTGGGGCGGACGCCCCTATGGGGTGCCCTCGCAAACGACGCCCGAGTTGCTGTTTTATCGCAAGGACCTGTTCGCCGAGGCCGGCCTCGAACCGCCGGCAACGACCGAAAGTCTGCTGAAGGCGGCCGCAAAGCTGCATGATCCGGTCCAGGGCCGTTACGGTATTGCCTGGAATGCCGCCCGCGGCACCGCGCTCGGCCATACCTTCATGATGACCCTGGCCGATTTCGGCCAGCCGATCCTGGACCTGCCGCCGCAGGCCGGGGGCTTCGACGCCAGCCACCTGGCATCGGACAGCTATCGCCCCCGGATCGATACGGACAAGGGGCTTGAGGCGGCGGAATACCTGATGGCCCTGCTGCAGTATTCCCCGCCCGATATCCTGTCCATGTCCTGGTACGAGCGGGTGCGCCCGTTTGCCAACGGCAAGGTCTCCATGGCCTACGGCTATACGCTGCTGGCGCCCTATTTCGAGCAGAACCCGAGCTGTGCCGCCTATGGCAAGGTCGGCTACCTGCCCCATCCGGCCGGGCCCGGAGGGTCGCAGATCGCGACCGTCGGCGGCTATCTTCTGGCCATCCCGGCCAACATCGCTCCGGAACGGCTGGATGCAGCCGTCGAAGCGCTGATCGCCTTCACCTCGCCGGAAGCCCAGAAGCTCTACGTGGAAAACGGCAGCCGGACCAATCCGCGCTATTCCGTCGGCGCCGACCCGGAAGTGCGCCGCCTGTCACCCATTTTCGAAGCCATCGACGCCATGTCCTGGCGCGACGAACTTCAGTTCTGGCCCCGCCCGCCGATCCCGGAGATCAGTCAGATCATCCGGATCTGCGGTGAAGAATTCCACGACATGCTGCGGGGCATCCAGTCACCGAAATCCGCTCTTCAAGCGGCACAGAACCGCGCCGACCAGGTCTTGCGGGAGGCGGGAAAACTTTAACGGGAGGAAACCATGGACCCCAATCGTCTCAAGGGAAAAAACATTCTGATCACCGGTGCCGCGCGCGGCATGGGAGCGACCAATGCGGAACATTTCGCCGAACAGGGCGCGAATGTCTGCCTGGGCGATATCGATCCCGACGAGGCGCAGAAAGTTGCCGACCGCATCAACGAGCGCGGCAACGGCAAGGCGATTGCGGTCAAGATGGACGTGACCAAACGCGAAGACAATGCCGCGGCCGTGGCTGCGACGGTCGATGCCTTCGGAAGCATCAATGTCGGCCTGTTCAATGCCGGCCTGAACAAGCCCCGCTTCTTCATGGATATCGATGAGGACAACTGGGACCTGATCATGGACGTGAACACCAAGGCGATGTGGCTCGGCATGCAGGAAACCGCACGCCAGATGATCGCCCAGGGTCCGCAGGAACGCCCGTACAAGATCATCAATGTCGGCTCCATCGCCTCGCGCAAGCCGCTGATCGACGTGACCGTCTACTGCACCTCGAAATACGGCTGCCTGGCGCTGACCCATTGCGGGGCCGTGGCGCTCGCCGAACACAACATCACCGTCAACGGCTATGCCCCTGGCGTCGTCGTCACTCCGCTCTGGGAACAGCTCGACAAGGACCTGGTCGAGATCGGCTTCAAGGAACGGGCCGGCCAGGCCTACGAGGACATCACCGAGAACGAACTGGTGATCAAGCGCGTGTCCTACCCGGACGACATCAAGGGAACGGCGGCCTTTCTGGCAAGCAACGACAGCGATTACATGACCGGCCAGATGCTCCACATCGATGGCGGCTGGTGCATCCAGTAACGCGCAAGAACACCGCAAGAAACGTATGAGACGGGTGCGCGTTGGCGCATCCGAAGGAGGCATCCATGAACCGTGCACTGACACCGAACATTCTGACGCCGCAGGATCTTGAGCAGCACTGGCGCTGGGAGGGGCGTTTGCCCGCGTGGGGACACACGTCGGTGGATTTCGAGCGTCGTGTCGATCACGACC
>NZ_JABFCZ010000037.1 GCF_014692675.1 Roseibium aggregatum | reverse complement strand
CCGCTCTCCTGCTCCCGCAAAATGCCGATGATCTGTTCTTCTGTGAACCTGGATCGCTTCATTCCGTCCGTCTCCTAATTGGAACGGACTCTACACAAAACTGGAGGAGTTATGGGGTCTCAGGTCAGCCAGCGAATTGGGAAAACCGCTGCGGCTGGAGCAGATCGCCTATCTGGCCGGCCTCTATCACGACCTTGGTAAGTATTCGCTCCCCTTCCAGCGCCGGTTGACCGGAGCGGAAATTCGGGTGGATCACTCGACCGCCGGGGCGGTAGAGATGATGACCCGCGGGGCCGGTCTGTCTCCGTTGGCAGGGATTATGCTGGAGCTGGTGGCTTATTGCATCGCGGGCCACCATGCCGGCCTGCCGGACCGCAAGAACGAGACGGCCGCCTGCCTCGACCGGCGGCTTGAATTGGATCTGCCCGCGCTCGATCAGGTCTGGAAGGAGGAGTTGGGCGAGCTGTCCGAAGCGGAGACGGCCGGTCTTGCGCCGGACCTTCTCAGGACCTTTCGCCGGGACGATCCGGATTTTTCCTTCTCGGTCCTGACACGCATGGTCTTTTCCTGCCTCGTGGACGCGGATTTCAAGGATACTGAAGCCTATTATGACGGCGTGGAGGGCCGGGAGAAGGACCGGGCCTGGCCCGCGCTGCAGGATCTGCTGCCGGAACTGCTTGCCGGGTACGACGCCTTCATGGCGGAAAAGCGGGACCTCACAAAGCCGGTCAACCGGCTGCGGGCCGATATTCTCGATCATGTTAGGGCGAAGGCTTCGCAGGCGCAGGGGCTTTTCACCCTGACCGTGCCCACCGGCGGCGGCAAGACACTGGCCTCCCTCGGCTTCGCGCTGGACCATGCCCGGCTGCATGGTCACCGGCGGATCATCTACGTGATCCCCTTCACCTCCATCATCGACCAGACGGCGGCGATTTTTCGCGATGTTCTGGGCGAGGCCCATGTGCTGGAGCATCATTCGGCCATCGATGAGGAAAAGTGGCAAAAGGGGCAAAGGCAGGATCGGCAGCAGGCGGACAAGCTAAAGCTGGCGATGGAGGACTGGGCGGCACCCGTGGTCGTGACCACCAATGTTCAGTTCTTCGAAAGCCTGTTCGCCGCCAAATCCTCAAGAGCCAGGAAGCTGCACAACATCGCCGGCAGCGTCATCATCCTGGATGAAGCGCAGACGATCCCCCGGCCGCTGCTCAGGCCGGCAATCCGCATGCTCGATGAGCTGGCAAGGGTCTATGGCTGCACCATCTTGCTGTGCACGGCGACCCAGCCCGCGCTCGGCGAGGACCGGTTGGAAGGTGGCCTGCCGCTGGCGGGGCGGGAACTGGCGCCTGACCCCCATGGGCTGGCGCGCCACTTGCGCCGCGCCACCATCCGCATGACCGGGGACAGGAGCAACACGGATCTGATCGAGGCGCTGGCGGGCGAGGACGAGGCGCTTGTCATCGTCAACAGCCGCAAGCATGCGCTGGACCTGTTTCAGGAGGCGGAGCAGGCAGGTCTTGGCGGGCTGATCCATCTGACCACCCGGCAATACGCGGCGCACAGGCGGGCCATTCTCGATGAGGTTCGCGGCCGGCTGACACACAAGGAACCGTGCCGGGTGATTGCCACCAGCCTGATCGAGGCGGGTGTCGATGTCGATTTTCCGAAGGTCTGGCGGGCGGAGGCCGGGCTGGATCAGATCGTCCAGGCGGCCGGGCGCTGCAACCGGGAAGGACGAAAGTCGCCGGAGGACAGCATCGTCACGGTGTTTTCGGCCCCCGATTATCCGCCGCCGCGGGAAATCAAGAGCCTGACGGGGGATATGGACCGGATTCTCAAAGAGCATTCGGAGGATCTCCAATCGCTTGCCGCCATCGAGGCTTACTTCGGCGAGGTCTATTGGCGGCTGGGGGACACTGGCCTGGATGTCCGGCAAATCCTCAAGGACTTCTCCGTCAGCCTGCGCCGGGGCACCACGGATTTCGCCTTCCGGACGGCGGCGGAGAAATTCCGCATGATCGAAAGCGGCATGGTGCCGGTGATCGTCGGCTTAAACGACGATGCGGCCGACGCGATCCGCCTGCTCGGCGTGCCGGAGAAGCCTTCCGGCGCACTTGCCCGGACCTTGCAGCCCTATGTGGTGCAGGTTCCGCCCAGGGCGCGGGCGCGGCTTTTGGAAAACGGCAAGGCGGAATTCGCGGCACCAAAGCTGCGGGGCGATCAGTTCTGCGTGCTGAAGGACGACGGCCTCTACCACGCGGATGTGGGGCTGAGGTGGGAAGACGCGGACTATTTGGCAGCAGAGCAATGGATGATTTGACGGCCCGGGTGGGGCTGAGGAGGTGTGTTTGTCATACGGAATCCGTCTGAAAGTCTGGGGAAACCATGGCTGTTTCACCCGGCCGGAAATGAAGGTGGAGCGGGTCTCCTACGATGTCATGACGCCCTCGGCGGCGCGGGGCATTCTGGAGGCGATTCACTGGAAGCCGGCGATCCGCTGGGTGATCGATGCCATCCACGTTCTGGAGCCGATCCGGTTTCAGTCCATCCGCCGCAACGAGGTTGGCCAAAAGGCGCCGGCGGGCAAGATCAAAAGCGCGATGAAGCGCGGCAATCTGGCCGGGCTGCAGGTGCTGGTGGACGAGGACCGGCAGCAGCGGGCCGCCACGGTTCTGGTCAAGCCGGCCTACGTGATCGAAGCCCACTTCGAATTGACGAAGAAAGTCGGCTCTGACGACAACGAGGGCAAGCATCTCGACATCTTCAACCGCCGGGCGGGGCGGGGGCAATGCTTTCACCAGCCCTGCCTGGGCACGCGGGAGTTCGCGGCCCATTTCGAGTTGATCCCGCCCGACGGGCCGTTGCCGGAGTGCGAGGAGAGGGACAAAACGCCGGATCTCGGCTTCGGCCTGCCCCGCGATCTGGGCTTCATGCTCTGGGACATCGACCATGAGGCGCCGGGGCGGCCGTCCCTGTTTTTCCGGGCGCGGCTTGAGGACGGTGTCGTCCGGGTTCCGCCGCCCGGCTCCCCGGAGGTGCTGCGATGAGCGTTCTGTCGTCCCTTGCCCGGGCCTACGACCGCCTGCCCGACGCTCCGCCGTTTGGCTTTTCCTCCGAGAAGATCGGCTTCTGCATCTCCCTGAACGAAGACGGTTCGGTGGCCCATGTGATCGACCTGCGCGACACAATGGGGAAGAAGCCCCAACCGAGGCCGATGCTGGTGCCTCAGCCGGTCAAGCGCACGGCGGGGATTGCGCCCAACACCTTCTGGGACAAGACGTCCTATGTGCTTGGCGTGACGGCGGGAGAGGGAAAACGCACGGCGGCGGAGCATGCGGCCTTTGTCGAGCATCACGAGACGCTGCTGGCGGAAACGGAGGACCCAGGCATCAAGGCGCTGTTGCGGTTCCTCAAGGCCTGGGCGCCGGAGCAATTTACCGCGCTGGAATGGCCGGAGGAGATGAAGGATCAGAACGTCATCTTCGCCCTGGAAAGCGAGCGGTTGCGCAACGTCTATCTCCATGACCGCCCGGCGGCTAGGACCCTTTGGAGTGCTTCGGGAAAGGCCGGGGAAGGGGCGGGGCAGATCTGCCTTGTATCGGGAGAGGCCGGGCCGGTGGCGCGGCTCCACCCGTCGATCAAGGGGGTTTGGGGCGCCCAGTCGTCCGGCGCGGCACTCGTTTCCTTCAATCTCGATGCGTTCACCTCCTATGGTCACGATCAGGGAGAGAATGCGCCGGTCTCGGAAGCTGCCGCCTTCAAATACACCACGGCCCTCAACCGCTTTCTGGAAAAAGGCAGCGGCCACCGTCTGCAGATCGGTGATGCCTCCACCGTCTTCTGGGCCGACGCCTCGGATCTGGAGGCGTCGGAGCCTCAAGCGGAGGATTGGGCGGAGCGGCTGTTCGCCGGATATTTCGACGTCGACCCGACGGCGGAAGAGGCGGGTGCCGTCAAGGATATCGGCATTCTGCTGGAGCGCATCCGCAAGGGCGAGCATCTGCGGGACCTGGGACCCGGACTGGACGAGAATATCCGGTTTTTCGTCCTCGGCCTTGCGCCCAACGCGGCCCGGTTGTCGGTGCGTTTTTATTTCGAGGACAGCTTCGGAGAACTGACTCGCCACTATCAGAAGTTCATCGAGGATATGCGTATCCAACCGCCGCCCCGCGACGGCTATCCGCCGCTTTGGCGCTATCTGCGCGAGACCGCCGTTCTGGGAAAGAGCGAGAACGTTCCGCCCAATCTTGCGGGCGAGTGGATGCGCTCGATCCTCTCCGGAACACGCTATCCGCTGTCGCTGATGTCCGCCGTGCTGACGCGCATCCGCGCCGACGGTGAGGTCAACGCGCTGCGCGCCGGCATTTTGAAAGCCATTCTTGTCCGAAATTTCAATTGGGAGGCTCCTGTGGCACTGGACCCGGACTTTGACAATCGAGGCTATCTTCTGGGCCGCCTGTTCGCGGCCTATGAAAATGCCCAAACCGCAGCGTTGGGAACCAAGGTCAACGCGACCATCAAGGACAAGTTCTACGGAGCCGCCTCCGCCCAGCCCCGCAAGGTTTTCGCCTTGCTGGACAGCGGGTCGGTGAACCATCTGTCCAAGGTGGGAAAGCAGTCTCCGGGCCGCCGGGTAAACCTGGAAAAGCTAATTGCATCCATAATGGACAGGATGCGACCGGATGGCGATCCGTTTCCGGCCTCGCTTTCGGCTGCGGAGCAGGCCCTGTTCGGGCTTGGCTACTATCACCAGCGCAACGAATTCTTCAAGAAATCCAATGACACGGCGGATGCCGGGGAGGCCAGTCAATGACCGCAATTTCCAATCGTTATGATTTTATTCTCGTCTTCGAGGTGACCAACGGCAACCCGAACGGGGACCCGGACGCGGGTAATTTGCCGCGTCTCGATCCGGAGACCAACAAGGGGCTGGTCTCCGATGTGAGCCTGAAGCGCAAGATCCGCAACTTTGTGGAACTTGCCAAAGGAGGCGAGGACGGCTTCCACATCTATGTGGAGGAAGGCGCGATCCTGAACGAAAAGCACCGTCAGGCCTATAAGGCGCTGCACCCGGACGATGCCAAGCTGGACAAGGCGGCCAAACTGAACCCGAAGGACGACGAGGAGGCCGTGAAGCTGCGCGACTTCATGTGCATGAATTTCTTCGATGTGCGCACCTTCGGCGCGGTCATGTCGACCGGGATCAACTGCGGCCAGGTCAAAGGGCCGGTGCAGTTGACCTTTGCCAGTTCCGTCGAGCCGATCCTGCCGCTGGAAATCTCCATCACCCGCATGGCCGCGACGAACGAGGCGGAAAAGAAGCAGAAGGCGGAAGGCGACGATAGCAACGAGCGCACGGACAACCGGACCATGGGACGCAAGCACATCGTACCCTACGGCCTTTATGTCGCCCATGGCTTCATCTCCGCCAAATTCGCGGAGCGCACTGGGTTTTCCGAGGCGGACCTGGAGCTTCTCTGGCAGGCATTGGGCAACATGTTCGAGCATGACCGGGCCGCGGCGCGCGGTGAAATGGCCTCCCGGAAGCTGATCGTGTTCAAGCATGCCAACGCCCTGGGCAATGCGCCGGCCCACCAACTGTTCGATCTGGTTCGGATCGGCCGCAATATCGACGGGGAATTCCGCCCGGTTGACGACAAGCGGATCGGCAACGAGCCTCCTGCCCGCAAATTCTCCGACTACATTGTTGAAATCGACCGGGCCAACAGTCCCGAAGGGGTCGAGATCATCGAGAAGGTCTGAGCCGTGGTCCCCGGCAGCCATGAGGAGGGCGACCCGGAAGAGGCAGGAGGGGAGCCCATTCCCCTCTCCGCTCTTCAGCATGCGGTCTACTGCCTGCGTCAGGCGGCGCTGATCCATCTGGAGCGGCTTTGGGCGGACAACCGTTTTACCGCCGAAGGCGAAGTGCTGCATGCGGTGGCCGACAAGGGCGGCGGCCGCAAGGCGCGGGGTGTACGCCGGGTCATGGCCCTGCCGCTTGCCTCGAAACGGCTCAATCTTGCCGGGGTCGCGGATGTGGTCGAGTTTCCGGGCGAACCGGATGACCCGACGCCCTGTCCGGTGGAATACAAGCGCGGCAAGCCGAAGCTGCACCGGGCGGACGAGGTGCAGCTTTGTGCGCAAGGCCTGTGTCTTGAGGAGATGACCGGCATACGCGTGCCCGAAGGGGCGCTGTTCTATGCCGAGACCCGCCGTCGGGTGAGGGTACCCTTCGACGCCGATCTCAGGCAATTGACCGAGGAAACGGCGGCGGCGCTCGCCGACGTGTTCCGGTCCCGGCAGACCCCGGGGCCGACGTTGCACACGTCCCGCTGTCGGGCCTGTTCGCTCAAGGAACTCTGCCGTCCGGAAACGGTGTCCCGGCCGGTAAAAACCTGGCGAAGGCGCATGCTGACCGGCCTCTTGAAGGAGGAGGCGCCATGAAGAAGCTGCTCAACACCGTCTATATCACCACGGAGGGCGCCTCCTTACGCAAGGACGGCGAGAACCTGGTTGCGGAAGTGGACGGGGAGGAAAGGGCACGGGTGCCCTTTCACATGCTGGCCTCGGTCGTCGTTTTTGGGGCGGTTTACATCTCGCCGGCCTTGATGGGCGCCTGTGCCGGCGGAGGCATCACGCTTGTGTTTCTGGAACGCAACGGCCGTTTTCTCGCCAGGGTGGAGGGGCCGGTTTCCGGGAATGTGCTTTTGCGCCGGGCGCAATACCGGGCATCGGACCGGCCGGAGGAAATCGTCCGTTCGATCGTGACGGCCAAGATCGCTAATCAGAGATCGGTTCTCCTGCGCGCGCTCCGCGATTACCGGACGGAGTTCGCGGAACCGGTTCTGGCCGATGTTCGCAAAGCGGCGGAGCGCATGGCCGCCATTGCCCGGAGGGCGGAGGCCCGGGATGAAACACTCGAGCAGATGAGAGGGTCGGAAGGCGAGGCGGCCAATCTCTACTTCTCCGTCTTCGATCATCTGATTCGTTCGCCGGATGCGGAGATCTGCTGGCGGGGGCGTAGCCGCCGGCCGCCGCTGGACCCGATGAACGCGCTCCTGTCCTTTCTTTATACCTTGCTGACCCATGATTGCCGCTCCGCCTGCGAGAGCGTGGGGCTCGATCCCGCGGTCGGCTTTTTGCATCGGGACCGGCCGGGACGCCCCAGCCTCGCCCTGGATCTGATGGAAGAACTCAGGCCCGTTCTGGCAGACCGGTTGGCTCTGTCCCTGGTCAACAGACGCCAGATCAGGGCATCCGACTTCGAGCCGCGGGACGGGGGAGCGGTGTTCCTGTCGGACGAGGCGCGCAAGACGGTCCTGACCGCCTGGCAGGAGCGCAAAAGGGAAGAACGCCAGCATGCGTTTCTGGGCGAAAAGGCGCAGCTCGGCCTGGTGCCCTTCCTGCAGGCGCAGATGCTGGCCGGGCACCTGCGCGGGGACATGGACGCCTATCCACCCTGGTTCTGGAAATAGGAGAAGCGGTATGCTGGTGCTCGTGACATACGATGTACGCACCTCTGAGGGGGACGGAGCCCGCCGTTTGCGGGCGGTTGCCAAGGCCTGCCGCGACTATGGACAACGGGTGCAATATTCCGTCTTCGAGATCGAGGTGGACCCGGCGCAATGGGCAAAACTGAAGGCGCGGCTGGAACGCGTGATCGATCCGGATCACGACAGCCTGCGCTATTACCATCTCGGGTCGAACTGGCGGCGCAAGGTGGAGCATGTGGGGGCCAAGCCCGCGACGGACCTTGGCGGCACGCTGATCGTCTGAACTGCGGCGGCGTTTGCGCGAACCCCAAGCGTGCCGGAAAACCCCGGCCGGTTCGCGCGACGGCCGGATCTTTGAAATTCAAGAGCTTTTTCCGGACGTCGATCCTGGAGAGATCGAGAAACGGCCTTGTCGCATCCGGTTCGCGCTGCCGTCGGCCTTTTCTCAACCCCCGCAACAGGATAGCGTCCATACAGTCGCCCCTTCACGGGGGCGTGGGTCGAAACCCGTTCCCCATCCTGCAATCGTGAATGTCGCGGTGTCGCCCCTTCACGGGGGCGTGGGTCGAAACCCGATGGCGTCGAACTGATCGCGCATATCGGCGCGGTCGCCCCTTCACGGGGGCGTGGGTCGAAACAGCCACTGCACCATGAAGGCGATATTCGAGTGCGGTCGCCCCTTCACGGGGGCGTGGGTCGAAACACATTTCCGCCGAGGACGAATGTCCGGCCTGCGTTGGTCGCCCCTTCACGGGGGCGTGGGTCGAAACTCCTTAGCAAGCTCTTCAAGAGCATCTGCAATGCGTCGCCCCTTCACGGGGGCGTGGGTCGAAACGGTTTCCCCAATAGGTATCCGCTCCGGTGACGGAGTCGCCCCTTCACGGGGGCGTGGGTCGAAACCAAAAAGGACGGGCAGCGGTAAGGCCGCCCGCCAGGTCGCCCCTTCACGGGGGCGTGGGTCGAAACGCTGCCTGTGGCTCCCGTGCAGCAAGTGCTGGAGGGTCGCCCCTTCACGGGGGCGTGGGTCGAAACCAGATACTTCCACGCCGCCAGCTCGTCACACCATCGTCGCCCCTTCACGGGGGCGTGGGTCGAAACAATATCTCGTATCTGTGGTAAGCGCTGCTTAGCGTCGCCCCTTCACGGGGGCGTGGGTCGAAACCTCTTGCTTGGGCCAGAGCTTGAACGGGACGTAGTCGCCCCTTCACGGGGGCGTGGGTCGAAACTATTTCGGCGAGCTGAGCGCGGAAGATCGCCGCGTCGCCCCTTCACGGGGGCGTGGGTCGAAACCCAATTTACCGTCTATAGGGGTGGTTTTTGCCCTGGTCGCCCCTTCACGGGGGCGTGGGTCGAAACCACCACGTCAGGGCCTCGCAGCCGCCGGCGATATGTCGCCCCTTCACGGGGGCGTGGGTCGAAACAACCCGGGATGTCGGTATCCCATCCGCAACAGGGCGTCGCCCCTTCGCGGGGGCGCGGATCGAAACGGGGCTAAGGGCTTTCGCAATGCCAATGCGCCAGGGGTCGCCCCCTCACCGGGGCGTGGATCGAAACGGATACGCCCGCGTCAGAACCGAAGATCAAAATCTGTCGCCCCCTCGCGCGGGGGCGTGGATCGAAACAACTGCGGAGTCGGGGCGATTGGCAAGAACACAGCGTTGCCCCCGCAGCGGGGACGTAACTTCGCTGCGTCTTGAGATCGCGATACGCCATCGGACGTTCGTTTCCAGTTGATCGGGTCATCAACTGCACGGCATTGAGCGGGCTTCGATCCGCCACTACGCTTCGTACATAGCTTCGAGCGAGGACGTCTGTGGTTCGAAGGTGAGACCTGCTGGCCCTAACAAGTTCTCGTGTTGAATGAAATGGGATGGTGTAACGCTTGTCAGAACCGCTTGCAGGTGCACTGGTCGTTGAGCCGAGGAGGCGAATAAGCATGTGCGTTGGTTCTTGCGCGCAGTTCGAATTGGGAAGTGGTACCACTTCCTCTATCTTGCCGTCCTACCCACTTCCAAACTTTTCCAAACAAATACCTAGTTCTTATACAATATAGGTCATACATATCTTTTTTCGGTCAATCTTCGCCAAATACCGCCGATGATAGCCATTCTCATCCGATTAAGCGTATGACTTTGCATATTTTTTGACGTCTTTCGCTGATCGAAAACAAACTCCGCACATTAAATCGTTGGAAATTCAGTACATTATTGCAAATTATCCAAAGAAGACAAAACCACGTATATAATAGCTAAAAATAGCGTAACTTATCCGCTTATACTTTGGATCCCATTTGGATTTGACCCTGCCAAAGCCGATCCGTATGACTTCGATGTGGATGTCATCTCGATTCGATGAAGGAGTTGACGGAGCAATTCGTTGATGAAGGCTTATTCGGTGGTATCCTGAAACGGCTGAAATACTACCTTGACTATGACGCCATCGCCCGCGATCTGTCGATGGACTACGCCGAAACTGAAATCGCAGGACAGCGGCTGATTTACCGCTGCGCGTGAGGGTATCGGGAGGTCCTTTCTCTTGCTTTTAGGCTTTTTCCGCTGCGCTTAGCACGAGCTTCACGCGCGTGCTGATGATTCTGCGCACAGTTTGCAGAACCGGGTGATAGGCGTCCTTTTCCTCCAGCTCTTCCAGCAAGGCCTGGGCCTTTTCCTCGATGTCCTCCGCCATGCTGATAAGTTCCCTAACCAGGAGCCTTTGCGAGGCCTTTGTGGCTGGTACGAGGCTGAGCCAGTGTTCCAGCAAGATCGTATCGGGCAGCGCCCGCCCGCCAATTTGCATAGCCATCTTTTTCGCAAGGCGCGGATAAGCAGCGGTACAGACAACATCATATAAAGGCGCTAAATCGGGGGCGCCCTCCCGGTAAAGAAGCGCGTAATTCTTGGCATGCGCATCGGCATTGCCGACGAGATAATGAAAGATCAACATTCTCTGGAAAGTCAGGCGATCCGCCGCCGGGCGACGCGTGAATTTCTGGATTAGCGCCTGGGAACTTGTGATCCCCGGTCCGCCTTCTTCTTCATACTTCATCTCTGGCGGGACGCTCAGCGCCTGGCAAAAGTCTTCCTGGTGCAGCTTGTGGATTGAGCCATCCTTTTCAACATGACGGTCATAGCGCTCCACCAGGATAAAATCCGTCTCGCCTGCCGAGGCTTTCGAAACGGGCGGCGCGGCCAGTCCCATCCGTGCGGCCAGCATCATGCAAAACAGCTCATTTTCAACCGTGCCGTCGAGCCCTTCAATGAAGGGTTTGAGGATATGCGTTGTGGGCCTGCCGTCTTTGGGCAGCAAGATTTGTCCCTCGTGCAGGCACACGGCCAGCTTGTCTTGCGCCCCGGCAAGGGACAGGCGAACGCCTTCCTCTCCGCCGAGTAGGGGGCGTTCCCGCAAGAGGTCCAGAATCTTGATCAACTGCGCTTTATCGAGCGGTTCAGCCTCGCCGGGATCAAAGCCAGGTAATGGCTGGCCCTGCGGGACAAGCGAGAGTGCCCCCGCACATTCCCCGCCGATGATCTCCAGAAGTCCGAATGCATTTTCGCGGGAGACGCCAAGCGCGGAAGCAAGGCGCTGGCGCGCGCGCTCATCCGGTAGAAGTCCGGAAAAGAATGGGCGCGCTACCGCGTCAGGAAACGCTTCTTCGCGAAGCGGCATCGAAACTGAAATCGCCACCTTGTTCTGTGCGAGGTATTCCGGATCATAGGCAAAGGAAAGCTGGCCGGTTTCATCCTGTTCAAGGAGACCAACCTTATCGCCCCGCATATAGACGTCGAGGGCGCGGCTCATACGTCACTCCCACGGCCCGTCACGTGGACCGACAGGCCAAGCGTTTGCATCACGGTAAAGGCCAGCCCGATGTGGCAACCTTCCTTGCCGTGCTCCAACTCCCTTACAAAGCGCACACCGACACCGGATAGCCCCGCAAGCTGTTCTTGCGTGAGCCTTTGGCGTTTGCGCTCGGTACGGATGAGCTGGCCGAGCTGATTTTGATCTTCGACGATATTCATAATCATCCCCTTCGAGACGAATCTATCACACCCTCATGCCCATTGCATGAAAAAGTACCGAACGGGTTGATTTTATAGAATGAGATAGCTAACGCTCGAAAATCGGCCCGAAAGGGACGATTCTTAGGACTGCGCAGCACGCATATGTATGCCGTGCTCCAATTCTCGTTGGCCGTGGCGGGATAAGTTCGCACATGCAGCGAATGGCAGCAATGAAGGGCCGCATCGCAACAATTCAGATCTGGGACGGATGACGGCTCCGGGCCGGAAGCGTTAACGCGAACACTATGGGTGACGAATCCACCCATCGCCCGTTTGACCGCTACAAGCAGACAGGCCGCAAAGCGCCCCAAGCCTGTCGTTCATAGGATTTCGGCCCGATCTGCAAAGCTGCCGTTCGATGCGCGGCGTGCAAGGGTCCATAGAGGGCGGGAAGCGCTCATGCGCTGTGAGTGAGAGATAGCCTTCGACGCCTGCGGATGGAAGCCGTTCGCTCCAACCCGCAATGTTCCCATTCTGCTCTCCTTGGCTTCGGGACAGATATGTCCGCCTTCTGAAGGGACAAGGGGGACAGATCTGTCCGTCTTTTCTCTGAGCTCGGAGGCCTTTAGGATCGAGGCGTCGGTAGGGCAATACTCCGTATTGTGCCCGACGCCATTCCCGCGTTGAACGCTGAGCCATTCACATGTGCGGTCACGATATAGAGCGCAACGCACTTGGCATTGTCGTTGATATTGGCATCACAGCTCAGCAACCGCAGCCACTGAAGCTTCACTTCCCGGAGCGGACGGCGCTCGCTCATTCGTTCCTCCAACCGATGCCACGCCGCGTGAGCAGAAGCGGACGGCAGACACTTGGTTTGCGTTTTTAGCTACTTGTGGCTTCCGCGATAGCTTTGGCGGCTTCAAGCGCCTGATGGGCTCGATCGCGTGCGGAGACTTTGCCGACCAGGTGCAACCGGGGAACCTCGATGCTGAGCGGAATGCCTTCGGGCAAAGCGCGTACCAGTCCGACAAGATCGATACCGCCTTCACCGGGCAGAAGCCGCTCAGCGCGGGCGATCTGGATCATGCCCTGGTCGCTCGGGTCGTAAGGAGCCGGGCCATCGCAAAGCTGGGCATAGTTGAGCATTTTGTGCGGCAACGAACGGACCTCGTCCAGCGTCGAACCACACCGGTCGAAGTGAAGGGCGTCGATCAGGACGCCACCATTCTCATGGCCCGCACTCTCGACGATCCGGCGGGCGTCAGCGATGGTCTTGACAGCGGTCCACGGCATGAATTCCAGATCCGCAGTCAGGCCGTGTAACTTTGCTAGTTCGCAAAACCGCCCGAAGGTCTCCGTCAATCGCGCCGGCTCGGGATCATCGCCTGCCACAAGAACATGGCGGGCCGAAAACCGTTGGCCCAGTGCGCAGAAGGCCTCAAAAGAAGCGATATCCGTTTCGGGTCCGAGACGGGCGATTTCGATATCCGCCAGTTTGACCCCGGTCTCGGCAAGCGCTTGGGCGACCTCACGCTGAACGGCGGGATCGGTCATGACAGGATAATCGGCTTCGCTCCCCGGCGCGGCCGGGAGGAAACGCAGCCCGACCAGGTCGTAACCGGTTTCGGCCGCAATGTGGACAGCTTCGGCCGGTCCCACCTCGGACGTGGTCAAGAAGGCGAGTGAATATGGGTGCGTCATGGTGTTTTCGCGCCCTTTTATTTCAGCGGAGAGAATGCGAGCGGCATCGCGATCGCCGACGTCATGTCCGGGTTCAGCCAATCCGGCCCGCCCTTCGGCGGCCAGTTGCCGTCGGTGACGGATTGCGCGCGCGCCTTCGCGCGTTCCTCAAGGCTACGATAGGGCCAGATCTGGGTTACGCGCGGGCTGCCGTCGATCCCGTACATGGCGATTGTCAGCGGCGAATAGGCGACGCGCGGCGGAATGGCCTCGCGCCATTTGTCTTGTGTGGCGGCGATACCGTTTAGTTTCGCCTTGTAGGTCCGGAACTCGTAAACGGGGCCGAAGTCCCCCGTTTCAACCGGCTTCAGGAAGTCGAAGGGCTTGTAGCTGTCGAAACGGAGATCGACGAGATGCTCCATGCACCCCATCGGATTATCCGACAGGATCGCGCGGTCGCGCTCCTGCATCATATCATCGAGCGTATCGAAACCACGAAGGACATAGATCTCGTTCAGCCCACCGATATCCGTGCCGAAAGCACCAAGAAGCGTCCCTTTGGCCTCCGGTGCCTTCAGGAATGCCTCAAGAGCGGGGGCCGCCTTGCCCGCCCCGAATATGACCGTCTTCAGGGTGGCGATTTCGTAGAATTTCATTCATTCCTCCTGTTGTTCCGCTGTTTGCCCGATGCTGTTGTTTGTCCTTGAGATGCCAGAGACCTCCTGGCCGGCGAGAATCCGTCCGACCACGAAACCGAATGTCATGCCTGGACCGAGCGTGATGCCCCCGGACGGGTAATGCCCGCCCATGACCGAGGTCATGTCGTTGCCGATTGCGTAGAGCCCCTCGATCGGTGCTTGCGTGTTGTCGACGACTTGTCCCGCCGGCGTTGTATTCAATCCGGCGAATGTGCCCAGGCTGCCCGGAACGATCCGAACGGCATAAAATGGCGCTGTTTCAAGTGGACTCAGGGATGCGTTGGGCGTGTGCCACGCAGCACCCTGAAAGCGGTTGTAGGCGGAGGCTCCGCGTTCGAATTCCGGATCGACACCGAACTTGGCATGACGATTGAAATCACGGAGGGTCCGTTCCAGCGCACCGGTCGGCAAACCGCAAGCTTCTGCGAGGTCGGCCAACGTCCGTCCACGTCTGAGATAGCCGTTGCGAAAATACGGCGTCAGCGGGAAGGGGAACGGTTTTGACCAGCCGAGCCCGTAGCGCCGCTGAGCCCTGTGGTCGCAAATCAGCCACGCGTGCGGCGTCTCGCCCTTCGGTGTCCTGTCGAAGAGCGCCTGCATAAAGTCATGATAGGAATCGGCTTCATTGACGAAGCGCTGTCCGTTTCTGTCGACGGCAATGAAGCCGGGTTTCGCGCGTTCGACCAGATGGGGAAAGCGCTTAACGCCCCCCTGGCCGTCGGGGACGAGCGATACCGGCGCCCATGCGGCAGGCGCGGCAAGTTCCGTCTCGAACCGGGCCCCGACTGACTGACCCAGTCTGATCCCATCGCCGGAGTTCTCTTCCGGGGCGGCCGAATAATGTCCTGTCCCGCCCACGGCATGATCGAACATCTCACCGATACGGATGCGATCATGCGGAAAACCGCCGGCGGCGAGAACGACCCCGCGCCTGGCTATTACCCGATGCTGATTTCCGCCGATGCGCAGGACAGCGCCGCTCACCCGTCCCAATTCCTGGGTCAGCGTTTCCGCCGGCGCCCGCACCAGCAGATCGACGCCGAGATCGAGGGCTGAACGCAACAGTCTCGCGATCAGGGCGTTTCCATTGACGAGCTGCATCGAACGCCCGTGAAGCGCCAGGTCGCGCGCGTGACGCGCAAGACGTCGCAATACATGGAGGGCGGATGCAGGCTTTCGGGTTGCATTGAAGAAATGCGCAATGTCATCGCCGCCGGAGATGCCCATTCCGGCAAGGCTGATCACATCAAGCGGCGGGCGCAGCTTGGCAATGAAATCACCGAGCGCCCGTCCGTCGTAGGGCTTGGCGGAGACCGAACGCCCTCCAAGAGCCCGACCGGCGGTTTCGTGGAAATCCGGGATCTTGTTGCCGTCGATCCATTCGACCGCGGTCTCGCGCTCGAAGAATTCGACCATCTCCGGCCCGTTTTCAAGAAAGACGTCCAGACGAGGATCGGCAGCGCGATTGCCGAGCTCACTTCTCAAATAACGGCGCGGCGCCTCGATGTCTTCGGCGATTCCGGCGCGAACAGCCAACGGATTGCAGGGAATCCAGAGCCATCCGCCAGACCAGGCACTGGTTCCCCCGAAATAGTTGGCCTTCTCGGCGACAATGACCTTGAGACCATGAAAGGCGGCGGTAATCGCGGCTGACAATCCGGCCGCTCCCGAGCCGATGACCAGTACGTCGCAATGCATTGTTTCGGGGATATGAGCCGCCATGTTCCTGCCGAAAAGTCCTATCCGGCCGCCGCACTATCGGCATGCGGCCGCGATCTGTTGAAGAAGAAGGATGCCTCGGAAGCTTCTCCGATCTCTGCCGCAGCCTCTTGAAGCGGTTTGAAAAGTTCATCCATGCGTTTTTGCGTCAGACGCACCGCCGGGCCCGCGATGGACAGGCAACCGATCGGATTCCCGTCCATCGATCGCCGAATTGGGACCGCCATGGCTGCCATGCCTGCCAGATAGCTGTCGGTCGCGATCGAATAGCCTCGCTTCCTGGTTTCGCGAAGGATTTCCATCACTTCCGAAATTGCCTTCGGGGCCGCCGGGCCGGGCTCGAAAGGGGGAACGAGACCCTGCGCGGCCACGAGTTCGAGCGCTTCCTCGTCACTCAGCGCGCTCAGCCACGCCCGTCCGCCGGCGCTGGACGCCAGATGCACGACGACGCCCTGTTCCCGGCCCGGGTCGTAACGCAGCCCGCCGGTGGCGCCCTGTGCCACGCCGACCCAGACAAGGTCCGGATAGTCGATCACACTCAGTCGGACGAGTTCGCCGGAAATCCCGGCCAGACGGTCAAGCGTCGGCTGGGCGATGTCGGTCACGCCAATCTTGCCGAGAAAGCTCAGTCCGAGAGCGGCAAGCCTGATCGTCAATGCATAATCGCCCTGGGACCGGACCTGCCGCACATATCCGAACTGCGACAGCTCCTTTAACAGGCGATGGGCCGCGCTTGCCGGCATATCCAGTTCGGTTGCAATCGCACTGACCTGTAACCCCTCTGGATTGGCCGCCAGAAGTTCCAGAATGGACAGCGTTCTTTCCATGACACCTGACATCAGATTGCTCCTCTTTCCTGATCGGGACCAGATGTTCCGATCGGTGGTGAGGCGTCAATCTGGATGGTGCGGTTTTCCCGTGCAGCCTGACCGAGGGCTTCGATCACACGCAGATTTTCAAGCCCGTCGAGAAGTGTGACTTCCGGCGCTTCGCGGCCCTCGATCACCGCACCGAAATGGCGCAACTGCGCGTCGTAGGAATCCTGGTCATCCCTGCCGAGGAGGCTGTGTTCCATCTGATGGGTCCAGTCCTTCGGGCCGTCATGTTCCCACCACGAAAGATCCGGCAGGCTGAATGCGCCTTCGGAGCCGCAGAACATGTGCGAGATGGCATCATGGGCCGGAAAGCGCTCCAGGTTTTCCCCGGCAGTCAGATCCCAGGCCCACGGTCCGACGGCGGCATCGGACACGGCCGCGGTGACGAGCCCGCCATTGCTGAAACGAAAGATGGCTGCCGCCGTATCCTCGACATCGAGGCCGCGCCGGGCGTTGGAGGAAATCGCCGTGACCGAGCGGATCGGCCCGAAGAAGTGCCGCAGCAAATCGACCTCGTGGATCAGGTTGATGAGCAGAGGGCCACCGTTTCCGGGTTCACGTCGCCATGCGAGATCGAAATAACTGTCGGGCTTGAAAAGCGAATAGGACAGCACGCCCATGACCAATTGGCCGAAGGATCCGTCCACGATCCGGGACTTCGCGCTACGAATGATCGGATTGTAGCGCCGGTGATGGCCGACAAGGCCCGGAACGCCGGTCTCGGCGGAAACCGCGACAAGATCATGGCCGGCATCCGCGCTCTCCGCGACCGGTTTTTCGATCAGGGCAGGGATCCCGGCGCGCAAGAGAGCAGTGCCGATCGGCACATGCAGCGCGTTCGGGGTTGCGACAATCGCTCCGTCTGGCGAGTCCGCAATCAGCGCCTGCAGGTCCGGATAGAGCGGGCAATCCAGTGTTCCCGAAAGACTGGCGCCGGAGGGGCCGGGTTCGATAATCCCGGCAAGCGAAAACCCTGCGGTTCGCCTGATCGCATCGATATGCGTCCGACCGATTACTCCGGCCCCGATGACCGCTATGCGCTTCAAATTCACTCCCTCATACCTCGTTGCATGTCCGGTGTGGCCGGCATTCGTTGGGCTGTTTTCAGGCACGTTAACAGCCGTAACTCAAAAATGAAAGAAGATTCTAAACTTGAAACTCTTTCTAAAAATGATATGAATGTCGAAAGCCGGCTGCGGGCGGCGGAAAAAAGACATTGGATTCAGGCGTCGCCGGACCGCGGTTCGGCAAGGGGAGGAAAGGGAGAAGGATGGGTGTCGACCGTGCGAATTTGGCGGTTTTGAGCGAAGACGATGAGTTCGACGTCGCGGTTCTCGGTGCCGGCGCTGCCGGCATGGCGGCAGCGGTCTTTGCTGCCCTTGAAGGCTGCAGGGTGCTTCTGGTCGAGCGAACGGAATATCTTGGCGGCACATCAGCTTTTTCAGCGGCGACAACCTGGGTTCCCAACACCCGCCATTCCAAAACCCTGGGCGCCGAAGACAGCCAGGAAAACGCGCTTGCCTTCCTGGACCGCGCCGTCGGCAATCATGCGCCGCGCACTTTGCGCCAGGCCTTTCTGGCGAAGGGGCCTGAGGCGATCCACCGGCTTGAAGATGCCACGGACGTTCAGTTCCGGGGGCGCCCGTTTCATCCCGACTATCTGTACGAACTGGAGGGCTCCACCGCTTTCGGGCGTGCACTGGAGCCGCTTCCATTCGATGCGAGCATGCTGGGAGAGGATCTGAAACTGGTCCGCCCGCCGATTCCGGAATTCACCATCCTCGGCGGGCTGATGATCGATCGCGACGACATCCCGCATTTGCTGAAGATGACGAAGTCGCTGCGTTCATTCGCCTATTCTGTGCGTCTTATCGGCAGCTATTACCTTCAGAAAATGCGTTTCGGCCGCAGTACGCGCCTTGTTATGGGCAATGCCCTCATTGGCAGGATGCTGCTTGCGGCGCGCAAGCTGGGTGTAACCATCGTCACCGGGACGGAAACGACCGGCATCACACATCGCGGTGGCGCTTCATTTGACCTCTTCCTGAAACAGGGGAGCACCGGGCGACGAATCCTGGCCCGCAGGGGCGTCGTACTTGCAAGCGGCGGTTTTGCCCGGCACCCGAAACGGCGCGCTGAAATGTTGCCGCATCCGTTGCCGGAGGTCAGCCCCGCCGCACCCGGCCATACCGGCGCGCTGCATGATCTCGTCATGGAAATGGGCGCGCATTACAGCGACACCTCGGCGCAACCGTGTTACTGGGCACCTGTATCCATCCGTAAACGGGCGGACGGGTCGCAGGCAGCCTTTCCGCATTTCGTGCTCGACCGCAGCAAGCCCGGCATCATTTCCGTGGGCCGCGACGGAAAGCGCTTCGTCAACGAGAGCCGGTCCTACCATGAATTCGTCAGCGCGATGTATGCGAGCAACCAGGACGGCGCGACGATCCCGACATTCCTGATCTGCGATGCGGACGCTCTGCACAAATATGGCATGGGGATGATCCGTCCGGGCATCGGGAACCTGAAGCCCTTCCTTGACGACGGGTATCTGACCAGGGGCGAGACCCTGGCAGATCTGGCAGCCGCGCTGGGTGTCGATCCGGTCGGGCTGGAAGAGACCGTCGGGCGAATGAACAGTTTTGCCGAGACGGGCATCGATGAGGACTTCTCGCGCGGTACGACCGTATATGAACAAGCCAATGGCGATCCCGGTCACGGTCCCAACCCGACGCTCGGCAGACTTTCCAAGGCTCCGTTCTATGCCCTGCGACTGTGGCCTGGCGACATCGGCTCCGCAACAGGGCTCGTCACCGATGATCACGCCCGTTTGCTGCGGCGCGACGGATCGGTGATTGAAGGACTTTATGCCTGCGGCGCCGACATGAATTCGATCATGGGGGGCGTCTATCCCGGTCCGGGCATCACGATCGGTCCCGGTATCGTGTTCGGCTACATCGCCGCCGCCACGGCGTGCGGAAGCGAGGCCGCATGAACCGGGTCCTGGTCACCGGCGGCACGGGTTTTCTGGGCGCGTGGATCACGCGGGAACTGGCTGCTGTCGGAGCTCAGATCCGGCTTTTCGATCTGAAGCCGAACACCGGCAATCTGGATTTCGTCGAAACCGGCCTGTCCGGAGCCGCCGAAGTCATCGAGGGTGATATCCGTGATGCCGATGCCGTGGGAAACGCCGTTAGGGGCTGCGATGCCGTCATCCATCTTGCGGGACTGATGACGGTGGATTGCTCCCTGAAGCCGGTTCTGGCCACGCAGATCAACCTGATCGGCAGCCAGAATGTGTTTGCCGCCGCCGTTGGAGAGCGGGTGGAAACCGTCGTATACACGAGTACGGCAGGGGTTTACGGCCCTGACGACCCCGGACATCCGAAACCGATGACGCTCTACGGCACATTGAAACTCGCGGTGGAAGGTGTCGCCCGGACCGCATGGATAGACGATGGTATCCGCAGCACCGGGTTCCGTCCCTATATCGTCTACGGTCCCGGTGAAAGCGCGGGGATTGCCGCAGGCCCCAGCATCGCGCTTCGTGCCGCTTCCCAAGGGGAAAAGGCTCACATCCGCTTTTCGGGCCGTGTTGGATTTGTCCATGTCCGTGATGTCGCCAGGGCAATGGTTTCCGCATTGACGCAGGAGGCCGAGGGCGCCCACGTTTACGATCTCGGCGGCGACTATGCGACAGTCTCTGACTTTGCCGACGAACTGAAACGGCAGCGGCCGTCTTCGAAGACGGAGATATCCGGTCCACCGCTGAGATTACCTGAATTTCTGGGCGGTGGAGAGACGTCAGACTGGTTCGCGGCCCAGCCTGTCACGCGGATCTCTGACGGTATCGCCGCCACGCTCGCGCACTGGGACGAGGCGCGAGACGGGATCTCTTTCACAAGGGCAGCAAACAGGGTGGAAGCAAGATGACGCAGGTTGGCATCGTCCGGGCGCATGTCGGATGCGCGGAAGTTTTAGCGATTTGTACAATCAATGAACCCATGCGTCCATTTTGTCGCAGGGTTTTCAAAGATTAATGTCAACGGAAACGAGCACGGCGAGGAACAAGGTCTTGCAAGGCAACCCGGACGTGCTGTCGTAACAATAATTCCGTTGACGCGGAGGAGGCGTCATGGAAATGCGAATTGACGGGGAAACCCGCATCTTCCCGATCGTGGGTGATCCGATAGCTCAGGTTAAGTCGCCGGCTCTGCTGAGCCGGATCATGGCCAATCGGGGCTTCAACGGTCTTGTCGTCCCGATCCATGTTTCCGCCGACGGACTGGCGGATTTCATGACCTGTGCCCGCCGGCTGCACAATGTCGAGGGCATCATTGTTACGGTTCCCCACAAGCCGGCAGCGCTGGAATTTTGCGATCGCCTGTCCGATTCCGCGCGGTTTGCCGGGTCGGTCAACGTGATGCGCCGGCGTGACGATGGCAGTTGGGCCGGCGACAATACTGATGGCCGGGGATACATGGACGGCGTCAGGGCCTGCGGCTTCGATATCGCCGGCAAGCGTGCGCTCCTGGTCGGAGTTGGCGGTGCCGGATCGGCGATCGCTTACGAAATTCTGAATCGAGAAGCGAATTGGCTATCGATACACGACGCCAATATCGAGCGCCGCGATGCCGTTATCGCCAGACTGTCGGAGGCATTCCCCGGCAAGGTGGGCGCAGGAAACGCGGATCCGACCGGCTTTGACTTCATCGGCAATGCGACACCGGTTGGAATGCGGGAGGGGGATCCGCTGCCGGTCGAGGCCGGCAAGCTGGTTTCCGGGCAATTCGTCGCCGATGCGATCACGAAACCGGAAGTGACGCCCTTGTTGCAGGAGGCGCGCGAGCGGGGCTGCAACACGATGCCCGGTCTCGGCATGTTCAATGCCCAGGCCGAAATCCTGGTCGACATTCTGCTGGCCGCAGACGTCGCCAAATAACTTCGTCAGCTATCAATCCAGGGAGGAAACATCATGCTGAAGAATTTATTCATGACCGCCGCTCTTGCGGTGTCGTTGAGCGCGGGGGCAGCCCATGCCGCCGATACAGTGAAACTCGCAGACGTGGCGGAATTGTCCGGCGCGGGTGCGGCCGCGGGCGCGGTCTGGCACGACGGTGTCAAGATGGCCGTGGAGGAAATCAATGCCGATGGGGGGATCCTTGGCAAGCAGATCGACCTGGTTGCCTATGACAGCCAGACCGATCCGCAGAACAGCCGCGCAATGGTGCAGAAGGCAATCGACGAAGGCACTTACGTCCTCCTGGGCACTGTCTATTCGTCCTCGACCGTGGTGAATATGCTGGTGGCGATGCAGAACGGAATGCCACAGATCACCGGTTCCGAAAGTCCGACGATCACCGCCAAGAACAACCCCTATATTTTCCGGACCGCTTTTGGGGCCCAGAAAGGTCTTCCCAAGCTGGCAGCCTATCTCAAGAACGTCGTGGGCGCGGAAAACGTCGCGGTGGTCTGGGCCAATACCGAATACGGAAAAGGCGGACATGACGCGTTCGCGAGTGTCGCCAAGGAACTGGGCATCAACATTACCGTCGATATCCCGACCGAGCAGGCGCAGGTCGACTTCGCGGCAGACGTGGCCAAGATCAAATCTTCCGACGCGGATGCGGTTTTCGTTTATCTGACCGAGGAAGAAAGTGCCCGTTTCCTGATCGAGGCCGACAAACAGAACCTGAAGTTACCAACGGCAGGAGACACAGTTCTGGCTTCTCAGAAAGTGATCGATCTTGCCGGCAAAGCCGCGAATGGTGCCCTTGGCCACGTCGGCCTGACAACGGAGGCGCCTATTCCCACGATCCAGAAAATGGCTGCCGACTTCAAAAAGAAATACGGCTACGGCGCGGATCATAATGCGATCAAGGGCTATATCGGCGTCTATATGGTCAAATACGTGACCGAGATGATTGGCGAGTTCGACCGCCAGAAATTCGCCGATACGTTGCACGGCCTCTGCCTCGACGCCGCATCCCATCCGGGCATTTTGATGGATGCTTGCTGGGATAATACGGGCGAGATGAGCCGCGCAAGCTTCCTCGTAAAAGTCGTCGAGGGGACGCAAAAGATTACCGCGACACTTCCAGCAAATTGAAGCCGACCCGCAGACGGCGGCGTGGTTCCGCCGCCGTCTGCGTGTGTCGCCCAAACGAGGTTAAAGGCCTATGCCCGAATTCATCCAGATCATGATTTCCGGCCTGTCGGCCGGGTCGATTTATGCCTTGGCCGCGGTCGGTTTCACTTTGTTGTGGCAAGCGTCGCAGACCATCAATTTCGCCCAGGGCGAGTTCGTCATGCTGCCGGCGTTTTTCGTCCTTGCCCTGATGAGTTTCGCAGGTTTTCCCCTGTGGCTGGCAATATTGGCGGCAATCGCCCTGTCAGTTCTGCTGCTTGGCGCGATTTTCAAAAGGCTGATTGTCGAACCGATGATCTCGCACGGAACGCTGCCATTGGTCATTGCGACCATTGCGCTCGGTCTCCTGCTGAAGGAAGCGGTCAAGGAATTCTACTCTCCGCTCGGGCAACCGTTCCCGAGCCTGTTCCCGCAAGAGGTCTTCGTGGTTGCAGGTGCATCCATCTCTATTCCGGACATCGCGAATTTCATCATCGCGATGGGCACGATCATTGCCTTGCAGCTGTTCCTGCAGCGCACCCGTACCGGTCGTTGCATGCAGGCCACGGCGCAGAACCCGGATGTCGCCCAGATCCTTGGCGTCGATGTCAAGCGAATGGTGCTCTACACTTTCCTGATCAACGGCGCGCTGGCCGCAATTGCCTCGGTGCTGATTACGCCCGTCTATCTCGCGAAGTTCTCCAATGGAGAGGTTCTCGGTGTCGTCGCATTCACGGCGGCGATTGTTGGCGGTTTCAACCAGATACGCGGCGCCCTTGTCGGCGGCCTGGTGATCGGCGTGGTCGACAATCTGTCCGCCATCTATTTCTCCGCGGAATACAGACAGGCCGTTCCGCTTATTCTGTTGATCGTCATCATTCTGGTGCGCCCTCAGGGCTTGCTGGGTACGGCTGAAGGACGCACGGTATGACACCGAAGAACATCATTTTCGCTATCGTGGCCGTGGGGTTGCTGATCATCGCACCGCTTGGTCAGGGTAACTACATCACCTATGTGCTGTGCTCGTGGCTTCTCTTCTCGATCGCCGCGATGGGCCTGAACCTGACGCTCGGCTATGCCGGTCAGGTTTCGCTGGCGCAGGCATCCTTCATGGGCATCGGCGCTTATATCACCGCCTTGATGACGCTGAACGGAATCCACTGGATCCTCGCCATGCCCTGTGCCGTGGCTGCGACCTTCTTCGTCGGTCTCGTCCTCGGCTATCCGGCGTTGCGCGTACAGCATCACTTCCTCGCGTTCGTGACACTCGCCTTCAATACGCTGGTCTTTCTCGCTTTCCGCAATGAGGAATGGCTGACAGGAGGATCATTCGGCCTTGTCGGCATGCCCCGGCCGGATTTCTGGGTGTTCAGCACCATGAAACAGTTGCCATTCTACTATTTCACGCTCGTCTGCTTTTTGATCTCCGCAGCGGCCTTCTGGTGGATCGTGCATTCCCCTTGGGGGCGCGCCTTCAAGGCGCTGCGCGAAAACCCGATCCGGGCAAACAGCGTTGGTGTCGACACGCGCCGCATGACATTGCTGGCTTTTGCAATCGGGTCCGCATTCGGCGGCCTGGCCGGCGCTCTCATGACACCGCTGGTCCAGTTCATCGAACCGGGTTCCTTTGCCCTCGTTCACTCGCTGAAACTGTTGCTGATGGTCGTAGTCGGGGGGGCGGGCTTCTTCTTCGGGCCGATTCTGGGCGCGGCAATCGTCATTCTGATGCCGGAAGTGCTTCGTTTCACCGAGGGATATTATCTCATCATCTACGCGCTGCTCGTCATTGTCCTGATGGTCTATTCGCCCACCGGCCTCATGGGCCTCGGGGGTAAGGTCATCACCCGTTTCCGGCCGCAAAGGGAAGTCCGGAAGGACATGGTCCAGGGGGCGCAGCTATGAGCGAGACGATTCTGAGTGTTCGAAACGTGTCAAAGAACTTTGGTGGCATTCAGGCCGTCAGAGAGGTCAGTTTCGACGTGAAACGCGGTGAGGTTCTGGGCCTCATCGGACCGAACGGATCCGGCAAGTCGACGCTGTTCAACTGTGTGCTCGGACAGCTCAAGCCCAGCTCGGGAGAGGTGCACGTGAACGGCCGCAATGTCGCGGGCATGCGGGCATGCGACCTTAACAAGCTAGGTGTCGGACGGACCTTCCAGCAATTGTCGGTCTTTCCGCAGATGTCTGTCATCGACAATATCATCCTGGCCGGCCAGGAGCATCACGGCACGATGCTGTCACGATTGTTCGGACCCTCGGATGCGGGTCTCACCGCAGAAGCCGAGCAGATGATCGCGTTTTTTCGACTTTCCCATCTGCGGGACGAACTGGCGGGATCGCTCTCCTACGGCCAGCAGAAGCTGGTCGACGCGGCGATGGCCTTCATGGCCGGCCCTTCCCTGGTGCTCCTTGATGAGCCGGCTGGCGGGGTCAACCTGACCATGCTCGGAAATCTGAAGGAACGGCTGAAAACCTACAACGAATCGCATGACACCACTTTCGTTGTCATCGAGCACAACATGGAGTTCGTGATGTCACTCTGTTCGCGGATCGTCGTGCTGGCCGAAGGCGCCATCATTGCCGAGGGTACGCCCGACGAAATCCGTAACAACCAACAGGTGATTGACGCGTATCTGGGAGGCTGATCCATGCTCGAACTCAAAGACATCCATGGCGGTTACGGCAAGATCACGATCCTCAACGGGGTTTCGTTCAAGATCCCGCAGGCCTCGATCACGACCGTGATCGGTCCAAACGGCGCCGGCAAGTCGACCGTCTTCAAGGCGATCTTCGGTCTCCTGAACATCCATTCCGGGCAAATCCTGCTGGAGGGAAAGGATGTGACGGGCGAGACGCCGCGCCAGATGATCGGTCATGGCGTCACCTATGTGCCTCAGGGCAGAAACGTGATCCCGCAGCTTTCAGTCTACCACAACCTCGAAATGGGCGGCATTACCTCCGATGACAGGAACAAGGTGCGTGAGCGCATGCAACTGGTTATGGACCAGTTCCCGATGTTGCGCCAGTTCCGTGACCGCAAGGCGATCGAACTGTCCGGCGGGCAGCAAAAACAGCTGGAAGTCGCGCGCTCCCTGTTGCTCGACCCCAAACTGATCCTGATCGACGAACCGTCAATCGGTCTTTCGCCCAATCTCGTCCAGGAGGTTTTCGAAACGCTGAAACGCCTGCGCAACAACGGTGTGACGATCCTCATGGTCGAGCAGAACGCCAAGGCTGCCCTTGCCATGTCCGACTACGGGCTGGTGCTGGAACTCGGCCAGACGCGTATGCATGACGACGCGCAGAAACTGCTTAACGACCCGAAAGTCGGCCAGCTTTTTCTCGGCGGACACATGGACGACGTGGCCTGAATGGCCACGTCGCCGGACGGCATCAGCCGGAGTAGCCCGGCCGCGGCACGGTGCCCATCAGGGTCTGCGACAGCCCGCCGTCAACCACGATTTCCTGACCGTTGACATAGGCCGCACGGTCGCTCGCCAGGAACAGGGCGACATCGGCCATATCCTGCGGCCGGCCGATCCGCCCCACCGGAACCAGCCTTTCGCGTGCGCGCCGGACGTCTTCATCCTTGTAGAAGGCCTCGCTGAGCGGCGTAAGGACGAGACCGGGGCTGATCACGTTGGAGCGAATGCGCTTCGGGCCCCATTCATAGGCCAACTGCCGCGACAGCATGGCAACGGCTGCCTTGCCCGGACTGTAGGCGCCTGAAAAGGGCTGCGGCTGGCTGGCGGAGATCGACGCGACGTGGACGATCGCTCCGCCGCCGCGCTCGACCATCTGCTTGCCAAAGATCTGGGAACCGATCAGGCAACCATTCAGATTGACGTCGAGCATCCGCGTCCAGTCTTCTAGCGACAGGTCTTCCAGCGGCCCGGGACGGAGTATTCCCGCGTTGTTGATCAGGACATCGCAGCCGCCCCAGCGTTCCGCCACCGCCTCTGCCGCCGCTGCGACGCTGTCGGTGTCACTGACATCGCAGCCGAGGCCGATTGCCAGGCAGCCTGCGGAATCTGCTTCCCGAGCCGTCTCTTCGGCTGTTTTCGCATCGTAGTCGAGCACGACGACGCGCGCGCCCGCGTCCAGGGCTCCCCGCAATATCGCCCGCCCGATACCGCCGGAGCCGCCGGTGACGACAATCGTCTTGCCGGAGAGGCCGAGCCAGTTTCCACCTGTCATGGGTTCCCTCCTGTTACAGCCCGGCCAAATGACGGCCGGTGATGTAGCCGAACGTCATCGCGGGTCCGAGCGTGATTCCGGCACCCGGATAATTGCCGCCCATGATCGAGGCACGGTCATTGCCGACAGCGTACAGGCCTTCGATCGGCCGGTCTTCGACATCGAGCACCTGTCCCTCGACCGTGGTGGCAAGCCCGTCGAAGGTGCCGAGGTCACCCATGATGATCTTCAGGGCATAAAACGGGCCGGTCTCGATGGGGCCGACGCAGGGATTGGGTTTGTGTTCGGGATCGGCAAGATAGCGATTGAAGGAAGTCGAACCGCGCCCGAAGGCCGGGTCTTCGCCCTTGCGCGCACCGGCATTGTAGTCGTTGACAGTGGCTTCGAGACCTTCCGGCGAAATACCGCAGATTTGGGCCAGACCGGCGAGTGTGCGGCCGGTCCGCAGGTAGCCGGTCCGCACGAACATGCGTGTTGGAACGGGAGCGGGCTTGGCATAGCCGAGGCCGTATTTCCGGATCGTCGGACGGTCGCAGATCAGCCAGCACGCGGTTTCGGTCTCGCCTTCGCAGGCCGCGATCAGTGCCGCGCCGACATCATGGTAGGATTCGCTTTCGTTGGTGAAGCGCTTCCCGTTCTTCAGGACCGCGATGACGCCCGGCTTGTAGCGGTCGAGCAAATGCGGAAACGCCTTGTACCTGCCGCCACCGACGGGAACCTTCGACACCGGCATCCAGGCCGATGTATTGGGGTAACGGATTTCGAACTTGCCTTTCGCCGCGCGACCGAGATCGATGCCGTCGCCGGTATTGCCTTCCGGCACCGGAGAAAAATGCTCTCCGCCGCGGCGCAGATGCGGATAGGCCTGGCGGATCTTTTCCACGTCATGGGCGAAGCCCCCCGCCGCCAGCACGACACCTTTACGCGCATGAAGACGAACTTCACCGCCGGGTGTCGACACGATGGCGCCGGACACCGACGCGTCGTCCAGGATGAGGCTTTTGGCCGGCGTATCCGTATAGACCGGGATGCCCAGATCGAAAGCGCTTTTCGCCAGCCGCGCGGCAAGCGCATTACCGGAGGTAACCTTTGTGCCGCGCCCGTATCGCACCACCTCGGCGAAATGATTGATCAGTCTTTTCGCCACATAGACGGCGGATGTCAGCGATTTCGTGGCGTTGAAAAAATGCTTGATGTCCGCATTGGAGGAATTGAACATCATCCCCATGAACGTGATGGTCTGGAGCGGCGGGCGCAGTCTTTTGAGGTCGTCGCCGAGTACCGATGTGTCAAACGGCGCGGCCAGAACCGAACGTCCGACATCGACCCCGCCTGGAACATCCGGATGGTAGTCGGGATAAAGCGTCGGGATGAACTTGACCGCCGTTTCCCGTTCGAAAAAGTCCAGCATTTTCGGACCTTCTTCCAAGAAGGCATCGACCGCGTCGCGTTGGTAGAAATTACCTGTTTCGGCCTTGAGATAGTCGCGGGCGGCCGCGGTACTGTCATCGCCTCCACAATGCCTGTTGCCGGGTATCCAGAGCACGCCTCCGGAAAACGCGGTGGTTCCTCCGAAAACCGGTTCCTTCTCGACGACAATGACATCGAGCCCGTTTTTTGCTGCCGAAATTGCAGTTGACAGTCCGCCTGCGCCCGATCCAATGACAAGGACGTCGCAGGCGGTTTTGTCGCTCAGGGTCTTGGACATGTCTCCTCCTCGCTTTTGAGTGCGCCCGGCCATGTGCACGCACTTCTCCTTGCGATCGTTTATGTCACCCGGACGAGGGGAGGCGAATGGACGAAGATCGGGATTTGTTGCACAATTCCATGATGGCTTTTCAATTGACGGAAGGGCCTGGGAGGAGACTTCAACGGCGTGAAACAGATAACGAAACCCTCGATTCCGCGTTACTATCTCTATGGAGACCAAGTCGACGATGTGGAATTGGACTTTCTGCATATCGAACCGATCAGGGAGCGCAGCGGGCAACACGATTGGACAATTCGTGCCCACGCGCATCCTGATCACGTCCAGATACTGCTGATCGAAAGCGGCGGCGGATCGATCCGCATAGAGGAGCACACGTTCGAGATTTCGGTGCAGAGCATTGTCGTGATTCCGGCCGCGATGGTGCATGAAATCAATTTCGAGCGCGGCACGGACGGAACGGTGATCACCGCCGCGTCGGCCTATGCGACGTCCGCGACCCACGGAGACATGCGCCTGCTGGAGGTGCTGGCCACCCCCCAGGTTTATCCTCTGGCAGGCAGTGGCGTGAATATCGAAGCGGTGACGGATGCCTTCAACTGGGCGAACCGGGAATACATCTGGTCAGCGCCGGGCCGGCGCATGGCTATTCTCGCGCAGTTCCTGCGCATTCTCGTTGCGCTGATGCGCCTGCGCAGCGCCCGGGAGAGTGCCGGTTTCACAGTCAGCGACCGCGATTACGAAATCCTCTGCCGCTATCGTGAATTGCTGGAACAGAATTTCCGCGGGCAGAGGGGGCTGGAATTCTATGCAAAGGAAATCGGTATCAGCGCGCAGCGGCTAAACCTTGCCTGCAAGGCCCGCACCGGAAGGACCTCCTCCGAAATCCTGCGCGAACGCATGATCATCGAAGCCAAGCGCTATCTGATATATACGGAAATGACGGTCGCCGAGGTCGGCTACGAACTCGGTTTTGAAGACCCCGCGTATTTCAGCCGCTTCTTTTCTCAACGCGTCGGCCAACCGCCGGGCGCTTATCGCGAACAGAACCAGGTGCCGACAGAACAACGCGATCCCGTGCCGGCCGAATAAACGAATGTGCAAGCGAATGAAGGATCGGTCCATTCCCCTGGCGCCGGTCTCGCTCGAGACTGTGGCCGGTTGAACGGGAGTATCTTCATTGCTGTATGAACTGAGGGCCTATGACCTGATCGCGGGTAAGGCACCGGCCTATCTCGAACTGTTTCGGACCGCGGGTGTGCAGTACGTGACGCGTCACCTGCCGATGGCAGGTTATTGGTTGACTGATAGCGGAACCCTGAACCGCATATATCATTTGTGGATCTATGAAAGCCTGGAGGAACGCGCGGCCTGCCGCGCCAGACTGGCGGGGGACCGTGATTGGAACGACGGCTTCGTGCCGAATGGTTTCCCGCTAATCGTGACGCAACGCAATTTCATCATGGCCGTGCGCGAAACATCCCCCTCGCTTGACGCGGTAACGGATGCCCGCAACACGGTGCATGACGGCCAAACCAAAGCGGAACCGATGTTTTCGCCAAGTCTTCTGTCTCTCACATTCACGTTTGGAAAAAGTGTTTCCTCGTCCGGGAAGACCGAACGAATCGGCATGTGGGAAGTCAAATCCGGCTCAGAAGTCGGAATGACCGTCTCATTGTTTCGCCATCCGGACGGGAATGCGTTGTCGACTGCGAACGGCGCCGGACGTCACGAGATTCTACGTCCGCTCAGCCTGTCGCCGATCAGATAGCCTTCGGATGAAACGCGTCGCCGGCGGCACCGTAAGCTTGCCATCCGGCGTCCACGTTGAGCACGGCACCAGTGATGGCAGACGCCGCCGGAGAGGCGAGAAACCACACCGCTTCGGCAATCTCAGAAGGAGCGATCATCCGTCCCATGGGCGTCCGGCGCAAGATTCGCTCCTTGTCCAGCAAGCCACCGGCGACGAGTTTCCCGACAAGCTCCGTTTCCACGTAACCGGGAGCAACCGCGTTTACCCGCACGCCGTGCCCCGCCCACTCGCAGGCCATCGATTTGGTCATCGCGATCAGGCCCGCTTTGGCGGCTCCGTAGGCATTGCGCCCCGGCAGACCCGAGTGAGCGGCAATGGATGAAAAATTGACGATCGCGCCACCGTTGTCCGCGATCATCCGGCGCGCGATTTCGCGCGATATCAGGAACGAACCGGTCAGGTGGGTGTTCAAGATCGTCATGAAGCGGCTCGCGTCCTGTTCGAGCGTTGGCACGGTCATGTCACCGATGCCTGCATTGTTGACGAGAATGCTGCAGTGGTTGAACCGGTCGAGCACCTTTGCACAAGCTTCCCGGACTGACGCCTCCACGGTGACGTCACACTGCACGCCGAGGTGATCCGACCCAAGCTCCTCGGCGCGAGCCGTTGCCATGCCACCGTCAAGATCCACGATCGCAACTCGGCAACCGCGCCCGGCAAAAAGTTGCGCCGTTGCCCAGCCGATCCCGTTTGCGGCTCCCGTGATGAGAACCGTTGTTTCGTTGATGTTTCCGCTCAATTTTTCCTCCCGTGTCGGCGTCCGCGCTTATCTCAACTTTCGATCCGGTACCCGGCAATGGAAGAACCGCTGCAATCATTGGATTCTTGCGTGCGGGAAGATGAGCGGAATGTGCAATTTTTCCCGCGAAACATCCATTTAACGAAGACGGCGAGAATGGCATGCCCGAAGCAGTCTGAACGCGGGAGGACACGATGAGAGTATTGTTGACGGGAGCCAGCGAAGGCATCGGAGGGGCAACCTGTCAGTTACTGGCCCGCCAGTGCGCGGATTCAGGCCGGAAGCTGCGGATCGTCATGACCGCTTCAGGCGGTAAGCCCGCTCCGCAGGCCCTGCTTGATGATCTGCATGCACTCGGCGCAGAAACGCTCTTCCTGACGGGCGACCTCGCCCAAACGGAAACCTGCCGCGATATCTCGGTGCGTACAGTCGAGTTTTGCGGCGAACTGGATCTGTTCGTGTCGAATGCCGGCGGTGTCGCGCCGGGCCGGCTGGCCGACATCGGGGTCGAGACCTGGGACAGGCAATTCGACCTCAATGTCCGCGCCACCTTCCTTCTGGCGCAGGCGCTCTATCCCGCCCTGAAGGAGAGTGCCGGCTCGATCATCGCCGTCGCTTCCATGTCGGGTATGCAGGCGCATATGGGGCAGGGTGCTTACTCTCCCGCCAAGGCGGCCTTGATTTCCCTCTGCCGCAACCTTGCCCAGGAATGGGCGGCCGACGGCATTCGCGTGAACAGCGTGTCTCCCGGAATGGTTCGCACGCCGCTTACCGAAAGAGCCTATGCGGACACAGAAACGGCGGCCGCCCGCGAAGCCTTGGTCCCGCTGGGGCGGATCGGCACTCCGGAAGACATCGCGGAGATCATCTGTTTCCTCGGTTCATCCGCGAGCAGCTATGTGACCGGCCAGAACATCCTCGCAGACGGCGGCCTCTGCGATAGCCTGCTTGGCCGCATTCCAGGAATTCCGAAGCGTCAATAGCGAAACGGGATGCGGCAGCGCCGACCCTAGCCGTATGGACGAGATTGCGGTCATCGAATGCCCATTCACAGTCAATTGCGGTTACGGGCCGGAAGATGTGGTGCACCCCTCATGCGCGAGTGTCTGCTTCGCCGGCTTGATGTCCAACAGCTGCCAGTCCGCCGGCCCCCTACTGGACATTTATTTTTAGAACGTGCCGGGCGTTGATCTGCCCGAACGCGGCGCGCAACGTCTCCTAGACGGAGAGCTTGTCCGCGGCGACGCGGCGCTTGAGATGTCTCTTTTCCTCCGTCGTACAGCGCATACCAACCGTCTCGGCGAGACGGGCCGCTTGCAATTTGAGGGCGAAGGCGGGGCACTGGTGCTCCTTGCGAAGTCCCATGTCGTATACATGGGTCGCCTTGCTCTTGTCAGATCCGTCGCAGTCATGCCGCTTGCCTATAAGCTGCTTCAGAGGACGGTTGGTGTTCGGCCGCAGGCAGTCTGTTCAGGAAATACGACAGGCAGTCTCGCTCTTTGTCCGAGTCCGCTTCCGGTGGCCATCTGAAGGGAAGTCGATATCCGGACGAGCCGTTCACGTTCGTTGCGAGATCGAACCGCGCCAGGTTGGGGAGGGTCTTCTCGGCAAGCCAGGCGTTCCATTCATCGACCTGCCGGGTCTGGGCTTTTGGAAGGACGACGATGGGAATGGAGCGGCGAGAAACGGGCTTCACGCGGGCCTCACGCGCGTTAAGTTTTTTATTTATTTCTTTCTCTAAGTTTGGTGGACAGATTTGACCGCCTTTGCCGGACATATCCGACCGCCTCTCGGGACATATCTGTCCGCCTTCAGAAGGGGGAAGGGGGACAGATTTGTCCGTCTTTTCTCGGAGCTCGGAGGCCTTTAAGATCGAAGCGTCGGTAGGGCAATACTCCGTATTGTGTCCGACGCCATTCCCGCGTTGAACGCTGAGCCATTCACCGATTTCCAGATCTCGGATGGCGCGTTGGACGGATTTGACGCTCTTGCCGGTTGCTTCGGCAATGGTCTTGTAGGACGGCCACGCCTTCTCGGTGTGGCCGTTCACATGTGCGGTCACGATATAGAGTGCGACGCACTTGGCATTGTCGTTGACATTGGCATCACAGCTCAGCAGACGCAGCCACTGAAGCTTCACTTCCCGGAATGGACGGCGCTCAGTCATGCGTGCCTCCAGCAGCCAGCCTGGGCAGCAGTTCCGAGTGAGGCGTAGCGGCAAAATGGTGGGACAACGGCGTTTGTAAGCCATTGAATTCCTTGAGGCAGGTGTTTTGTCCCACCTTGCGGTAAGCTATTGATTTTCTTCAGTTTGGCTAGGCCCTCCGGGCCCACCATTATTCACCTGTCCGACCCGGAGACATGGGTAACAGTTTGTACCGGAGACATGGGTTACAACCTCGTGCCGAACGGGTTGTCGATTGTCTGTAGTGTTCTCTGCTCCAGGTCGATGTATCCCAGATCATAGCTCATGAAGCTGATCAGCCAAATT
>NZ_JABFCZ010000036.1 GCF_014692675.1 Roseibium aggregatum | reverse complement strand
CCGCCGAAGCCCCTGCCGCGACTGCGGAAGAACCGGCAGCCAAGGAAACAACTCCGGCGGTCGAAGTGACAGCTACGGCGAGCGGACAGGTAGCTTCGGATCAGGCAACTACGGATCAGGCGACCGCGGAACCGGCCGAAACGGCCCCCGCTGCCCGGACGGTCTCCGCCCCGGCCGCAGAACTCGTTGCCAAGAATTCCCTGACAGCGACGGTCGAGGCCGTTGAATCGGAAGGCAGCAAGCTTTACGTGGCCGGAACCGGCGAACCGGGCCTCAAGGTGCGCGTCTATGTTGCCGGCGAATTCGTCGGCGAAGCCAAGATCGGTCCGAACGGCCGCTGGTTGCTCGAAGGGTCGAAGACCCTGAAGCCGGGAACCGTGGAAGTCCGCGCCGACATGATCGGTGACGACAAGGGGACGGTCGTTGCCCGCGCCGCCGTGAATTTCGAAAAGGCTGCCGAACAGATCGTCCTGACCAAGGTGATCGCTTCGGGCGAGACTGCGACCGACGCCGGCGGGGCAGGGGCCACGGTGACCAAGCCGTTGCCCAATGTGATCATCCACAAGGGCGACAATCTGTGGACCATCTCCCGGCGTCTCTATGGCAAGGGCATTCGCTACACGACGATCTATCAGGCCAACAAGGGCCAGATCCGCAACCCGGATCTGATCTATCCCGGACAGGTCTTCCTGACGCCGGAAAGCGATTTGAACTGGAAGCCTGAATCGAACTGATCCGGGTCGAACCGAACGGGCTGAGACCAACGGCGCGGCTAGTCCCGCGCCGTTTGCCCGTTTTCATCGTGGAAAATAACGAGCGCTGAGCGAAGAAACGCCTGAATTGGTGCGGCAAGTGCGCGCGCGACTTGTTATTCCGGTGATTCATCGCATATCTACGATGAAAGGCCGGCTTCGACCGCAATCCGGCCGTCAATTTGGACACGCGCGAGGGAGAGCCAGTTATATGGCGGAGAAATCTGCAGATTTCCGGCCGGACAGCGGATCGGAAACCGCCTGCGCGCCCGCCGCGCAATGCGAACTTGCGAAGGTTTACCGCGCCCTCGGCCATCCTGCGCGCCTGGCTATCATTGAAACGCTGGCAAGCCGCAATGCCGCCTGCTGCGGCGAAATCGTCGACCGGATGCCGCTGGCCCAGTCCACGGTCTCCCAGCATCTGCAGGTGCTCAAGGAAACCGGGCTTCTGACCTGTGAAACCATGGGCCGGAACTGCCGGTATTTCCTGAACACGGAGATGCTGTCCAAGGCGGCCGTCGCGTCCGGGGACTTTTTCAATCGCGTCTCCGAGCAACACAGCGCCTGCCTGAAGGCGGGCGGATGCGCCGATGCGGCCCCCGACGAGGCCCTTGAAAACGAAGAAACAGAGAATAACCCCGAAAAAAAACCTTGGGAGAGAGCCGGTGAGTAATCAGGCTGTTCAAAATACGGCCGACAAGGGTGCTGCCGGAAACAAGCGGTCGCCTAAACAGACGACCGTCAGTGCGGATGAAGGCTCGACCCTCAATACCCTGATCAACCTCTGGCCCTATATCTGGCCGGCCCATCGGCCGGACCTGAAGGCACGGGTGCTGCTGGCCATCGTCGCCCTGGTGCTGGCCAAGGGCGTGACCGTCCTTTCCCCCTATTTTTTCGCCTGGGCATCCGATGCCCTGACCGGCGAGACGAGCAAGCTGCCCGCGTTTCTGATCGCCCCGGTGATGCTGGTGCTCGCCTATAATGCCGCGCGCGTCCTGGCGGTTGCCTTCAACCAGTTGCGCGACGCGCTGTTTGCCCGTGTCGGCCAGCATGCCGTCCGCCAGCTTGCCAATCTGACCTTCCGCCACCTGCACCAGCTCTCCCTGCGCTTCCATCTGGCGCGGCGCACCGGCGGCCTCAGCCGGGTGATCGAGCGCGGCGTGAAGGGGATCGAGGCGATTGTCCGCTTCACCATCCTGAACGGCATTCCGACGATCCTGGAATTCGCCATCATGGCGGCCGTGATTTCCTACCAGTTCGGCCTGAGTTACCTGACCATCGTCGCCGTGATGATCGTCGCCTACGTCTGGTTCACCATCAAGGCGTCGAACTGGCGGATTTCCATCCGGCGCGAAATGAACGACAGCGACACGGACGCCAATTCCAAGGCGATCGACAGCCTGCTGAACTTCGAGACGGTCAAGTATTTCGGTAATGAGGGGATGGAATCCGACCGTTTCGACGTTTCCATGGCCAAATACGAAAAGGCGGCGACAAAGACCTGGACGTCGCTCGCCTGGCTGAACCTCGGCCAGACGGTCATCTTAGGGCTCGGCATGGCCGCCTGCATGGTGCTGTCCGCCCGCGCCGTCATAGCCGGTGAGCAGACCATCGGCGATTTCGTGCTGATCAATGCGCTCTTGATGCAGATCTCCATCCCGCTGAACTTCATCGGCTTCATCTACCGGGAAATCCGGCAGGGGCTGGCGGATATCGAATCCATGTTCGACCTGCTCGGCGTGCCGGCCGAAATCACCGACAAGCCGGGAGCGGAGCCGCTGAAGGCTGTCGAGGGCACGATTGCCTTTGAGGATGTGCACTTCCACTACGATGTCGACCGGCCGATCCTGAAAGGGATCGACTTCAACGTGCCGGCCGGCAAGACCGTCGCCATCGTCGGACCGTCGGGCGCGGGCAAGTCGACCATTTCCCGCCTTCTGTTCCGTTTCTACGACGTCACCGGCGGGCGGATTCTGATCGACGGCCAGGACGTGCGCGATGTCACCCAGGAAAGCGTACGCCATGCCATTGGCATGGTTCCGCAGGACACGGTGCTCTTCAACGACACGATCGCCTACAACATCCGCTATGGCCGTCCGGATGCGACCGATGAGGAAGTCCGGGAAGCCGCCCGCATGGCGCAGATCCACGATTTCATCGAACGGTTGCCGCAGGGCTATGCATCCGAAGTCGGCGAGCGCGGTCTGAAGCTGTCCGGCGGCGAAAAGCAGCGCGTCGCCATCGCCCGGACCATCCTGAAATCCCCGCCGATCCTGATCCTCGACGAGGCGACCTCCGCGCTCGATACCCATACGGAACGGGAAATCCAGGCGGCGCTCGATCAGGTCTCGAAAAACCGCACCACGCTCGTCATCGCTCACCGGCTGTCGACGGTGGTCGGCGCCGACCAGATTCTCGTGCTGGAAGCCGGCCGGATCGTCGAGCGCGGCACCCATGCGCACCTTCTGGCTGAGAACGGCCTCTATGCCTCCATGTGGGCGCGTCAGCGCGAGGCGAGCGAGGCAGAGGAACGCCTGCGGGCAGCCCGGGAAGAAGATGATTTGGGCATCGTTCTCCGCGGGCCACGCGCAGGCGAGCCCGTCGAATAGGGGGTAATCTGCAGGTCCCACACGTGTTGACATCTGCGCCGCGCCAGGCGCGCCGGTATCCGCTGCCCTACTGGGAAACCGATTACCGCACAGCCTGAACCTCCGATGCAGACGGGAATGGTTTTGCGGTTCATTTGCGGATCGAATGGGTTTAGAAGTGGGCCCCAATCCCATGTGCTGCCGGGACAGGATGTCCGGCAGTGCGAACCATAAGAATTCTGCGAGGCCGCGGCGAGGGATGCGTTGCCGTGCCTGTGCGCAGAAAGTCCCGAAGGGCAGGATCCTGCATGTCACTTGTCGATTCCGTAACCAAGGCCTTTGTTCCCATCCATCGTGAAGGCTGGCCGTTCATCGCCATCAGCCTGGTGGCGACCCTGGTCATCGGCTGGTTCGCGGATCCGCTGTTCTGGATCGGCCTCATCGTCACCGCCTGGGTCTGCTACTTCTTCCGCGATCCGCCACGGGTTACCCCGGTCAGCGAAGGGCTGGTGATTTCTCCGGCCGACGGCGTCGTCAGCCATGTGGGCCCGGCACGGCCGCCGGCGGAACTGGACCTGAGCGGCGAACCGCTGCTGCGCGTCTCCATTTTCATGAATGTGTTCAATTGCCACGTGAACCGCGCGCCCATGGGCGGCAAGGTCACGCGCGTTGCCTATCGCGCCGGAAAGTTCCTGAATGCGGAACTGGACAAGGCGAGCGAGGACAATGAACGCAACGGTCTGGTGATCGAGAACGGCGAGACGCGCATCGGCGTGGTTCAGATCGCCGGTCTGGTCGCCCGGCGTATCGTCTGTTTCGTACGCGAGGGCGAGACGGTTTCGGCCGGCGAACGCTTCGGCCTGATCCGCTTCGGCTCGCGTCTCGATGTCTATTTCCCCGAAGGCACTGTGCCGAAGGTTGCCCTTGGCCAGACCATGATCGCCGGCGAGACCGTCCTGGCGGATCTGCGCGAGACGAACCCGACCGCACAGCCGCTGACCCGGGTCAGTTAGCCCGCATTTCTCACACTCCTTATGCTCTGCGCCGGTTCAAACAGACGACAGGGCAGGAGAATAGCGCAGTGCGATGTGGGTGCATCGGGCAAGCTATTCGACGCACACTGTCGTCTGTTTCAACCGGCCCGAAGGGTCGCATTTTGGCGGCCGCCTGCAGACGAAAGCCGCTTGACCATAGCGACAGCTATGCTCTACGCGTCTTTAATCCACATCCGGCTCGCCAAAATGCGACGCAGAGCGTAAGGAGTGTGAGAAATGCGGGCGAAGGGCGAACTATTGACGACTGAACACGATAAATCTGCCTCCAAAAAAGACGCCCGGCAAGGCCGCCAGCCAAGGTTCCGCCGGGTGCCGTTGCGGCTGATCCTGCCCAACATGGTGACGCTGCTGGCGCTGTGCTCCGGGCTGACGGCGGTCCGCATGGCATACGAGAGCCGCTGGGAATTCGCGGTGGGGGCGGTGCTGATCGCCGCCGTTCTCGATGCGCTCGACGGACGGGTCGCACGGCTTTTGAAGGGGACATCGAGGTTCGGGGCGGAACTGGATTCGCTCGCCGATTTCGTCAATTTCGGCGTCACCCCGGCGCTGATGCTCTATCTCTGGATCCTGAAGGAAGCCGGCTCGCTCGGCTGGATTGCAGCCCTTGCCTTTGCCATCTCCGCCGCCCTGCGTCTCGCCCGGTTCAATGTGGCCCTCGACGATCCGGACAAGCCCGCCTGGGCCGTTCAGTTCTTTACAGGCGTTCCCGCGCCCGCGGGCGCGCTGACGGTGCTGATCCCGATCTACTGGGGCTTTCTGGGCGTTCTGCCGCAATGGCCGGAATTTGCGCCCGGCGTCGCGCTCTACACCATCGGCATCGCCTTCCTGATGATCAGCCGCCTGCCGACCTATTCCGGCAAGACCATCGGTACCCGCATCCGCCGCGATTATGTGCTGCCGCTGTTCGTGGTCGCGGTGCTGCTTGTCGCGCTGACGGTCAGCTATCCGTTCCAGGTCCTGGCGCTGGTGTCGGCGCTCTATCTTGTTTCCGTTCCGTTTGCCTGGCGCTCCCACAGCAAACTCCTGCTTGCCGACAAGAACCTGGCGAGCGATGACGACGGCGACTGCGAGGACACCGACCTCGATCACCTCGGCGACCGCCACAAGGACGATGCGAGTTAGCCTGCCGCCCGCCTGCGCAGGAATTTCTGTTCCATGACCATCTTGCCCCACTGGTCGCCCCGGTATTCGTCGACAAGCTTAAAGCCGTTGCGCTCGTAAAGCGCGCGGGCGGCGTCGAGGCCTTTCAGGGTCCACAGGTGGATCTCGTCGAAGCCGTGGCGGTCGCAGTGCTCGATCGCCTTGTCCAGCAGCTTGCGGCCAAGCCCCAGTCCTCTGAGATGCTCTTCCAGGATAAACCAGCGCAGATGGGCGATGTTGTTGCCCAGATCCTCGCCGTCGATGGTGATCGAGGCGACCACCCGGCCGTTTTCAACGACGCTCCAGGAATTGTTCACCGGTTTGGAAATCCGGGGCATGAATTCGGCCATGGCGGCGGAAACCACGCTCTCAAAGGCCGGGCCAAAGCCGACGATGGAACCGTGCGTTCGGCCGTGCAGTCCTGAAATGTCGCCGATCATGCCGGTCTGATAGCCCTCGACGATGACCGGGGCCGCGGCCGAAGTGCTTTCCTGAGCGCGCTTTCCGGTCCTTGATACCTTCAGGGCCGTGGCAAAGGCGTCGAGGGCGCGGGCGACATCGTCCGGCGTGGACTGTCCGCCGAGATGGGGAAGGGCACCGGAGACCTTGTTCTCGCCATAGGCGGCCAGAACGGCCAGGGTCCTGCGCCCCTGATCGGTCAGGGTGATGCGGAAGGACCTGCCGTCCGTTTCTTGTCGCTCGCTGGTAATTTCCCCGCGCTTCTCGAGTGCCTGCACCAGCCGGCTGATCGTGGATTTCTCCAGGTTCAGGCGGTCGGCGAGCTCTTTTGAGGTCAGGCTGCCGGTTTCGCCGAGTTCGATAATGGTGTGCACCGCGGACGGGGACAGGTCCGTGCCCGCAAGCGTCCGCTCCATATAGCCGTGTTCGCGAACCAGCACGCGGGCGGCGCTCCGGATCGTGGAGATCACTTCAGGTGAGATCGTCTGCATCGTGCTTTGGTCATATAGTTGTATATTGCAACTATCATGCTCCGCTCATCGGGTTTTGGCAAGCCGCGGACAAACAAAAACCGCCGGGACAGGATCCCGGCGGTTTCATATTGGCAGGGCGCCTATTCGGCGGCGTTGGGAAGATCCTGCGGCGGTTCTTTCGGCGCCTTCGGCTTTTCCATCCGGATCACGCGGGCAGGGGGTTCCTGCTCTGACGGCTCTGCCGGTTCGCTGGCAGTGTCCGGAGCGCCGGCCGGCACGGCCGGCTGGCCCCGCCACCAGGCGGCAGCGCGCCGTCCGGACTGGGTCCACACGCTCGGCAACGCGATCATCACCGGGATCATGATCAGCGTGAGCAGGGTGGAGAAGGCAAGACCGGAAATCACGGCCGTCGACAGCTGCACCCACCACACCGCGGTGATACCGCCATAGGCGGTTACCTGGTTGAAGAAGTCGAGGTTGATCTCCGTTGCCATCGGAACCAGCCCGGCGATCGTGGTGATCGTCGTCAGCAGGATCGGCCTGATGCGCTGAACCGAGGTTTTCAGGATCGCATCGAGCGGCTCCATCCCGTCGTCCCGGAAGCGGTTATAGGTGTCGATCAGCACGATGGCGTTGTTGACCACGATCCCGGCCAGCGCCACGACGCCGGTCCCGGTCATGATGATGGAGAACTTCTGACCCGTTATGATCAGCCCCAGAAGCACGCCGACCACCGACATGATCACCGTGGAGAGGGTGAGGGCCGTCTGGTAGAAGGAGTTGAACTGGGTGAGCAGGATGATGAACATCAGGAACAGTGATGCGACCATCGCCTTCATCAGGAACTCGCCCGATTCCTTCTGGTCCTCGTCCGCACCGCGGAACTTCAGAAAGACGTTGTCCGGCCAGGTCTGTGTCTTCAGCCACTGATCGAGCTCGCGCACCTTGTCGTCGGGAAGCGCCCCGGATGCCGGATCGACGGTGGCTTTCACCATCATCGAATAGAGCCCGTCGCGCCGGGTGATCGACGACACCTTGGGCGAGGCCGAGCGGGTCACGAAGTTCGACAGGGGAACCAGGCCCAGCGGCGTTTGCAGGCGCAACTGGTCGAACCGGTCGAGCGTGCGCTGGTCTTCCGGCAGGCGGACGCGGATATCGACCTCGTCCTCGCTGTCGGACGGGCGGTATTTGCCGACCAGAACGCCGTTGGTGACCAGCTGGACCATCGATCCCACAGAGGCGATGTCGGCCTTGTAGCGGCCGGCCTGTTCCCGGTCGATGGACATTTCCCATTCGATGCCCGGCAGCGGCCGGTCGTCTTCCTGGTCGAGCAGGCCGTCCATCTGGTCCACATGGGCCCGGACCTTGGCGACGTTCTTCACCAGCGTGTCATAGTCGGTGGACTTGACCTCAAGCTGGACGTCCTTGCCGGTCGGCGGGCCGCCCTCGATCTTGCGGGTCTCCACCTTGATCCCCGGTAGCGATGCCGTCCGCTTGCGGATTTCGGCGAAGATTTCCTTCGCCTCCCGGCGGCAGCAGAAGTCGGCCAGTTCCAGCTGAAGTTCCCCGATCACGTCGGCGGGCTTGTCCTGCACGCCGCCGATCACCTTTCCGCCGCTGCTCCCTCCAGGAGCCTTGGCGGAGGTCACGACATTCTCGATGCCCGGAACCTGCAGCACTTCGCGCTCGACCGCCTCGACCAGTTGAAGCGACTCGCGCGCGGACAGGTTGCCGCGCCCGGAAACAAGGACGACCGCCTGATCCGGCTCTTCGTCGACGAAGAATTCTACACCTGTCGGATTGCCTGCGAAGGCGCCGAAGATCATGACGCTGCCGCCGATCATCACGACCAGGGTGATGACGTTGCCGATCGGATTGCCCGCCAGAAGCTTCAGGAAGCGGACATAAACGCCGGCCATCCCGCGGACCTTGTTGACGTCGAAGGTGGAGGATCCGGAAACCGCCTCCGCCTCGGCACGTTCCGCGGCCTGGATCCGTTCGGCCCGGGCCTTGGACCACCGCACGAACGGACGCAGGACAAAAGCGGAGGCGAACCCAACACCAACGAATGCGATGCAGGCCAGGGCAATCAGCAACAAGCCGGAAAATGCTGCCGGGACAAATGTTGCCAGCAGCTCGGGCAGCGCCGGGAACGTCAAGACCATGGCAGCCGCAATCAGACCGAAGACGGATGCCAGAAGTCCGGTCGCATGCCGGCCCATGAAGTGGGACACCTGCGCAAAGATGGCGCCGGTGACGGGAATGAACACCATGGCGGTCAGGAGCGATGCCGACAGGACGATGATCACCATGATCGGCAGGTAGCTCATGAATTCGCCGGCAACGCCCGGCCACAGAAGCATGGGCAGGAAGGCGGCAAGCGTGGTTGCCGTCGACGACACGATCGGCCAGAACATCAGCCGCGCGGCCCGGATATAAGCTTCCTTGTCCTCCATGCCTTCGGCGATCTTGCGATCGGCATATTCGGTCATGACGATGGCGCCGTCGACCAGCATGCCGACGGTGAGCACCAGGCCGAACATCACCATGTTGGAGACCGTGTAGCCCATGCCGCCCAGGATCAGGAAGCCGACCATGAAGGAGGTCGGGATCGACAGGCCGACGAGCAGGGCGGACCTGAGGCCGAGCGCGGCCACGACCAGGATCATGACCAGGAAAATTGCCGTCAGGATCGACGACTGCAGCGAGCCCAGGACCTCGAAGGTCTTCGACGACTGGTCGAGCAGCAGGTTCACCTTGACCGTTTCCGGCCAGTCCTTGGAAGCCTGTTCCACAACCTGCCTGACGGCGGCATTGTTTTCGATCAGGTTGGTGCCGATCCGCTTGGTAACCTCAAGGGCGATCGCGGGTTTGCCGTTGACCCTCGTATAGGTCGTGGCGTCCTTGAAGGTGCGGCGGATATCGGCAACATCGGCAAGGGTCACGACGGCCTCGCCATTCTGCTTGATCGGCAGCGAATAGACGTCGTCCGCCGTCTCGATGAGGCCGGGAACCTTGACGTTGAACCGGCCGTTGCCGCCGTCGATGAAGCCGGCCGGGACAAGCTGGTTGTTCAGCCTCAGGGTGTTGAGCAATTCCTGCTGGGTGACCGAATAGGCCTCCAGCTTCTGGCTGTCGATCACGATCTCCAGAAGCTCTTCCCGGTGTCCGGTCAGATCTGCGGAACGGACCGTGTCGATCGCCTCGATCTGGTCCTTCAGCCGCCGCGCGAGGTTGTAGAGCGTGCGCTCCGGCACATTGCCGGACAGGGCGACCGTGATGGTCGGCAGAAGCGCGAAATTGGTCTCGTGAATGGTCGGCTCTTCGGCTTCCTGGGGAAGTTTGCCCTTTGCCTGGTCGACCTTGTCGCGCACATCCGCAAGCGCCTCGTCCTTGTCGAAGGAGACGTCGAATTCCAGGATGATGGACGCGTGACCTTCCGCGGCAATTGCGGTGATCTCCTTCAGGCCGTCGAGACCGCGCAGTTCCGTCTCCATCGGCCGCACCAGCAGCCGGTCGGCGTCCTCCGGCGAAATACCCTGCTGGACGATGGAAACATAGAAGACCGGAACGTCGATGTCCGGGCTGTCTTCCTTGGGGATCGTCAGGTAGGTGTAGGTGCCGGCAACGATCAGCGCCAGCATGAGGACGAAAACGGTCTTGGGCCGCCTCAGGATCGCTTCAAGCGCGTCGATCATTGGGTGACCTCGGCGGTTTTGAGGACGGGTTCCACCTTCTGGCCGTCTGTGACGTAGTCCTGGCCGACGGTGATGATGCGCACGGTATTGGGAAGTCCGCCGACCCAGATGCCGTCCTCGCCGCCACCCAGGACCTTGACCGGATAGAAGACGGTGACCTGGTCGTCGGTCACGCCGCGCAGTCCGAGCTCGCCGTCGTCATTCAACGTCAGGATCGCGGGCGAGATCTTGTGAGCCTTCTGGCTGGGCAGCTTGAGCCGGGTCAGGGCCGTGGTTCCGTCCCGGGCGACGCCTTCCTTGTTCGGAAGTTCCACCTCGATACGGAAGGTGCGGGTCTCCGGATCGGCTGCAGGGGCGATGTAGCGCACGGTGCCGGACATGGTCTGGCCGGAAATCAGGCGGACTTCTGCGTCCATGCCCTTGGAGATCAGGCCGATGTCGGCTTCCGACACCTGGCCGATTGCAATCATCGGATCGGTCTCGACGACCGTGGCGCAAACGTCACCGATATTGAGACGCGCGCCCACATTCGCCATCGGGCTCTGGATGACGCCGTCGATGGGCGAATGAATGACCGTGCGGCTGAGTTCCATCTTGGCTTCTTCCACACGCGCCTGCGCGGCGTCGAGCGCGGCCTGCATGGCCATGACGCGTGTTTCCGCGGTGAAACCCTTGGAATTGAGCTGGCTGGCCGCCGTATGGTCGAGTTCTGCCTGGGCAAGGGCGGCCGTGGCTTCAAGCACCTTGGATTCGCGCGTCCCCTTGTCCAGCACGCACAGGACATCGCCCTTGGAGACATGGTTGCCCTCGATTGCCGGGCGTTCGACGACACGCGCAGCCGTTTCCGCGCGGACCTCCACCTTGGCCTCGGCTTCCGTCCGTCCGCGGATTTCCAGAACCGGCTGACGCTCCGTGGCGGTCAGCGTGGAAACCTGCACACGGAACAGGTCATTCCCGGCCTTTTCCTGGCGTTCGGCGGGGGGCGGTGTTGCGTCAGCGCTGTCTCCGCGTCCGCCGATGACATATGTGCCGGAATACATCCATATGCCGATGCCGGCGGCGAGGCCGATCGCAAGCACATAGGAAAATTTCAAACGCATCAGTATGCTCCAGAAAATCGATGTCTACTCGGCGGCCGCCCGGGAGGAGGTTTCGGCCGCGCCCTCGGCAATTCTGATCAGCTCGTCGCCGTGGGACTCGAGATAATTAAGGGTGAAGCTCATGCAAGCGATACCGTAGGCCTGCGTCCAGTTGGACCCGCTGTGCGGGCAGTTCTCGATATGATCGGTCAGGTGCTTGAGGTTCGCCCGGACTTGGTCCTTGCGCCGTTCGATCGCCCGGCGGATGACATCCGGTCCGACCTGTTCGGCATAGAGAGCGACCAGCAGGAAAGGGGATTTGAACGTGTCTTCGGCCTGGGGTTCGCACAGGCTCGCGACGAATTCCTCACGGCCCGCATCGGTGATCGAATAGACCTTTCGCGCCGGCTTGCCGGGCTGGGTTTCCTCCCGGACCGTCACCATGCCGTCGCTGGTCAGCTTCGCCAGGGCCGGATAGATGGAGCCGAAGCTGGCATCGTCGAAATAGCTGAACCGGCCCTCGGTGGCTTCCTTGCGGATTTCATAGCCGGTAGCATCGCCGAAACTGAGGATCGCCAGGCAAAGACTGCGAACGCTCATGGGGATTGGCCCTTCCTGTCTTGCGAAACGCCGAGTGCAATGCTCCGGCCGGAATTGCGAAAAATGCGGACCGCCTGAAGATGGGACGCAATATCCCTTATTCAAGTCCGATATATATCGGATCTATATATACTGAGGGTATATGGCAAGCATGTGAACGGAAAAATGTGGCCGGTGCGAAAACTTGTCCGCTTTACAGCGGGCCGAAACTGGTTTTCGCTTGTCCGAAGACAGCAAGATCCTGCCGGTGGCTACAGGCAATTCCGTTCAGGCCAATCACGTTTAGGCAGGCCCCGTTTATGAGGTGCGCTCATGACACGCAAGAAATTTCAGGATTCGATCGTTTCCGCCTATCTGCCGAAAAACCCGCTGTTGCGGCTGCTTGCAATCAACGGCGTGATCGGGCTGGGGATCTCGGCCCTCGTGCTGGTCGGGCTGTTGTGGTCGAACGTCGGAAACCTGCGGACCCTGGTCATGGCCTCGGACAATCCGGTTCTTCCGGTGATCATGCTGGCTTGCGGGCTGATTATTACGCTTTGCTCGGTGGTAATGGGCTCGGCAATCATGATGCTGAAACCGCATGATCACGGCGGTAATAAGAAAGAGCCGAGGTTCAAGCGCTTCGGCGCGATGATGGCGCCCCGGGCAGACTTGGCGCCCGTTCCCGTGCCGGTGCGACCGAACCGCTGAGGTCAGCCCGCACGGTCCGGCTGGACAGGATATTCCACGACCGGTTTTGCGTAAGGTGCTTCAGCGGCTTTCGCGTTGATGACTTCCTGATTGATCAACAGCGTCATGGCCGCTGCTGCAAAGAGGCACAGGAAGCCGGCGGAAACGAGCTGCATTGGTAAAATCCTCGATATTTGTATTTCGGCCGCCGACTTACCAGCCAAATTTCTAAACCGAGGCAAACCGGACGTGTAAAATTTGAGCGATTGGCAAGTTTTACGGGGTTTTGAAATCTCCCTCTTGCATGGGCGTTTCGCTTGGGGTTTGGTGCAGGGACTATTTCAATAGGGATTTCAGGGATATGACCTCCTCCTATCCGCGCGACATGATCGGCTACGGGCGCAATACGCCGGATCCGAAATGGCCGGGCGATGCGAATATCGCGGTCCAGTTCGTGATCAACTATGAAGAGGGCGGCGAGAACAACATTCTCCACGGCGATGCCGCCTCCGAGGCCTTCCTGTCTGAAATCGTCGGCGCTCAGCCCTGGCCCGGCAAGCGCCACTGGAACATGGAATCCATTTACGAATACGGCTCCCGCGCCGGCTTCTGGAGGCTTTGGCGCATGTTCACCGGCCGCTCCATCCCGGTGACCGTTTACGGTGTGGCGACCGCGCTCGCCCGCAATCCGGAAGCGGTTGCGGCCATGAAGGAAGCCGACTGGGAAATCGCCTCCCACGGCCTGAAATGGATCGAATATGCCGATCTGCCGGAAGAGCTTGAGCGCGAACACATGCGCGAGGCGATCCGCATCCATGAGGAAGTGACCGGGTCGCGTCCGCTTGGCTGGTACACGGGCCGGTGTTCGATGCAGACCCAGAAGCTGGTCATGGAAGAGGGCGGCTTCCTCTATGATTCCGACAGCTACGCCGATGATCTGCCCTATTGGGTCGAAGGCCCCGACGGCGATCATCTGGTCATCCCCTATACGCTCGATTCGAACGACATGCGCTTTGCCGCGGCGCAAGGGTTCAATTCCGGCGACCAGTTCTTCGCCTATCTCAGGGATGCCTTCGACGTGCTCTATGCGGAAGGTGAGGCAGGGGCGCCGAAAATGCTCAACATCGGCCTGCATTGCCGCCTGGTCGGCCGGCCGGGCAGGGCGGCAGCACTTGCGCGTTTCCTCGATTACGTCGCCTCCCATGACAAGGTCTGGCTCGCCCGGCGCATCGATATTGCCTGGCACTGGCATGCCCATCATGCCCGCAGCTAAGGCCGGCTCGTGAAACCGGCTTGACGAAATCCGGCGAAACCTTCTGCAGACGAGCGGTAAACAGTTGCCTTGATGCGGTCCGGTTTGCGACAATGAGACATGCACACAGCGACCGTTCCGCGTTATCACCTTTACGGTGAAAATGACCGGGCCGACGATTTCGATTTCTTTCATATCGAGACGATCCGGACTCGGTCGGCTCCGCTCGGCTGGTCGCTCGATGCCCACAGCCATATCCATCTCTTCCAGTGCCTGATGATTACCGCCGGTGAAGGGCGGCTGACCGACGATACAGGCGAACGGCGCATTGCGCCCGACACGATCGTCTTTACGCCGCCGGGCGTGGTTCATGGCTGGGAATTCACCCCCGACACGCAGGGCTACGTGGTCTCCTTCACCCACGATTATCTGGCGGGATCGGATGACGGCCGCGATCTCGTCCGGCTTCTGGCCGGTCAGGGCGAAAGCAATCATCTGGTGGTGCCGTCGGGTGATGACCGCCTGAAGATCTGCCGTTATCTGCAGGAAATGGCGGAAGAGTTCGAGAACGGCAAGCGCCGGCGCCTGGTGTTCCGGCCCCTGATGACCCTGCTGCTGGCGCGCATGTTTGCCGGCGCCGAGGAGGCCGGCGAACTCGACGCCGCCCCCGGCTTTTCGCTGTTCCGCTTCAGGGCTCTGGTCGATACCCATTTCCGCAGCGAACGGACACCTGAATTCTACGCATCCGAAATGGGCATGCCGGTGGCCCGTCTCAACCGCTATTGCCGCCTGTTCACGGATCGCACCGCCGCCCAGTCGATCAGGGACCGGATCGTTCTCGAGGCCAAACGCCAGCTTGCATTCTCATCCCTTCCGGTCTCCGAAATCGCCTATGATCTGGGGTTTGACGATCCGGCCTATTTCTCACGCGTGTTTCGCAAGGATACCGGCGAAAGTCCTCAGGATTTCCGTAACCGGCAAAAGGCCTGAGACAATCCGGAGCAAGCCACGCAATTAACGTTACTATCAGGGAATTTAATTGAATTGGCTATTCAGGGTTGAGTTCGTTCGTCGCCAAAAATACAACCTCAGATATGTTAATGTCTTGTTAAGGGTTGAGGCGATAGGCGATGCGGTTTCCTGGTGCATATTTTCATGTCTATGTATTTGCGGCGTTTTTTATTGGTTTTGCGATCTCTGTCGCCGGTGATCCAGAGGCTTTCGAACGGAAACTCCGGCCGGCGGTACGCGATGTGGTTGCGGTCACCGGGACCGCGGAAGATTACGTGCACAACTCCCGTCTTTGGAAGATGGCCGATGAAACGGTCGACCTGTTCGTGAAGACGGTCCGTCTGCCGACTACACTTCTGGAAAAGGTCAGCGACGCCCTCGAAAATGCCCGGAAACGCCAGGCACGAAGCGCCAGTTACCAGGAAGAGCCGTCCAGACCGGCCCGCATGAAGCCGCCGGAAACGTCGCAGACCTGACGCTCATGGGGCCGTCAGGCCGGCGCTAGACGCGTTGATCCACATACTGCACCCAAAACGGGAAGTCGTTATAAGTAGTTTTGACGATATGACGTTGCTGAATTTCTCAAAATCACTTCGAGCGCATCTGGATCAAAGAAAAATTATATAATTTCCGCCAATTATTCCGCTTGATATCCGGGAGATAATTGCACGTCCGCAAGTGTTTGCGGTGCCAAGGAGCGGAAATGCGGGTTACGGAACAAGAAGCAAAGAAGATGTGGTGCCCGTTCGTACGGGTCGAAGGCAACAACCGTCTGTTCAACACAAAATCATCCGGCTTCGATGCAGAGCATCTCTACCAGCACTGCATCGGGTCGCAATGCATGGCCTGGCGTCCTTTCATCTATTCTCACGTCAAGGGAGGAGATGAGGCCTTCGAGCACCACGGCTATTGCGGTCTCGCCGGCCGGCCGGAACTGGGCGACTAGCCGACCGCCGTTGGTCCGGCGGCCGGCTTGCTTGTTTGTCGATCCTTAAAACGGCAGGCCGACGTAGTTTTCCGCGAGGCTGACCTGGGCGGCATGGGAGCTTGCCAGGTAGTCCATGTCGGTCTGCTGCATCTTCGCGTTGAAGGCCCCCAGGTCCGGGAACTTGTGCAGGAGCATGGTCATCCACCAGGAGAAGCGTTCCGCCTTCCAGATCCTGGCCAGCGCCTTCTGCGAATAGGCGTCGACACCGGCCATGGACTTCTCGCCGTAAAATTCGATCAGGGCGTTCGACAGGTAGTAGATGTCGGAAGCCGCAAGGTTGAGACCCTTCGCGCCGGTCGGCGGCACGATGTGGCCCGCGTCACCTGCCAGCATCAGGCGGCCGAAGCGCAGCGGCTCTGCGACGAAGCTGCGCAACGGAGCGATGCTCTTTTCGATCGACGGCCCGGTTTCCATGTTGGCGGCGGCCTCTTCGCCGAGCCGGATCTTCAACTCGTCCCAGATGGCGTCGTCCGGCCAGGCGTTGATGTCGGTGTCGACCGGCACCTGGATGTAATAGCGGCTGAGCGTGTGCGAACGCATTGAGGCGAGGGCAAAGCCGTTGTCATGGTTGGCGTAGATCAGCTCGTGGTTCACCGGCTTGACGTAGGACAGGATGCCGAGCCAGCCGATCGGATAGACCTTTTCGAATTCGGTGATGGCATCCTGGGGCACCGAGGCGCGGGAGACGCCGTGATAACCGTCGCAGCCGCAGATGAAATCGCAGGCGATTTCGTGGGTGACGCCGTCCTTCTTGTAGGTGACGCGCGGCGTGTCGGTGTCGAAGTCGATCGGGGTGACGTCCTCGGCCTCGTAGACCACTTTGGCATCGCGGGCCGTATGGGCGTCCATCAGGTCCTTGGTGACTTCCGTCTGACCGTAGACCATGACGGTCTTGCCGCCGGTCAGGCCCTTCAGGTCGATGCGCAGGCGGGTGTCGCCGACCGACATGTTGACGCCGTCGTGGGGCAGGCCTTCCTTGAACATGCGTTCCGAAACGCCGGCCTTGTCGAGCATGTCGACCATGCCCTGTTCCAGCACGCCCGCGCGAATGCGCGACAGGACATAGTCAGCCGAACGCCGTTCGAGGACGACGCAATCGATGCCGGCAAGGTGGAGAAGCTGTGACAGAAGCAGGCCGGACGGACCAGCTCCGATAATGGCAACCTGGGTGCGCATGATGTTCCCTCCTTAAGTACATCATCTGCCTATTTTGATTGCCGCGGATTCTACGCATCGCGCAGGGCAACGAAATGGACGATCCGGACGAATGCTTGGACAATTTCATCACCGGCCTAACGCCGGTTGTCCTGGATGGATGGCGCTGCAATTGCGCCGCGCGCCTTGAATCAATTTCTGAAGCCGCGGAATCAGGATCTCAGGAAAGCGATTCAGATCATTGATCCGACTCGGGTTTTCGCCCGGTCAGGAAGTTACAGATCCTGCGGCGCGCCGGGGATTGTCACGTTGCCTTTGTTTTCCAGAACGATAGGAATGGTCGTTCCTTCCGGATAGACCACGAGCACGCGTATCTCCCAGATACCGTTGATGCGCACAGAATGCGAAATGGCCCGCCCGGATCCCTTACTGCCCGCAATTGAAAAGTTGAGGTAGGCCGTTCCGGTTCCGCCACCCTCTATACTGATGTTGCCGTTGACCCAGAAGCCGGCTTCGATGTCGCTGCCCAGCGCTTCTTCCACCGCGGTGTCGTTGCGTATGGCGTCCATGGTCATCGTATAGGCATCGCTGCTCTTCATTATCATTGGAAAGGCCGAAATCAAGGCGATCATGCATGCCCAAATGATCACGCCGGCAATCGCCCATTTCCTCTGGACGCTGCGGAAATGCTCCGCGTCCCGCCACGCTCGGTTTCGCCAGGCCCAGCGGCTGCCGCGTGCGCCGAGGATGAAGATCATGACGATGTTGACCAGCGGAACGAACATCAGCAGCGCGATGAAGACGCTGTTGCCGATGCCCCAGATCCAGTTGAGCAGAAACGCCCCCCAATTCCACCGATCCAGCTCCGGCGGGATCTCGGGCGGCTGGTTGAGAGGCTGGCTGGTCATGGAATGGGTCCTCAACTGCTGATCGAAAGAACGCAGATTGGGACGTTATTGTCGGCGCGACAAGTGCCGACAGGCAAGAGCGGGGGAAATCCGGCGAAAAGCCGGGCAACCGATCTGAAGTTTCGTCTTATCAATCGCTTCTGAGTGCCTGACAGGACTCAAGAACTATGGTTATGAAGGCGTCGCTTTGGCCCATGTGGCGGGCAGGATTCTTCAGCGCCTCCCAGTCGACAGGCGCATCGGTTGCCTCCAACAGCACATCGAACAGATGCCGTCCGCTCTCCAGCGCGGTTTTGCAGGCGCTCTTGACCAGCGCCTGGGCCTCCGGGCGGGGCAAGTGGGCAGCCAGTTCAAAGCTTGCGGCTTCTGCAAGAAGCAGCCCGTTCGAGGCCTCGATGTTTGCCCGCATCCGCTCAGTGTTCACGGTCAGGGCGTCGAAGACGGCATTGGCATGAGCAAGCGCCGCGCCGGTGGCGACCGCCAACTGGGGCAGGTTCAGCCATTCCAGCATCCAGCTCGCGCCGCCGCGTTCGTGTTCGTGGAGCGCGCTCTGGTGCATGTTGGCAAGCAGGCCGATGGTGTTGCGGGCAAGGGTGACGAGCACTTCCGGGCCGACCGGATTGACCTTGTTCGGCATGGTCGACGATCCGCCGCCGGAGCCGAGACCGATCTCCGCGACTTCGCTTTGCGCCAGCAGGATCAGGTCGTTGCCGATCTTGCCGAGGGTCCCCGTCACCAGCGCCAGCCAGTTGGCATAGTCCAGATACCCGTCGCGCACCGCATGCCAGGGGGCGGGGCTGACGGCGAGCGACAGGCGTTCGGCGAGATGCGCTTCGACCGCAGTTGCATGCGCGCCGAGCGCGGACAGGTTGCCCGATGCGCCGCCGAAGGACAGGAGCAGCAGGCCTGCCCGGACGGATTTCAGCCGTTCGATGTTGCGCAGGATCGAGGACAGCCAAACGGCCGCCTTGAGGCCGAAGCTTGTCGGCGTTGCCTGCTGCATGCGGGTCCGTGCTGCAATCGGGGTCGCGCGGTGGCTGTCCGCAAGGTCCGCCAGCTTGCCGGCGATCGTCCACAAGGCCTGTTCGTGCAGGTCGATGGCTTGTCTGAGCCGCAGGACAAGCCCGGTGTCATGGATGTCCTGGCTGGTGGCACCCCAATGAACGAAACTTGCGTGGTCCGGACCGACCGCCTTGCGCAGTTCGGCCACGAAGACCGGTACGGGCACGCCGTCACGGGCCGTGCCTTCCGCTAGATCTGCCGGAGCGATCGTCACAGTGCGGCAGACAGAGGCGATGCGGTCCGCCGATGATTGCGTCAGGAGGCCGGCGTCGGCCTCCGCCAGGGCGAGGGCGCCTTCGACATCGAGCATGGCCCGGATCACCGCTTCGTCCTGAAACAGCGCCGCTGTCTCAGGATCGCTCAAAAGCGAACCGGTTATCCCGCTGTCGAAGGCGCCGATGGCCATTTGATCAGACGGCTTCCAGGGCGATCGCAATGCCCTGGCCGACGCCGATGCACATGGTTGCAAGCGCAAGCTTGCCGCCGCGCATCTTCAATTCCAGCGCAGCGGTGCCGGCAATCCGGGCGCCCGATGCGCCGAGCGGGTGGCCGAGCGCGATCGCGCCGCCATTCGGATTGATGTGCTCGCCGTCATCGGCAAGACCGAGGTCGCGCAGAACGGCAAGGCCCTGGGCGGCGAAGGCTTCGTTGAGTTCGATGACATCGAAATCCTTCGGCGCAATCCCGAGGCGGGCACACAGCTTGCGGGTCGCAGGCGCCGGGCCCATGCCCATGATGCGCGGAGCGACACCGGCGGTCGCGCCGCCGATCACCCGGGCAATCGGATTGAGGCCGTACTTCTCGATGGCGTCTTCGGACGCAATGATCAGAGCCGCGGAGCCGTCGTTGACGCCCGATGCGTTGCCCGCCGTCACCGATCCGCCTTCGCGGAAGGGGGCGCGGAGCTTGGCAAGCGCTTCGATCGTGGTGTCTGCGCGGATGTGCTCATCCTGATCGACGATGATCGGATCGCCCTTTCGCTGCGGGATCGTGACCGAGACGATTTCCTTGGCGAACCGGCCATCCGCCTGGGCGCGTGCGGCGCGCTGCTGGCTGCGCACGGCGAAGGCGTCCTGGTCCTCGCGGGAGATCTTGAAATCCGCGGCGACGTTTTCCGCCGTTTCCGGCATGGAATCGATCCCGTACTGTTTCTTCATCAGCGGGTTGACGAAGCGCCAGCCGATGGTCGTGTCATAGACCGCATTGTTACGGCTGAAGGCGGTTTCCGCCTTCGGCATGACGAACGGCGCGCGGGACATGCTCTCCACGCCACCGGCGATGATCAGGTCGGCCTGACCGGCGGCAATCGCGCGCGATGCGGTGATGATCGCGTCCATGCCGGAGCCGCACAGCCGGTTGATGGTTGCACCCGGCACGCTGTCGGGAAGGCCGGCGAGCAGGGCGGACATGCGGGCGACGTTGCGGTTGTCTTCGCCGGCCTGGTTGGCGCATCCATAGTAGACGTCGTCCACGGCACCCCAGTCCACGTCCGGGTTGCGTTCCATCAGGGCTTCGATCGGGATGGCGCCGAGGTCATCGGCGCGAACGCCGGACAGGCTGCCGCCGTAGCGGCCGATCGGGGTGCGGACATAATCGCAGATAAAGGCGCGTTGCATTTTATTTTCCTTCGTGGGCTGCCTTGGTACGGGCATGAAGGTCCCTAAGAACCTCCAGTTCTAAAGCCTCAGGTGCCGGGGTTTCCCCGACATCTTCGGCGAATTTGGCTTTCCAGCCGACCGTTTCCCGGATCTGGTCCCGCGTGACGCCCGGATGCAGGGACGTGACGGTGAACTCTTTCGTTACCGGATCCGGCTCCCACATTGCCAGATCGGTAATCAGCCGGGTCGGGCCCCTGGTGGTGACACCGTGAGCCGCGCGGTCGTTGCCGCCCTTGCCGTGGCCGAGGGAGGTCACAAAGTCAAGCTTTTCAACGAAGCCCCGCAGCGACTGCTTCATGGTGATGAAGATTTCGCCGCAGGAAATGGCGATTTCCGGCGCGCCGCCGCCGCCCGGCAGGCGGACCTTCGGGTTGTCGTAGTCGCCGACCACCGTGGTGTTGATGTTGCCGAACCGGTCGAGCTGGGCCCCGCCGAGGAAGCCGACGGTGATCCGCCCGCCCTGGAGCCAGTAGCGGAACATCTCCGGCACGGAAACGGTGGTCAGAGCCGTCTTGCAGAGTTCGCCGTCGCCGATGGAAAGCGGCAGAACGTTCGGCGCGGTGCCGAGTGTGCCGCTCTCGTAGATAAGGGTGATGTCAGGCGCATGGGTGAGGCGGGCGAGGTTACAGGCGGCCGACGGTGCGCCGATGCCGACGAAGCACACGTCATCGTTCTTGAGGGCGCGGGCCGCGGCAACGGTCATCATTTCGCTCGGAGTGAAATTGGTCATGTCCGTTCTCCTCAGCCCGCATTCTTCAGATGGGCGACGCGGGTCTCAAAGACCTCTGGGCCCTGTTTCAGGACGTTTTCCTCCATCCAGGCGGTGAAGCTGTCGCGGTCCGAGGAGACCTTGTCCCACTCGATATAGGCGGCATTGTCGCGGCCGTAGTAGCCCTGGGTGTAGGACGGATGCGCACCGCCTGGAACGGCTACGACCGAGGTGACGGTCCAGGACGGCAGAACGGTCGCGTTCGGCGAGATGCCGCCGAAATCGTCGACAATTTCCTCCACGGTCACAATCGACCGCTTGGCCGCCAGAACCGCTTCCTTCTGGACGCCGGTGATGCCTTCGATGAAGACGTCTCCCTTGGCATTTGCCCTTTGCGCATGAATGACGGCGACATCGGGCCGAAGCGACGGGACGGCGGCCAGTTCCTCGCCTGTGAAGGGGCACTTGATGAACTTGATGTTCGGATTGACCCGGGTCAGCTCCGCGCCGCGGTAGCCGCGGAAGATGGCGCAGGGCAGGCCGGCGGCGCCCGCCTCGTAGGCGTTGGCCATGGCCGCATGGCTGTGTTCCTCGATTTCGACCTGGAGCGGCCAGCCGTTTTCCAGCGAATCCCGGAAGCGGCGCAGCAGGCCGACGCCCGGATTGCCGGCAAAGGAGAAGATCATCTTCTCCACGCAGCCCATGCCGATCAGCTGATCGTAGATGATGTCCGGCGTCATGCGCATGACGGTGAGATCCTTGCGACCCTGCCGGATGACCTCATGGGCGACCGCATGGGGGATCAGGTGGGTAAAGCCTTCAAAGGCAACGCTGTCGCCGTCCTTGAGGTTTTCGGCAACGGCTTCGGCCAAACACTGGAATTTCGCCATTGTTCCTTCTCGTTTGTTTTTTGAGCGGTCGGCTTTTAAACCGGCCGGGCCGCCTGGTTTTCAGTTGAAGCTGTGTGAAAGGGTCGTTCGAACGGGCCTGCCGGCTTCAGTCCGGGGCCGGTTTTTCCATCTGCGCCAAGGTTTCCTTGGCAATCCTGATTGCGGTGTTGGCTGCCGGCACGCCGCCGTAGATCGCCACATGCATGAGGGCTTCGCGAATGTCTTCGGCCGTGGCGCCGGTGTTGGCGGTCGCCCGGATATGAAGGGCAAGCTCGTCCTTGTGCCCGAGGGCTGCTAGAAGCGCGATGGTGATCAGGCTGCGCTCCCGCTTGGTCAGCGTTTCATCGGACCAGACCGTGCCCCACGCGCCTTCGGTGATCATCGTCTGGAAGCGGGTATCGAAACCGGTCCTGGCGGCATTTGCCCGGTCTACATGGGCATCGCCCAGAACGGATCTCCGTGTGGCCGCGCCGATCTCCTGGCGGGACCCTTTTTCGCGCTCAGACATGACCGTCCTCCCGACGTGTTTTGCGGCCGGCGCCCTTCAGGCGATCCGGCCGTCCGGAATTTTGGCCGCATATTTATCTGTCGGATAGGTTATGTAAAATGAGAAAATGAGCCGAAAATATAACCAATAGGAATACAAGTTGATCGATCCCCGCGTAAAATACCGCCATGTCCAGTGTTTCATGGAAGTGGCTCGCAAGCGCAGCCTCGTGAAGGCGGCGGACGCGCTGGCGATCACCCAGCCGGCGGTTTCCAAGACACTGAAGGAACTGGAAGACATTTTGAAGGTGCGCCTGTTCGAGCGCAGCCGCAAGGGCGTGACCCTGACCCAGTTCGGCGAGGTGTTTTCCCATTATGCCGGCGCCAGCCTGGCGGCGCTGAGCCAAGGGCTGGATAGTGTTGCCCAGGCCCGCATGTCAGGCGAATCCTATCTGAACGTCGGCGTGCTGCCGAGCGTGGCGGCGCGGATCGTGCCGGATGCGGTTAGGGCATTCCAGGCCGAAAACATGGAAACGACCCTGACCCTGATCACCGGACCGAACACGTTCCTGTTAAGCCGGCTGCGGGGAGGGGAACTCGACCTCGTGGTCGGCCGTCTCGCCGACCCGGCGCAGATGGCGGGGCTCGCATTCGCTCATCTTTATTCGGAAAGTGTTTCCTTCGCGGTGCGCAAAGAACATCCGCTCCTGGCCGAAGAAAAACCGGATCTGGGACGGATCGTGGACTATCCTGTTCTTTATCCGACAAAAGAAGCGGTTATTCGCCCCTATGTCGAACGGCTGCTGATCGCTCATGGCGTGACCCGTCTGCCGAAGCGCGTTGAGACCATTTCCAATATCTTCGGACGCACCTACACACTCGAAACGGATGCGATCTGGGTCATCTCCAGCGGAGTTATCTCGCGTGATATTGCCGCAGGTGATCTTGTCGAATTGCCTCTGGAAACGATTGAAACCACAGGGCCGGTCGGCCTGACGACGCGCGCGGATGCAGCGCCGACGCCGGCATTGCTGATGTTTCAAAGCGCTTTGAGAGCTTCGGCCGAGCAGAAATCCATGCAGCTGTAATGGAAGATTTCCAGTGTCGATTTCCGCCGTTTCGAGGCGCATGGTTAACTGCACCTATAACCATTGCTTATGCTGTATTAAGAAAAGCTCATTTTACATATTCAAGGTTTTGGAATAGCCATTGGTGACATTTGATAACGGTCTGAGTAATCTTGACGATGCACGTCACGATTTGGACCGGATCGTACTGTGCACACTACTGGGAGGTTTAGTATGAAACGTATTCTATCTGCGGCTGTAGGGTTTATAGCTGCAACCATGCTGTCGGGATCCGTCAGCGCGCAGGAGCCGGAAGTCACCCTGACCCTGCATCACCTGCTCGGCCCGAAGTCGCCGGCGCAAGTCCACATGCTGGAGCCCTGGGCGAAAAGCGTCGAGGAAGCATCCAACGGTCGTATCAAGATCGAGATCTATCCGGCAATGTCGCTGGGCGGCAAGCCGCCGGAGCTCTACCGCCAGGCACGTGACGGCGTGGTCGACATCGTCTGGACCGTTCTGGGCTATACCCCGGGCGTGTTCCCGCGGACTGAAGTTTTCGAACTTCCGACGGTCCACCGCGGTTCTGCCAAGCAGACCACGATCGCCATCGCCAATTCCTGGGACATGATCAAGGACGACTTCAAGGACATCAAGCCGATCCTGATTCACGTTCATGGCGGTCAGGTGTTCCACATGGTCGACAAGGCGGTTCATACCCCGGCCGATCTGGAAGGCCTGAAGATCCGCACACCGTCCCGTACCGGCGGCTGGATCATCGAAGCTCTGGGCGCAGAGCCGGTCGGTATGCCGGTTCCGGACCTGCCGCAGGCCCTGTCCAAGGGCGTGGTTGCCGGTGCCCTGGTTCCGTTTGAAATCGTCGCTCCGCTGAAGCTGCAGGAGCTGACCCATCACACGACCCAGGGTCCGAACAGCCTTCGCTTCGGCACCTCGACCTTCATGATCGGCATGAACCTGGACCGCTACAACAGCCTTCCGGACGACCTGAAAAAGGTCATCGACGATCACTCCATGGGCAACATTGCTGCGACCTACGGCGCTGTTTGGGATAACTCCGAAGCCGGCGGCAAGAAGCTCATTGAAGAAAACAGTGACCTGATCACCCTGACCGACGACGAATACAAGGCTTTCACCGACAAGATGCAGCCGGTCGTCGACAAGTGGGTTGCCGAAGCAGACAGCAACGGCATGGACGGCAAGGGTATGGTTGAAGCCGCGCGCGCAGCCGTTCTGGCCGTCAAGGACTAAGGGTCCAATAACAATAAACAAGCTGGCGGACGGCGCAGTGAGCGCCGTTCGCTTTTTTTAAAAAGGGCAAGGAAATGTTCTCATTGTTGCAGCGGGTGGTGACGCTGTGGGCGCTCCTCGGAGGTCTGCTCGCGATCGTCATCGTACTCGTAACGGCTGTGAACGTCGGCGCGTTCACCCTCGATTCAATCGTAAAGCCGTTCGGGCTCTACGTTTCGGCGCTTCCCGGTTATGAGGATTTCGTGAGGCTGGCGATCAGCGTAGCTGCACTGAGTTTTTTTCCCTATACGCAATTGAAGAAAGGCCATGTGGCGGTCGATCTGTTCGTGCAGACATTTCCGCGCTGGCTGCAAAGCTTCCTGGATCACCTTTGGCAGGCATTCACCGTCGTGGTCGCCTTCGCTCTCGCCTATTACATGTGGCAGGGCATGATTGAGACGAAGGGAGACAACACCATGACGGCCGTGCTCGGCTGGCAGGAATGGCCCTGGTACTTCCCGGGCGTTATCTCCATGATTCTGTGGGGCCTGGTCGCCCTGGGGCAGGTCCTGGGGGGCAAATCCCATGGGTGAAATGGAAATCACCGGCGTCGCCGGCCTGGCTGTCCTGTTCATCTTCCTGGCGCTGCGGATGCCGGTCGGCCTGACCATGCTGGTCGTGGGCATCGGCGGCACTTACATCCTCTCCCTGGAAGCCTCCTTCATCCGTTTCGGTCCCTACATGAAGCAGTTCAAGTCGCTGCTGTGGGGCAACATGGCCAACTACGACCTGTCGGTCGTGCCGCTGTTCGTCCTGATGGGGTTCCTGGCAAGTCAGGCCAATCTCAGTCGGGACCTGTTCAGAGGCATGGCGGCCCTGATGGGGCGCTTCCGCGGCGGCCTGGCCATGTCGGCGATCGGCGCCTGCGCCGGCTTCGGTGCGGTCTGCGGCTCATCGCTGGCAACAGCATCGACCATGGGGCGCGTTGCCCTGCCGGAGCTTGACAAGCTCGAGTATTCGCCCCGTCTGTCGACGGGCGCATTGGCCGCCGGCGGTACGCTCGGCATTCTCATTCCGCCGTCCGTCGCGCTCGTGATCTACGCCGTTATCGTCGAGGGCTCGATCATCGAGATGTTCCGCGCCGCCATCATTCCGGGCCTCATCGCGGTCGTCTTCTTCATCACGGTCATTGCCATTCTGGTCCGCATCAATCCCAGCCTGGCGCCGACGACGCAGACGATGACCCGGGAGGAGAAGCACGAGGCGCTGATCCGTCTGATCCCGGTGATCATTATCTTCGGTTCGATCATCCTGGGGCTTGGTATCGGGCTGTTCACCCCGACACCGGCCGCCGGCGTCGGCGTGTTCGCGATCCTGGTCTACGGATTCGGCATGCGCCTGTTCGGCAAGGAAGGCCTGACCTTCCCCGGCGTGGGCACGGCGCTGATGGAAACCGCCAAGACCAGCGGCATGATCTATTTCATCCTGTTCGGAGCCGAAGTGCTGAAGGGGTTCTTCACCCGCGCGAACCTGCCTGCCACCATGTCCGCATGGGCCGGCAACAGCGGGCTTGATCCCTATATGGTGCTTGCGATCATGCTGATCATTTTCGTGATCCTTGGCTGCTTCATGGATTCGCTCGCCATGATCCTCGTGGTGGTGCCGTTCTTCTGGCCGGTGATGGTCGACCTGAACGGCGGCGATTACGCCACAGCCGCCTCTGCGACTTTCGGGATGGGGACTGAAGACCTCAAGATCTGGTTCGGGATCCTGACACTCATAGTGGTCGAACTAGGGCTGATAACGCCACCGGTGGGTTTGAACGTGTTCATCATCAACGCGCTCGCCAAGAACGTGCCCATGATGGAAACCTTCCGCGGCGTGCTTCCGTTCTTCGCGGTGGAAATCATTCGGGTCATCTTGCTGGCCGCGGTGCCCGGTATCGTCATGTTCCTGCCCAGGCTACTGGGCTAGCGCACCGCTTTTGCATCTGAAACCAGGGAAGGGGCCGCATCGATCATGCGGCCCCTTTCAATTCCGGCGGGGTGTTTCGGGCGCGCAATTGCCAAACTTCCGCCGATTGCCTATATGTGTAATAATATAACATTTACACGGGCGACTCCGCCTGTCAGCACCGGACGGAATTCATGGATGCAACCGCACAAGTGCCGCCGCTCGTCAGGCTCGAACAGGCAGGCATCAAGCGCAATGGCGAGTGGCTGGTCCGTGGCGTCGATCTGACGGTGATGCCCAGAGAGATCGTGACCCTGATCGGCCCGAACGGATCGGGCAAGTCGACGACGGCCAAGATGGCGCTCGGTATTCTCAAACCCACCGATGGCAGTGCGCGGCAACGGCCGGGCCTGCGGGTCGGCTATGTGCCCCAGAAGCTGATGATCGACTGGACGCTGCCCTTGACCGTCAAGCGGTTCATGCGGCTCACCAGCAAGCTTTCCAACACCGAAATCGCCGAGGCCCTGGAAGAGACCGCGACCACCCACCTGATGGATCAGGAGGTGCGCCATTTGTCCGGCGGCGAAATGCAGCGGGTGCTTCTGGCGCGCGCCATTGCCCGCAAGCCCGATCTTCTCGTGCTCGACGAGCCGGTCCAGGGGGTCGACTACTCCGGTGAGATCGCGATCTACGATCTGATATCGGAAATCCGCGACCGGCTCGGATGCGGCATCCTGATGATTTCCCATGACCTTCACGTGGTGATGGCGGCAACCGATCAGGTCATTTGCCTCAACGGCCACGTCTGTTGCCGGGGCACGCCGAGCGATGTGTCGAAAAGCGAGGCCTATCTCAAGCTCTTCGGCCATCGTGCGGATGGCGCGCTCGCCGTCTACGAACATCACCACGACCACGTGCATCTGCCCGACGGCCGGGTCCGGCATGAGGATGGCACCCTGTGCGATCATTGCCCGGGTCACGACGGACATTCTCACGACCACGCGCATGCCTCGCATGGGACGGACAAGAAGGCGCAGGCAGGGCAGGCGCAGGGTGTACACGATGCTTGACGATTTTTTCACGCGCGCGCTTGTCGCCGGTATCGGTGTTGCCCTGGTGGCCGGTCCGCTCGGCTGCTTCATCGTCTGGCGCCGCATGGCCTATTTCGGCGATACGCTGTCGCACGCGGCCCTGCTGGGCGTGGCCCTGTCCCTGCTGCTTGAGATCAACACCATGCTGGCCGTCTTCGCGGTCTGCGTGGCCCTGTCCCTGCTGCTGATGGTCCTGCGGCGGCGCGAAGGCCTGTCGTCGGATGCACTTCTGGGGCTTCTGGCGCATTCCTCCCTGGCGATCGGGCTTGTCTGTCTTGCCTTCATGACCTGGGTGCGCATGGATCTGATCGGACTGCTCTTCGGTGACATTCTCGCCGTTTCCAGGACCGATATCGCGATCATCTATGGGGGCGGCGCCGTCGTTTTCGCCGGTCTGTGCTTCATCTGGAATGCGCTGTTCGCAGCAACCGTCAGTCCGGAACTCGCAGCCGCCGAAGGCATCGGGACGGAACGGGCGAACCTTGTTTTCACCCTGCTGCTCGCAGCCGTCATTGCGATTGCCATGAAAATCGTCGGGGTGCTTCTGATTACCGCACTTTTGATCATTCCGCCGGCCGCAGCCCGCCAACTGGCGTCCGGCCCGGAACAGATGGCAGGACTGGCGGCGCTCATCGGGTCGGTTGCCGTCGTGGCCGGGCTTTACGGCTCGCTGCAATGGGACACGCCGTCCGGCCCGTCGATTGTGGTTGCTGCGATGGTTCTTTTCATGTTGAGCCTGTTGCCGGTCCGTTATCTTGGCGCCAGGCGGAACAGTCGGATTTCTGGAGGACGTTCATGAACAGCACCCATGTCGGAAGTTCACACCCCGCGCACGATCTTCCCAAGCTGACGAAAAATCAGGGACTTGTTTTCGATGTCCTGTCCGCCGAGGCGGGGCCGATGACGGCCTATGCGATCCTCGACGCTTTGCGTTCGGAGGGGTTCAAGGCCCCGCTTCAGGTCTACCGTGCACTGGACAAGCTGGTCGAGTTCGGAATCGTGCACCGCCTGGAAAGCCTGAACGCCTTCGTGGCCTGCAGCCACCCGGGCTGCGCCCAAAATGAGACCGCTGCCTTCGCCATTTGCGAGAGATGCGGCGGGGTCAATGAATTCACCCCCGAAAAGGCCGTCGAATGTCTCCAGGCATGGGCCGACGGCGCCGGCTTTGCCCCGTCACGAACCACCATTGAGCTTCGCGGTACCTGCAGGGACTGCATGGCCGCAGCCTAGGGAAATACAGACGCCACATTCGCACGGGGATGTCCGGTTTGCGGTTCTCCCGGAGCGCTTTTTAGAGTTTCGAAATTATTATCTGAAATAAACGCCGCATTGTTTTCCAGTTGCGCGGCAATCACTTGTCTCAGGATCAGCCTCCCGTCTTTGCTTATCAGCCCGGACCCAGCCCTTCATCGCGCAGGTCCTCTCTCGGCGGTCCGCTTTTCCTGTGCGCGGTGATCCTGGCGGCCTTCTGCAACATCTACTTTGTGGCAAAGCAATGGGACCAGCTCTGGGCCTTCCCGCAGTCCGTGACGCAGTCGGAGCGGGAGGACCTGGATGCCTTCTACCGGGCTTCGCAGCTCGCCCAGGAGGGCAGGGCGGTCGATGCGTATGATCCGGAGGTATTCCGTCCCGGACTATCGGAAGCCCAGCATCACCTGATCTTCGTCAATCCGCCGCATTTTCTGCTGTTTGCCTATCCCATGGCCTCCTTCAGTTATGGAGAGGTGAAAGCGGCCACCGGGATCCTGATCCTGGCGTCCCTCCTGCTGATTCCCCTGTTTGCCCGCCAGCCGGCGGAAATGATCGTTCTTTTCGCCCTGTCGGCGGGGCTGCACTATACGTTGCTCAGGATGAACATATCCGTCGTGATGGTGGCGCTCATCGTGTTTGCGCTCCAGTATGCGGAACGAAGGCCGGTTCTTGCGGGGCTTGCCCTGGCGGTTGCGACCGTCAAGCCGCAATATGGCTGGCTGGTGCCCTTTTTCCTGCTCAATTCCGGGGCCTATCGCTGTTTTGCGGCGGCGGCCGTCGGCACGATCGTTCTGGTGGCCCTGTCGGTCCTGGCCTTCGGTGCGGAGTCATGGCCTGCGTTTCTCGGGATCTTCTCCGATCCGGACTTCAAGAAATACGCACTCGGCGTCACTCCCGGCAGCCTGAGCCTTCAGGCGACGATCGGCAAGCTCGGCGGCTCGGATGGCCTGCGCAGCACGATCCAGATGATCGCCATGGCGGCAAGTGCGGGGCTGGTCCTGTTCCTGCCCCGCCGGTGGAGCCGGGAGGCCCGGATCGGCGTGATGCTGCTGGCCTCCGCGGCCGTGTCCTCCTCGTTCCTGTACTACAGCTGGTCGCTGGTCTGCGCCGGTCTTTTGTTCATGCTGCTGGCGGTGCCGCGCTGGCCGGTGTCGATGCAGGCCGCCGCGGGGCTGGTCTGGCTGCAGCCGGCCCTGGCGATGCTGCTTTTCAACCTTTATCCTGGCTATGCCACGGCCTATTCGGTGTTTGTCTACGCAACCATCTGCGCCACGCTGGCGCTCGCAATCCGGCTCAGCGTCAAGAATGACGGGATAGAGCCTGCGTTTGCCGGCTGAACACGACGGCTAACACGCGCTCGAAACTGGCTGTGGGCAAACCGGTGGAGCGGGGCCTAGACGGTGCTTTCGGCCGGTCCCGTGAAGCGGATGCCGATCCTGTCGTCCTGGCGCCAGATCACTTCGGCCGGGCGTCTTTGATGATCGGAATCCATATAGAGCAGGAATTCCGACGGTATTCCGGTTGTGCTCGGGACGAGCAGCAATGCCCCGCTATCGCTGGCGTTGCGGATGGTGCAGTCGAACACGCGCGAGAGGCGATCATAGACGATCCGCCCCGCCTTCAAGGTTCGCTTGCGCGTTTCTTTCCTGCTGTCCTGTTCCATTGCAAATCCCGTGCTTTTTTCAGGGCGACAATCGCTTCAAATCCTGAAGAAAGGGTTTTCTGATACTTCCGGAGATTTGAAAATGCGGACAAAATAAGAATAGAGAATATTTTTCAAGTGTAAGTGCCAACGAATATGTTGGTGCGCGCGAATATATATTATCTGATTGGTGTTGCGGGTGTGCTCCGGGTGATGTATTGCGTTGAATTGAACGCGCTCCGGAGTATTTGACCCAAAATTTCCTTTGGCTGAGCTCGGGATTGCGCCCTTTGGCGGGCGGATCGGGAACACTTCACGAGAACACGAGAGGGGAGAAAAGCATGGAATTGCTTGTCCTCGGATTGCTTGTCTTTTTGGGCGCGCATGCCCTGCCGATTTTTTCAGGTGCCCGAAATGCCCTTGTGGCCCGTTTGGGCGCAATGCCTTATCGCGGGCTGTTCTCGGTGGTCTCTGCCGTCGGACTGGTGCTGATCGTCATGGGATACGGACAGGCGCGGATGGACGGAAGTCCTCTTCTCTATGATCCGCCTGCATGGACCCGTCATGTGACCATGCTGCTCATGCTTCCCGTGTTTGTGCTTCTGATTGCCACCTATGTCCCGGGCCGGATCAGGAAGATAACCCGTCACCCGATGCTGGTTGCCGTCAAGTTGTGGGCCCTTGCCCACCTCCTTTCCAACGGCGATCTGGCGTCGGTTCTGCTGTTCGGCGGCTTCCTGGTCTGGGCGGTGGCCGACCGGATTTCGGTCAAACGTCGCGGCGATCCCGGCACACCGTTCTCAGTGGAAGTTGCCGGAAAGGGGCCTGCGGCGGACATTTTCGCCATTGTGGCGGGACTGGTCGTCTACGGCCTGTTTGTTTGGAAAGGCCATGCGCTTGTCATCGGCGTTCCATTGACATAATCACGGGAAATTCGACGGTTTGTGCCTTTTCCGGCGCAGGAGGCCCTCTTTGCCTCACTTGCGCCATTAAACCGTTAAAAAGAAACGCAGTACCGGTTTGCCCGGACGGCATGAAAAAGATAGTGTGACGCGCGCCCGTCAGGGTGGGATGGTTGCAGCAAGCGCAGGAACAAGACACGCATGTCCGACATTTTTCGCGAAGTCGATGAAGATATCCGCCAGGAGAAATACCGTCGGCTTTGGGATCGCTTCGGTCCTTTGGTCATCGGGGTTGCTGTCCTCATCGTTGTCGGGACCGGTGGCTATCGCGGCTGGCTCTATTGGCAGGAAAGCCAGGCGCAGCAGGCAGGGGATACCTTCCTTGAAGCCGTGAGCCTGTCGGATGCCGGCAACCACGAAGAAGCCGACAAGCTGTTCGCGAAACTTCAGGATGCGACCGGCGGCTATCCCGCACTTGCCAGCATGCGCTCCGCAACCGACCTTGCCAATGCCGGAAACACCACCGAGGCCGTGGCCGCGTTCGATGCCCTGAGCCGGGACGGCGCCGTGCCCGAAGCGCTGCGCGACATTGCGGCTCTTCGCGCTGCCTATCTGGCCGTCGACTCGGAGGACTATTCCGCGATCGCAGACCGGGTGGAAGGACTGACCGGAGCAGACAGTGCCTTCCGCGCCAGTGCGCGTGAAATCCTGGCGCTCAGCGCCTGGAAGAGCGGGGACATTGACACCGCCCGCCGCTGGATCTCCGAGCTGGATGCGGATCAGGAAACGCCGGCCGATGTTTCACGTCGGGTCGGACTGCTCAATGATGTTATTCGGGCCAAATATGGCGAGGCGCCGTCTGAAAATGGAGAAGCGGCAAAGTGAGGTTTCTCCGTATTGACGCCGGCGTGCGCAGCCTTTGCGGCGTAGTGGCACTCTCCGTTTTGCTCGCAGGATGTGGCGGCGTTTCAGAATTCGCCGGGTCGATCAACCCGTTCAGCAAGGACAAAAGGCTCCCAGGTGAACGCCAGCCGGTGTTCGACGGCGCCGACCCCGCTGTCGTTGCCTCCGGCAAGGCCGCAACGATCGGACCGGCAACAGGTGGCCAGGAATGGCCGTCCGCCGGTGGCAGCCTGACCAATGATGCCGGGAACCAGGCCGTCTCCGTTACCGGCACCCGGGTCTGGCGGGCCAATATCGGGGCGACGGGCGGTGGTCTGACCACGGACGCCCTGCGCGCCTCGGCCAGGCCGGTGAGTTCGGCCGGACGCGTCTTCATCTACAAGCCCAACGGTGATGTGGTTGCGCTGTCCACCAACGGTGGCCGCCTGTGGGTCAAGAGCCTGAGGCCGGAAGGCGAGCGCGATGTTGCGCCGGGCGGCGGTGTCGCCGTATCCGGCGGCCGCGTCTATGCCGCAACTGCCTATCGTCAGGTCGCAGCACTGGATGCGGCTTCCGGTCAGGTTCTCTGGACGGCGGATTTGAACACGCCCGCGCGCGGCGCCCCCGCCGTCGGCCAGGGCCATCTGTTCATCGTGACCCAGTCCAACGAGGTTGTTGCGCTGAAGCTGGAAGACGGCTCCCAGGCCTGGAGTTACCAGGGGATCGAAGAAGTCGGCGGCATTCTGTCTGCAGCCGATCCGGCGATTTCCGGCAACCAGGTCGTCGTTCCGTTCTCGTCCGGCGAGGTCATGGCGCTCAATATCAAGACGGGCGAGCCCGAATGGGTGGACGGCGTGACCCGCGGCTTCCGCACACAGGCTCTCTCCGGTCTGGCCGACGTATCGGCAAGTCCGGTGATCGCGGGCGACACGGTCTATGCGACCGGCGTCGCCGGGCGGACCATTGCCGCATCGCTGAAGACCGGAACCCGGATCTGGGGTACGGACCTTGGCAGTGTGCATACGCCCATCGTGTCGGGCAATGCATTGTTCCTGGTGGACCTGGAGGACCGGATGGTCGCTCTCGACCGCAAGACCGGGAAAACGCTCTGGTCAACCGTCCTGCCGCGTCCGGAAAAGAAGAAGCGCCGCCGCAACTGGGCCGGCCCGATCCTCGCCAACGGCGCGCTGATCGCCTTTTCGAACGACGGACGTTTTGCAGCCGTCGATGCGGCATCCGGCCAGATCATCCTGACCAAGGATGTGAACACGAAGGTCTACGTGACTCCGATTGTTGCCGGTGGCCGCATCGTTGTTTTGGACGGCGACAGGGCCGTCGCCGCTTTCAACTGATGCGCATCTAGTTAGCATCGGGCGGTAAGCCAGGAGAAAAACCCGTGGGCGCTACAGTCGCCATTATCGGACGGCCGAATGTCGGCAAGTCCACCTTGTTCAATCGCCTGGTCGGCAAGCGCCTGGCGCTGGTCGACGATACGCCTGGCGTCACCCGCGACCGTAGGCCGGGCGAGGCGCGCCTGGGCGATCTGCGCTTTACCATCGTCGATACCGCCGGGCTTGAGGATGCCGACAGCGCCAGCCTCGAGGGGCGCATGCGCCGGCAGACCGAAGAGGCCATTGCCTCCGCCGATGCGGTGCTGTTCGTGATCGACGCCCGTGCCGGCGTCACGCCGCTCGATGCCCATTTCGCCGAGGTCGCCCGCAAGACGACGACACCTGTGATCCTTCTTGCCAACAAGGCCGAAGGCCGGGCAGGGGAGAGCGGTCTGTACGAAGCCTATTCTTTGGGGCTCGGAGAGCCGATTGCGATTTCCGCAGAACATGGCGAAGGTCTGGCCGACCTCTACGATGCGTTGAAGCCCTATGTGGACCGCGTCAACGAAGAGGAAGAGGCCGCCCGTGAGGATGAGGCCGTCCACAACGTCGATGTCGACGAGGACGGAGAAATCGTCGAGGACGAAGATCCGGTCGGCACCCTGGAACGCCCCTTGCGCGTGGCGATCGTCGGCCGGCCGAATGCCGGGAAGTCGACGCTGATCAACAAGATGCTCGGCGAGGACCGCATGCTGACCGGCCCGGAAGCCGGCATCACGCGCGATTCCATCTCCGTCGACTGGGCATGGCGTGATCATCACATCAAGCTGTTCGATACGGCCGGCATTCGCCGCAAGGCGCGCGTTCAGGAAAAGCTGGAGAAGCTGTCCGTCGCCGATGCACTGCGGGCCATCAAGTTCGCCGAAGTCGTCGTGATCACCCTCGATGCGACCATGTCCTTCGAGAAGCAGGACCTGCAGATCATAGATCTGGTCGCGCGCGAGGGCCGGGCCCTGGTGATTGCGGTCAACAAATGGGACCTGATCGAGGACCGCGAAGCGGCCTGGAAAAAGATCCGCGACGCCAACGAGCGCTATTTCAACCAGATCCGCGGCGTGAAGATCGTGACGCTGTCGGGCATTCAGGGACAGGGGATCGACCGGCTGGTCGAGGCAGTCTTCGAGGCCTACGAAGCCTGGAACGCCCGTGTATCGACGGCAAAACTCAATCGCTGGCTCGACAAAGTGGTGGGGAACCACCCGCCTCCTGCCGTCGCCGGTCGCCGCATCCGCCTGCGCTACCTGACCCAGCCGAAGACCCGCCCGCCGCATTTCGTGGCCTTCTGTTCGCGTCCCGAACAGCTGCCGGAGAGCTATACCCGCTATCTGGTGAATTCGCTGCGCCAGACCTTCGACATTCAGGGCACGCCGATCCGCTTTTCCTACCGCAAGGGCGAAAACCCCTATGTGGCGAAGAAGAAAAAGCGCAAGATCCAGTAGTCAATTTTCCGTCGCAAAAATCATTTAGACGGGTGGGGTTCCCAATCCGGGAACGGCCCTTGCCTTCCTCCCGTCTTTCCCTTTTCGAAAGAGACATTTGATGGTTTCCGAACGTCTTGATTTTGCCTGCGCGCTTGCCGAAAAGGCCGGTCTTCTTGCCCTGGATTATTTCCGCCGTCTCGATACGCTCACCATCACGGCCAAGGGCCATCAGGACATGGTCTCCGAGGCGGATCGAGACGTGGAGACCCTGGTGCGCGACGAGATCGCACGGGCCTATCCGGAAGACGGCATTCTGGGCGAGGAACATGGCCGGATCGAAGGCACGTCCGGTTATACCTGGGTCATCGATCCGATCGACGGAACCGCCAATTTCGTCACGTCCATTCCCCAGTGGTGCGTGATCATCGCCTGCGTCCACGACGGCAGGACCGTTGTCGGCGTCATCCACGATCCGTGCTCGGGCGAAACCTTCAAGGCGTCGCTCGGCGGCGGTGCCTTCGTTAACGACCGGCCGATCGCCGCGTCTGCAACGACAAGCCTGTCGGTGGGATCCGTCGGCGTCGGCTTCAACGGGCGCACGGCGGCAAGCGATGCCATCAACTGCATCCGTGCGCTGATCGCCAAGGGCGGGGTTTTCTTCCGCAATGCCTCCGGCGGCCTGATGCTGGCCTATGCGGCTTCCGGACGGCTCATCGGCTACCTGGAAGCGCATATGAACGCCTGGGACTGCCTGGCAGGCCTCCTGATCGCAAAGGAGGCGGGCAACGAGGTTGCCCCGTATGACGCCGACCATGCGCTCGACAATGGCGCCCGTATCGTCGTCGGTGCACCCGGTGTCTTCAAGGAACTGAACGCTATCGCCGCCGAGGCCTTTGCTCCCGCGAAGTGATATCGCGATAGCGCATAAAAAAAGGCGCGGGATTTCCGCGCCTCAGACTGCTGACAAACCCGTCGTTTTCGGCGGGTTTGTTTTTTTGGCTTTGGTTTTGTGGCGCTTGTCCGCGTTTTTGCGTTTGGTCCTTTACGCGCTGGTCTTTGTCACGCGGGAGCTTGTTTCGGAGCTTTGGTGAGTGCCATTGCGATCTTTTTGATGTTTTGGGCAGTGGCGGCGAGTAGGCACTGCACTTGT
>NZ_JABFCZ010000035.1 GCF_014692675.1 Roseibium aggregatum | reverse complement strand
CCTCACCGCCCCGCCAGACCGCCCACCCGAAAATCCATCTCCACCGGGAATCCGGCAGCCTCCCATGGCCCCTTTCACCTTATTCAGTGCGACATTCGGTCGTGCCTGTCTCTGTAAGGTGGTATAATATCAAGTTCACAAAAGAATTCGATTGTACAGTTTACTGGGGGCCTACTACAGGTTGGCCAAATAATGCTTCTGGACCATGTACAGTTGCAGCAGGTTTGCGATCAAATCTCCATGGAGATTAATGCGATCGTGTCGATTTTCGCAGAGAGAGGCGAAATAATCTGCTCATCCCAGAGGAGCCGTATCGGCTTTCTTCACACCGGAGTCGCCAAAATATTGACCGGCGAGGTCAATCACTATGAAGCTTCCGCCGAAGACGCAGCCTTGCATCCGGACATATTGGAAGGGGTCGCGCTACCGATCGAAATTGACGGCAAGCGTTTGCTCTGCGTGAGCGTCTGCGCGCCGGTGGAGATTGCCTGCACCTATTGTCGCCTGGTCCAGCACTGGGTTGTCGCACTGCTTCGCGAACAGGCGCTGTTTGAAAGCGAGGCACGTTTTCGCGATGTGGCGGAAAGCGCGGGCGACTGGATCTGGGAAATGGGCGCCGATCTTCGGTTCACCTATCTGTCTCCGCGGTTCTATGAAGCCTTCAGGGTGCAGCCGGAGGCGATCATCGGCAAGACCAGAACCGAGTGGGCCGCAAGCGATACGGACAGCCAGGACTTTCGAGATCACCAGGCCAAGCTTTTAGCCCGGCTTCCGTTTCGCGATTTTTCATACAGGATACGGAACGGCGATGGCGAGATCCGCAATGTGTGCGCCAGCGGAAAGCCGATCTTCGACGCCCAGGGCGAGTTTGCCGGCTATCGCGGCACCGGCTATGATTTCACGGAACAATTGGAGATGGAGAACGCGCTCAGGCGTACCCAGCAATTACTTGCGGATTCCATCGAAACGATCCCCGAGGCATTTGCGCTTTTTGACCGCGAGGATCGCCTCGTGATCTTCAACAGCAAATACCATTCGCTGCTCTTCGGGGATATTGGTGTCGAGATCGCGCCAGGCATGACCTTCGAGACAATTATTCGCAACGGGGCTCAAACAGGAAGAATTCCCGAAGCGGAGGGCCGGAGGGAAGAATGGATCAAGGAACGCCTCGCGCGCCATCGTGAACTGAGCGAGCCGCACATCCAGCAACGCGACGAAGGACGGTGGATCCTGGTGAGCGAGCACAGGACCACTGATGGTGGGACAGTGGCAATCTATTCGGACATCTCCGAAATCAAGCGACGGGAGCTGGAACTGGCGGAAAAATCACGCGACATGGAACGGCTTTCCAACCAGTTCGCCAAGTATCTCTCCCCTCAAATCTACGAATCCATCTTTTCCGGAAGGCAGGAAGTCAAGCTGGCGAGCCGCAGGCGGAAACTCACCGTGTTTTTTTCCGACATCGTCGGCTTTACCGAGATGGCCGACCGTCTCGAGTCGGAGGAAGTAACCCAACTTCTCAATCACTATCTGTCGGAAATGTCCGACATCGCGCTCAAGCATGGAGCGACGATCGACAAATATGTGGGCGACGCGATCGTCATTTTCTTTGGCGATCCGGAAAGCAGGGGCGTGAAACAAGATGCGCTGCAATGCGCGCGCATGGCGACTTCGATGCAAAGGCGCATGGCCGATTTGCGTGAGATGTGGCGAGATACCGGTATCGACTATCCACTGGAATGCAGAATGGGGATCAGCACCGGCTTCTGCACCGTAGGTAACTTCGGTAGCGAGAACCGTATGGAATACACGATTATCGGGAGCGGTGTGAATCTCGCGTCGCGGTTGGAAACGGCAGCCAGACCTGGCGAGATCCTCATCCCCTACGAAACATACGCACTCATAAAGGATGAATTCGACTGCGAGGAGCGCGGGCAGATCGAGGTTCGCGGCATTGGCCATCCGGTGTCTACCTATTCAATCGTTGTCGAGAAGGCACCAAACGATCCGAAGCCTGCACCCCCTGATGCAAACAGTCAGAACTTTGCGCTGTATTTCAATGTCGACCAGATGTCGCCCGAAGAGCGTGCCGCCGCGGATAAGGCACTCAGGCATGCCTTGTCACTCCTTTCAGCCGGCGCGACGGAAGTTTCCTAGATCAGGAGGCAACTCGGCGAATGAAGGCCTCGGGTCGAAACGGGCTCTAACACCCGGCCACCCTCTCAGCTGTTAATCCAGCCGCGCGTGTTGATACTTGACCCGCCGGATCGGGATCGACGATTCCAGCGAGGCCACGCCGGGGAGTTTCGTCAGCCGCCCGGTGAGGAAATGCTCGAATTCCACCAGATCACGCACCGCGACACGCAGGAGGTAATCGAAACTGCCGGTCATGAGCCAGCAATCGACAATCTCCGGACACCGCCGGACTTCCCGCTCGAAGGCGACCAGCCGGTCGTCAATCTGACGATCGAGCCGAACCGAGATGAAGACGTTGAAGGCAAAACCCAGTTTCGCCTCGTCGATCCGCGCGCTGTATCCGGTGATGTAGCCATTCGCCTCGAGCTTGCGTATCCGGCGTGCGCACGGGGACGGAGACAGCCCGATCCGTTCGCTCAGGTCCTGGTGGGTCAGGCGCGCATCAAGCTGAAGCTCGCGAAGAATCCTGAGGTCGATTTCATCCAGATTTTCATCCATTCAAGCTGATTTCCATCAACAAAAGTTGTCCCCGCGCGAGATATCAGCGCAAAATCGGCGATACCGCAAGCAAAACGGCGAAAATCCGCGTCCAATCCGGTGTATTCTGCGGCGATCAGGAGAACGCCATGACCACCAGCACACATCATCTCAAGACACTCGAACAACGCCTGCTTTGGCTGTCGCACTGGATGATCCATAATGCCAACCACCTGCGCCCCAAAGAGGATGCGATCAAGGTGGGCGGACACCAGGCCTCTTCCGCCTCGATGGTGTCGATCATGACCGCGCTCTATTTTTCCGCGCTGCGCCCCGAGGACCGGGTTGCGGTCAAGCCGCACGCCTCCCCCGTCTTCCACGCGATCCAGTATCTCATGGGCAACCAGACCCGCGAACGGATGGAGAATTTCCGCGGATACGGAGGCGTTCAAAGCTATCCGAGCCGGACCAAGGACATCGATGACGTGGATTTTTCGACCGGTTCGGTCGGGCTCGGCGTCGCCATCACCTCGTTCGCGTCACTCATTCAGGATTACATCACGGCCAAACCGTGGGGCAGCGACGCGCCGGCGGGGCGGATGGTGGCGCTTGTGGGCGACGCGGAACTGGACGAAGGCAATGTCTACGAGGCTTTGCAGGAAGGCTGGAAGAACGACCTGCGCAATTGCTGGTGGATCATCGACTATAACCGCCAATCCCTGGACGGGATCGTGCGCGAGGGGCTTTTCGAACGGGTCGAGAAGATCTTCGACGCCTTCGGCTGGGACGTGGTGCGCGTCAAACACGGCGCCCTGCAGCGGGCCGCCTTCAAGGAACCGGGCGGCGAGCGCCTGCGCGACTGGATCGATCGCTGCCCCAATGCGGAATATTCGGCGCTGACCTACATGGGCGGCGCGGTCTGGCGCAAGCGGCTGCTGGACGACATGGGCGATCAGGGCGACGTGACCGCGCTGATCGAGCGGCGCTCGGACGAGGAACTTGCCGATCTGATGGAAAATCTCGGCGGCAATTGCGTGGCGACGATGGCCGAGGCATTCGCGCGCATCGATCATGATCGCCCGACCTGCTTTCTGGCCTACACGATCAAGGGCTGGGGCACGCCCATTGCCGGCCACAAGGACAATCACGGCGGCCTGATGACAAAGGCCCAGATGGCCGAATGGCAGGCGCATATGGGGGTGCCGGAGGGACAGGAATGGGACCCCTTCGCCGGGGTCGAGGATCGAGCCGCATTGCAAAGCTTCCTCTCGTGCGCTCCATTCTTCGCCCGCTATCCCCGGCGGTTCAGGGACGCGCGGATCGATGTGCCCCGGATCGGGTTCAGCAGCGACCGGGAAATCTCGACGCAGACGGCCTTCGGCAAGATTTTGGACGACCTGGCCAAAGGCGGCAGCGATCTGGCGGCGCGCATCGTCACCACCTCGCCCGACGTGACCGGCACGACAAGCCTCGGGCCGTGGGTCAACAGACGCAAGCTGTTCGCCCGGCACGAGCTGGCCGATGCTTTCATCGAGCACCGCATTCCCTCGACCGCGAAATGGGAGTTTTCCCCCACCGGCCAGCATATCGAGCTCGGCATCGCCGAGATGAACCTGTTCCTGCTCCTGGGTGCGGCGGGCCTGTCGCACAGCCTGTGGGGCAAGCGCCTGATCCCGATCGGAACGGTCTATGACCCGTTCGTGCATCGCGGTCTCGATGCGCTGAATTATGCCTGCTACCAGGATGCCCGGTTCATGATCGTGGGAACGCCGTCCGGCGTCACGCTTGCCCCCGAGGGCGGCGCGCATCAATCCATCGGCACGCCCTTGACCGGAATGGCGCAAGACGGGCTCGCAGCATTCGAGCCGGCCTTCTCCGACGAGCTTGCCGTTATCATGGAGTGGGCCTTCGACTACATGCAGCGCGACGGCGAAGGCGACCCGGACGAGCGCACATGGTTGAGGGACGAAACCGGCGGTTCGGTTTATTTGCGGCTGACCACGAAACCATTGGAGCAGCCCGTCAAGCGCGTCGATGATGCCTTCAGGCAAGGTGCCATCGACGGAGCCTACTGGCTCAGAAAGCCGGGGCCGAATTGCAGCGTTGTGATCGCGTACCAGGGGGCCGTCGCCGATGAGGCCATCGCCGCGGCGGGCATGGTCGGCGAACACCGGCGGGACATCGGCGTTCTTGCCGTGACCTCGGCGGACAGGCTGAACGCCGGATGGACCGCCGCGCAACGTGAACGGGCGCGCGGCAACGGCGAGGCGCGCAGCCATATCGAGCGCCTCTTCGCGGACCTTCCGCCGGGCTGCAGCCTCGTGACCGTTCTGGACGGCCACCCCGCAACGCTCGCCTGGCTCGGCTCGGTCGCGGGCCATAGAACGATCGCCCATGGCGTGGAGCATTTCGGCCAGACAGGATCGATAGGAGACCTCTACCGACACTTCCGCATAGACCGAACCGCATTGGTCAAGTCCGTCAGCCGGTTGACAGAGGGACCGCTTATCTAGCGTGGCGACTTTCTCGACGCGGCCATGTTTTTTTTGCAGCCTCAGCCAGTCCGGCTGCCATCTGGTCGAACGCTTCGGCCCGATGCGGTTGTATTTCGACCTGCCGGCCGACGGCTGCGGCCTGACCATGGTCATACGCAAGTGGACGGTCTTTTCCCTACCGCTGCCGCTCGCCCTCGCCCCGAAAAGCACCGCCTGGGAATGGGCGGAGGGTGAGGATTTCTGTTTCGACGTTCCGTTTGACCTGCCGGGTCGTGCGTTATCGCGGCAGGTTGCGGGTGGTGTGAGTGTGCCGTTGGGGGGGGAAGTGGTCATTTCGTGCGGGGTGAACAAATGACTGAAATGGGGCCGTAAGGGGGCTGGCTGGTTCCGGGAGCTGACCGTCGAAAACGGTTGTTCCCAATTCCTGGGCGAACCTTCGCTTCCGGCTTTGCCCGCTTTCATGGCCAGTTCAGGTCGGGGCTGAAAAAGAGAGAGGGTAACACAAGCGACCTGGAGTGGAACTGCGGGCAGCGCTACGCCACTGCAAAGCAGCCATCGACACATTGCGCGGAAGCACGGCTATTTTCCCGAAAGGGCAAGATGGGTGCGCCGGTAGTATCCCGGCGTGAGCCCGGTCAGCCGCTTGAACGCCCGCGTCAGGTGGGCCTGGTCGGCGAAGCCCGTCGCGTAGGTGACGTCGGCGATCGCCTCGCCGCGCGACAGCATGGCCTGCGCGGTGCGCAGCCGGCACTGCAGGTGCCAGGCGTGCGGCGACAGCCCCTCGTGGCGAGTGAAGCTGCGTACCAAGCGGAAGCGGTCGATCCCCGCCGCGGCTTCGAGATCGGCCAGCCCGACATTGCGATCCAGCCGCGCGGCGAGATACTCCTTGCAGAGAGCGACGACGCGCCGCTCGGTCCCGGTCGGGACCTCGGGCGGGGCCTCGCTCGTATGGGCGGCCAGGAAGCGGGAGAGCACCGCCATCAGCGCCTCTTCCTGCTCCAGGAGCGCCGCCTCGCCGAATAGGGCGAAGACACGCGCCAGAGCCTCGCAGAGCACGCCGTCGCGGATTACCGTATCGCAGAGGAAATGCGTGTTGACCGCCCCCGAGAGCGCGCCGATCAGATCGGTCGGAATGGTGATCGTGCGGTAGCGCCAGCCCCGGTCGTCCTCCGGCTCGCCCGCGTGCACCTCGTTCGGGGGCACCGCGATCAGCACACCGCGCCTGCCCAGATAGGTCTCGCCCCGGTAGCGGATGCGCTGGGTGCCCTCGCTGATCAGCGACAGCATCAGCCCGTCGTGGCTGTGCTTGGGGAAACGGTGGTTGCGGAAGCGGCCGCAGACGATCTCGGCGCCTCCCAGATCGTCGAGACGCAGGCCAATCGGTATGTCGTTGGTCAGCTGCATGGGCCTATTGTGTGGGGGGGCGGGCCACAATCAAGCGGTTTTTGCACTCGGACCGGGTTTATTTTCTCGGGCACGAGAAATGCCAAGAACGTTCAAGAAATGGGTCCGGACATGCGCCATCCTCGAACTCAAACAAACAACTCGGAGCATTCTGATGGACATCGCCGCCCCTCTCGCGACCAGCTACGAAACCCTCTGGCCGGGTGGACAAACGGCTGTGCAGACGTTTCCTTCGGCGGCGCGGCCGGCCCGTCTCGACGGGTTGGTCGTCGCCTTTGTCTGGGACTATGTCTTCCGTGGCGACGAGATTTTTCCGATCCTGCAGGAGGCGTTGGCGGAGGCCTATCCGACGATGACCTTCGTCAACTACGACACCTTTGGCAATACCTTCGGTGGCGACGAACACGGCGTTCTGGAGCGGATGCCGAAGTTGCTGGCGGCGCGTGGCATTGATGTCGCGGTCTCCGGCGTGGGCTGTTGCGGCGCCTGCACGCCGGCGGTGATGCGCGCCAGCGCCGCGATCGAACGCGCCGGTATCCCGACTGCCTCGCTCGTCTGCCAGGGCTTCGTCGGTCAGGCTCACGCGATCTCGCCCGGCCAGGGATGCGCCGCGCTGCCGGTAGCCACCCTGCGCGGTCATGTCGACAGCCTCTCGAAGGAGGAGCTGCGCGCCTCGGTGATCCAGCACACCCTGCCCGAGGTGATCCGCTGTCTTACCGAGACACCGGTAGCGCAGGGCGCGGGCGCCGAAAGCTTCACCGCAACCGAGATCGTTGCGCGCGGCTCGTTCGAGGCGATCAACCATCTCTATGACGCGAAGGGCTGGTCGGACGGGCTGCCGATCGTCCCGCCGACGCGCGCGGCGGTCGCGGACTTCCTCGCCCACACCCCCGACGCGCCGGACAGGCAGATCGGCGTGCTGCAGCCCTCGGGCGCGGCGGTGACCACCTGGAACGTGGCGGTCAACGGCGTCATTGCCGGATGCCGGCCCGAGACCATGCCGATCCTCGTCGCCATCGCCGAAGTTCTCTGCGATCCCGCATATGGGGTCGAGCACAGCGGCGACACCACTGGCGGCGACGCGCTGATCATCCTCAACGGTCCGATCCTACGTGAGCTGGGGTTCAACTGCGAGAACGGCGCGATGCGGGATGGTGCCCGCGCCAACAACACGGTCGGGCGCTTCCTGCGGCTTCTTCTGCGCAACGTCGGCGGTCTGCGCCCCGGCGCCGGCGACAAATGCACATTTGGCCACCCGACCCGGATCGCACTGACCGAGCACGAGGTGGAACTGGCGAAACTCGGCTGGCCGACCTTCGCCGAACAGCGCGGGTTCGCCGCGGGCAGCAACCTTGTCACCGTCGGACGCTTCACCGGCGATACGGTGGTGGGCTCAGTCTACGGCCGCAATCCGGAGGGGATCGCCCGTTACCTTGCCGACGGGCTGATCCGCCAGTCGGGGTGGGAGTTGATCTTCACCGTGGGCCTCGCGGCGGGCACCCACCGGCCCCTGGTGGTGATCAGCCCGATGATCGCGAAGACGCTGGCCAAGGCCGGCGTCGGCCGCGCCGGGCTGCAGGAGCTGTTGTTCAAATACGCGAGGATGCCCGCGAGGAAGATGGAGGAATTCATCGGCGCCTTCACCAATCTGGTGCCCGGCCGCCGGACGTTGAATGCGCTCCATGCCGAAGGGCTGGCCTCGGCCCAGTACGCGCTGTCGGAGGATCCTGAGCGGCTGGTGCCGATCGTTGAAAGCCCCGATCAGATCCTGCTGGTCGTCTCTGGCGATCCCTTCCGGTCGAACGCGATCGTATTCGGCAGCAACGGTCTACACGGGTTTCCGACCAGCCGCGAGGTTCGGCGCACAGCCGCCGCCGAATGACAACAGCGGCCTAAGCGGCTGCACGCTCTGACAGGGGGATATATGCTCGATCACATCGGACAAATTCCGGCGAATGCCGCCCAGCGGTTCGCCAACAGGGAAGCGCTCATTGCAGGCGGCAGAAGGTTTACCTTCGCCGAACTCAATGGCTTGATCGAGGCCGTCGCAGGCGGGCTGAGTCGGCTCGGGCTAGGCCAGGGCGACATCGTCACGCTCTACGCCGCCAATTCCTGGGAATGGATCGTGAGCTATTTCGCCGTCGCGCGGCTTGGCGCGGTGATTAATCCCGTGAACACGATGCTGACCCCCGCCGAGGTCGAATATGTCGTGAAGGATTGCGGGGCGAAGGCGATCATCGCCTCGCCCGACAAGATCGCCGGAATCTTGGGAGTGACCGAAGTCTCTTCGGTGCAATCCATCATCGCCATCGGCGACGCGCCGGTCGCCGGCGCCATCTCGTTCGACGGGTTGATCGCGGCCCGCCATCCGGCCCCGCCTCCGCCCGATGTCGCAGCCGACAGCCTCGGCTCCATCGCCTATACCTCGGGCACGACCGGGCAGCCGAAGGGCGCGATGCAGTCGCACCGAGCGGTGATCCTGAACGGTGCAATGACCAGCCAGATGCACATGCGCGGCGCGGACGACATCGTGGTCAGCGCCCTGCCGTGCCCGCATGTCTATGCCAACGTGTTAATGACCGGGATGATGATGTGCGGCACCAAGCTTGTCTTGCACGAACGCTTCGACTCGGCCGCGGTGCTGGCCGATATCGAACGCCACAGCGCCACCATCTTTGACGGTGTGCCGGCGATGTACATGTATATCCTCAACAACCCGGACCTGAAGCAGAGCGACCTTTCCAGCCTCCGCCGCTGTTACGTTGGCGGCCAGACCATGCCGGTCACCGTCATGGAAGCGGTCGAGGCCGCCTTCGGCGCCCCGCTGATCGAACTCTGGGGAATGACCGAAATCGCGGGACTTGGCGCGACGCATCCGCTCCTGGGCCGCAACAAGCACGGCTCGATCGGCTGCGCGATGCCCTATTGCGAGCTGCGCATCGCCGACGCCGAGAACGCCGGGCGAACGATGCCACGCGGCGAGGTGGGCGAATTGATGGTGCGCGGCCCGATCGTGATGATGGGTTATTTCGGCGACCCCGAGAAGACGCGCGAGACGCTGGAGCCCGACGGCTGGATGCACACCGGCGATCTGGGCACGATGGATGTGGACAACTGCGTCAATATCGTCGACCGCAAGAAGGACATGATCCTGACTGGCGGCTACAATGTCTATCCTGCCGAAATCGAGCGGGCCCTGGCCGCCCATCCGGCCGTCGCGCTGTCCGCGGTCGGCAAACTGCCCGACGCAGTGAAGGGCGAGATCGCGAAGGCCTATGTCGTGCTCAAGGAAGGCGCTGCCTGCACCGAAGACGAGATCATCGCCTTCTGCCGCGAGACGCTGGCCGCCTACAAATGCCCGCGCACGGTTCAATTTGTGAAGGATGTCCCCAAGACCAGCACCGGAAAGATCATGCGCCGCGAGTTGTATAAGCTAGACCAGGGCTGACGGGACCGGAAAGCGTCGCGCCACGGGAAACGACCACTCATTGACGGTCCTCTTCCACGGCAAGCTGCCGTCAAGCCACGCTGCGCCCGGTTCCAAACCTGCGAATGCGAAGCCCCCACACCTGCCACGCCACAGCCAGCGCCGGTCGCCCCATTTCGCTCGTCGAACCGGGAAAGCTGTCGGTCCGCTCCCAGGATGCCTTGCGTCGACCGCGAACGTCCAACTTGGGGGCGCGAAGCAGCCATTGAACGAATAGGTTTTTGATGTCGGCTTTGGGCCGGTAGCGTCAACGTGATGAGCACGGAGGAATGTCCGCTTTCACCGATCGACGACCGTAAGTCGACCATCTCCTCCCGTGAAGGGTTTCGGATGCCGTCAGGCGTACGAAAGCCCCCGAGGAAAGAACCCACGGTCCACAAGTTGTGGGCTATGGGGATTTCGTTTTGATGCTGATGTCGGCGACGTCGCGTTGTTGCCCGCGAGTTGATCGCGTTGATGCCATCTGGGTCACAAACGATCGTTTCGGACACGTCCCCCCAGGTGGATCCGAGGGATTTACAAACGCGATGGCGTCGATCTCCGCGCCCGACGCAAGCGGGATTGTCTCCGCTGGCGGTGTGCCTTCGGCTGGAGGCTGCGCGATGCCATGCCGGGTCATGGCCGATCCTCCCGGTTCGTCGTGGTCGCGGTGAACGGTGGTCCACGTGGCTGGCGCATGCGCTCGAAGACTTCGATGACGATCATGCGTCCGCCACAGCAGCGGCATGGCGGGCGGAAGTCGGTCGTCTTGTCCGAGGTGACGGCCTCATCCGGCTTGTCGTCCGTGTCCGGGTTGGGCGCAACTGCGACGTTCAGAAGTTTACGTGCAAGGGTGACGTTCGCTCTGCGGGTGCCGCTTGCAAGCAACCCATAGTGGCGGATGCGGTGGAAGCCGCGCGGCAGGACGTGAAGAAGAAAGCGGCGGATGAACTCGTCGACGGCAAGCCTCATGACCTGTTGGCGGTCGCCGTCGTTGCGACGGTAATCCTTGTAGCGGAAGGTGACGTCTGCGCTGTCGAAGCCGATCAACCGGCTGTTGGAGATGGCGACCCGGTGGGTGTAGCGCGAGAGATACGCGAGCACGGCCTCCGGCCCCGCGAACGGCGCCTTGGCATAGACGACCCAGCGCTTCTGACGAACCGGAGCGAGATGCCGCAGGAAAGCGCGGCGGTCGGCGAGTTGGGCGAGCGACCCGAAGCAGGCGAGCCGGCCAGCACCGTGCAGGGCGTTCAACCTGGTCAGGAACAGTCGCCGGAACAACCTGCCCAGCACGCGGACCGGAAGCAGGAAGGCAGGCCGGGACCGAACCCACCGGCTTCCATCGCGTGCAATGCCGCCGCCCGGCACGATCATGTGCACATGGGGATGGTGCGTCATCGCCGATCCCCAGGTATGCAGCACCGCGGTGATGCCGATGCGGGCGCCGAGATGCTTCGGGTCGGCGGCGATCGTCAGCATGGTCTCCGATGCCGCCCGGAACAGGAGATCGTAGACCAGCGCCTTGTTCTGGTAGGCGATGTCGGCGACCTCGGCGGGCAGCGTGAACACGACATGGAAGTATCCGACGGGAAGCAGGTCGGCCTCCCGTTCGGCGAGCCATGTCCTTGCCGCCGCCCCCTGACACTTCGGGCAGTGCCTATTGCGGCAGGAGTTGTAGGCGACGCGCCACTGTCCGCAATCCTCGCAGGCTTCGACATGTCCACCCAGCGCCGATGTCCGGCAGATCTCGATGGCCGACATCACCTTCAACTGCGCAAGGCTCAGATGCCCGGCATGGGCGGCCCGATAGGTTGGCCCGGCGCTGCGGAAGATGTCGGCGACCTCGATCGAGGTCCGCACGGCGTCAGTCTTCGGGCGGCGATCCTTCCATTTTGAACAAGCCAAGCCGGTCGAGCGGACTGGTCACCGAGCGCACGGTGCGTGTCGCGACCTTGGTGTAGAGAGCCGTGTTGTTCAGCTTGGCGTGACCGAGCAGCACCTGGATGATGCGGATATCCACGCCGTCTTCCAGAAGGTGGGTGGCGAAGGAATGACGGAGTGTGTGCAGCCCAACCCGCTTGTCAATATCGGCCTTCCTTGCGGCTTCGACGACGACGCGGTGGAGTTGTCGCGTGCTGAGGGGCCTCAGCGTGTTGATACCCGGAAAGAGCCAGCCGTCCCGCCGCATGACGCCCTGCCGGTATCCGGCCTGCCACCACTGGCGCAGAAGCGTCAGCAGATCTTCTGACAGCATCGCGTTACGCCCGCGCCCACCCTTGCCGCGTTCCACCCGCAGGATCATACGTTTGCTGTCGACGTCGGCGACCTTGAGCGAAGCGACTTCCGAAACGCGCAAGCCCGAACCATAGGCAACAGCCAACGCTGCCTGATGCTTGAGGCAGGTCGTGGCGTCGAGCAGACGGGTTACTTCCTCGCGGCTCAGCACCACCGGCAATTTGCGTGGTTGCGCCAGCCGCACGAGACGGCGGGCAAGGTCCGGACGATCGACCGTGGTGTTGAAGAAGAATCTCAGCGCCGAAACGACACTGTTCATCGTCGGCACCGGGACGCCCTCGCTTTGCTGCCAGAGCTGGAAGCGGCGCAGATCATCCGCGGTCGCCATGTCGGGCGGGCGGCCGAGAAAGCTGGCGAGGCGACCGACATCGCGCAGGTAGTTGCGCTGCGTCTCGTGTCCGAAATGGCGCAGGTTCATGTCGTCGATCAGGCGTTGGCGCAGCGGGCTGATCGCGGGCGTGTTCGAATGGTCATGCATGGTTAGGCTCCTTGTTGAAGAAACCTCCCATGTTCTGTCCGCGGCAAACGTCCTTCAATCCGCCCGCTGTCTACCGTTCAAGCGCCTCACTCGCCGCACGCACCCTCCCGCGAAGCGGGTTCGTTCCACGGCCCCTTATCCGTAAGACCGCAAGGAGTGTCAGCTCCTCGCACTGCGGCTCCAGCAAAAGCACCGCACGCCGCCTTCGGCACTCTGCCAGCTCCCACGTCCTTCAAAATGAGGCTACCAGTCTGACCCCGTGGCCAAGAACGTCGACAGCCCCTCCCCCTTGCATTGCATGCCACGAGATCCGACCCGGATCGATGCCCAATTTAAGCGCCACCATTTTTACGCGATCGCAAAAGGAGTTCGACCCTATGTGCCGCCGCTTCGCGGTCCCTGTCGGACAAAAAAAAGATCGTCAAAAACATCAACCGTGATGGTGGTGACAGATAGGTCGCACGGCTCAAGAGAGCAGACGAAAGAGTGGTACGCTGGCGGATGCAATAGAGATGCATTCAAGCACCTTCGTCGCTGCCGGAGTGGCACCATATCAAACTTCGAAAAATCAGGGACTTGCGTACCGTCTGGCACCATCTGCCCCTACCATGGCGCTGGTTGGCACCAACCGTCATCCAAAGATCCGATGTGCAGACAAAGGCTTATCATTCGAGACTTTGCGAATGGTGCCGGTTCTTTATCTTGCCTTGCCTTGCTAATCGGGTCCCTATCGTCAAGTCCCTGTTGTCATTTTCGTCGCATTTCGGTCCTCCGATCCGTCTTGCCGGGCGCATGTTCATGGCCGCCTGCCGCGCTGACAGAAGCTCTCTCCGGCGGGATCCAATGCGTTGCTCCGTGCTCGGCACAGCGGCCGTCACATGCTCTCAATCATGATCCGGAACAGGACAGTCCAAGCGTTTCCAGCGCTCTCATTTCCGAAGGATGGGTGCAGGCAAGATGGCGGACTTTGCCCCGTTCTCGCGGCCCCGCCAAGGGCGCGTTCCGCGCGCGACGGAACTCTAAATTAGCTTCCTTTCATCGCCTGTGTCATGCAGTGCGAGGCATCAGTTTGACCTTCTGTGTGATCGCAGCGCCGCCGCTCCATTTGAACTCGGAGCCGTCGATCCACATGCGGTGCAGAATGGTTGCCAGCTTGCGCGCAACCGCCACGATGGCGCACAACATGGACGTCCGTTTGACGATCCTCAGCCCCCAGGCCTTGAGCGCGGACCAGCGCCGGGAGCGCATCAAAAGCCCGGCGGCTGCCTCGCACAAAGCCCCTCTGACATTGACGTCCCCCTGCTTGCTGATGCGCCCGGCATAGTCGATCGAGGTGCCCGACTGGAAACGGCGCGGGGTCAGCCCGAAGTGGGCGCCAACCGTGCGCGACCGGCTGAACCGGTGCGGATCGTCGACCGCCACCTTGAACATCAGGGCGGCAATCGGACCGACGCCAGGCACGGCCATGAAGCGCCGGCACAGCGGGTCATGCTTGACCACCTGCAGCACGATCCTGTGCAGCTTGGCGTAGCTCTCCATGGTTGCCGCGCGCGCCTCCAGCATGGTGCCGATCATGGTCTCTAGTATGAGGTCGGAGCCCTCCAGAAGCTCGCGCACGCGCGTTTCGAACCGGTTCCGGCTGACCGTTCCGACCCGCAGGCAGAGGTTCTCAGCGCGCCGCGAATGTGGTTTTCCAGGTCGATCAACTTGCGTTTCAACAGCCGCCGATTGGCCAGAAGCGTCTTCAGTTTCTGGTTCTCAACGCACTTCACATGGACCGCCCGGAACCAGCCGAGACGCATCATCTGGCCGATGCCACGGGCATCATTGCGGTCGGTTTTATTGCGCATGGCGCTCAGCGAATGACGCATGTGACGAGCTTCCACAGTGATCATTGGAAGGCCGCGGCTCTGCAATTCCCGGTGCACCCAGACCCCGAGCGACGAAGCTTCCACACCGGCCCGCACGAGGCCGTCAGCATGGTCTGCAAGCGCCGCATACAGAGCATTGGGATCGGTTGCGACAGCAAGCTTTTTCGCTCTCGCGCAGCTCCTATTTGACGTAAAAATTGAGACGGTCCACAGCACCGATACCAATCACAAAAACCCTCCGACAGGCAATATTATTTATCTGGCCAAGCTGATTTCAGAATCTCCACACGCAACTGTCGCGCGGCGGAACGACCGGAAAACGGACGGTATATGAAAGCCCTTAGTAAAGTCGGTCCTGAAGTCGGCCTATAGCCAAGCTGTTCGACAAGGCTTAAGAATGGCGCCGCCGGATGCACTCCTGTGGGGCTCTTAGATATATCGTTTCTACTTGGCGAACAGCTGTCGCGCGGCTCCGCCTGCGCCGTTCCATTGACACGTTTCATCGCGAAATCGATCTTGGCCTGAGCCGTGAGCCTGTCCGACGGAGGCATACTGGGACGGCCAAGACGCAACAAATAGCGACATGAAAACAAATTCGGACACACCTTAACTCAGCCGCTGCGTTGTCTAGAAAACCAGAACCACTTCAAAGGTAGCCCAAAAATCCTGAAAGAGCGAACAATCATAAGCTTGGATAGAGTGGCCAATGAGGACTATTTATCAGCTCGCAGGCCATCCAGAATATCCGCCCACTCTTGCATCAGATTGGTTCGCTGCTCGAAGTAGGTAGCTCGGTTGTATGTCCGCCGGATCTTATTCCGATCCTGATGCGCCAACACCGCCTCGATTACGTCAGGATCGTAACCTCGCTGGTTGAGAATGGTGCTAGCGGTTACCCGGAAGCCGTGTGCGGTCACCTCCTCCTTGGTGTAACCCATACGCCGGAGGGCCGAGTTTAGGGCGTTCTCTGAGAGCGGACGTTTGATGGAACGGATCGACGGGAAGACCAGTGATCCATACTCTGAGAGCGGCCAAATATCCTCGATCACCGCCAGAGCTTGCTTCGAAAGCGGCACATGGTGCGGAACCCTCATTTTCATTCGTTCGGCCGGAATGCGCCACACGGCCTTCTTGAAGTCGATCTCGTCGCGGGTGGCACCCCGCACTTCACCGGGTCGCACACAGGTGAGCGCAAGGAACTGCAAAGCGGCTCTCAGGGTCGGCCAACCATCATATTCATCGATATCACAAAGAAGTTGTCCGAACTTGCGCTCGTCAGTGATGGCGGCTCTACCTTTTGCCTTGGGCGCTTGCAAAGCACCTTGGAGCGCCAAAGTGGGATCAGTATCGGCGCGCAGCGTGACGATGGCCAACCGGAAAACGCTACCGATCACGCCGCGCAAGCGTCTGGCCGTCTCTTTTCTCCCACTCTTCTCGATTTTTTGCAGCAGGTCGAGGATTTCCGCCGATGTGATCTCCTTGATGGGACGCTTGGCGAGCGGACTGGTTAAGCCTTCAAGGAGCCATTTGGTCTTGGCGACGGTAGCTGCGGCCGCGTCGTTCTCTTCCATCCGATTGATGTATTCCTCGGCCAGGAGACCGAAGGTGGTGCGGGCTTCCGTGACGGCCGCGACTTTGTCTGCCTTGCGCTTCTCGGCAGGATTGATGCCCTCAAGCAGGAGCTTTTTGGCATCATCCCGCTTCTGTCTTGCGTCCAGTAGCGACACAAGCGGGTATTTCCCGAAAGAGAGAATGTTCTCCTTCTCCCTGAACCGATAGCGAAGCTGCCAAAGCTTGGAGCCGGTCTTCTGAACCAGAAGATAGAGACCGTCCCCGTCCGAGAGACGGTACGGCTTGTCTTTAGCTTTGGCATTCTTGCAGGCAAAATCAGAGAGGGCCATTGGGTAACGCTCCTCGTGGGTAATGGGTAATACCCAGATCGTTACCCAATTTCAGAGGAGCTGCAAGGGTATGCCATGTGTCGCAATGAGCACCCAACGCCTGCTAAAGCATTGATTTTTAAGAAAGTAGATTGTGCTATGAGAAGCTATGAAAAAGGGAAATGGTGCCCGGAGGCGGATTCGAACCACCGACACGCGGATTTTCAATCCGCTGCTCTACCAACTGAGCTATCCGGGCCTATTGCGCAAAGCGGCGAGGCCGCCCGAGCGCTGAAAGCTCGGGTCTTATAGAGGCTCGACCGGGCCTTGTCCAGCGCCCCGGCAAAGTTTTTCAACAATGGCGAAAGGCTTGTTCCACCTGTCCGCCCCGGGTCGTGGAAGACGCTAATATACCATTATTTTCAGCGCCTTACCGAGGCGCGGCAGAACAACTTACTGTTTCTGGCCGGCAACGATTCCCGTAGCGGCCCAGGTGCTTCCGTCCGTGACGTTGAAATTGCCGATGGCACCGTCGTAATTGGTCGAAGGACCCGACACGATGGAGGTATTGATTTCACCGTTCAAGGCTCCCGATACGGTCCCGTTGAACAGGTTGCCGCTGCTGACCGTCGTCTCGGACAGGGTGGCACTGAAATTCTTGCCGTCGAAGTTCGACACGGAGGCCGAACCGGTGCGGGAGCCGAAATCCATCGACATGCTGAAATTGCCGGCGGCCAGATACTTGGCCGAGCCGTTTGCCACATTGCCGACCGCGTGACCGGCGTAGGTCGCCGATCCGGTTGACGGCAGGCTGGCAGAATTCGTGATGTTGCCGGCAACCCAGGTTCCAAGGTGCACGTAGTCCGTGCGTTCGCCGCCGGAGAAATTCGCGTTCTTGTATTTCGTCTTCGTCCCCCAGTAGCCCCATTCCAGAAACGCACAGGTGCATTCGGTGACCCCGGACATGATGGCATTGTCCGCATCGCCCACCAGCGTGCTCGGAACGAGATAGCTGTTGACGTTGCTGTCGGACACATGCGGCACGGTCGCGTTACCCAGGTCTGCGTTCAGGACCATGTAAGTGTCGGTCGGCGTCTTGGAGTCGCGGGCGGCATAGTTATCGTCGTCGATGAACGCCGAGCGGGAATAACCGGACCCGTCTGCTTCCGTACCGAACTTGACCAGAAAACTCTCCGCATTCGAATCGTGACCCTGTCGGTCGGAGACGGACAATGTCGACAGCAGGCTGTTGTTGCCGGCGTTGAACGACAGCATCATCTGGTCCGGCTTCGAGCTGCTGAAGGCAACCGGGTTGGTATTGTCGGATGATTCAACAATCCCCGCACCGTAGCCGTAGAGCGTTCGCGTGGTGCGGGACAGACTGCTGACCGTATATTCGTTTTGAAGCTGACCCGGGTGAACCGTGTTGCTGATCGTATCGGCCGTAGATGTCCCGCTCGGCAGGTTCAAATATGAATCGCTGTACGCGTCGGCATTTTCCACGTCGCCCGAGAGGAGGAAATTCTGGGCATTGGGACCGAAGAAATGTCCGCCATCGGTGCCGGCCTCGGTCACGACAGATCCGCCATAGCTGGCCGAACTCTGGGTGGTGCCCGTCCGATGGCTGCCGCGTCGGCCGAAGCTGGTTGTGAGCTGACCGTTGTCCTGGAAAATGGAAGCTACCCCCAAGGAAATCATGGACTTCTGGCTCGAGCCGGTTCCTTCGATCCGGAAGGAAGAGGCCAGGAACTTGGCTTTGTCGAGTGTCGTCGAGCTGTCTTCGATCATCAGAAGACCCGTGGACGACACATTGGACATGAAGCTCGCCCCGAGATCCTGCGCCACCAGGGGATTGACGAACAAAGCGTTGGTCGACACCGGCTGGAAACTGCCGTCACCATTGCTCGTTCCAAGCTGGAACATGGTCAGCGGGTCCGAATAAAGCTTGTAGGACCTTACATTGACCGGATCGCTGGCATTGCCGAATGACGAGAAATCCGTACCGACGCCGTAGAGGAGGTAAATCACGTCCTGTCCGCCGTAGTTGAAGGTCGGATTGCTGGTCCCGATCTGCCCTGTCGCCAGGAAATACGCTGCGGCCGCGAATTTCTCCCCCGTTACCAGCACGCCCTGCGCATTCGTTTTGGCATTGCCGTAGGTGGTGCCATCAAGAATGGGTACGGCCGGAACCTTGGAGGACGAGGCGTTTTCGAAGGCGTATCCCTTGTCCGTGGTCGTCTGGGAGAAGAACTTCTGACCATTATTGTTCGGGTCGAAAATATAGACAGGATCATTACCGACCGACCCGACATAGAGGGCCTTCGCATTTCCGCTGATAATCATTCCGGTTTTGAACGTGGTCGACATGTCGGTGCCGGACGGCCCGCCGATCAATCCCTGATTTCCGGGATTGCTGATGACAAGGGAGCTGTTGAAGGACGGGGAATACGTGGTTCCGGCCCGCAGAGCACGCACCTGTTCGGTTTCCGTCCCTGTCGTGACCACATTTTCCGTATTCACCTCGTTTACCTTAACGAGGGTGTCGTCCACATCGGAGAGGTTCGTGCTCAAAACGACATCAGGCTTCGGCCGCGGCAAGGTGTTGATCAAGCCCAGCCCCGAATTGGAATTCACAAAGTCCGAGGAAGAGACGCTGCCGTCGGTCGGCGTGTTGCTCGCGCCACCGTGCTGACCGTTGCGGCTGGTCATGGCGTCCTGCACCTGCCCCAGGTCCGCCTGGGTCGTGCGGCGGATACTGGCAGCCCCAAGCTGATTGACGTTCAGGGTGTATCCGCTTTCGTAGACACGCAGATGCTGGCCATTGGTTCCGATGAAGTTGAGCTCCTTGCCGAAAAGCAGGGAGAAGCTCTGGTTGTTGCCGGAAAGATTGAGGTTTGCGATGCCGCCGCGGATCCCGATCGTCCCGACCGGCGTCTTGACCGTCACCCCGCCCCTGTTCTTGCTAAGCTTGCCGCCGACGAACCGTGCGACGCCCTTGCTGAAGGACGCGACCAGTTTTCCGGTACCTGCATTCGGATCGTAGACGAACTCATCGATGACCAGATCGGAATTGGCACCGACGGTGAACGTCGAACCGTCGCGCAACAACACCTGGACCAGTCCGCCGGGATTGGTTTCGATACGCTCGTTGTAGATCACATTGTCGCCGAGAACCTTGGTACGCCTGTTTCCGCCCGGCGGCGTTCCAAAGGCGGCCTTGTTGACCGCGGCGGCAACCCCCACTTCAACGGCTGATGCGGGCGTTACCGGCACCCACAAGACGAAGACGGCCGAAAGGAGCGCGCCGAAACCGGCGAACCGGTTGCGTCGTGTTGTGGAACTGGAGACTTTTCTCATCGAAACCTCCCGCTTCTCAAAAATTTCTGACCACGTTCACCATGGCGGAGGCGTTGGTGTAGGTGCTCAGATCGTAATTGGAGAACTGACGCCGCAGCTCACCCACCAGGTTAACCGTATATTTTTCCCGCAGGGGCACCGAGAATACACCCCGCACCCAGCCCTCGTAATCATATTCCGATTCCGTCGTGCTGATCAGCGGATCGGGGCTTTCGAAATCCCGGTAGGCGAACCCGGTTTCCATGTCGATTGACCAGGGGTCCGGCAGCGATTTTATCATCGATGCAAACTTGTAGGTCCCGCCCAGGGAAAAGCCCGCTTCCCAGCTTTGATTCCAGTTTTTCTTTGCCTCTTCGAAATCGCCGAATACCTGGGACCGCAGAAGGACAGACCTGGATATCTGATGATGCAGGACAAGCTCGGCCAGAAGAATGTAGCCGCTGCGATCCGATACGGTGGGATAGTCCGCGGTGTCGTTGTACCAGCGCCGCCGGAATTCGGCCTTTCCGTTCAGCCTTGTCCTCGGCGAGATATCGGAGACGAAGCGCGACCCCAGGCCCAGGGCACCCAGATAGCCGTCGTGGTTGAGCCTGACACCGGAAAAAATCCCATAGATACCCGCCCGCGTGTTGTCGATGCTGAACCGTTCCATATTGAACGACGGACCGAGCGTGAGTTCGCCGATGCCTGAATCCAGCCTGACCTGATCGTAATAGCGCGCCCCATAAACCAGCAGGTCGCCCTCCAGAAGGTCCCCCTGGGACCCGAGGTCATAAGCTCCGTGGAAACGGCCGGCGATAAAGGCATTCACGTCGGATCGGCCTGTCGACGTTTCGCTCAGCAGGAACGGCGTACCGTTCAGAATCACCCGTCTTCCGCCAGGGCCGGCATTGGCATTCGACTGATAGCGCACACCCAAGGCGATCGAAGCCGTAAATTTGGCCGGGTCTTCCCGGCTGTCGATGGCTGCCAGGTAGACGCTGACCTTCTGCTCGACTTCCGGCGGCACGTTCGGGGTATTCAATGCCGCTTCGAAATAGTAGCGGGCAGCGTCAAAGGAACCGAGCCGGAAATAAAGAACACCGAGTTCAAGCTCCACCCGCGGCAGGCCGGGAGCGTAAACGAGCATGCGCTCGAAGGTGGAAATCGCGGCTTCATAGTCGCCCAGTTGGGCGGATATCGTGGCGTATTCGAATGCGGTATCCAGATCGTCCGGCCGCTGCAGCATGACCTGCAGGAGCTCCTGCTGGCGCGCCGCGAGCTGTGTCATGGTCCGGGTGTCAGTTGGCGCCTGCGTTTGAGCGAACGCATCTGTCGCGGCCAGGCCGGCGATGAAGAGCAATACCCCGGCGACTGACCTCGCTTTCTGTCGAAACACAGAAAAAAGACGGTTCACACCCAAAGTCGCGCTCCAAAAACCCGAATTCACACGGTCGACTTTCGCCGAAACGTCAAAAAGTTAATAAAAATTACCTATCTCCCGATTCCTACGCATGCAGGGTGGAAATGTCGAGAAATAATTGCCGTCCAGTCATCGATCCGCGCGGTAACACCGCACAAAAACTGGCCAATTTCCGTTCGTAATTCCGCAAAACATGCAAAAGAGGCGCGCCTTTCATCCTGCGCGCCTCTGCGTATTTCCGCCTTCGACCGAGCGGCCTATTCTTCCGTGATACGGCCGTCCGTATAGGGCGTATAGCCGCTGGCCTGACCCAGATACGCCGCGACGACATCTTCCAGACCCGGGCCGAAATCGTAGGCATTCATGCCCGCAGAGGCAAAGATCTTGTAACCGTCACCGCCGCTGCGCATGTAGTTGTTGGACACGACGCCATAGACCTTGTCCGGGTCGATCGGCGTCCACGAGCCGTTTTCCATGACGTCCGCGGAAACGACACGCTCGCCCGCCGGCTTTGATTTCGTCCAGGTGAATTTCAGGCCGGAGACCTGAGGGAAACGCCCCGCCCCTTCCTCCACCTGGCTGACGCCGTTTTCAAGTGCGGCCAGAACGTCTGCACCTTTAAGCTGGAAGGTCGAAATCGTGTTCTGGAACGGCAAAACGGTCAGAACTTCGCCCATGGTGACCTGGCCGGCATCGATGGACGCACGCAGGCCGCCGCCGTTCTGGATCGCGATCTGGATGCCCTGATCCTTGACCCGGTCAAGCATGGCATCGGCAACAAGGTTGCCCATCTGGCACTCTCCCGACCGGCAGCTGTTGCGGTCGCCGTCGATGGCGGCCGTCGCGTCCGCGACGACTTCCTGGCGGATTTCCTCAAGCGGTTCGGCCAGTTCCTTGATGCGCGCCTTCACCTCGGCGTTTTCGGCAATCTTGCCATCGGTGATGATCGGTTCGCCGACCGCCTCGGTGACGACGCCGTTGTCATCGAAGGTCACCTGCAATTCGCCCAGGAACTTGCCGTAGGAAGCCGCCTGGACGATCGCGGTCTTGTGGCCGTCCGGGCTTTCCACCCAGGTCGGATAGGGGCCTTTCGCCTTGTCGGAGATGTTGGAGAGATAGGTGTGGGAATGGCCGCCGACGATGACGTCGATGCCGGACACCTCTGCTGCGATCCTCTGGTCGACGTCATAGCCGGAATGGCTCAGGACGATGATCTTGTTGACGCCTTCTGCCTCCAGTTTCGCGATCTGGGCCTTCACCGCCCCGGCGGGATCGGAAAAGGCGATGTTCTTGCCCGGGCTCGACAGTTCGCCGGTATCTTCCGGCGTCAGGCCGATCAGGCCGATCTTCTCCCCGCCGCGTTCGATGACGGTGGAGGGCATCAGCACGCCGGCGAGCTCCGGCTCCTTCGACACATCCGCATTCGACATGAGCACCGGGAACTTGACTGCGTCCATGAAGCCGCGCAGCACGTCCGGGCCATCGTCGAACTCATGGTTGCCGACCGTCATGGCGTCATAGGCGAGCCGGTTCATCATCTCGGCGGCGACCTTGCCCTTGTAATAGGTATAGAACAGCGACCCCTGGAACTGGTCGCCGCCATCCAGCAGGACGGAGTTGTTGGACGCCGCCCGGCGCTCATTGATCAGCGTATCGAGGCGGGCGTAACCGCCGAAGCACTTGCCCTCGGCGTTGTCTTCCTCCTTGCAGCCGGAATCATACTTGTTGATCGGCTCGACCCGGCTGTGAAAATCGTTCGTATGCAGGATGGTCAGGGAATAGTCGGCCCGGGCCGCACCGGAGAGTGCGGTGGTCATGGCCAGCGCTGCAGTGCCAATTAGAAACTTGTTCATATGTGCCTCGCCTCTGGATGTGGGACGTTTGCCGGCTGCCGGCAACCCAGGCATTCGCCTTCCCTCCGGCCCGGTTTTGCGGTGGATTCACGTCGGCACGGCGATCAAAACCCGCCCGACAAAATCCTAGCGCACAACCTGAAGCCCGGGACGAAGAACCGAAGTTGCATGGGCGACAACGTCACGCGCCATTATGGCAGTGAAAATTTTTTCACGGCAAGAATATTTTTTAATCAATTGAGCCGGCAAATGTTCCAGGCGGGGGCGTCAAACCCACATAAATACAGCATCGGCAAAGACCGACCACTGCCGTCCGGCTTTAGAATCGTGCGAATAAACCCATCTGCCTTACCACACAACTCGTTGTCATCCCTGCGCAGGCAGGGATCCAGTAAATCACTGAACTTGTTATCTTTTCCAATCGCAGACCGCACGGAGTACCGGATCCCGGTCTTGCCGCTGCCGCGTCAAACCGGGATGACAACGCAGAGATCCCCGCTTGTTCCCAGGCAAGAAAACGGCGCAACGATTTGAGATCAGTCTTCCCGGTCTTCCAGGTCGTCCGTTTCCACGACCGGAATGGTGTAGCCTTCCGAGAACCAGCGGTTCAGGTCCACCTTGGCGCAGCGGTCCGAGCAGAAGGGATAGTGCTCGGGCGTCGACAGCTTGGAGCAGATCGGGCAGGGCCGCATGCGGCGGTCCGCGTTTTTGGGAGACTTTGCCATGTCGCCTCTCCGTTTTTGAAGGTCAGCCACACCGGCCATTGCGGCTCAAGCGGTGACGGCGGTCGTCCAGCTCTTGTGGATCGGATAACCGGCGGATGCAAGCAGGCCGGATGATTCGACCAGCGGCAGGCCGACAACAGCGGTATAGGAGCCGACCAGCTTGACGACGAAACTGCCCGCAAAGCCCTGGATGGCATAGCCGCCGGCCTTGCCGCGCCACTCGCCCGAGGCGACGTAATCGTCGATGTCCTGGCGGGACAGCTTCTTGAAACGGACCCGGGTCTCGACCAGCCTGGACCGGACCTTGCCGCCCTCCCCGGCAACGGCAATGGCCGTGAACACCCGGTGACCGCGTCCCGACAGAAGGGACAGGCAGGCATAGGCCTGGTCGGTGATTTCGGTCTTCGGCAGGATGCGGCGCCCGACCGCGACCACCGTGTCGGCGGCCAGAACCAGCGCCGGACACAAGTCCTCCGAGGCATCCGCCACGGCGCGCACGGCTGCGGCCTTTTCCCTGGCGAGGCGCACGGCATGGGCGCGCGGCGTTTCAAGCTTGTGAGGCGTTTCCTCGATGTCGGCCGGTATCAGATGATCCGGCTCGATTCCGATCTGCTGCAACAGCGCAAGGCGGCGCGGCGAGGCGGATGCCAGGATCAGAGAGGGAACCGTTGTCATGGCCACCTTTTGCCTTCTTGCCGGCGTCAAACGCCTTTAAATCCTACTTGAAGCGGTAGGTGATCCGCCCCTTGGTCAGATCGTAAGGGGTCATTTCGACCAGAACCTTGTCGCCTGCGAGAACACGGATACGGTTCTTGCGCATGCGCCCGGCAGTGTGGGCGATAATTTCGTGGTCATTTTCCAGTTTCACGCGAAAAGTCGCGTTGGGCAGCAGTTCCGTAACCACGCCCGGAAACTCGAGAGCTTCTTCCTTGGCCATAGGGTATCCTGATTAGGCTTTCTGATGAGCGGCGAACCTAACGGATAGCGCCGCGAAAGTGAACCGTTCTTTCTGCCGCATTTCGCATAAAGATGTGCGATATCGGGACAATCGGGTCTGCAAGGGCGTCCTGCACCTTATCCGCTGGGCGGCGGCGCCCACTCAAGCCGCTTCTTGATGCGGGCAAGAAGCTGATCGCGCACGGTCCGGTAAGCATCCAGGATCTGCTCCCGGCTGCCTGTGGCAAGCGTCGGGTCCATGGTCGGCCAGTATTCCACGTCGACGGCCTCCGTGCGGGTCATGTCCAGCGCCTTGTGGTGCGCTTCCGGCGCCAGGGTCACAATCAGATCGAAACCGGACTCGTCCAGTTCCTCGAAGGTCTTGGGCTGATGCCGGCTGGTATCGATGCCGATTTCCGCCATCACCGCGTCGACGAAGGGATCGAGTTCGCCCTGCCGGACACCGGCGGAACGCACGTAGATCTGGTTGGGAAACAGGTGGCGGGTGATCGCCGCGGCCATGGGCGAGCGTACGGCATTCATGCCGCAGGCATAAAGAACCGCAGTCGGACGGCCGCCCGGCCCGGTCACCGCGTCATCCTTTCCAGTGCAGGGCGTAGACAAGGGTGAAGAGACGGCGGGCGGTCTTCATGTCGACCTCGATCTTGCCCTCCAGCCGCTCCATCAGGATCGTGGAGCCCTCGTTGTGCACGCCGCGCCGGCCCATGTCGATGGCCTCGATCTGGCTCGGCGTCGAATGGCGGATCGCTTCGTAGTAGCTCTGGCAGATCAGGTCGTAGTCCTTGACGATCTTCCTCAGCGGCGTCAGCGACAGGACATGGGTGACGACCTCGGTGCCGTCCTCCCGGCTGATCTGGAGCACGAGCTTCTTTTCGACAACTGACAGGCGGAGCACGTAGTTCGCCGGCGGCTGGCCGACCGGCTGAAAGCTGTTTTCCTCGATCAGGTCGTAGATGGCGACGGCCCGGTCGTGCTCCACGTCCGGCGTGGAACGGGCGATCGAGGCCTCGTCGAGTACGACGTCGACGAGCCTGCTGCCGGCCGGTTCGGTAGTCTCGCCGTGCGCCTCGTCCATGCGGTGCCTGTCCTTTTACAGCCTGTTCCTGTTAAAGATTAAGCCTGATTGCAACCGAGCGGGCATGGCCGCTCAGGCCTTCCGCCTCGCCCAACGTGATGGCCGCCGGGCCGAGCGCCCGGAGACTGTCCGCGTCACATTTCAGGATCGACGTGCGCTTGACGAAGTCAAGCACCGATAGACCAGACGAAAACCGCGCGGAGCGGGCGGTCGGCAAAACGTGGTTGGATCCGCCGACATAATCGCCGATCGCTTCCGGCGTATGGCGCCCGAGGAAGACCGCACCGGCATTGCGGACCTTGTCCAGCATGGCATCCGGATCGGCGACGGCCAGTTCCAGGTGTTCCGCCGCGATCCGGTTGACCAGGGGCATGGCGTTTTCAAGCGTGTCGACGACGATCACCGCGCCGAAATCGCGCCAGCTGGCGCCGGCGACCTCGGCCCGCGGCAGGGTGGCGAGCTGGCGTTCCACCGCCTGCTCCACGCCCGCGGCCAGGTCCTCGCTGTCGGTGATCAGGATCGACTGGGCGACCGCATCGTGTTCGGCCTGGGCCAGGAGATCGGCGGCAAGCCAGTCCGGATCGTTCTCGGCATCGGCCACCACCAGCACCTCGGAGGGACCGGCGATCATATCGATGCCGACCGTGCCGAACACCCGCCGCTTGGCGGCGGCGACAAAGGCATTGCCCGGACCGACGATCTTGCTGACCGGGGCGATCGTCTCCGTGCCATAGGCAAGGGCCGCTACGGCCTGGGCTCCGCCGATCTTGTAGATCTCGGTGACACCGGCGATCTTTGCGGCCGCCAGAACCTGGGGATTGAGGATGCCGTCCGGGCTCGGCACCACCATGGCGATGCGCTCCACGCCGGCAACCAGCGCGGGCACGGCATTCATCAGGACGGAACTGGGGTAAGACGCGGTGCCGCCGGGCACATAGATCCCGGCCGCCTCAACCGCGGTCCATCTTGAGCCGAGTTCAACGCCGATCGGGTCGGTATAGCGGTCGTCCTTCGGCATCTGGCGGGCGTGATGGGAGTGGATCCGCTCGCGCGCCAGCTTCAGCGCCTCGATCGTCGCCTCGGGCACTTGCGAGAGCGCTTCCTCGATTTCGGCTTCCGTTACCTTGAGTTCGGCAAGGCTTGAAGCCTCCAGACGGTCGAAACGCTTCGTGTAGTCCACGACCGCCGCATCGCCGCGCTTGCGCACATCCTCCAGAATGTCGCGCACGATCTGGTCGACATCCTCCGATGCCTCGCGCTTGCCGGCAAGCAATTCGGCGAAGCGGGTTTCAAAATCGGCGTCCTTGTTCGACAGACGTATCGCCACCCGTCAAGCTCCTTCCAGGCGGGCGCAATTGCCTGCGCCCTTTAAAATTTCCATTCAGTCCAGATCGTGAGCAGGCCTGTTCGGCGTCGACCAGGCAGCCCCCAGGTCGGCAAGCTGGGCCTCGATGCAGTCGACGTCCAGAAGCACCGTCCCGCCGCCGGCAAACTCCAGCTTGATCCGGCCCGCCGGTGCATCGCCTTCCTCGAAGGTCACCGCCAGAAGTTCCAGAACGGCGCCCTTGGCATCCTGGCGGATCCGGCTGGACTTCATGGAGGACACCTGGGTCACTGCCAATGCGGCGCGGCGTCGCTCGTGCGCACCGGAGCGCCTGTCGGCGGCCTTGTCCCAGACGAACCGGTTCACCACGAAGATCGCCTTGCGCTCCTTCGGCAGATAGCGGATGTCGCCGACGGTCAGAACCGCGTCCTGAAGATGGGCGGAAAGAACCTCAAGGTCTTCCGCGTCCAGTGCTGCAAGTTTCAGCTGATCCATGGCTGTCAAATCACACCCGCGTCCGTCTCATCCGATGGGAGCCGGCCTTGCCCTGCAGACCGGTCTTCTTAGCCGTTGACCTAAACGGGAATGGACAATTTGGCAATCCGGCAAACGGTATGCAGTTCTCAAGGCCCCTCGTCGACCCGCTGACGCAGATCCGCCTTGATCTCGTCCAGCGTCGCGATGCGCCTGAAAATACGGCCACCCAGCCAGAGGCCGAAGATGATCAGAGCCGTGCCGACACCCGCGCCCCAGGGCCAGCCGCCGAAGACAATGACGAGCACGCCGACGGTGCCGAAGCCCGCCTGAACCAGAAACCGTATGGTCATTGCGGACATGGCATCCTCCGGCGTTCTGGCCGGAGTTATCCGGAGATTCGCTCGATCTGCGCGCCGCAGCGGGTGAGCTTGTCTTCCAGCCGTTCGAAACCGCGGTCCAGGTGATAGACGCGATTGACGGTGGTTTCGCCTTCGGCCGCAAGGCCGGCGATGACCAGGGACACGGAGGCCCGCAGGTCGGTCGCCATCACCGGTGCGCCGCGCAGGGTGGAGACGCCGTCGACGATTGCCGTGTTGCCGTCGATGTGGATCTGGGCGCCGAGGCGGGCCAGTTCCTGGACGTGCATGAAGCGGTTTTCGAAGATGGTCTCGGTGATCCGGCTCTGGCCGCCGGCCATGGTCATCAGCGCCATGAACTGGGCCTGCAGGTCGGTCGGGAAGCCAGGGAACGGTTCGGTGGTGACATCGACCGGCTGGATGCCGTTGCCGTTGCGATAGACCTTGAGGCCTTCCGGAACCTCGGTGATCTCGGTTCCGGCCTCGCGCAGGGTGTCGAGCGCAGTATCCAGGAGATTCGCCCGGGTACCACGCAAGAGCACCTCGCCGCCGGTCATGGCGACCGCCATGGCATAGGTTCCGGTTTCGATCCGGTCGGGCACCACCGCGTGATGGGCACCATGCAGGCGGTCGACGCCCTGGATGCGGATCACCGGGGTACCGGCGCCTTCGATCTTCGCGCCCATGGCGGTCAGGCAGGCTGCGAGATCGGCCACTTCCGGTTCGCAGGCGGCATTGACGATTTCCGTCTCGCCCTTGGCAAGGGTCGCGGCCATCATGATGGTGTGGGTCGCGCCGACCGAAACTTTCGGAAACTCCACCCGGTCGCCGACGAGTCCGCCGGGGGCCTTGACGACCACATAGCCGGCGTCGATGTCGATGTCGGCGCCGAGTTTTTCCAGCCCCTCGATGAAGAAGTCGACCGGGCGGGTGCCGATGGCGCAGCCGCCGGGCAGCGAGACGCGGGCCTCGTGCATGCGCGCCACCAGAGGGCCGATGACCCAGAAGCTTGCGCGCATCTTGGAGACGAGTTCATAGGGCGCGGTGGTGTCGACGATCTCGCGGGCGGTCAGGTGAACCGTCTGGCCGTCCAGATCGTCCTGGCCGGAGCGCTTGCCGTTGACCGAATAGTCGACGCCGTGATTCATCAGGATCTGGGTCAGCTGGGCGACGTCGCGCAGGCGCGGCACATTGGACAGCGTCAGCGTGTCTTCGGTCAAAAGGGAGGCGATCATCAGCGGCAGGGCGGCATTCTTCGCCCCCGAAATCGGGATCACACCCTTGAGCTCCCGGCCCCCGACTACCTTGATGCTGTCCATCTTCCCACCCCGACAATAAAGCGTGCTGATCCTGAGAGCTTCCCCGAAATCCGCCGGACTATCCTTGACCAATCTCAAAAGTGATGCCGTCGTCTATACGCTACATGTGGCCCATGCAAGGCGGCAAGGGGCCCATTTTTTGCCCGTCCAGCGGCAAATCGCGCCATTTTAACGGATAAGCCAACCGGACGAGCGGTGAATTCCGCGCCGGCACGGCCGTCCGGTCAGTCCTCCGCCTTCCGGCCCTTGGCCGCCGATTTCCGGCGCCGCAGATTGGCGCGAAGGGCTTCGGCAAGCCGCTCCTCGCGGGACTGGGTCTTTGACCCGCTCGCCGATGCAGCCTTCTTTGCGGAAGAGCCGGCGTTGTCCGCTGCCTTGCCGCCTTGTGCTTTGCCGACTGGGGCCTCGTTGTCCTTGCCGCTAGTCATCGCCGAAGTGATCCCGTCCTTTGACATGGTCCGCCGCCTCTCCGGCCCGTCTTTCCACAGGCTTGAGCCTTCTTGCAAGGCGGTCTCACTCCCCGATTTATCCTGTCGGACCGCGCCCGCCAAGGGGCAGCGGGACTTCGGCCGAAGATCTTTGACAGGCTTTGCAAAAAAACGTTCCGATAGCGCTTGCGCCCACACGCCAACTGTGGCAAAAGCCCTCGCATTCCGGCAGGCGCTCGCCCACCGGAACAAGCATCGGTTTCTCAAAATCCTGAAAAAAACCCGGCCCACCGCCGGACCTGTCAGGACCCCACGAGAAACCCGCGGGACCGGGGCCCAGCCCCTTAACGCCTTCCCGCCAGATGCTGCCGTAGCTCAGGGGTAGAGCACTCCCTTGGTAAGGGAGAGGTCGAGAGTTCAAATCTCTCCGGCAGCACCAGCTAACCACTTGATATCCTTATAAGCTCTTGCATTATAACCGGTTTTATACAAACTGCGTCTACAAAGACGCATACAAAATCGGTTCGAAATGGCAGGCAAGGTCAGACATCTACACGAAGACAGACGCGGTCGCTTTCATGCTCGCATGGGCGTTCCCAAGGAGCTGCGCGATCTTATCGGCAAACGTGAATTGATCAAGGCGCTGGGCGGCGACCGCCAGGTCGCCCTTCGTGCCTTGCCCGAGGTGATCGCCGGCTTCAACCGGCAGATTGACGATGCACGAGAACGCCTTCAGACCGGTTCCCCCGCACGGCAACCGCCCGCATTCTGCCCTCTCACCATCGAGGAAATCGCTGCACGGCATTATCGAGAGCAACTGGAGCTGGACGAAGAATTTCGCGATCTGTCGTCCGAATATTCGAACTCGCTCATTGATGACCAGCACATCAATAAAATTAAAGAGATAGCATCCGCAAAGGCTAATAATGATCTGATATCCAATCTATTGGGAAACGCAATTGAGCGATATCGCACCCACGGCTTTCATGATTTCCCAGCCGGCAGTCCGAGTTGGCGTCGATTAGCTCGATTCATTGCCCATGCTGAACTCGAAGCGCTGCATCGGACTTGTGAACGTGATGAGGCGAAGTTGGAGATCACTCATCCACAATGGGCACTGGACCATTTGCCCAACCCGACAAAGCAGTTTCAAGAGCAGACGACCTCCGAAAAACAGCCCGAAGAGACATCGATTCGCGCCTTGTTCAAGCTTTGCAGGAAAGCCAAGACAGGGAGCGATGGCGATGGTCGAACAACGGAAGCCTACACGCGTCCGATCGAGAGCCTGATCGAGTTCCTGGGGAGCGACAACGTTACAGCGATCACGAACAGAAAAATCAGCAAATGGCTGTCGCATCTTCAATTCGAGCAAGGCCTGGCGCCGAAGACGATCAACAGCCGCTATCTCAGCGCCGTGAAATCCACCCTGAAATGGGCTGGCAATCATGGATATATCGACCCGATCGCGATAACCGCTTCGGTGACGGTGCCGAAAAAGCGGCTCAATCGAGAAAAAGGCTACAATGCCGACGAAGCCGCGAAAGTTCTGCAGTTCGCATTTAATTATCAACGGCCGAAAGAGACGCGTGAGAGCATACAGCTGTCTGCCGCAAAGCGCTGGGCGCCTTGGCTGGCGCACTTCACCGGCGCACGGATCGGAGAGATCACGCAGCTTCGCAAACAGGATATCCTGCAGAAAGACGGCATCCCTTATCTGCGCATCACGCCGGATGCCGGCACGACCAAGACCGGCCATTATCGGGACGTGCCGCTGCATCGTCAGCTGATCGATCAAGGCTTCCTCAAATTCGTGGAGGATACCGAGCAAGGCCCCCTGTTCTACCCAAAGCGGGAAGGCAAGCAGGACCCGGTCAAATCCGCAGAAACAATCTCGAACCGCGTCGCCAAGTGGATCAAGGGTGCCGGCCTGGTTCCGGCGGAAGTCGCGCCGCTCCACGGTTTCCGACACGCGTTCAAGACGAACGCGAGGATTCATGGGTTGTCAGATCGCATCGCAGACGCCATCCAAGGCCACGCCGGACGAACGGCCGGCGACGACTACGGCGATGTTACAATCGCCGTCAGGAAACGCGAGATCGACAAACTGCCTGATGTCTCGATTGCGTAAAGCCTAGCTCTCCAGCTCCGCCGTCACGCTCCTGAACTGCTCCAGGGCCGCTTCGAGGTTTTCGACGATCTCAAACTGGTTTCTCTTGCCTTTGTACCGATGGGTAACCTCGCACCATTGTAGTTGCCCACGATCTCCAAGCGGCTAAGCTCGAGCCTGAAATGGAATCGAAGCCGGAGGAGTTGCGGTTGGCCCACGATCTCCAAGCGGCTAAGCTTGAACACGATCGGATACACACTAACCGTGAGTTGCGGTTGGCCCACGATCTCCAAGCGGCTAAGCTTTCGGCGGAAATACAGGCGTTCAGAGCCCTGGTTGCGGTTGGCCCACGATCTCCAAGCGGCTAAGCTGCGCACGCGACAGGTACGGCGCCGGCGCCCGTTGCGGTTGGCCCACGATCTCCAAGCGGCTAAGCTCCCATCTGGATGAGCATGTCGCGGCGCATGGTTGCGGTTGGCCCACGATCTCCAAGCGGCTAAGCTTGACGCTCAGGTCAAGCGACGATGCTGTCGGTTGCGGTTGGCCCACGATCTCCAAGCGGCTAAGCTGACCTGCCGTTCTGGAAGTGTGACGCCTGCGTTGCGGTTGGCCCACGATCTCCAAGCGGCTAAGCTCGGCAATCTGATCGCCGATGGAAAGATCCTGTTGCGGTTGGCCCACGATCTCCAAGCGGCTAAGCTTAGGCGAGGCGAAGTGTCCGACCGCGCGCCGTTGCGGTTGGCCCACGATCTCCAAGCGGCTAAGCTCAAATCAGGATGCGTGTCCGCGGCTTCCCGGTTGCGGTTGGCCCACGATCTCCAAGCGGCTAAGCTCTTTTCCCAATACGAATCCATATCGACGAGGTTGCGGTTGGCCCACGATCTCCAAGCGGCTAAGCTTCAGACACGATCAGGGCATGACCATGACCTGTTGCGGTTGGCCCACGATCTCCAAGCGGCTAAGCTAAAGAGAAAGACTTCCATCCTATGCAAAGAGTTGCGGTTGGCCCACGATCTCCAAGCGGCTAAGCTCGGCACTGTCATTGCCCAAGGCATCCTGGCGTTGCGGTTGGCCCACGATCTCCAAGCGGCTAAGCTAGCTGTTGCAATGCCGCACCAAGAGCTGTCGTTGCGGTTGGCCCACGATCTCCAAGCGGCTAAGCTTTTGGGGCGAATTCCGGCGTTCAAAGCCCTGGTTGCGGTTGGCCCACGATCTCCAAGCGGCTAAGCTGTTTTCAAAATGCGATCACGACCCCGACTTGTTGCGGTTGGCCCACGATCTCCAAGCGGCTAAGCTGGCAGACGACATCGACCTACACATTGACTTGTTGCGGTTGGCCCACGATCTCCAAGCGGCTAAGCTATGGGTGGTTAGTCCATCTCCTCTTTTACAGTTGCGGTTGGCCCACGATCTCCAAGCGGCTAAGCTCGATATTCTGCCAAGCCCCGGATTTTCCGGGGCTTTTTTTTCTGGAACTCAGTGAAAACAGCCGTCGCAGAATTAGAAAAGAACAAGTTGGTCCGGATTTTTCGGCTTGTGTTCATGTTTTCGTCCCGTGAAGATTTGTGCATTTCCGTATTGCCGGTCGGTGATTGTGACGATGTGCACTTTGCCCTTGCCCGGTAACGCGGCCCGCACCTTGCCGATATAAACCTCGGCGGCTTCCTTGCTTTCCGCAAAGCGAAGATAGACCGAAAACTGAGCCATCTCAAAACCTTCATCAAGCAGGAACAAACGGAATTTCGAGGCGGACTTGCGTTCGGCCTTTGTCACCACTGGAAGATCGAACATCACGTAAAGCCACATCATCCGATATCCGCTGAGTGCCGGGAGCTGCGTGCCCATGTCACGCCTCCAGAGGCAGTGTCCGTCGCGGCAGGTCCAGCTTTTGCGCCTCCCCGGCAAAACAACGCGCCGCCGACAGTGCTAAACGCTCCAGGCAGAGGCCGACCGGACTGGTTCCTTCCGCCGTACTCATGTCGGTGATGAGAATACGCGCAAGCCGGGACTTGGTATCGCCGTTCAGTTCGCTTTCACCGTCCCCAACCAGTTCATGGACCAAAAGATCGGCGATCGGACGGAAAGGCTCCATGAAATCGTCCGCCAGGGCGAATGCATTGCCGCGCTGGCGGTGCGCAAGACCCAGGCTGGGATGCAAGCCGGCGGCCATGATTGCCCGGGCTGTACCGGCCCGCAGCACAGTGTAACAATAGTTGAGCATGGCATTCGTTTCGCCGGCAGCCCGGTCCCGCCTGAAATCCTTGCCGAACAGAAGCGGCCAATAGCGGCGCGCCGCCTGCGCCTCCACATTGTCGGGGTCTCCCGATCTGACTTTACGCGCCAACAACGCAAATCCTTCGTGGACCGCGCCAACGGCTTCGAGTGTCGCCTTCTGGCCTTCGATCTTGGCAACCACCAGCTGCGCCCACAGCCGTTTTTTCAACGGCAGGGACGCCGCCGCCTGGTCGGCCATCCGCCCGGATTGTTCGTGATGACTGTCCGCCGCCCACAAAAATGCAGCGGGCCGGTGGTTGGAACCGCAGACGACCAGTGGCGTACCGCGCTCGGCAAGCGCCACCAGCAGATTGTTGGAATAGGTGATGCCGTGCGCGGAGGCGATGACGGCGGCGATATCGTCGAGCGGAATTCGTCCGATTTCCGTTCCACCGGCGTTAACGGTCAGAAAACCGCGGAGGCGGGCGAGATGACGCCCATCCTCGGCGATCTCGACCACACGCCCGATCATGAAACCGGTCCTCCAACAGGTGTGACACGCCCGATCGGATCAACACGAACAGGGCGGGCGCCGGCCTTCTGCAGTTTCGAATAGGCGGCACGGATATAGGCACTTACCTCCGCCTTGCCGGCATAGCGGTGCGGCACGAATTCAATGCGACTGTTCGCCGGCGACAGCTTACGCACCACGTAATACTGAGGTCCATCGCCGAGATCAGCTTCAAACATATCGCCCTTGTGCAATCGCATCACCAGGCGCGCATCGGGCGTCTCCTTGCGCCAGGCGGGGGTGTGATCCTGCTGGTTGGCGTCGAATACCGAGACGCCTTCGCCATGCCACCTGCCATCCGGCGTCGCGTAGATTTCGATACGATGATTGGAGCCAGGCACGTAAGTCTTGTTATAACGGCCGTTGCCGTGTCGAACCGTGGTCGTATATTTTTCGGTCTTGAGGATACGTACACGACCGATGCCATTCGCCTTGCCATATGTTTCCAGCGCGTCCGCCAGCTTCACCTCACCTCGTTTCGCCTCATAGGCGACTTCCTCCAGGGCTTCGCGCAACCGCGCATCGCGCACCTGACCGATTTCCTTTTCGCTGAGAGCGGCAATCGGCTTTCGGGTCACCAGATTGAAAGCCTTGCCGCCGATTGTCTCGTTTACCGCACCGTATGCGGTTTCTTCATGCAACTGGCCCGACGTGACATGCGCACTACCCTTTGCACCGGAGGATAGTCCATGATCGGGCTTATGGGAGATAACCAGGGTCTCCAGCCGAGCACGCAGGGCGTCACGATATCCGTCGAATGGCTCCGGAAACTCTCCCTTTACCGACCAGCGGTCGAGTTCCCGGGTCTCGGCGCGCCCTGCAGCAGTGGCCACCCTTTGCAGCAAACCGCGGTCGGTGCAGGCAATGACGAAGGCATCGATGGCATGATGTCGGTGGTCATCGCGGCTCTTGACCGGCTCGCCCTCCTCCGCCCGATTGTGATCGCTCATCAGCCCGTTCAGCCCCCACATGCCGCGCAGCATGGCGGTCAGCCGGCCAGGAGTGGCGAAGACACGGCGATTGCGGTCGTCGCCATACAAATGGCCGAGGTAGTCCTTGGCGAGCCGGGCCATGTGCTGGCTGTCGGTCAGATGGCGCGCGATAAAGTCGTTGCCGAGGGCGAATTTCTCCATCGCATCCGGCGCAAACCGCCAGGCCTTGTTCCGGAAAAGCCGCCGAGCGCGCTCGGCGATCTCCTGCAGTTCTTCCCCAGACCAGACCTCCGCGGGCGGGCGGTTGCCCTTAAACCGGTTCATGTCGCGCGTGCACAGCACCTTGTTGGCGAAGCCGTCGTCCAGAGTCTTCGAGCGCGGAAGGATATGGTCGATGTCGACAGCTCCTGAAAACAGCATTTCCCGGGAAATCGGCGTGCCCGAATAGACGCATACACGCTCGTCCGCCGGCAATTCCTCGTAAAGGCGCAGAAGCAGGCGATTGCCATGGGTGTCGGCGAGATTGAGTTTGGCGAGTTCGTCCCGCCGCCGCTCGTTCGCCGATTCATTTTCCCGATTCCGGCGCGTTGCGTCGTCCTTCTGCTTGCGGTTCTGCTTCAACTCGCGCGCCAGTTCGATGTGGATTTCGGCGGGCATGCCGTAGGCATCGATCAGCGCATTGACGACCGCACGCATCTGGTTGAGCGCGATATGAACGGTTGGGTTCGGCACCCGGCCGATACGCTCCTGGCTGCCTTCGGGCGCAGCGGGATTGGAAATGACATGACGGGCCATCGCCGAACCGTAATAGGGCAGACGCGCATGCCGGTTGGACTCAAAACTCGAATGATGCAACCCCAAACGCCCGACCGCCTCGTCATAGGTAAGCGGCCTCGGATAGATCTCGCCCGTTTCCGGATCGGTCGCCTCCTCGCTCTCGGTCTCCATGACATCGATCAGATCGGACAGCATGGACCGGCCGATATGGCCATGCCCCTGAGGCAGGCGCGCCTTGCTCGCGGCTGCTGCGGCACCTTCCTCCAGTCCGCAATCTCCCTCCAGCCATTCGACAAGCTTATCCTCGTCTGCCTCAGTCAGCAGCTTCTCGACGATCTCCGTTTGACGCACACGGGAGAGGCCGCGCCAGGACTTGCCGAAGATGGAACCTTTCGCCAGAACGGCCGAAGTCTTGTCCGGATCGAGACCTTTGCGCCCGCCACGCTCCAGGTTGAAGGTGGCATCGTCCGGCAGTTTCAACGCCCGGTGCATCTTGTCGAATTTCACCGTGGAGGCCTGCGTCATCAACAGGCTGGCAAGACTGTCGCGTTCCTGCATCGACAACTTGCGGGCCGGACGCCCGGGCCGCTCCACTTCCAGCGCGGATGTTTCCGAGAGAATGCGGAAGCGCTGAAACAGCGGCAATGCACGCGGAGCACGCTCTTCCTCGGGCCGGAATGTGCAGCGACCGACCAGGGGTTTTTTCAAGGGTCTCTGGGCGATGACGATCCGCTTGAGTTTCCCGAGCAGCCCATCCGTCAATTCCGAATGATGTCGGCTTTGCGCCTTCCAGATTTCCTCAAGCTCATGCTCGACCATATCACGCGTCGGATAGAGATCATAAAGCACCTTGGCCCCGTCCGCGGTCGGCCGGAAGCGCACACCATCCGCATTCGGCTTTGCCCCGCTGTTGGCATTGGTTTTGCCAATCCTCCGCCCCATGCCGTCGACGCGGTTGCCGTGTTTATCGCGTGCATGACGGCGAGCCAGGAATTCGCCCAATGTCCGGGCATCGGCCACCTGCAGCGCCTGGCGGAGATTGGCCATGCCTTGTTTCATGGCACTTCCTTCCGCATCTTCCGCATCGGTAATCCGGTTGGAAGAAAAGCCCCGGCGCTGGTTGAGGTGAAAGATCGCCCGGCCGATCTCATGCAGTCCCAGAGGGTTCTCCAATGCCCTGGCACGAAGCCAGTAAGGGTCGAGCCTTTCCAGGTCCTTGCGCGCGGCTTCATCTCCGGGCATCAGCCCGGCCGCCACAAGGGCCTTCATCAGCGTCTTCTGGCGGCGCTGGAAGCGGTCGCGACGTCGGCGCATGGATCGTGCGGCGCGACGGTTGGCGGCAAGCGAGTTCTTTGATTGCGGATCGCGCCCGGCCTCATCATTCGGTGTCAGGATGCGTACGCCGGAATCCAGAACTCCGCTGGGCCGGCCCGTTGAATCCAATCTGACTGCGCACCAGCCGATGGAATTCGTACCGAGATCGAGGCCTAATGTGTAAGGTGCTGAATGATCTTGCGCGTTCATGACTACCTCCCATTGGGTAGTCTGCAATTCCCAAAACTCAGTTGTCGAGATAAAAATATTCCTCCGCAAGTTGACGAAAGGCGCCTAACCTTTAAACGGACAAGAAACAGCTTCAACTTGCCATGCCAAATTGAATGTGTAAGATCGTAATTGGGCAGCCAAAAGCTTAGCCGCTTGGAGATCGTGGGCCGCCCGTTAACAAGCACCTTAGAGTGCACAAAATTCTCTTCATTGAGAAGCGCGGCGGGCTGCGGCCCGCCGTTTGCTTTTTATTGCTACGACAAAGAAATAAATCGAGGGGCTGCCGGATTTATGAGGTTTTTCTGCTCCTTCAGTCGATGGCATCAACAACGAAATGCAAAGATCACTTGCTTTTCATAATATGAATGTCGCGTTCAGGAAGCATATAGCAACACTGAATTGAAGAGAGATTACCTGATCCGACTATGCTGCAAACCGTAAAAACCACGGACTTGAAAGCGAAAAGACCCGGAGCAGCTGGTCAATCACTCTCCGGGTCTTCGTCATCACGTAACAAAACGATCAGTCAGGGCTGCAACCCTGGCCGGCCACTCCGCGATAGAGACTAGATCAAGTCTCCATGTCTGGCAACCTAGCCGATTATGTCTTCCGGAGGGAGGTTAGCTCTTTTTCTTCCGGTTGCGCTTCTTCTTTCCCCGTTTTCCGGGCTCGCGCTCCATCGGATCGGGATCATCATCTCGCGGCAGGCTTTCGACCTTGAGCTCGGATGCGCATAGGCCTCGATCATCAGCTTTGCGGCGCTTCTCGGCGCTCTCCATAGCCTCCTGGTTCAGGTTCGGATACATCTTCATCGGCACATTGGCATTCGCTAACAGGCCAATGGCTTCTTTTATTACGTCAACCTGCGTAACATCAAGGCTTGCCGCCAATTGACGAATTTCTTTCCTATATTCACGCTCTACTTTGAAGCTCAAATCAACCCATTCCATCACCTCCTTCATCGCAATAATGAAAATTTAATTGATGCGATTTTATTCTCTGAGTCTAATATTTTCATGTAATAAGTCAATATTTACTTATCTATGACTCAAAAATAATCTTGAAGACTTCATTCTCACATGTAATATTCACCAGATCAGCATCACACTCCTAATTTGAGAATGCTGCGCCTAACTGCTTGCCTATGACCAGCCAGGCTGGCAGTGAGAAGCCCATCCAGCGCCCTGGGTGGGCTTCTTGTCGATTCAGCTTCCATTCGCCGGTAAGCCCCCTTTGTTCATGCCGGAAGATCTCAATCGTGCCTGGCCACAACGCAATTGATGATTGGTCGGCTTCTTTAATGATAGAAGCCAGCGCGTAGAATCTTCTATTTTTCGATGGACGCAATTTGTAGAATGCTCTACAAGGCAGCCATGAGCATCAAGCGCAATAAGACCTACTATGAGCGACGGCTGGAGGCAGAACATCCGGCACTCGCAAGGGATGTGGCAGCCGGCAAGTTGACACTCTGGGAAGCGGCACACCAAACCGGCCTCAAGCCACGGCCGAAAGCGATCAACGGGCTGAAGCAGCATTGGAAGAAAGCGACCGCGGCCGAGCGAGACGAATTCCTCAAATGGCTAGCTTCGGAATATTCCGTCACCTGCGTGGCTAGCACGACGGCGCCAGGCTCCAGTCCGGCCTTGGTTCCTGCCAGACCGTCCACTGTCACGACCGCTTCGAAGGGCGCGACCGGTTCCATTGTCCACCCCGATGGACGTCTGCTGGCAGATGTGAAAACGGCGATTGAAACCGTCCTGGCAAGTCGCAAGATCAAGGCTGGCGTCATGATGAAAGAAATGGGTTTCAGCCCTTACGACCAGTCAATTGCCTACGCGATCTACCGGGATACCGCTATCCGGAACGACGATCTCATCAGAGAACTTGAAGAATGGCTCAAAGCTCAAGGCCACGTATTTTCATAGAATGCTCTACCGCGCCGAATTTTTCTGAAAAAAGTCGGTAAGGCCGCTGCCTCGGCCGCTATAACCACAGCATGAACTCGGTGAGATGGCTTCCCAGTGCCCTCTCCAGGAAAACACACGAAGGCGACGGAGGACCGAAACGCAGTGCTTGAAGAGCCGGAAATGACACCCCCCGAAATCGAGCATCAGGAAAACATCCAGCAGCCTGATTTTGAGCACGCCTGGAATGAAAGCGCGCTCGGCAAACTACGCAAACGCTCAATCGCCCGGCTGCTGGAAGCCCTGGATTTCATCAAGGACGAGCTGAACAAAAACAAGGGATTGGGAGCCACATATTCGGACGGACTCCGCAGGCGTCATCTCGCCCTCAATGTCCTTCTGAACGAGAAATACGCTGCCGGCGAAATCGGCGCAGTCGCGCCAATGTTACGCCCACAGCCAACCGTTCCGCGCGGGAACGAGATAAGCGGCCTGGTATCTGACTTTCTCAATGATCGTCAGTTAATCGATCTGCATTTCTTCTGGTGCTGTGGTCACCGCACATGCAGTCACGAAGATGGTTGGAACGCACTCGCTGGAACAAGCTTCGACTTCAATGCTGCCTTCAGATTCTCCCGATACGGTGGTTCGAGGGAGGACAAGCTTGATGCCCTGGGGCTCCTTGAACACGCGGGCCCAGGCTTCTGCCGCTTTGGAGCGCAGATGCTTCGGACGGATAATGACAAGAAGGTCTTCGAACGCATCACCAAGGGTATTCCGGGAACTGTCACGCAGCTCAACTCATCGAAGACAAGCAACAACGCAAACCATGCAGCCTGGGCTGACCGCTATGCTGCAGGCAAGGTTCTGATAGCCCTGAACGCCAAAATATCCGGGCCATTGCTCAAGGTAGCCTCGTCTTTGCTCTTCGGTCATCAGGAGTTGCCACGCAACGACTCGTTGAAGCGAGACTACAATCAGGCCTGCAAGTATCTCGGAGCTCCTCGCTAACCACAGTGAAAGCCACAGTCGAAAAACTTCGTTGGCGCCGGAAGCATATGGCAGCGAGCGTAATCCGGTCGCTTGAAGCCTGGACCGGACAAGTTAAGCGTCCACAGTTGAAACATAGCGCCGGACACGGTCGGAACATGGTAGAGAACACAGTTGAAATGGCTAGCCAGCGCAGATTTCCGCGGTTTCTCGACTAAGCGAAAGCCATTAGACACTAATAAGACATAGACATCATAACGATTATCAAGGGGGCGTGCCTTTGGCACGCCGAGAGCCTGCGGCCGTCGCTTCGCGACGGTCCTCAGCTCTCCGGGATATCAAACATCGTTCCGGAAGAAAGAAAGAAGACAAGAGCGATTTCTGTCAATCACATCCGGCATCTCCAATGGTGCTTGATGTGATGAAACAGAGACACCAGGGAGATCGCTCCGGCCGTCGCCTTCGGCTCCGGACCGGTCGCTCCTCCCGGGATCTGACTATCATCCGGAAAAGGAGTAACAGACGATCAGTTTCACGGTAAGCGCGAAGCCGACCCCATCTAGCGCGGCATGAGGTTATGGGCGAGAGGTTGTGACACTGAAGGAGCGGAGGAGCTTACGGTGTCAGTTTCTATGTCTGCGCCTATGACTGATGATAGAAGTTTCCATGTTCTTGAAGCGGTT
>NZ_JABFCZ010000034.1 GCF_014692675.1 Roseibium aggregatum | reverse complement strand
ATCGGCGGGAACAAGCTGGTCGAGTGTGACCATCTCAAGCGCTGTCTGATCCGGACCGGGTTTCTTCAACATCAAAACAGTGAATCAAAAACCCCCGGCTAACGCCAGGGGTTTGTCAGCAGTCTGAGGCCGGGCATCAGCCCGGCCTTTTTGTTTGCCGATCGCCGGCAGCCGCTCCTTACCAATCAATCCGGCCGGGCTTATCCCTTGTGGCCGGCCCAGGCCTGAAGCTGCTTTACGGCCGGCTCAGGCCCGAGCATGAGCCTGTAAAAGTCGAAAAGGTCAGGCCGGAGCGAGGCGAGGAAATAACAAAAATGCAGCCGGAAGAAGCGGAAGCGCAGATACCGTAATGTCTCCGCGGGCATCCTTTCGGGAATACAGACGCTGAACCGCCGCGGCTCACGCGATGCCCGGATTTTGCCTGCCCTGGACGCATAGCGCGCAACGGGCGAAGTCCGCCCGCCGCAAACGATATCCTGGGGCCCGTAGATATCCGTCCAGTCGACTTCGGCCCTGGCGACCGTGGCCATTGCCTGGCCGAACCCCTGATCAGCCCCAAAACCGCCAAGGCATTCGAATGCCGGTCCCAAAGTTACGAAAGAGAACCCGCCGGCGCGCTGTCCGATATCCGGTTTCCGCCGCAACACGGCGGCGAGAATGTAGATCGCGACGAAAGTCCCGCAGCTGTGCGACACGAGGACCAGTTCTTCGTCGTCATCCGCCTGCTCGCTCAGCGCTGCGATGGTGTCGGCGAATTCCTCGATACGCTCCAGAATGTCCGGGTGCGCGTTACGCGCAAGCCTGGCCATGAAGTACCAGCTGTTCACCAGGTACCAGAAATAGGTCCAGGGTTCGATCAGCCGGGTGAAACCGTAGACGGCCGCCATCCACAACCCGCTGCCGACAAGCAGGACCAGCCAGGAAATGGAGCTCTTTATTCCCGCAGGCGCAATTGCCCCGACGTTCTCGAGCACAAACGGTGCCAGCAAAAGAGGCGGAACAAGACTGACGGCGCAATAAAGGGCAAAACCGACCGCCGGATAAAGAACGAAGATGCTGTGCGCCCAGTTGCTCTTGAGCACGGCTCCATATCCGCCGGCCCGCGCGTAAAGATAGAAGGACCAAAGGGCGTCCGTCATGATGCGAAACCAGCCCCGTTCGAAGTCGGGCTTGATCACGTCCCGCCAGCCGAGTTGCACAAATCGCGTTTCGACTGTGCCTTCCGGCCAGTCAACTCGCCCGTCCCATGTCGCCGTGCCGTCGCCGGAATCCGAACCGGTCTCTGCAGACGTGAGCGATCCGCCAACCTGTCTTATCTTCAGGAAATTCCGGAATTCCGACTTGATGAGTGCAAAGCTCTGGTTTACCGGGCGCAAATCGTACCCTGGACAATAGACGACGAGCCGTTTCAAGTGCTGCTCCGTTGTGAAAGCGTTTTTCCGGATGTGGACGGGCTTTGCTTCTTGCGTCCTCCCGTTTTCGCCGAAATCCTCCGCGCAGAAAACCGGGTGCCAAATTTTTTTTCTTCTTTCGTGAAATTCAACGCCAGTTCCGATATAGGGGGCCCCGGGAAAAGAACGGACGGCCCCAAGAAGCCTCGAGCACGACACGGAAGCGGAAAATGAGCGAATTCAAGTCGGAGTTTTTGAAAACCCTGTCGGAGCGCGGGTTCATCCACCAAATTTCCGACCCCCAGGGCCTCGACGAACTCTGCGCAAAGGAGACGGTCACCGCCTATATCGGCTTCGACTGCACAGCCCCCAGCCTCCATGCCGGCTCGCTCGTGCCGATCATGATGCTCTACTGGTTCCAGCAGACCGGCCATCGTCCGATCGCGCTGATGGGCTCCGGCACCACCCGCGTGGGCGACCCTTCGGGCAAGGACGAAAGCCGCAAGCTTTTGACCGAGGACGACATCGAGGCAAACAAGGCGGGCATCCGCAAGGTCTTCGAGAAGCTCCTCACGTTCGGAGACGGTCCGACCGATGCCCTGATGCTGGATAACGCCGACTGGCTTTTGAAACTCAACTACGTCGATTTCCTGCGCGACATCGGCCGGCATTTCTCGGTCAACCAGATGATCCAGCGCGACAGTGTGCGCCTGCGCCTTGAGCGCGAGCAGCACCTGTCCTTCCTGGAATTCAACTACATGCTCCTGCAGGGCTACGACTATCTGGAGATCTACCGCCGGACCGGCTGCCGTCTGCAGATGGGCGGCTCCGACCAGTGGGGCAATATTCTGTCCGGCGTCGACATCACCCGCCGGCTGGAAAGCGTGGAGGTCTTCGCCCTGACCTCGCCGCTCCTGACCACGGCCTCCGGCGCCAAGATGGGCAAGACCGCCGCCGGCGCCGTCTGGCTCAACGACGAACAGCTTTCCGCCTATGATTACTGGCAATACTGGCGCAACACCGAAGATGCCGATGTGGAACGCTTCCTGAAGCTTTTCACCGTGCTGCCGATGGATGAGATTGCCCGGCTTGCGGCCCTTCAGGGCTCGGAGATCAACGAAGCGAAGAAGATCCTGGCGACGGAAGCGACCGCTCTCATTCACGGCCGGGAAAAGGCCGAGGCGGCTGCGGAAACAGCGCGCAAGGCTTTCGAGGAAGGCGAAATGGCCCAGGGCCTGCCCACCGTCGAAATCCCGAAGGCCGACCTTGAAGCCGGTCTGGGTATTCTCAACGCCTTTGTGACCGCCGGCCTGTGCGCCTCCAACGGTGACGTTCGCCGCAACATCAAGGGCGGCGCAGTGAGGATCAACGACAAGGCCGAACAGGATGACAAACGCCAGCTCGGGCCGAACGATGTCACAGCCGACGGTGTGATCAAGCTGTCTCTCGGCAAGAAGAAACACGTCCTTTTGCAGCCCGTATGAGCTGACGGCGATACGATCGCGCGGACAATAACGAAAGGCCGGACCCAGCGTCCGGCCTTTTTCGTTACTGGAACATCTTGCGGAAGATGCCGGGCGCGATCGCCAAAATCGGGTTGACCGACAGTTTCGGATCGGAGACCTCCCCGGTCACACGATAGGTCACGCCGATCAGGCCCTCGCCCGATCCGCCGCCCAGGGCGAACCCGAGGATCGGGATCTTGGAAAAGATGTTGTTGAGGGCGAAAATCGGCACGAAGGTTCCGGTCAGGTCCATGGTCTGGGATGCCAGGTCGACGGTCCCGGACACGGTTCCCCCGAAGACCGCGCCCTTCAGCCCGCCCTTGTGGATGGTCAGCAGATCGCCGGCCCGGGTGAACAGGATATCGAGCGTCTGGAAAGAGGATTCCCCGTTCTGGGCGGCCGGCAGCTTGAGGCCGCCGTCGTTCCTGAGTTGCGAGCGGACCAGGCTGGGATCGGAGCTCAAGCGCTTGAGCGCCGGATCCTGGGTTATGGAAAGCTCGCGGACCCGGAAACTGCCGTCCCAGGTTTTCGTGTCATACATGTTGACGCGCAGTTTTCCCTGTCCGCCGCGCATGCGTTCGTAGAGGTCGAGGAATTTGAGCGTGGCTCCGGCATCTCCGAAATCGCCATCCGCCACCTTCCCCGTCCCTGCAGCCTGCAGGGAAAACTTGAAAGGCGAGCGGCCGTCGAGCGAACCGCTCAGGTCCGCCTTGGTGACCCCGTTCTTGTTGGCCTCGATCAACCCGACGAAATCATTGAGGCGGACACCGTTAAAGCCCGTCACCCGGCTCAGGCTGGCCGTCACCGCCAGCCCCTTGGTCAATCCGCTGCTGCCCTGGTCGTCGGTTCCGGTCGATGGTTTGCGGAGTTCGCGGATCAGCCCCCTCGCATCGAAGGAGTTGCCGATCATCGCCACCTTGTACCGGCCACCCTTTGTCTTTTGAACGCTGACCGAGGCCTCGTCGCCCGCCCTGAGCTGGAATGTCGCGAAGGAGGCGGTTTCCAGTTCGCCGGACTTGGAAAGCGTCATCGATCCGTTCACATCGACACCTTCGGAACGAAGGGTGAAGTCCTGCACGTGGTAGCCCTGGTCGCTCGTCTTCACCAGGAATTGCGCAGTTGCAGGAACGCCGGCACCCTTCGTCCAGCCGAGAGCATCCAGCCGGACGACGGTCTTCGTCAGGTCGACGTTGAACGCCTGGCCGCCATTGGCGTCATCGACGGTCAATGTCATCGGGCCTTCGAGCAAGGCCGAGAGATCGATACCGTTCTGCTTGAGTTGCTTGGCAGTCACATTGAGGACCACGCCCTGACGGCCTTCCACGCCGGAATCGCCAAGGGGGAACAAAAGGTCGATGTCGGCCGGCAACCCGTCCAGAATGCCTTTTCCGGTGATGGCCACCTGCTCCCGGTCCGCGTTCAGCTTGATTTCCGCGTCCTTGATCGTGTGTCCCCTGACCGGCTTGTTCAGACTGAAATTGGCGGATTCCGCTTTCGCATCCCATTTCACCGCGGACAGGTCGATATTTTTGCGCACGGGGAATTCGGCGTGGACCCAGGAGCGGCCCTTGCCGGCGATCGCACCGGGTGTCAGGCCGCTTTTCTCCAGAACACGGAACGGTTTGCTGTTGAAGATCCGCCCGATCTCCCGGACGCCGCCGTCGAGTTCCAGATCCAGCACGCCGAGCTTGTCGACCTTTTCCCGCAAACGCTGGATCTGGAAGGTCACATCGGGAACCGACACCTGGGCGCCGCTGCCCGTGTAAATAAGACCGCCGCCCGCATGGACGGTCATGACCTCATTTTCCACGTTCATCGTGCCGGAAAGGTTATAGGCGTCCGGCACCTCCCCGACCGGCGCAATGCGCGCATTGCTGAATTTCAGGCTGACCGTCATGTCGTCGCCGGACCAGCCCGGATCCGGGTCGTCCGGATTGAAAGCGGCCGGACGGAGGGAAAGATCGGCACGGGCCTCTTCGATCATGCCCGACTTGATGCGCTCGATGACCCATTGCCGCGCAGGCGGCACCACCGTGATCGGCCAGAGATGCTTGGCGAGACCGACGGGAACCCGCTCGCCGTCAATCGCCAGCGCCAGATAGGGCCCGTCATCGCGTATTTGCACCGAACCGGCCATATAGGCTCTCGCCTTGCCGGCCGCGATCAGGATGTTGTCCAGAAAGAGCGTCCTGCTTGCCTGTTCGAACCGTCCCGAAAAGGTCATGTCGTTGACGATGAACGGCGGCAAAGGCACATCGGACGAACCGAACTGAGCGAAATCGGTCGAGAGCTGGATGTTCCAGTCGGCTGTTTCTCCGTCCGGAGGAGCGATTTCCCCGGTGAAGAATATCTGGGTGTTGCCGTTGATCGCATGTGACCGGGTCACCTTGATCTTGGGATCATCCCCGGTCCATACCAGCGAGAGCGCCGCATCGTCGAAATGAATCGGCGTGGGCCCGATGTGAAACACGCCCTCTGCAACCCGGCCGACGAAATTGGCATAGCGGAACACGCCATCGCCCGACAGGCCGGTTTCAAATTTCATCTGCAGCGGAATTCCGAGATCCATTCCCGATCTCGGCACCTTGGCGGGGTTCACCAGGTCGGCAAGGGAAATGCCGTCGACGACCATGGCGATTGAACGGTCCTTCCCGTCAAGGGGAGCCTTGCGGAGGAATTCGATTGTCCAGGGTTCAACCCGTCCCGCCACTTTCGCCTTGGCGTGGATGGTCCGGTCCTGGTCCCAGGTAATCTGCGCATCGATACCGGAAAAATTGCGTGCAACCGCCCCCTGCACGACGACGGTTCCGTTCTGCACCGACACGTGTTCCAGTTTTCGGCGGGAGAACGCCCCTTCGACCACATTGCTGACCCTGTTGACCGCCTCCATTGTCAGATTCATCTTCGGCAGAACGGGTTCGCCGCCCTCCTTGACCCCGATCGTGACCAGCGGCCGGTCGATCGTCAGCGACGAGAACTCGATCTTTCCGCTCATCAGGGCGCCGAAATCGACTGGGGCCTCGACCAGAGGCAGCGACACATCGACGGGTACCTCGCCCGCCACGGTCAAAAGGGCTTCCCTGACGATCACGCGGACGCCGTCGCCGGCAGAAACATCGATCAGGGTATCGGCAATGGTCAGGCGCGCCGGGCCGTTACTTGCCTTTTCCGACATGAAACTTGCAAGAAGGGGAACATGAACGGGCCCGCTGCTCAAAAGGTAGGTGAGCCACCCTGCTCCGATGAGCACCACCCCGGCAAGCACGAGCCCGATCCGTCGGAGCCATCTCGAACGACGTGCCGGTACTTTGTGAGGCTTGGGCGCTTTATCCATATATTCCGAAATCTCAGAGGCGGCCGTCTTCTGCGACCGTCAGATGTTACTTGCTCTCAAGCAACCTGTCATTGAATGCGGGCTTCGTCGTTGAACGGAACGATAGCCTGTCTATGTTACGTACCAAATGCCGGAAATTGCGAATTCCAACGAAACGTGTACGCATTCCCGCAGAATGGCTTAAACAGCTAAGTGTGACATAAGGAAGGCATGATGAGTGAACTGACGATCGGCGATACGGCCCCTGAATTCGAACTGGAAGGCGATGGCGGCACGAAGATTTCCATGGCCGCGCTGAAGGGATCGCCCGTTGTCATTTATTTTTATCCCAAGGACGACACGCCGGGATGCACCAAGGAGGCCATCGCCTTTTCCGGTCTCGAACCGGAGTTCGCCAAGCTCGGAGCCAAAATCATCGGCATTTCGCCCGACACCGCCGCCAAGCATGACAAGTTCAAGGCAAAGCACAATCTGACCGTCCGCCTTGCCGCCGATCCCGAAAAGGCCGTTTGCGAAGCCTTCGGTGTGTGGGTGGAAAAATCCATGTACGGCAGAAAATACATGGGCGTGGAGCGGTCCACCTTTCTCGTGGACGCCGAGGGCAAGATCGCCCGGATCTGGCCGAAGGTGAAGGTGGCCGGACATGCCGAAGCCGTGCTGGACGCCGTAAAGGCCCTTTGACGCGTAATTGAGCCGCAATTCATGACATCCGAAGACCGTACCGGCCCTCCCGGCTCGCTGGTTGCCGGAGCCCGTGCCATTGTCCGCGCAGGCGATACGTCCGAGAAGGTGCGCCTGGCGCACGCGACCGCCCGGGCCTGGTTCCGGAGGGAACTTGCGCTCGGCAGTCCGTCCCGGGACGGCGCGATGCCCGATCGTCCCGGACGACCCGACAAACCCGTCCTGCTGGCGCCCCGGGACATGCCCAAGCGGGCGCTAGGCGGCGATGCCGGCCGGCTGGCCCTGATCCACTCGCTTGCACATATCGAGTTGAACGCGGTCGACCTCACCTGGGATCTGATCGGCCGCTTCGCCGATATCCGCCTCCCCCGCTCCTATTACGACGACTGGGTCCGGGTCGGCCTGGAAGAGGCCAAGCATTTCTCCATGCTGGAAGACCGTCTGGCAAAACTCGGTGCCCGATACGGTGATTTGCCCGCTCATGACGGACTGTGGCAGGCCGCCCAGGAAACCGGCCATGACCTCGCGGCCCGGCTTGCGATCATTCCGCTCGTCCTGGAGGCCCGCGGCCTCGACATTACACCGCCGATGATCGAAAAAGCCGAATCGCTGGGCGATGCGGACACAGCCAGGGCGCTCTCGGTGATCTACCGGGACGAGAAAAACCATGTCGCCTTCGGCGCGAAATGGTTTCGATTCCTGTGTGACAGAATCGGCATCCGCCCCGAACCCGCCTTCCATGGCTATGTCCGGCGCCATTTCAAGGGCGCATTGAAGCCGCCGTTCAACGACCGGGCCCGCTCGGAAGCCGGGCTAACTCCCGGTTTCTACAAGCCTCTTGTCCGTTTGACCGGATAATCGGACCGCCGGAAAGACGATTTATTAACCTTACCAATTTCTAATCGTGGTCACTGATCAAGCGAGCTGTAACGAGTGATATCAGCGGCCATGCAAAAGCACCGGGAATTCCGCAGCCAAGGATTTGGCACCGCCACCACCCCTCACATTACGTTTACGCGTGGGACGAAAACCACGACGATGATTATCCGTCCGTCGATGCTGATAGCAGCCGCGGCCGTCTGCCTGGTGCTGTCCCTCGGTTATTTCGGTGCAACCGCCTACTGGTTCCTCCGCGACGACATGGCCGCCTCGGCACAAGCCGAACGCAAGCAGATGGAAACCCTGTATCAGGACCGCATCGACCGGCTGAAATCCGAAATCGAACGTCTCAGCAGCCGCCAGATGGTGGATCGCGAAAACGTGGAACAGCAGGTCACCACCCTCCTCCGCCGCCAGCAACTGCTGAGCAAACGGCACGAGGTCGTCACCGAACTGATGGCACGGGCGGAGGAAAGCGGCATCCGGATTGCGGCACAGAGCCCGGTGCCCGCCGAGAAACCGGTCCAGAGCGAAAGCACGCTTGCGAATATCGACGACGATACGTCGGCGATCGGTGGCGAGCCGCAGCCGGTCAAGGATCCCGTTAAAGCGCTTGGCCTGAGAGGAGAGCCGGATCCGGAAACGGACAAGCTGAACCTGAAGCCGGGCATCGATCCGGAAGAACAGGCAGCGCTTGACGCCGTCGATAAGGATTTGAACGTCATGGGACGTGAAAGCGACGCCGTTCTGGACGCCCTCGCGGTGGCAACCGAAAAGCAGATCGACAAGATCGTGGCGGCAACGAAGCCCCTGGGCGTAACGCTCATCAAGAGAAAGAACGGCCGGTCGGATGATGCGATCGGCGGCCCATTCGTCCCGATTACAGGCGGCACCTTTCTGGATCGGGTCAACCGCACCGAACGGGTTCTGAAGGCACTGCATAACGTCAAGAACCGGGCCCGTCTCCTGCCGCTTTACCGCCCGACCCGCAGCACCTCCATTTCCAGCCATTTCGGTCCGAGGACGGATCCCTTTCTGAACCGGCTCGCCATGCACACAGGCATGGATTTCAAGGCGCCCTACGGCTCGCGGGTCTTTGCCGCTGCCTCAGGCACGGTTGAACATGCAGGTTGGAAAGGCGGTTACGGCAAGATGGTGGAAATCCGCCATGCGAACGGTTTCATTACCCGCTACGGCCACCTGAGCAAGATCCGGGTTTCCGTCGGAGATCACATCGTTGCCGGAGACCTGATCGGCAACGTCGGCTCGACCGGCCGCTCCACGGGTCCGCACCTGCATTACGAAGTCCGCCAAAGCGACGAGGCCATCGATCCGGCCCCCTTTGTCACGGCCGGCGATCGCATCGCCGCCCTCTTGAAGCATTAGACTTCGGCCGGCAAGACAACAAAAAGGCGCCGCGGGGAACCACGGCGCCTTTCGTCTGTCCGTAGGGAGCGTCGGTTAATCGACGTCTTCGACTTCGACCTCTTCCCCGCCAAAGACACGCTGGGCGAGAGCTGCTTCCATGAAGGGATCCAGGTCGCCGTCGAGCACATCCTGCGGAGACGTGCTTTCGACACCCGTTCTCAGGTCCTTCACCAGCTGATAGGGCTGCAGGACGTATGAACGGATCTGGTGTCCCCAGCCGATATCGGTCTTGTTGGCCTGCTCGGCATTGGCGGCCTCCTCGCGCTTCTTCAGCTCGGCCTCGTAGAGCCGGGCCTTCAGCATCGCCCAGGCGGTCGCCCGGTTCTTGTGCTGCGAGCGCTCGCTCTGGCACTGCACCACGATGCCCGTAGGCTGGTGGGTGATGCGCACTGCCGAGTCGGTGGTGTTGACGTGCTGTCCGCCCGCACCGGAGGCCCGGTAGGTATCGATCCGGCAGTCGCTTTCATTGACCTCGATATCGATCGAATCGTCGATCACCGGATAGACCCAGGCGCTTGAGAAGCTGGTGTGCCGGCGCGCCTGGCTGTCATAGGGCGAAATCCGCACCAGGCGATGCACGCCCGATTCGGTTTTCAGCCAGCCGTAGGCGTTTTCGCCCTTGATCAGAAGGGTCGCCGACTTGATGCCCGCCTCTTCGCCGTCGTGATATTCCAGCACCTCGACCTTGTAACCGCGCCGTTCCGCCCAGCGGCGGTACATGCGCAGCATCATGGACGCCCAGTCCTGGCTTTCCGTGCCGCCCGCTCCGGAATTGATTTCCAGATAGGCGTCATTGGCGTCGGCCTCTCCGGACAGGAGTGACTGCAGCTGCAGCTTGTTGACCTTGTCCTTGAGGCCCTTGAGCGCGTCTTCCGCCTCGGAGATGACACCCTTGTCATCCTCCATCTCGCCGAGTTCGATCAGCTCGATGTTGTCGGCAAGATCCTGCTCCAGTTCCCTGACGCCGCTGATGCCGTCATCGAGTTGCTGGCGCTCGCGCATCAGCTTCTGGGCGCGGGAAGGATCGTTCCAGAGCTCCGGATCTTCCGAAGCCGCATTCAGTTCATCCAGTCTGACCAGGGCCTGATCCCAGTCAAAGATGCCTCCTCAGCAGGCTTATGGCCTGCTTGATGTCATCAACGACGGCTTCCGTTTCGGCGCGCATCGAATACCTCTTGCTGTTGTGAGAAACCTGATTCCGGTCCGGAATGCAGGCAATGAATTGGGCCGGGACATTAGCCCCGGCCTCGTCCGGTGTAAACACCTCGAAACTCAGGTGGGAATGCGGATTGCCTAGTACAAGCCGCCCGTGCCCGACAGAACCGCCTGGCCTGCTTCCGGAGAGACTTCGCGCGGAACGCCCATCTCGTCCTGGAACCCGATGACCGAGTAGCTGTCCGGCGGCGCCATACCCGGCTTGAAGGCTTCCAGGATGGTGCCCGGCGCGCCGGCCTGGGCGCGCAGGCCCGTGCGCCGGTTGATCGGAATGAGCTGCAAGCCTTTCGGCACACGGAACTCCACCGGCGGCTTGCCGGCAAGCGCTTCCTTCACGAACTCCGTGAAGATCGGTGCAGCCACATGACCGCCGGTCGCGCCGCGGCCCATGGGTTTGGGCGTGTCGTAACCGACGAACACCCCGACCACCAGGTCCGGCGTGAAGCCCATGAACCAGGCGTCCTTCTCGTCGTTCGTGGTACCGGTCTTGCCGGCAACGGGACGTCCGACAGCCTGGACGCTGGTCGCGGTACCCCGCTGCACGACCCCCTCCATCATGGAGGTGATCTGATAGGCCGTCATCGGGTCGAGCACCTGCTCGCGGTTGTCGATCAGTTGCGGCTCGTCCTGGCCTTCCCAGACCTCCTGGCTGCAGCCGTCGCAGATCCGGCTGTCATGCTTGAAGATGGTCCGGCCGTAGCGGTCCTGAATCCGGTCGATGAGCGTGGGGCGCACCTTCTTGCCGCCATTTGCGATCGTTGCATAGGCGGTCGCCATGCGCATGACCGTGGTCTCCCCGGCGCCAAGCGCCATGGAAAGAACCGGCAGCATGTTGTCGTAGATGCCGAAGCGCTTCGCATATTCGGCAACGAGCGGCATGCCCATGTCCTGCGCCAGGCGCACCGTCATCACGTTCCGCGACAGTTCGATCCCCGTACGCAGGGTCGACGGACCGTAAAACTTGCCGCCGTAGTTCTGGGGCCGCCAGGTGCCCAGTCCCGGACCCTGGCTGATTTCGAGCGGCGCATCCATCACCACGGAGGACGGTGTGTAACCGTTGTCGAGCGCGGCCGCATAGATGAACGGCTTGAACGACGATCCGGGCTGCCGATAAGCCTGGGTCGCCCGGTTGAATTCGCTCTGCGCGAAACTGAAGCCGCCGACCAGGGCAAGCACACGGCCGGTATAGGGGTCCATGGCGACAAGGGCCCCGGACACTTTCGGAACCTGCCGCAACTCGTAAGATCCGGGCGCTACCGGGCTTTGTTCCACATAGACCACGTCGCCCGGCGACAGCACATCGGAGACCGCTTTCGGCGCCTGGCCGTGCACGCGGGCCCATTTCATCGTCTCGAGGAAGAGCGGACCGGTCTTGCGCTCATCCGACAACTGCCCGCTCGGCAGTTTGTCAGGCTGGATCCCGACCTCTGCCTTACCGTCTCCGGCCTTCAGAACCACGGCCAGGGACCATTCGGGAACGTCGTCCAGTCCGTTGATCTTGGAGAGTTCCGGTCCCCAGTCGCCATCGATCGAGATCTTGTCCACCGGGCCGCGCCAGCTGCCGCGCTCGTGATCGAACTTGATCAGCCCGTCCTGGAGCGCCTTGCGCGCCATGACCTGAAGTTTCGGGTCGAGCGAAGACCGAATGGACAGCCCGCCCTCGTAAAGGCGCTTTTCGCCGAAGATATCCGCCACTTCGCGGCGCACTTCTTCAGTGAAATATTCGGCTGCGAACAGGCGGGTACCGGTTTCGCGCGGCGTGACCTTCAGCGGTTTGGCCTTGGCTTCCTCGCCCTGCTCGGAAGTGATGTAACCGTTCTCCACCATCCGGTCGATCACCCAGTTCCGGCGCTCGATCGCAGCCGCCTTGTGACGATAGGGATGGTAATTGTTCGGTGCCTTCGGCAGAGCCGCCAGGTAAGCCATTTCCGCAATGGACAGCTCATGCACGGACTTGTCGAAATAGACCAGCGACGCAGCGGCAATCCCGTAGGCGCCCAGGCCGAGATAAATCTCGTTTAGATAGAGTTCCAGGATCTGGTCCTTGGTGTAGGCCTGCTCGATCCGAAGGGACAGAATCGCTTCCTTGATCTTGCGATCGATGGAAAGTTCGTTCGTCAGCAGGAAGTTCTTGGCCACCTGCTGGGTAATGGTCGACGCTCCCTGGGGCCGGCGTCCGGTCCCGATGTTCTTCAGATAGAACACGAGGGCACGGGCGATCCCTTCCGGGTCCACACCGATGTGATGATAGAAATTCTTGTCTTCCGCCGAAATGAAGGCGTCCTTGACGAGATCCGGCACGGCCTGAATCGGCAGGAACAGGCGACGCTGGTTCGCGTATTCGGCCATGAGCTGACCGTCTGACGCATGAACGCGGGTCATCACCGGCGGCTCGTAGTTCTTCAGCGCGGTATAGTCCGGCAGGTCCGCGCTCAGATGTTCCAGATACATCCACACGCCGGCAGCCACCAGCAAGCCGAGGGCCGCGCCGATGCCGAACAGGTAGCCAAAAAACTTCACCAGAAATTTCATGCCAGGAGGCTCGTCTTTCTTTCCCGACCGGTGTGAGGCCTCTTTGACAACGGTGCGAAGAGGACCTGACCCGAAAATCTTACCGCCAGTCCCTTAACACAGGACTAGCGCATACAACATGATACCGATCACATGTGTGCGTGCGATTGCACTTCCTTAACCACCAATATGGCGATGCTGAGGCAGGACGCCACCTGCCCCTCCGCCCGCCGGTCACGTTTCCCTTTTATTGCGACACCTTATCGCTTTCCCGGCTGCGGTCCTGAGCCAGCCGGGGACGGAAAAAAGTATCGACCGCCTCGACCATGGCATCGGCCATGCGCTCGCGCCATTCATCCGAAATCAGAAGTTTTTCGTCATGACTGTTGGAAAGATAGCCGAGTTCCACCAGGACGGACGGGACATCATTGGCCTTCAGCACCCGAAATCCCGCCGACCGGTGCGGATTGTGAATCAGCCGGACCGCGCTCTTGAGCTCGCTGACCAGCGAACGGGCGAAGAAAACGGAAAAGTTGCGGGTTTCCCGCCGGGCGAGATCGATCAGGATATCGGCCACATCCGCCGGTTCGTCTTCGAGCTGCACCCCAGCGATGACGTCGGACATGTTTTCGCTCTCGGCAATTTCCTGTGCCAGTTGGTCCGATGCGCGGTCCGACAGCGTATAGACCGTCGCTCCGCGCGCGAGGCTCCGGCCCCGGACCACGGAATCGGCGTGGACGGAAATAAACAGGTCGGCCTGCTGCCTATGGCCGATTTCCACCCGCTCCCCCAGGGGGATGAAGGTGTCGTCGTCACGCGTCATGCGAACCGTATAGCGGCCGGTTTCTTCCAGCTTGCGCTTCAGAATGTCGGAAAATTCGAGCACCACGGCCTTTTCCAGCGTGCCGGCGACCCCTATCGCACCCGTATCGATACCGCCGTGACCGGGATCCAGCATGATCAGCGGCTTGTCCCGCAGATCCGCCTTCGCCAGCCGGTCACCTTTTCCGCCTTCTTCGCGGTTTGCCGTGCGGACAGGCTTTGCGCTCGAGGACTGCACGAATTTCAGGAACCCCTCGCGTGAGGTTTTGACAATGTCTATCACCATTCGGGCCGGCTGATCGTCCACGGCCGGCAGAACGAATGTCTTGTCGATGGCGACCGGTTCGGACACATCCAGCACGATGCGCGACTTGCCTTTCGCAAACAGACCATAACGCCAGGCCTTGATCAGGCCCCGCCCTTCCCTGCCGGTGTCCGCGGGAAGATCGAAGGTGATTTCAGGCAGGTCGATAATGAGCCGGTAGGGATCGGCCAGGGCCGAAATGACCGGCGACAGCTGCTGGTCCAGATCCAGAACGAATCGGGTGCGATCCTCGTCGCCCGCAATCCTGGCGCCGCTGACATGGACGAGGTTTTCATTTTCAGCGGCCGCCCGGGCCGGCGACGGCACCTGCGCGAAGGCCAGTGCAAATGCGAACATGACCGGCAAGATCCACCGCCAAATGGGCGGGCGGACTAGTCCCGAACCGTGTTTTTTCCAATGACTGACGACGGAATTCATATGGATTCTTGCCATTTCCTGCATCAAGCCGGTTGCGCGGACTATTCGCCCGGCGCTCCCCGAAGGCGCCCAAGCATAAGGGGAATTATGGGCATGTGCTTTACATTGCTTGCAAAGGCGCGTTGCTGATCGTAAAAGTACCTTACGGATTTCGGTCTGCCACCGATACCATCCCCGATGACGGATCATCTGGTCTATCCACATGTCATCGTGATTTCGGAGCTCAATTGGGTCACTTTTGAGGCCATCGACCCAATTTGAACCAGCTCCCGGTCACACCGGAGGAGGCACGGACAACAGACCCGGCATCGTCTCACCTTCCAAAGGCCGAATGTCAAGCCATAGGAAAAGTGAACGGCCAGTCCGCATGGCGGGATGCGGTTTCAGCGAACATGTTCCTGTGATTCGCGCCCCAGAGAATGACAACGACTTTAACAACGGGCATGCGTTGCCCCGAAGGATCACGCGCGATGCACATGACGATCAACATGCCAGCAGGCCACGTTTCGGCGGCCGCTTGTATTGATCGCCCGACCGCGCCCAACGCATTGTCTGTACCTCAGCACATCATAAACAATACGGCAGTCCACCACGCTTCGGGCGTTGCGCCCTATTACGGCGAACGACGCAGGGCTGCTGTGGAGACAAACATCAATGGCGAACAAGATGCTGATCGACGCGGCCCACCCGGAAGAGACCCGGGTCGTCGTCGTACGCGGCAATCGGGTTGAAGAATTCGACTTCGAAGCAGCAAACAGAAAGCAATTACGCGGGAACATTTATCTAGCAAAAGTCACGAGAGTAGAGCCCTCCCTCCAGGCGGCATTCGTCGAATACGGCGGGAACAGGCACGGCTTTCTCGCTTTCAGCGAAATTCATCCCGACTACTATCAGATACCGGTCGCCGACCGGCAGGCCCTTCTCGACGCGGAACACCACGCCGAACAAAAGGACGATTCGGGCGAAGAGGACGAAGCACCGGCCCGCAAGCCCAGAAGAGGCAGACGCTCCAAGGCCGCGGCCAGCAAGACGGATGAAACCGTTGCCTCCGAACCCGTCGACAGTGACGATCGGGAAGAAAAGTCCGAAGATGCGGCGGAAGCCGACCAGGCTGACGCCGGGGTCGAAGCCGCAACGTCCGAAGATGTAACGGAAGACAGGTCCGCGGAAACGGAAGACGAGACGGAAGCCAGGGCTTCCGACGAGGACGATGACGGCGAAGCGGACGGCGACGATCAGGTCGAATCCGTCGGTGCCGAAGACGCCCTTGAGGAATTGCCCGAGCGCCGCCCGCCGCCGCGCCGCCAGTACAAGATCCAGGAAGTCATCAAGCGCCGCCAGGTCATTCTGGTCCAGGTGGTCAAGGAAGAGCGCGGCAACAAGGGCGCTGCTCTGACGACCTATCTGTCGCTCGCCGGCCGCTATTCGGTTCTGATGCCCAACACGGGCCGTGGCGGCGGCATTTCCCGCAAGATCACCCAGCCGACCGACCGCAAGCGCCTGAAGAAGATCGCATCCGAGCTGGATGTGCCGGAAGGCATGGGCGTCATCCTGCGCACAGCCGGCGCCAGCCGCACCAAGGCCGAAATCAAGCGCGATTTCGAATACCTGATGCGTCTTTGGGAAAATGTGCGCGAGCTGACGCTGAAATCCAGCGCGCCGAGCCTCGTTTACGAGGAAGGCAGCCTGATCAAACGCTCGATCCGCGATCTCTACAACAAGGATATCAACGAGGTTCTTGTCGCCGGAGACGAAGGCTACCGCGAAGCCAAGGACTTCATGCGCATGCTCATGCCGAGCCATGCCAAGAACGTCCAGCCGTATCGCGATCCTTCGCCGATCTTCATCCGCAACGGGGTCGAGCCGCAGCTTGATGCGATGTTCTCGCCCCAGGTGACGCTGAAATCGGGCGGTTACATCGTCATCAACCAGACGGAAGCGCTCGTCTCCATCGATGTGAACTCGGGCAAGTCGACCCGCGAGCACAATATCGAGGACACCGCACTCCAGACCAACCTGGAGGCGGCCGAGGAAGTCACACGCCAATTGCGCCTGCGCGATCTTGCCGGCCTTGTCGTGATCGACTTCATCGACATGGAAGAGAACAAGAACAACCGGACCGTCGAACGGCGTCTGAAGGATTGCCTGAAAAACGACCGGGCGCGCATTCAGGTCGGCCGGATCTCGCATTTCGGCCTTCTGGAAATGTCGCGCCAGCGCATCCGGACCGGCGTTCTGGAGAGTTCAACCACCCCCTGTCCGCACTGTTCGGGCACGGGCATGATCCGCTCGGTGGAATCGGTCGCCCTGCACGTCCTCCGCTCGTTGGAAGACAACCTGCTGAAGGGCGCGACCCACAATCTTGTCATCCGCACCACGACCCCGGTAGCGCTTTACATCCTCAATCAGAAGCGCGCGAACCTGTCCGATCTGGAAGCCCGCTTCGGCGTCTGGATCGAGGTGCAGGCCGACGACATGGTCAACGGCCAGCATTACGTGCTGGAACGCGCCGATCCGGTCGACAGGGACCGTCAGCCGCAAGTCGTTCCGATTGTTCAGCCGGACACGATCATTCCGGAAGAGGAAGAAGAAGAGGATCTGACCGAAACGCCGGAGCGTTCCGAGGACGAAGGCGACCGGGATCGCCGCCGCAAGCGCCGGCGCAAACGCCGCCGGGGCGGAGCCGACGGCTCATCCGAAGGCGCTGAAGCCAGAGCTCCCCGTGAGGAAGACGGCGAAGGCGGCGAAACCGGCGACGAAGACGCAGACCGGGCCGGCGGCCAGGAAGGCGAAGGCGGATCTTCCGACGACGAGCCGCGCCGCAAGCGCCGCCGCGGCCGCCGGGGCGGACGTCGCGGACGCCGTAACGGTGAAAACGGCGACGAAACCCTTGAGGTTGAAGCAGGAACCGAGGCAGAAACCGGAACCGGGGCCGAGACCCCGGAAGACGGCGAAGCTCAGGAAGAGACCGAAACGCGTGAGGTACCCTCTGAACCAGAGGCTGCCCCGGTAGAAGCCGTGGCCGAGGCTGAGGCCGAGGCTGAGGCTGAGGTTTCCGAAGCCGCAGAGGAACCGGCCGCTCCGGCCGAAGAGGAAAAGGGCGAAACGCTGGTCAAGACCCCGGCTCAGGCGACGGAACCCGCCGAACCGGTGGTTACCAGCGAGAAGGCTTCGGACAGCGAAGACGATGCCGACAAGAAGCCGAAACGCGGCGGCTGGTGGCAGCGGCGGTCTTTCTTCTGATCGTCCTGAGAACACAAACAAGAAAAGCGGCCGTTTGGCCGCTTTTTTTGTCCCCCCATGGCCGCTTTCGTCAGCCGAGCCAGTGCTTCAGCTGGACCAGCGCCTGTTCCATGTCCTCATAGGACCCGGCGAAGGAAAACCGCGTAAATTCCGCGCCGTGTACCGGATCGAAATCCACCCCAGGCGTTGCCGCCACACCGGCTTCGTGAAGCATGGTCTTGGTGAATTCGAGCGAATTCGGGGAAAAGGCGCTGGTGTCGGCGTAGATATAAAAAGCTCCGTCGACCGGAAGCAGCTTGTTAAAACCGAGTTCCGGCAATCCCTTCAAAAGCAGCTCCCGGTTTCTGGCATAACCGGCCTTCACGGCCTCCAGCTCGTCGCGGCATTCGAGCGCCGCCGTTGCGGCAATCTGCGAAAGCTCGGGCGGAGAGATATAGAGACTTTGCGCCAGCCGCTCGACGGGGCGCAGCAGGACCTCGGGCAAGATCATCCATCCGATCCGCCAGCCGGTCATGCAGAAATATTTCGAAAAACTGTTGATGATGATCACCTGATCGGAATAGGCCAGAGCGGTTTCCTGCCGACCCTCATAGACCAGGCCATGGTAAATCTCGTCCGAGATGAACCAGATCCCCTCTTCGCCGCAATAGGTGACCAGTTCCTCCAGCTTCTCGGGCGGCATCATCGTGCCTGTCGGATTGGCCGGGCTCGCCACCAGAACGCCTTTTACCGGACCATCGGCCTGCGCTTTCGCGATCAGCTCGGGCGTCAGGCTCCAACGGGTTTCCGGACCGACCTCAATCTCCACCGGAACCAGCCCGAGGGCACTGATGATCCCCCGGTAAGCCGGATAACCCGGTGCCGTCAGGACGATCCGGTCCCCCGGATCGAAAGCTGCGAGAAAGGCGAGATTGAACCCGGCCGACGAGCCGGTCGTCACGACGAAGCGATCCTTGTCGACTTCCCGTCCGTAGGTCTCAAGGTAATATCTGGACAGGTTTTCCCGCAACGGGATGACACCTGCGGTTTCCGTATAGCCGATCAGTTTCGTATCGAGGGCCTGCTTGGCCGCGTTACGGGCTCTTTCGGGCGCGGGTACCCCGGGTTGCCCGACTTCCATATGGACGATCTTTCTGCCTTGATCTTCCAAGCGGGCTGCTTCAATCAACACTTCCATTGCCAAAAAAGGGGCAATATTACTTCGTTTAGATACCTGGCCAGGCCGAAAGGCCATCCGCACCTCCATTGCATTGCACAAAAAAAACACATAGGCCTTTTAGCATCTGTCTGGCCGAAATGTATACGCGTGCGGCGACTTGACCTTGTATAATGGCCTCCCATACTCACATACGGTCCCGAAACACCCGACCGCGCTTAGGAGGAAGAGCCTTTTGAACGGCCGACCGGAAATGCTTCTGTTATCAGCCACACGCCGCGGATCCCCGCTTTGCGCCGATGAAAGCCGGCGGTTCCGCCGGACCGGCCGCAAAATCGGCGACAGGGTCCTGACAACGGCCATGGCGCTCGCTATCTCCTTTCCGTTCCTCTCGGCACCGGCACAGGCGCAAGGCAGAAAAATTCCGGTTGTGCGCGATGCAGAGACAGAAGAACTCCTGCGCGACTACGCGATGCCGATCTTCAAGGCCGCCGGGATCGCCATGACAAGACCCGACATCATTCTTGTGAATGATAAGAGCTACAACGCTTTCGTTCCCGATTCCGGACGCATGTTCATCAATGTCGGCGTTCTGATGGAATCCGAAACACCGAACGAGGTCATCGGCGTCATTGCCCATGAATCGGGCCATATCGCCGGCCGCCATCTGGCCCAGCTTCGCGGCGCCGCCTCGAACGCGGCAATCATGTCGGTCATCGGCATGCTCCTCGGTGCAGGGGCAGTCGCAGCGGGCGCCACCTCCGGTTCCGGGGGCATCTCCCAGGGCGGCCTGGCCGCGGCCGCGGCCGGCGGCGCGATCGGGCAACGGTCTTTCCTTGCCTACCGGCGCGGCCAGGAAGCCGCCGCCGATAAGGCCGCATTGCGATACCTGAATGCGACCGGGCAGAGCGCGAAGGGAATGCTGACCACCTTCAAGCGCTTCGCCGACGAACAGATGTTCATCGCCAAATATGTCGACCCCTATGCAGTCAGCCACCCGATGGCCAGGGATCGTTACCGGTCTTTGGAAACGGCTGCCGAGCAGAGCGCGTATTTCAACAAAAAGGATCCGGCGTCGCTTCAGTTCCGCCACGACATGGTCAGAGCGAAACTCTTCGCCTTCACCAGCCATCCCAATGCGGTCGCGCGCGCCTATCCCCGCTCCGACACAAGCCTTCCGGCGCAGTATGCCCGGGCCATCGCGGCCATGAAAACCAGGCGGCGGGACGCGATCAAGGATGTCGACGCCATGATCCGGCAGTTGCCGAACGATCCGTATCTTTATGAACTCAAGGGACAGGTCCTTCTGGAAGGCGGCAATCCGCGTTCGGCGGTCGCACCGTTCCGAAAGGCCGTTTCGCTGCGTCCGAACGAAGGGCAATTTCTGGTCTGGCTCGGCTATGCCCTGGTCGGTTCCAACGATCCCAACGTGCTTGGGGAAGCGGAACGCATCCTGCGCAAAGGGGTTCAGCAGGATCCGTATTCACGCATCGGTTTCAGCCAGCTCGCCATTGCCCAGGTCCGGCAGGGCAAACAAGCGGACGCAGACCTTTCGACTGCAAAGGGGCTGATGGTCGCCGGCGATTTCGACGCCGCGAAACGATATGCCGCCCGTGCTCAAAAGAATTTGAAGCGCGGATCGCCTGCATGGCTTCAAGCTGATGATATTGTGTCCTACAAACCGCCGCACCTCGGCAACAACTGACCTACTCCGGCAGAGCCCGGTGCTGAGCGCAAAACGTCAAGACAGCCGTGCCTGCAAGCGGCCTTAGGAGACCAAGATGTCCTACCAATCACGCGCACTTCGATCCCGCGCAGTCGCCGCCCCGTTATCGGCCCTTCGCATCAGCATTCTGGCGTTGAGCGCGCTGCTGGCCTTGACCGCGCTCATGTTCGGGATCCGCAGCGCTGCCGCCGAAGAAATGGATCGCGCCCAGATCGAGAAAATCATCCGCGAATACCTGGTCCAGAACCCGGAAGTCATCACAGATGCCCTGACGGAGCTGGACCGGCGTCAAAAGGCGGCCGAGGAAGCCGCACGCAAGACCGCACTGACTGAATCCGCCGACATCCTCTTCAATTCCGCACGTCAGGTCGTCCTCGGCAATCCGAAGGGATCCGTCACCCTGGTCGAATTCTTCGACTACAATTGCGGTTACTGCAAACGCGCCCACGCCGATATGGTAAGGCTCCTCGACGAGGAACCGGAACTGCGCATGGTCCTCAAGGAGTTTCCCGTTCTTGGAGAAGGATCGGTCGAAGCCGCCAAGATCGCCGTCGCGGTCAATATGCTCGCGCCTGAAAAATACGGCGAATTCCATGAGGCTCTGCTCATGATCCGGGGCCGGGCCAACAAGGAAAGTGCGCTGAAGGCGGCAACCGATATCGGCCTGTCTGCCGAGGAGATCGCCAATGCCGTGTCCACAGGCGAAGCGGGACAGACGATTGATGAATCCTATACCCTGGCCAACCGCCTGGGATTGACCGGAACACCGTCCTATGTGATTGGCGACGAAGTCATTTCCGGCGCAGTCGGTTATGATCATCTGAAAGCAAAGGTCGACGCTTTGAAAGACTGCGGCGCGACGACCTGCTAAATTTTGTATCCCGATAAAGTGAGAGACAATAAGGGCTTTTCCTGACCTTGTTGGTTCCTTATAAGGTGCATGGAACTGGTCCGGCTGAAACGATGCCGGACCATCGGATATTTTGCGCTGAATTTATCGAACGCGATGGCGCGCTTCATCAAGGCAGCATTGGTTTGTGGAACGCAGACACCACAACGATGCGCCCCAAACGACCCGAACCAGGAAAGTCCTGAGAAATGTCAGAAGATAAAAAGAAATTTGAAACGGATCTGATCCGCGACCTAGCGCTCCTTCTCGATGAGACCAACCTTTCGGAAATCGAACTGGAAAAGGACGATTTCCGCATTCGGGTCGCCCGCCAGTTGCATATCGACGCACCGGTGACGATGGCGGCTCCGGCAGCTGCTCCGGCACCTGCGGCTGCAGCGCCTGCCGCGGCACCGGCGGCCCCTGCAGCCGACGCCGGTCCGCATCCGGGCACGATCAGCTCTCCGATGGTCGGCACGGCCTATCTGGCGCCCGAACCCGGCGCCAAGAATTACGTCGAAGTCGGCGACAAGGTGTCCGAAGGCCAGACGATCATGATCATCGAGGCCATGAAAACCATGAACCACATTCCGGCGACCAAGTCCGGGACCGTCAAGCAAGTCCTCGTGGAAGACGCCCAGCCGGTCGAATTCGGCGAACCCCTCATCATCGTCGAATAGGAGCGCATCCGCGATGTTCTCCAAGATCCTCATTGCCAATCGCGGCGAGATTGCCCTGCGTATCCTGCGCGCCTGCAAGGAGCTCGGCATTTCCACCGTGGCCGTACACTCCACGGCCGATGCGAACGCCATGCACGTGCGCCTGGCCGACGAAAGCGTGTGCATCGGTCCTCCGGCCGCCCGCGACAGCTATCTCAACATCCCCCAGCTTCTGGCCGCCTGCGAAATCACCGGCGCCGATGCGGTTCATCCGGGCTACGGCTTCCTGTCGGAAAACGCCCGCTTCGCCGAAATCCTGGAGGCGCACAACATCGTCTTCATCGGCCCGACCTCCGAACACATCCGGATCATGGGCGACAAGATCCAGGCCAAACAGACCGCCAGGGACCTGGGCATTCCGGTCGTCCCCGGATCGGACGGCGCCGTGACGCCCAGTGACGATGCCCATGCGATCGCCCGCGAGATCGGATATCCGGTGCTGGTCAAGGCGGCGGCGGGCGGCGGCGGCCGCGGCATGAAGGTTGCCGCAACCGAGGCTGAACTCGATTCCGCGCTTTCCACGGCCCGGGCAGAAGCCAAGGCCGCGTTCGGCGACGATGCGCTCTACATGGAAAAATACCTCGGCCAGCCGCGCCATATCGAGATCCAGGTGCTCGGCGACGGCCAGGGCAACGCCATTCATCTGGGCGAACGCGACTGCTCGCTGCAGCGCCGCCACCAGAAGGTCCTGGAAGAAGCGCCCTCTCCCTGCCTCAACACCGAAGAGCGCAATAAGATCGGCGAGATCGTCGCCAATGCCATGCGCAAGCTGAAGTACCGGGGCGTCGGCACGGTCGAGTTCCTCTATGAAAACGGCGAGTTCTATTTCATCGAAATGAACACCCGCCTGCAGGTGGAACATCCGGTCACCGAAATGATCACCGGCATCGATCTCGTCAACGAACAGATCCGCATCGCCGCCGGCGGCAGCCTTGACATGACCCAGGACGATATCAGGTTCGAAGGCCATGCCATCGAGTGCCGGATCAACGCCGAAGACCCGCGCACCTTCGCGCCCTCACCCGGCATGATCACCTACTACCATCCGCCGGGCGGCCTCGGCGTGCGTGTCGATTCCGGCGTCTATCAGGGCTACAAGATCCCGCCCTTTTACGACAGCCTGATCGGCAAGCTGATCGTTCACGGCCGCAACCGGGTGGAATGCATGATGCGCCTGCGCCGTTGCCTCGACGAATTCGTGGTTGACGATATCAAGTCCACACTTCCGCTGTTCCGCGATTTGGTGGACAATCAGGACATCGCGAACGGTCAGTACGACATTCACTGGCTGGAGAAATATCTGGCCGGGAAGACCGACTGACCCACCTGGACTTTGTCCTTGAAGGAAGTGCCCTGAATGGCGGGTCACAGCGACGATATCGTTATGGAAATCACGCCGCAGGTTCTGCTGAAAGCCTATGCCTGCGGCCTGTTTCCCATGGCCGAATCGGCGGAAGATTCCGGCCTGTTCTGGCTGGAACCGGAACGCCGTGGCGTCCTGCCGCTCGACAGCTTTCACCTGCCGCGCAGGCTCAGGCGCACGATCCGCTCCGACGTTTTCGAAATCCGCATCAGCACCGATTTCCAGGCCGTGATCGACGCCTGCGCGGCCCCGATGCCGGGCCGCAGGAAAACCTGGATCAACCGGGAAATCCGCCGCCTTTACGGCGAGCTCTTCGACATGGGCTATTGCCACACGGTGGAAGCCTGGCAAGAGGGAGACCTGGTCGGCGGCCTGTACGGCGTCGCGCTCAACGGCGCCTTCTTCGGCGAAAGCATGTTCACCCGGTCAACCGATGCCTCCAAGGTGTGCCTGGCCCATCTGGTCGCGCGGATGGTTGTTGGCGGCTACAGCCTGCTCGACACCCAGTTCGTGACCGATCACCTGAGCAAGTTCGGCGCGATCGAGGTCCCGCAGGCGGAATATAACCGCCTCCTGAACGAAGCCTTGCAGCTGGAGGGCGATTTCCTGGCCTTTCCGACCAATGCGACCGGCGCGGACGTGCTGGATGTGCTGGAGAAATGGCACAGCGAGTGACGCCGGACGGCTGAACGTCTCCGCCGCCAGCCGCACATTTCCAGCGAACCGATCAGATGCCAATTATTCCTGGAACGGCTTTTTCCGCGGCACGCCGGGCCCGGCATCGACCCCGTCGTCCGGTCCGGCAAGCGGATCCTGTCCCTTTTCCGCACCCTTCTGGATCGGCGGGCCGGAATAATCGGCCGGCGGCGGCACGGTTGAAGCAAGCTTGCAGCCCGTCAGCCAGACATCGTAGACCGGGTGTTCCACGGCATTGAGACCGGGGCTGTCGGCAAACATCCAGCCGGAAAAGATCCGGCGGACTTCATTGTTCAGCGTGATTTCGTCGACCTGAACGAAGGCCGTCGTCAGCGGGCTCTCGGTCGCCGGGCGGGTGTGACAGACCCTCGGGGTCACCTGAAGCGCGCCGAACTGAACCGTCTCGCCGATATAGACATCGAAGGAAATGATCCGGCCGGTGATCTTGTCGAGACCGGAAAACACGGCAACCGGATTGGAGATCTTCTCCGCGTCTTGGGCCTGGGCCCCGACCGAACCGGCCATGACCAGCGACAGCCCCGCAAGTGCCAGATATCCCGAGAGCTTGTTCATGATCGTCCCTGATTGCCGCCTGGGTCCACACTGCCGGTTCATTTCGCCGTCCGATTCTCATGGGATTCGTTCAATTGTGCAGCGACCTAACATCGGAATAAGGCCCGGAAAAGACAAGCGTCCTCACCGGGCCTTCCAAAACTAATCACGGAGGGCCGCCTTGATCAGCCGATTTCGGCGAGTCGCTTCAGGGCGACCTGAACCTTTTCCAGCCGTTCCGCGAATTCCGCCATTTTTTCCCGTTCGCCTTCGACGACCTCTTCCGGCGCCTTTTCGACGAATTTCGGATTGGAGAGCTTCTTCTCGATCCGGGAAATCTCGCCGCCGAGCTTGTCGGCTTCCTTGCCGAGGCGGCCGCGCTCTGCGTCCAGATCGATGATGCCGGCAAGCGGCAGGCAGACGGTGGCTTCGCCGACGATGATCTGCGCGGCACCTGCAGGCGCCGTATCGGCAAGTTCGATGCTTTCAGCCCGCGCAAGGCGCAGGATCGCGGCTTCATGGGCCGTGATCCGGGCCTTGGTTTCCTCGCCGGCACCGACGATCACCACAGGCACCTTCGCGCCAGCCGGAACGTTCATTTCCGCGCGCACGGACCGGATTTCCGAGATCAGCCCGACCAGCCAGTTGATTTCACCGGCGGCTGCCTCGTCTTCCAGGGCAGCCGTCGGCCAGCTTGCCTGCATCAGCAGGCCGTCGGCTTTCACGCCCGTCTCGCCGAGACGTTCCCACAGTTCCTCCGTCAGGAACGGCATGAACGGATGCAGGACCTTCAGGATCTCGTCCAGCGCCCAGGCGGCGGTCGCCCGCGTTTCCGCCTTGGCCGCTTCGTCCTCGCCATTGAAGACAGGCTTGGCGAGTTCCAGGAACCAGTCGCAATAGGTGTTCCAGACGAAACGGTAGACGGTGCCTGCCGCCTCGTTGAAGCGATAGCCCACCAGAGCATCGGTCACTTCGGAGATGCAGCGGCCGACCTCGGTTGCAATCCAGCGGTTGAGCGTGAGCTTTGCCGACGCCGGATCGAAGCCTTCGACACGGGCGCAGCCGTTCATTTCTGCGAAGCGCGCAGCGTTCCAGAGCTTGGTCGCGAAATTGCGGTAACCGGCAACACGGCTGGTCGCCAGCTTGATGTCGCGCCCCTGGGCCGCCATGGCCGCCAGCGTGAAACGCAGGGCATCGGCACCGAATTCCTCGATCAGCGCCAGCGGGTCGATGACGTTGCCCTTGGACTTCGACATCTTCTGCCCTTTCTCGTCGCGGACGAGGGCATGGATGTAGACGTCCTTGAAGGGCTCTTCCTTCATGAAATGCAGCGAGAACATCATCATCCGGGCAACCCAGAAAAAGATGATGTCGAAACCGGTAATCAGGACCGACGTCGGGAAGTACTTGTCCAGTTCCGGTGTCTTGTCCGGCCAGCCGAGAGTGGAAAACGGCCAGAGCGCGGAAGAGAACCAGGTATCGAGAACGTCTTCGTCCCGGGTCAGCTCCACGGATTTTCCGTAATGCGCCTCCGCCAGTGCCGCAGCCTCCGTCTCGTCATGGGCGACGAACACCTCCCCGTCCGGTCCGTACCAGGCCGGGATCTGATGGCCCCACCAGAGCTGGCGCGAAATACACCAGGGCTCGATGTTCTCCATCCAGTCGAAGTAAGTCTTCTCCCAGTTCTTGGGCACGAACCGGGTGCGGTCCTCGCGCACGCTGGCGATCGCCGGCTTGGCCAGCGTCTTGGCGTCCGCGAACCACTGGTCGGTCAGCATCGGCTCGATGACGACGTGGCTACGGTCGCCGAAGGGCTGCATGATCTTCTTGTTCTCGACGAACGGCACTTCGTTGCCGTCTTCGTCCTTGACGGTCACCGCCAGGCCGTCGGCGTTGATCGCCGCGACAATCCGTTCACGCGCCACGTAGCGGTCGAGACCGCGGTATTCGTCCGGCACCAGGTTGATGGCATCGACCTCGGCCGGATCCGGCAATGTCCCGCTTTCGACGATGGCCCTGGCCTGGCCGGCGCAGTCGGCATAGGCCGGGCCGTCGTCGCGCATGGACGCCGTCGTGTCCATCAGGCGGTAGAGGGGAATGTTGTTGCGGCGTGCGACCTGATAGTCGTTGAAATCGTGGGCGCCGGTAATCTTCACCGCACCGGAGCCGAAATCCGGATCCGGGTACTCGTCCACGATGATCGGGATCCGGCGGCGGTGCTCCTTCGGCCCGACCGGGATTTCGCACAGCTTGCCGACGATCGGCTTGTAGCGTTCGTCAGACGGATGAACGGCAACGGCGCCGTCGCCGAGCATCGTTTCCGGACGGGTCGTGGCGATGGAAATGTAGTCGCGCGTTTCGCGCAGGGTCACGTTTCCGTCTTCGTCCTTCTCGACATATTCGTAGGTTTCACCGTCGGCCAGCGGATACTTGAAGTGCCACATGTGGCCGTCGACTTCCTTGTTCTCCACCTCGAGATCGGAAATCGCGGTTTCGAATTTCGGGTCCCAGTTGACCAGCCGCTTGCCGCGGTAGATCAGCCCTTCGCGGTAGAGTTCGACAAAGACCTTCAGAACCGCCTCCGACAGGCCCTCGTCCATGGTGAACCGTTCCCGGCTCCAGTCACAGGACGCACCGAGGCGCTTCAACTGGTTGAAGATCATGCCGCCGGATTCTTCCTTCCAGGACCAGACCCGCTCGACGAAAGCCTCGCGGCCCATTTCGCGGCGCCCCGGTTCCTGACGTTCCGCGAGCTGGCGTTCGACCACCATCTGGGTCGCGATGCCGGCATGGTCCATGCCCGGCTGCCAGAGAACGTCCTTGCCGCGCATGCGCTCGAACCGGACCAGAATGTCCTGGAGCGTGTTGTTCAGCGCATGGCCCATATGCAACGAGCCGGTTACGTTCGGCGGCGGAATTACGATCGTGTAGGACGGGGCTCCATCCTTGGCTCCCGCACCGGCCTTGAACGCGCCGGCCTTTTCCCAGGTTTCGTAAATCCGCGGCTCAACGCCCGCCGCGTCATAGGTCTTGTCAAGCATATGGGGTACTCATATGGATTATTCGGGACTTTTCTTGGAACGGCTCGTGTAAATCGGAACAGACCGGGCAAGTCAACAGGCCAAATCAGCCAAACGGCCGAATTAGCGCGAGAAGCGTAAATCCAATAAAAAACGCCGCCCGAAAAGGCGGCGTTTGCATCTGAGGAACGGGAGGTCAGCGCCGCCTGGTCACCCGCTGGATCTCCTTCTGCACCATTTCCTGCACCATTCCGGGCAGGTTCTGGTCGAGCCAGGCCTTCAGCATCGGGCGCAGCATGTCGCGCACCAGTTCCTCGACCGTCTGGGCATTTCCGCCGACGAACATGTGGGACAGGTTGTCGAATGCGGCATGAACCGCCTCACCGGTCTGGTCCGATGTCAGCGGACCGTCCTTTTCCACTCCCGGCAGATCGTAGTCCGGGACCGCAGCCGTTTTCATTCCGGGTTCCGAAGATTGCAGCGCGGCGGCAATATCCTCCAGATCCGGCTCGTCGTCGGCGCCGGTTTGCTCGACAAAGGCAATATCATTGTCGACGAGCGCGTCTCCGATGTCATCGACAACGGCGGTCTCGCTCTCATCGACTGCCAGTTCTTCGGTCAGTTCGAGAACGTCATCTTCTTCCGCTTCGGATTCCGCCTCGGCCATGGCTGCCGCCATGTCATCCACTTCGTCATCGGCGGTGATATCCGTCGTATCATCCCCGCCATCGTCCATGTCGAATAGCTTGTCCAGGTCGTCCTGGGACATTTCAGACCCGTCGCCCATATCGTCAGCCGCCTCGATTTCTACGGGGTTGTCTTCCAGGTTCGATGCCTGCGGCGCGTCGTTGGAATCGTTGCCGGGCTCTTCTTCATCCGAGATGATGCGGCGGATCGATGCGAGGATTTCCTCCATCGACGGCTCTGCGGCCTGACTCGCCTTTGCCATGAATTCCCCCAGATACAAATCGGCAACTATCCGAATCGCCCAGAGCATTTCTGAACGATTCATTAACCGAAATTATAGAAGGCTAAATAGCTCAGCGAAAAGGAACAGTCCGTAAACTGACCGCCTTATCCCCTTTTTTGGTTCATACCTTGTGCAATTCTGACACGCAGCCGGCCCCGATTGGAGCCTTTCCGTCAGCCTTGGTTAGGAAATGCTTGCAAGGAATGAACAAAACCGGCCGCCCCGGCAGAGCCCGGACCGGCCTGTTTCGGCTTATCTGCCATCCGGCGTCCGCAGACCGAACCATTTGTCGCGAACAGCCTTGTAATGTTCTTTCGGCCGGTACTGGGCGACGTTGAGCCCGAGCGTAGCCGCATCCAGCTTGCCGATAGCCGAAACCAGCTGATAACCGCCAACGATCCGGTTGCGTTGCGCGGTGACCAGTCCCACACGCTGGTTCACCAGTTCCCGCTGGGCATCCAGAACGTCCAGGGTGGTCCGCTGACCAACGCGCTGTTCCTCGATCACGCCTTCCAGCGCCAGTTTCTGGGCTTCGACCGCGGCCTGTGCAGCCTTGATCGATGCGCTTGCGGCCTGATAGTTGCCCCAGGCGGAAATGACGTTGGCCCGCACCTGATCGCGCACGACGTCCAGCTGCAAACGGGCCTGGCCGAGTTCTTCCTTCGCCTGACGAACCCGGGAGGAGACGGAACCGCCCTGATAAAGCGGGATGCTCACGGATCCATAGATCGTGGCCGAATTGGACTGGGACACCGAAGTGGACGGCCGCCAGTTTCTGGCGACACTGCCGTTCAGGGAGACCGTCGGCAGAAGCTCGCCCTCTATGGCCTTGGTGTTGAAAATCGCCGCGTCGACCAGATGCTGCGACTGCCGGATCAGGGGCTGGGCTATCTCGCTGGCCTGCAGCGCGGCCTCGACGGTCCCGGGGACGAGCGCGTTGATCGTTGTGTTGGCCGAGAGATTCCTGGCCTCCATCCCGACAACCTGACGGTAGACCGCCCGGCTGGTGTTCAAATTCGCCATTGCCGTGTTCAGGTTCGCCTGGGCTTCCGCCTGGCGTGCGACGGCCTGCGAAACGTCGGTCCGGGTGCCCTCGCCCACGTCGAACCGGTCCTTTGCGGCCCGCACCTGCTCGGTCAGGAACTGCAGGTCGCTGCGCTGCAGGGAAACGAGCGCCGTGTCGCGGATCACGTCCACATAGGCCTGTGCGGCAGACAGCAGAACATCCTGCTCCGTCGAGCTCAGGCTTTCACGCTGGGCCCTGACGATCGATTCCGCCTGACGCGTGGAATTGACGGTCCGGAAGCCGCGAAACAGGGCCTGGCTTACCGAAAGGGAAATGCTGGCATTGTTGCGGTAGGTTTCGGTGCCGACCGCGCTGGAGCGGGTCCATCCGCCCGTACCGGACAGGGTTGCCGTCGGCCGCCAGCCGGAGAGTGCCTGGGGCACATTTTCATCAACGCCGCGCAGTTGAGCACGTGCGGCATTCAAGGTCGGGTTGTTGGAATAGGCGAATGCCAGAGCTTCTTCGATCGTCTCGGCCATGGCGCCTGAAATCGCCGTCCCCGAAACCAACGCCACGACGAGACCAAACGCTGCGGACCTCTTGATTGAACGCAATACCACCTGTTGCTCCCTGCGCGGATACGACACCCTTTACAGGCTGAGGATTCATATACGGAGCTACGCCCGGCAAGCGGATCGTCCGATGGTCTGCAATTTCGCAGGAGCGGAACAAGTAACGGCAGCCCCCCGGCGTCCAAGACGCTACCACCCGATCAGATCGATCCATCCTGCTGCAAACCAAACACACAAAACCCCCGGCGCTTCCCGCCTTCGGAATAACGATTTTCATTATTCTGAATTCAGACGACGCCAGGATTTTGCCATCCGGCACCCGACGGCCTCAGGATATGAATCCTCAGCCTGTACTTTTGGTAAACTGCCCGGTGCAGGTTCGCAACCGCGCGATCCGGTCAAAGGCTGTTCAAACGCCGTTGCAAGGCGATTAAAATCGCGACTGAGGCCAATGGGCAACAGGTGCGGGACGACAATTGACCCGTCCCGCAAGGACTTAGAAATGATCCCGGCGATCTGGAGTCAGCTCGCCAAAGGACGCAAAAGCAGCCTCAGAATACGAACTCAGGAGCTTTCTCGAAGCCCGGCAGAACGGCTGCCGACGCATTGAATGCAAAACGGCTGCTGATCGCATCGCCGGAGGACCGGTAGAGCCTTGCGGTCGCGGCTCCGCCCCTGCCCTCGATAACGACCAGACGTCCACCGGTCTTGAGTTGGTTCAGCAAACCCTCCGGCAACTGATCGACGGCGCCGTCGACCACGATCACGTCGTAAGGCCCTTCGGAGGCATAACCCGCCGCCAGAACGCCTTCCACGACTGCGGCGTTTTCTATGCCGAGTTCCACGAGGGTCTCACCGGCCGCACTGGCAAGTTCGCCGTCTTCCTCGACGGCCACGACGGAGGCGGCCAGCTTGGAAAGAACGGCCGCGCTGTAGCCGGAACCGGTGCCGATCACCAGAACCACGTCATCGGGCCTGACCTCTGCCAGCTGGACCAGCTTGGCAAAGACATGCGGCTTCATCAGATAGCGGCCGGATCCGTCCGGCCCGACCGGCAGATCTTCGTCGATATAGGCGATCGCGCGCTTCGAAGCCGGCAAAAAGCGTTCCCGCGGCACGTCTTCCATTGCATCCAGGATGCGATGATCCGTGACATCGTTGGTACGCAGCTGGTTGTCGACCATACGCCTGCGGGACTGTTCAAAGTCAGTCATATCGACCCTCATCTTGATTGCCGGCCTCTCTCCACAGGTTCATTAGCGATCTGCGAAGGGGCTGACAAGCGTCTGGTGCCATCAATGCACGGGAAGGAATGCAACAAATGAACCCGAACCGGCTCGGAAGTCCATACACCGCAACCCGGAACACTGGCAGGAAGCCCTCTTGCGCGAAAGACCGGGCAGCCGCACCGGCCTCTCAGCTTTTTGGATAAACGCCGAACGCCTGCTTGACACGAGGCCCCAAGTGATTGATACAGCGCGTCTCACGGCCTCTTGGCGGAGTGGTGACGCAGCGGATTGCAAATCCGTGTACGCCGGTTCGATTCCGGCAGAGGCCTCCAACATCTTTAAGTCATTGATTTTAAAGAGAAAAAATGTCCCGCCGCGATTTTGCAAAAAGTGGGACAAAATTATTGAACCATTTTACCTTCAAAAAATCAGAGGATTCAGCATCCTAAGCGTTATTGCCTCTGATTAAATTTGTAGAATTTTCAAAGCCCCGACCACCCAAATTTTCCTTAAAATTATGTCAGTCGCTTGTAAAAGTTACCTTGCTTTGAGCAAGTGAACTACTGCGCAACCGCTTCATTCTCGTTCAATTCGCGCTCAGCAGCTTCGAACATGTTCTTTACAGTCAACTCGCTCCACTCATCGATTGACTTTTCATGATGGTCACTCTGTCGTTCGGGGATTGGCGACGCTTCGATTTGAACCACTTCTTTCTGGTCTAATTTCACCTGGAGCCTACGCATTGTCGATTTCTCCCTGATATTTTTCACTTCGCCTTTCGACAAAATCTCTGTTCAGCGCGATGTCAAAATAATGCTTCCTCTTGATCCATACGAACCCATCAGATTTTGATACAATGGCGACATCCACAGGGCCGGCAACAGTCTCAAGCTTCGAGTCCATCTTGCGCCGGAGTGATGTAATTTCCACGAGTGCTTCTGCCATAGCCGCCATTTCTTCCTTTGGCAGCGAGTTTACAACTCGCATTAAGTTATCAATAAACTCCGAGTTCCGGAATTCTTTAAAATTCTTCGTAAACTCCTTAACCATCGCACGATTCGCTCTTTTTTGTCTCGCGCGTTCTACAACCTTTTCAGCGTCTGGAACGTAGTCATCCACCAAATCATCTGTCTTTTTGTCCAAAGCTCCAAGTAAGGTCTTTTCCGTAAATCGAATATTTTGAGGTAATGTCCCCTCAACGAAAAGCGTCGCAATGTCAGCCTGTGCAAAGGGTAATATGGCGCTAGAAGTTTCGCCGGTATTCATATTTTCTTCCTGCACCTGCCACGCTCTGACTTTTTCGTCCAATTCGCCGTCCACACACAATTGGACGACAACAGGCAATAATTCTTTGTCCCCATATCCAGCAAAAACCACACCGGTTTCTGTTGGCGATTTAAATGCTCTACGAGCACGTTCAAAGCACAGCGTTATCATGTGGGAATGCATCCCCTTGGTGACATGCATTTCCAATTCTTCTTCCATGAATTGTTTGATATCTTTGGAGTGCTTTTTCCGAAATTGGTCCCGCGTGTATCCGTCAAACAAGATCGGTATATTTTCTGCTTCCTCAGACAATTCCTCGATCTTCGCGACCAACTGGGCACGACGTTTCAGCGTTCCCTTTTCAGTCATCGCTTTCTTGCATTCATTGATGGCGTTTAGAAATAAAAAAAGCCTATTTAAATCTTTTAATGGCGTATCGGGAACGACCAAATCATCTAAGAAAATCAAAAAATTATCGACATAGTCAGTAACCAGCGGGAACGTTGTTTTTCCAATTTTTTTTCGGAACTCCTTTAGGACAACCTCCCAAGGCAAACCACAATAATCGCCAGATCCAAAAAACATCACACCGACATCATTTGCCGGCGCCAAGTGGAACAATTTATTGGAGTTCTTCCAAACGCGATCGCGACCAATTGTGACTGCACTATCGGCGGCCAAGGCGATCCCTGATCTATTTATGATTGCAACCTCTGCTGTCATTTAAGAAATCCATCGATCTTTGGGTAACTACTCCAAACAGCATCTCAATATTAGAATTACCTGTCGACGTAAAATTTCGCCGGATCCTTATATCGAAAGAAGAAACACCATTATGCGAACGAGGTATTTCGAAGGAAAATAATCTTCATCGGCCAGGCGCAGTTGCGGCTCCAAAAAATTTAAATGCAAAGCGCTCTTAAACCTTCGCCTTTCGCTCCATTTCAGTGTTCTGCTAAATAGGAGGGATAAAAAAGTGGGACACTCCAATTTACAACCTATTGATATCTATAGAGGTAAAAACTGTCCCACCATCCTTATAAGTCATTGATTTATAACAATTCATCTAACCCGGCAGAGGCCTCCAAATCCCTTCTCCCGATCATTTCAACGTCAGTCTCACCGCTCGACCGGGCGCATCGCCCGTTGCCGCTGTTTGCCGTCTCCAGCCTTCCAACAGCGCAGAAGGCGCAGGTTCGCGCCTGTTCTGCCCGGCTCATTCGCTTGCGCGCAAATTCATGCCGCTGCCGGACCTGTACTTACGTCCCTCAAATCGTCTAGATAGCGCAACGCCTTAACACCGAACACAGAGACGGACAGATGCAGCACGGCGGCGATCTGGCGCTGGCAATCGACCGCTACGGCGGCACCGAAAAGGACTGGCTCGACCTTTCGACCGGCATCAGTCCCCATGCCTGGCCGGTACCGGAGACCCTCACCACGGAGGTCTGGCAACGGCTTCCGGGGCAAAACGCGCTCGACCGGCTGCTCGGCGCCGCACGCAAGGCCTATGGCTGTCCGGACACTGTCGGACTGGTCGCCGCACCCGGCACCCAGGCGCTGATCGCGCTGCTGCCGGACCTGCTTGGCGAAGGGGACGTCGCCATTGTCTCTCCGACCTATCCCAGCCACGCAGCCGCCTGGGCCCGTTCCGGCAGAAAGCCACTTGAAGTCGGCTATCTGGAGGCGATCGCGGACACCACACGCTACGCTGTCGTGGTCAATCCGAACAACCCGGACGGGCGCCTGACCTCAAGGGCGAGCCTGCAGGCTGCCGCCCAGGTGCTTGCAAAGCGTGACGGATATCTGATCATCGACGAAGCCTTCGCCGATGTCGTTCCCGGAGCAAGCCTGCTTCCCGCGATCGGCGATGAAAACATCCTGGTCCTGCGCTCATTCGGCAAGTTCTTCGGCCTTGCCGGGCTGCGCCTCGGTTTTCTTGCAGGCCCGCGGCGGATCACCCGGAGATTTTCCGAAAGGCTCGACAGCTGGGCCGTCAGCGGCCCGGCCCTGGAAATCGGCCGACGGGCGCTTGCCGACACGAACTGGCAAGAGGCCATGTGTCGACAGCTGGCCGATGAAATGGCCGACCTCACCCTCCTGTTGTCCGAACAGGGCCTGAGCGTCTTCGGCGGCACGCCGCTCTTTGCCCTTGCCGCCACGCGCAACGCCGCCGCCCTGCATGAAGCGCTGGCCCGCCGCCGGATCTGGACAAGGATCTTCGACTACGCCCCGACATGGATGCGCATCGGCCTGCCGGGATCGGAGGAGAACCTTCAACGGTTGCGGCAAGCGCTTGCCGACGCGGTAAAAGAGCTCTAATCGGGGAAAATGCTGCTTTTTCCCGATGCGCTCTTCCTGCTGTTCGCCGCGCTCATCGCCGATGCCCTGATCGGTGATCCGGACCTGTTGTGGCGCCGGTGGCCCCACCCCGTGGTCCTGATCGGCAAGCTCATCGGTTTTCTGGACGTGTCCCTCAACAAGCCCGTTTTTTCGCGAGGCCGGCGAAAGCTTTTCGGCACGCTCACCCTGATCCTGCTGATCGTGACGGGTTTCATCATCGGCTACGCCATCGACTACGGTGCGCGCCTCCTGCCCTTCGGCCAGGTTCTCACCGTGGCGGTCGCCGCTGTCTTCCTGGCCCAGAAAAGCCTCTACCAGCATATCGCAGCCGTCCGCGGCGGACTGCTGAACGATGGCCTGGCAGGCGGACGCAAGGCGGTCGCCATGATCGTCGGCCGCGATCCGCAGACGCTGGATGAATCCGGCGTCTCGAGGGCATCCATCGAATCCTGCGCGGAAAACTTCTCCGACGGAGTCGTTGCACCTGTCTTCTGGTTCGCCGTCCTCGGACTTCCGGGCCTGATCGCCTACAAGGCGGTAAACACCGCCGACAGCATGATCGGCCACAAGACGGAACAGTATCGGGCCTTCGGCTGGGCGGCCGCGCGTTTCGACGATCTCATCAACCTGCCGGCCTCCCGCCTCTCCGGTCTTCTGATCGCACTTTCGGCGCCCCTCGCTGGCGGGTCGCCGAACAAAGCCTTCCGGACGATCCGTCAGGACGCCGGCAAGCACCGGTCCCCCAACGCCGGCTGGCCGGAAGCGGCCATGGCCGGCGCCCTGGATATCGCGCTTGCGGGCCCCCGTTCCTACCCGGGCTATACGGTCGAAGACCCCTTCCTGAACGCGAACGGACGCAAGGCCGCCACCGTTCAGGACATTTCCCGTGCACTAAACTTGCTGAAAGGGTCTTGCGTATTGCTTGCATTATTTGTTCTGGTATTGGCAGCCGCCATCGCAGCAGTGAATGGTACGGCTGTGATTTGACCCGAGAAAACCGATGCTTCCCTTCTCCGCAGCAGCTGAAAACAACAAACGCCCAATCCTCGAAAAACTCCGCGACGCCTTCAAGGACGCAACCCGCGTCCTGGAAATCGCCAGCGGCACCGGCCAGCACGCCGTCTTTTTCGCCGAACACCTCACCCATCTGGACTGGCGGCCGAGCGACATTGCCGAGCATCTCCCGGCCATCGACCAGCGCATCGTCCAGGCCGACGCCGACCTCGACAACCTGCTGTCGCCGATCGAACTGGATATCTCCGACCTGCCCTGGCCGGTCTCCGCCTTCGACTACGAAGATGCCTATGACGGTATTTTCACCGCCAACTCCCTGCACATCGTCGCCTGGCCGCTGGTCGAAGACTTCTTCGAAGGCGTCGGCGAAACCCTGGCAGAAGGCGGGGTGCTGTGCATCTACGGACCGTTCAAATACGGCGGGAAGTTCACAACGCCGAGCAACGAAGCCTTCGACAAGACCCTGAAAGCCCGCGATCCGGAAAGCGGCATCCGCGATTTCGAGGCGGTCAACGACCTGGCGCAAAAGTTCGGCCTGACCCTGGTGGCCGACCACGCCATGCCGGCAAACAACCAGCTTCTGGTGTGGAAACGGGGCTAACGCTCGGGCGTCTCGGATAAAACCGGCACCAGAATGGGTCTCAAATGGAAAGGTCCCGGAAGCCTTTCAGGGGAGCTTTCCAGACGGAGTTAGTAAGTGAACCTGATCGACCTAGTTCAACGAAACGACAAGATTCTGGAAAAAGACGAAAATGTCGGTGTCGGCAGCAAGAGGTGGCAAGGTCAGGATTGGCGCACGATCACACTGAAGGCCTCCGATACCGCCCAGATCAGAATTTCGGACATCTGTCATATCGACAGATTGAAGTCATTCCCTCCCGAAATCGGCTGGTATGCCACCGCCAGGGGCAAGGGGCATGTCGATGTCAGCCTGGTCAATGAAGATGTCGTCGCCTCGACGAGAATTACCCTTGGATCATCGCCCGTTCCCATTCGAATCCCGTGGCCGACCGACCCGAGCGACGTTCGTGCGGAAACACAACTGCACCTGCATTTCAGCCGGGAGGCCCGGTTTTACGACAGTATCCTGCCCGGAAAACATGATTTCCGAATCCTCGTCCACCGGAGACTGAAGCGGAAACAGATAACGAGCCTTGCCATCGGTAAGGGTATTGAAATCGGCCCAGGCGCCGCCCCGCAGATTTTCAACGACAGAAAAATCGACGTCAGCTACGTGGAGGAGATGCCGAAGGAAAAATGGCAGGCGCTTTACGATTCCAAAGGCAAGAGAGACCTTAAGAAGACGGACTGGAGCCAATACATCATCGGCACCGCATCGGACATTCCCTTTGAAAACGAAAGCCTGGATTTCATCTTCAGCAGCCACGTCTTCGAGCACCTGGCAAATCCGCTGGGTCATCTTCAAAAATGGCATGAAAAACTGAAGCCCGGCGGCCGGATCCTGGCGGTCGTCCCGGATCTCGACGGAACGAAGGACCGGCGGGCCCGGCCGTGCACCTATCAAAGCCTGCTCGAAGAATACGACGAAGGCATCTGGACCCCGCAACGCAGGCACTTTGAAACCTACAATCAGCTACGCGGCAACGACTTCGATGTCGACAAGCTGATGGCAAAGAGTTTTTCCATTCATGTCCATTTTTACAATCCCGGCAGCATGAAACACATTCTGGAAAAGGCCGTCGAACACTTCGGTTTCTCGAAATATGAAATCATAAGCGCCGACAATCACAAGGATTTCTATTTCATTCTGGAGAAATAGAAACGGCACCGGATCCGGCCTGCTACGGCCCGCATTGCCCGGTAAAAGCATGGACAAATTCAGCCTGCTCCGCCGTGTCCGGGATCGGCACACCGCGGGCTAGACTGACGCTTTCAATCGCATGTTCCGCGGAAAGGCCGAACCGGGTCAGGACACAGGCAGCCAGCAATCCGGAACGGCCGATACCTGCTCTGCAATGAACGGCGACGGACCTTCCGCTTGTCAGATCCTGAACGAGCCTCTCCACAACCGGCACTAATTCCGCCAACTCCGGAACACCCCGGTCCTCGATTGCGAACCGGGAAAACGCGACTCCGAACCGAAGACAAATATCCTGTTCTTCGGCCAGTCCGAGTTCCTCGATTTCATCGCCGGTCAACATGGAAACGACATGATCGATGCCTTCCCCGCGCAGGACGCCGATATCGTCCTCCAGCCAGTCACCTGATGGTTTCGGCATGACGAAAAGGCGTCCGGAAGCATTTACGGCGACGGAATAAAGGGACGGTTTCATAAAGGACCTATTCATAAACAGAATTTGGGAGGCCGGAAAATAGGGAGGCCATTAGCTGTCCCTCACCTTGCCCGCGCGATCTCCAATATCCGCTCCACATCCATCGAGGCTTCCAGATGCGAGGCAAGATCGTCCAGAACGACGTCGATGCTTTGCGCATAGGCGAGCGCAGAGGTCCCGCCGAAACCCTTCAGATAGGCCCTGCGGAAGGCATCCGAGGTGAAGAGACCGTGGAGATAAGTGCCGGCGACACGGCCGTCCACCGATAGCGCACCGTCCAGCTTCGGGCTGTCGTCCGCCTCACGGATGTGAAGCAGCGGCCGGTCGCAATCCGGGCCTTCCGTGCGGCCGATGTGGATCTCGTAGCCGGAGACTTCCGCACCGGTGGCCAGATGCTTGCCCGTCGCCTCCACCAGCGACTTGTCCGCCGTCAGCACCGTGTCGACGTCAAGAAATCCCAGTCCCTCGACCGTTCCGGGCTGTCCCTCGATGCCTTCGGGATCGGAAATGGTCAGGCCCAGCATCTGATAGCCGCCGCAGATCCCGAGAATATGGCCGCCGCGGCGGTGATGGGCCTTGAGATCGATATCCCAGCCCTGTTTGCGGAAGAATTCGAGATCGCCGACCGTCGATTTCGATCCAGGCAGCAGGACGAGATCCGCGTCTCCCGGCAGCGGTTCGCCGGGCTGGATCAGCATGAGGGTGACGCCGTCCTCCATCCGCAGTGGATCGAGGTCATCGAAATTGGCGATCCGGGATATCACCGGCACGACGATCCTGACCGGGCCGTGTCCCGCCCCGTCGCTCAGCCCGAGCGCATCTTCCGCCGGCAGTTTGGAGGCTTCCGAGAACCAAGGCACGACCCCGAGCGGCGCCCAACCGGTCCGGCGCGCAATTTCGCTCATGCCATCATCGAACAGGCTCGGATCGCCGCGGAAGCGGTTGACGAAGAAGCCCTTGATCCGCGCCCGCTCGGCGTCTTCCAGCACCGCGTGGGTTCCGACCAGAGAGGCAATCACCCCGCCCCGGTCAATGTCGCCGCAGAGCACGACCGGAAGATCGGCGGCCTCGGCAAAGCCCATGTTGGCGATGTCACCGGCTCTGAGATTGATCTCCGCCGGGCTGCCGGCGCCTTCCACCAGCACCAGATCCGCACCGGACTCTATTTCTGAGAAACTTTCCAGAACTTTCGGAAGAAATTGCGCTTTTTGACGTCCATACTCCCGCGCGCGCAGGGTGCCGAAGCGCTTGCCCTGGACGATCACCTGGGCCCCGGTGTCGGTCTCCGGCTTGAGCAGGATCGGGTTCATATGCACCGAAAGCGGCACGCGCGCGGCCTGCGCCTGCAGCGCCTGGGCCCGGCCGATCTCGCCACCGTCTGCGGTGACCGCGGCATTGTTCGACATGTTCTGCGGCTTGAACGGTTTGACCTTCAGCCCCCGGTTGGCGAACAGCCGGCACAGGCCGGCCACGACCAGGCTCTTGCCCACATTCGAGCCGGTGCCCTGGATCATCAGCGCCGGGGGTCGGCCTGAGCTTCTGCTCACTGGGCGTCTCCGTCATCGGCGTCCGCGCCATAGGGACGGAATTCCTTCGGCACCGGCAGGCGCGCCAGATGCAATTCCAGGAGCAGCCGGATGGAGGGCCGAACGGCAAACAGGATGGAGCCGATCAGGAACAGCCAGGTTCCCGCAAAAAGCAGACTTTCGTAGAAAAAGAAGATACTGCCGATGATAAAGGTGACGGCCGCAAGAAACTCGACCACCGTACGGGCGATCTCGTACCTGCGGACAATCTCCGCATGCGATCTGGACGCGGCCCGAATACGCTGGTTGAAAAATTTCATGAAACCGACCCGTTTCCCTGACTGTTAAAACTCGATCCCTTCCTGCGGCTTCACGCCGGAACGGAAGGGATGCTTCACCTGGGTCATGTCGGTTACCAGATCGGCGACCTCGATCAGTTCATCCTTGGCATTGCGCCCTGTGATGACGACATGGACGTCCTCAGGCTTTTCGTTCTTCAGGAAGTCGACCACCTCCTCGATCGGCAGGTAGTCGTAGCGAAGGACGATGTTGAGTTCGTCGCACAGCACCAGCCGGTACTCGCCTGAGGTGATCATCCCCTTCGCCGCTTCCCAGGCCTGACGGGCCGCATCGATGTCCCGCTGCCGGTCCTGGGTTTCCCAGGTGAAGCCCTCGCCCATGCGCTTGATGGTCACCAGGTCGGAGAACCGCTCCAGCGCCTTGCGCTCGCCGGTCTCGATCCGCCCCTTGACGAACTGGACAACGCCGACCTTGTGACCGTGGCCGAGAGAACGGAACACCATGCCGAAGCCGGCCGTCGACTTGCCCTTGCCCTTGCCGGTATGAACGATCACCAGACCTTTCTCGATGGTCTTGGTCGCCATGATCTTGTCGCGCGCGGCCTTTTTCTTGCGCATCTTTTCCGCATGGCGGGCGTTCAGCTCTTCCTCGGTCATGTCCTGATGCTTGTCGCTCACGACTGTCTCCCCCTACCCGGTCTGCCGGGCTCCTGATTGAATTTCGGAAAGTCTAGCATGGGTGCTGTTGCGGCGCGGCGTCCACAGCCCCCGTTCGATCGCTTCCTGGAACCGGGCGATCATCTCGCCCAGGCCCGCCGGATTGGCCTCTTGAAGAAACTCCCGCACCCTCTCGTCTTCCAGATAGGCTTCGAACAGCTGGTCGAAATGGTGATCACCGACTGCATGGGTGGTCGCGGAAAAGGCGAACAGGTAGTCGAGCGTGGCGACCATCTCGAACGCGCCCTTGTAGCCGTGGCGCATGACGCCCGCGATCCATTTCGGATTGGCCGCCCGGCCGCGCACCACCCGGCCGATCTCTTCCGACAGGCTGCGCACCACCGGCCGCTCGGGGCGGGAATGGTCGTTGTGATAGACCTTCGGCGCTTCGCCTTTCAGCGTCTCGACCGTCGCCGCCAGCCCGCCTTCGAACTGGTAGTAATCGTCACTGTCGAGCAGGTCATGCTCCCGGTTGTCCTGATTGTGCAGAACCGCGTCAACTTTAGAAAGCCGCGTTTCGAGCTCGCCCCTCGCCGCGGTCCCGGCCGCGCCGCCGCCATAGGCATAGCCGCCCCAGTCGAGGAAAGCGTCCGCGAAATCGCCACGTTCGTCCCAGATGCCCTCGTCGATCAGCGCCTGCAGTCCGGCGCCATAGGCGCCCGGCTTGGAGCCGAACACCCGGAACCCGGAGCGGCGACGTGACTCTTCGGCATCAAGGCCCTGGGCTTCGAACCTGATTCGATCTCTCAACACCCGCGCGGCAAGCGGATTGGCCTCTTCCGGTTCCTCCAGGGCGGCAACGGCACGTACCGCACTGTCGAACAGGTCGATCTGATGCGGAAAGGCGTCGCGGAAGAAGCCGGAGACCCGGAGCGTCACGTCGATCCGCGGCCGTTCGAGCTCGGCAAGCGACAGGATCTCGAACCCGGTGACCCGGCCGGAGCCTGCTTCCCAGACCGGACGCGCGCCGATCAGCGCCAGCGCCTGGGCGATGTCGTCGCCGCCGGTGCGCATGTTGGCAGTCCCCCAGCAGGTCAGCACCAGCGCCGTCGGCCACTCGCCCTCTTCCTGGAAATAGCGTTCGGCAACAAGGGATGCCGACTGCCGCCCAAGCCGCCACGCGGTTTCGGTCGGCACCGCGCGCACATCGACGGAGTAGAAATTCCTGCCCGTCGGCAGCACGTCCGGACGGCCCCGTGTCGGCGCACCGGAAGGCCCAGGTACGACGAACCCGCCGGCAAGTGCGGTCAGCACGGCCTGCGTTTCGGCAGGGCCGGAGCAGGTGACCGCCGGCTTAAGATGAGTCTCGATTTCCTCCAAAACGGCTTGGGTCGCAGCCCAGTCATCGTCGGGTGCGCGCTCTCCGCTCACCAGCTTCTGTGCCAGAAGCTCGATCCGTTCCACCGTGTCGCCCGCGGACCGCCACGGATCGCTGGAAAGATCCGCCAGAACCGTAGGCCTAGCGTCCGCCCACGCAGCCGAAAAATCGCAATCGAGCGGGTCGAACCCGTCGAAGCCGAGATCTCTTGCGAGCGCTCGCTGCAGGCTGGCCTGTCGCGGTTCGGCTCCGCGGGGCACACGGGCGAGCGCGACCAGCAGGTCGCTCAGCAATCCGCCCTCCGGGCTCTCGCCCAGGATATGCAGCCCGTCGCGGATCTGCAGTTCCTTCAGATCGCACAGATGGGCGTCGAGCCGGGCAAGGCGCGTCGACTCGTCCATGTCGGCTGTGAGGCCAATGTCCTTGTCGAGGCCGTGCCGGGCGGCGACATCGAGAATATCGCGGGTCAGCGCCTTCAGCCGGCGCGGATCGACGCCGGAGGCTAGATAATATTCGTCGAGCAGAGTTTCCAGTTCGCCGGAGACGCCGTGACTTTCGGCCCGGGTCAGCGGCGGCGTCAGGTGATCGACGATAACCGCAGCCGTCCGGCGTTTGGCCTGGGCGCCCTCGCCCGGATCGTTGACGATGAAGGGATAGATATTCGGCACCGGCCCGAGCACGGCTTCCGGATAACAGCCTTCCGACAGGGCCAGCGCCTTGCCCGGCAGCCATTCCAGATTGCCGTGCTTGCCCAGATGAACGACCGCATCGGCGCCGAACACTTCCCGCAGCCAGATGTAGAAGGCGAAATAGTGGTGCGGCGGCACAAGGTCCGGATCGTGATAGGTTTCCTTGGGATCGATGTTGTAACCGCGCGCGGGCTGGATCCCGACCACCTGATTGCCGAACCGGTGCAGCGCGAGGCGGAAGGAACCGTCGATCACATGCGGATCGTCGACCGGAGCGCCCCAGCGCTCGCTCACCTGCTCACGGAGGCGTTTCGGCAAACCCGCGAAGGCCACCTCATAGTCGGCCAGGCTCAGGCTCTGATAAGCGGTCCGGTCTTGACGGTATTCCAGGGCATTGGTCACCCCGGAGGTTAGTACATCCATCAGAGCCTTTGACGTCGCCGGAGCCTCGCCGACTTCGTAGCCCGCCTGCCCCATCGCCTGCAGAAGACCGGCACAGGACGCCGGGGTATCGAGACCGACGCCGTTGGCAAGCCGCCCGTCCTTGTTCGGGTAATTGGCAAGGATCAGCGCGGTCTTCTTGTCCGCAGCCCCGATATGCCCCAGCTTTGCCCAGTTGGCAGCAAGCCCGGCAACGAAATCGATCCGGTCGGGCACGGGCGTGAAGCGCACCGGCGTCGACTGGGTCGCCTCGTCGTAGGCGCCCTCCTCCTTGAAGGAGACGGCGCGGCTCAGGATACGGCCATCCACCTCCGGCAGCACCACATGCATGGCGAGATCGCGGATCGACAGGCCCTGGTCGCTCTCCTCCCAGCCCTCCTTGGAGGACGAGGAAAACACCACCTGCAGCACCGGCTTGCCCGGCGCGTCGAGCGGCGTCGTTTCATGGGCCACGCCCGCCTTGGAAACCGCAAAGGCCGTGGCGTTGATGACCACATCCGGTTTTGCCGCCTCAAACAGGCTTTCCAGCACGGCCGCGGATTCGGCTTCCTTCAGGCTGGAAACGAAGACGGGCAAGGCATTGATCCCGGCTCGGTCGAGCGCGGCCACCAGCGCATCGACCGGCGCGGTCTGCGCGCCCTGCACCAGCGCCCGGTAAAAGGTGATCGCCGCAACCGGCCGCGCCGGATCGGTCCAGGTCTGTTTCAGCGTTTTGATGTCGGGCGCCGTCATGCCCGGCAGATAGATGCCAGCCCGCGGCAGGGGTACGGGCGGCAGAGGGTCTTCCGCTTTGCCTGCCAGAAACCCGAGGAACCGAAGCGCATTCGCGTAATTGCCGCTGCCGCCCTCGACGCAATAGCGCCAGAAGCGGCGGGCGTCCTCCAGCGGCACGGTCGAGCGCGACGCCAGCGCCTCGTCCCACTTGTCGTCGCCGGGAACGAGGATCAGCTTCACGCCCGAGGCGCGCGCTTCCTCTTCCAGCCGCTCGACGCCGTAGCGCCAGTACTCGATGCCACCGAGCAGGCGCACCGCCACCAGCTTCGAGTGGGCCACGGTCTGTTCGGCATAAAGATCGACCGAATAGGGATGGCCGAGCGCCATGATGCTCGCCAGCCTGAGGCTCGCCCGGCCTTCGCCCAGACCATGATGGGCGGCCGCAAAGGACCCGAGCTCGGTATCGGCCGCCGACAGAAACACGATATCGGCAGGCGACTGGCCGAGATCGACCGCATCTCCCCCGTCATCGATCCTGCGGGTCTGGCTGGCGAGGATATGCATGATGTCAGGCTGCAGCCTCTGCCCTGTCGAGGACAGAGCGCACCTGACCCAGATCCAGCCCCTTCAAGCCGATCACCACCAGCTTGCCAGCGCTTTCGGCGCCTGCGGCAAACCAGGTTTCCACCCGGGGGCCTACGGCCTGCACCATCGCGGGCGCCGCCTTGCCGTCGATGGCGACCGCGCCCTTGATGCGCAGCACCCCTTTCAGCGCCATTGCCTCAAGCACCCTGGCCTCGACATCCTTCAGGCTGGCAAAACCAGCGACCGGCAGCACGTGGCTTTCGAAATCGTCGTGGTGATGATGGTCATGGTGGTGATCATGATCGTCGTGGTCGTCATGATCATGATCGTCATCGTGATCGTGGTGATGATGGTGATGCTCGTGCCGGTTATGGATATCGTCCTCGGCCGCCGAGCCCCGCCCCAGCAGCACCTCGATCGGCAGCGTGCCTTTCTCCGACGCCACGATGTGCACGTTCGGGCGCACGTCCGCGCCGATCTTTTGCTGAATGTCAGCGAGCGCCTCTTCGGAAATCAGATCCGCCTTGTTGAGCACGACCAGATCGGCGCAGGCGAGCTGGTCGTGGAACAACTCCTCCACCGGGCTGTCGTGATCGAGCGCCTCGTCGGCAGCCCGCTGGGCTTGAAGCGCCTCTTCGTCGAGCGCGATCCGGCCTTCGGCAAGCGCTGCCGCATCCAGCACCGTTACTACGCCGTCCACCGTCACCTTCGGCTTGACGCTCGGCCAGGAAAAGGCGCGGACCAGCGGCTGCGGCAACGCCAGTCCGGACGTCTCGATGACGATATGCTCCGGCGGCTCGTCGCGGGCGAGAAGCATTTCCATCGTCGGCAGGAAATCGTCGGCCACCGTGCAGCAGATACAGCCGTTGGTCAGTTCGACCACTTCTTCCGCCGCGCAATCCGGATCGGCGCAGCCGTTGACCAGCGAGCCGTCGAAGCCCATGTCGCCGAACTCGTTGACGATCAGGGCGATCTTCTTGCCCGCCGCGTTCTGCAGCAGGTTGCGGATCAGGGTCGTCTTGCCGGCGCCGAGAAAGCCGGTAACGATGGTCGCGGGAATTTTCTGTCCGGGTTTCATAGAGTTATATCCGGTTGTTGATTCGGTTTGAGAAGAATCGGCTGGCCGGCGGCAACGAAAATCACCTTGCCGCAGGCCGCCGCCATATCCTGATTGAGACGCCCCTGGGCATCGCGGAACTCCCGCGACAGGCGGTTATCCGGGACAATGCCCATGCCGACCTCGTTGGAGACGAAGATGCAAGGGCCGGCAAGCGTGGAGACCGCGTCACACAGCCGCGCACTTTCTGTGGCCAAATCCCTGTCCGCCATCATCAGATTGTTGAGCCACAGCGTCAGGCAGTCAACGAGCAGCACCGTGTCGCGCCTGGCTTCCTGGCTAAGAACCCCGGCAAGGTCCGTCTGCTCCTCCACCGTGCGCCAGCCGGTACCGCGACGGTCCTTGTGAACCTCGATCCGCCTTTCCATTTCACCGTCGAAGGCGGTACCCGTCGCCACATAGACCCGGGCAAGGCCGGACCGGATTGCCAGATCCTCTGCGAACCGGCTCTTGCCCGACCGGGCGCCGCCGAGAACAAGGCTTCCGTATGTGTGCTTTCCGGACACGCTATGCCCCGACCGGACTGCGGCCTGGCTCTCCCCGCGTCCACAGGAGCGCGGCAACAGAGCCAAGCACGGCCCAGAACACAAGAGAGGCCCCCAGCGAAACCGACACGAATTCCGCTGCGAGCTCCGCCGGCGCATCCGACACATAGCCGCCCGCTTCCGGCGCGCCGACGATGTGGGGGATCGCGATCAGGACGACCGACGCTGCACTCCAGACCGGGTTCCGGGCAAAGACGAGACCGGCGATTCCGATGACTGTGGCGATGACCGTTCCCGCCCACCAGATCTGACGGGACATGAGATCCGCCGCCGCGCTGCCGGGCAACTCCGGCGGCAGGCCCATGGCAGGCGCCATTGCGAACGCGATGAAACCCGCCACTCCCCAGGCCAGACCCGACCGCGGAGAAATAGCCCCGCCCTTCAAGGCCATTGCCGAGACAAGCAGGAGGCCGTAGCCAACGCCCGTCAACACGGCTGTCAGCGCCGTATAGGCCATGCGTTCAAGGCCGTCTTCAGGTTCCCAGGCTTGCTCCGTATGCGCATCCCCGTGCACCTGCCAAAGCTGCGCACCATCCGCGGTACCGCTTTTCAGAACGGAGGGAACGACCTGTGCATAATGAGACCCGCTCAGCGAGGCTTCATAGCGCTCCGCATGCAGGATGAGAGGTGTCGTCAGGAAGATCTGCAACACGGCAAAGACCACGCCCGCGGCACATCCCGCACCGAGGGCTGGCCACATGATCCGGCCGAACATCCGAATTGTTCAGAAGCGTTTCCCCGCTCAGTGGCAGGGAAAGCCTGTCGCGTGGCGCGTGTCATGGGCCGCGTTGTGCAGGACATTGGAATGGGCGAAGCCCACACCGAAAATCACAAAGGCGCCCAGAAGAGCCGTGGTCAGGATCACAGGCAGAGCCGCGGCCCTGTCGGACACGTTGACAGCCTGAACGGATGCAGCGGTAGCGGCCGGCTTGGAATAAGTCTTCATGGTCAGTCTCCCTGCCGTCCACCCGACGGCTGTTCGAGTATCATCAGTCCGTGTCCGGCCGGTTTCCTGGCTTGCGGGTCCTGGTTCTCGCCGCGCCTTCCCGGAAGACTAAAAGTCTGTCCAGTGGCACAATGGCGACGGAACTCGCCGCTTACAGTTGCGGGGGCAGCTAGGGAGTAAGGACCTCTGTTTGAGTCGTCCCGCACCCTATTCCCGTTTGATCCCCTTGGGCTTTGCCCGTTTCGGGGAACCGTGACCCGAAGACTTTAGCCTTTTGTTCCCCGGCAAACAAGGAGCAGTTGCGCGCTTCCTTGCGGAAAGAAATCGCCGCGTCACCGCCGGGAGAGATGTCCCGGGACCGCAGCCCGAAAGGGTCTGTTCAACACGTCCCGCGATCAGCCGGCTTAACGGCTAGATCATTGTAATGACGAAAGTTTTCCACACCGGCCGGGATTGGTTCCTGTTTTCGGCAAAAATATCTTCACAGAGGGCTTGGCAAACGCCCAAAGCCTTTGATATACGCATGCCCACTGACGCGGCGGACGCAAGTCCACCGTCCGGTGGTGATCCCCAGTAGCTCAGTTGGTAGAGCAAGCGACTGTTAATCGCTGGGTCGCTGGTTCGAGTCCGGCCTGGGGAGCCACCCGCCCTTCTGTCCGACCCGGAGACATGGGTAACAGTTTGTACCGGAGACATGGGTTACAACCTCGTGCCGAACGGGTTGTCGATTGTCTGTAGTGTTCTCTGCTCCAGGTCGATGTATCCCAGATCATAGCTCATGAAGCTGATCAGCCAAATT
>NZ_JABFCZ010000033.1 GCF_014692675.1 Roseibium aggregatum | reverse complement strand
GGGCGACGAAGCGAAGACGTTCCTCCATAACGGACACCTCTTTCCACGGCATCGACACCTCCCGCAAAAACGAAAAGTGTTACCTATGTGTCCGGAACGTTTTGTCACCTATCTCTCAGGTCGGGCAAAAATCCTGCAATGACTGTCGCACGATTGGATTCCATGCATGCCTGAACGCGCCCGCACCGTGACGGGCGGGCGCGGTCTGGTTGTTACATCTTGCACTCGTCGTGGAAGCTGTCGGCGTAGTCCTTGACGATGGTCCGCTTGGCTGTCGTCCAGAACTTGCCGTCGTCCCGCTTGGCGACCTCAAGCAGATGGAAGTCCTGAACCGGATAGTGGTTGTTGGAGAAGGAGAAGGAGCCGCGCACGGAGGTGAAGTCCGCGGCTTCCAGGGCCTTGCGCATGGCGTCCTTGTCGCTGACGTCACCGCCGGTCTTTTCCAGCGCGCTGGCGATCAGATTGGCCGTGTCGAACGCCTGGGCGGCGTAACCGCCCGGAACGTAGCCGTATTTCTTCTCGAAGGCCGAGACGAAGGCCTGGTTGGCATCGTTCTTCATGTCCGGCGCCCAGTTGCCGGCGGACAGGAAGCCGACGGCGGCGTCCTTCTGACCCGGCAGGGTGGTTTCGTCGGTGGTGAAGACGGACGTGAACTTCATGCTCTTGTTGAGGCCGGTTGCCTCGAACTGCTTGACGAGGCGCACGCCCATGCCGCCGGGCATGAAGGCGAAGAGCGCATCCGCGCCTTCCGTGGAGATCTTCGCAAGCTCGGACGAGAAATCCTGAGTGCCGAGCGGCGTGTAGATCTCGTCCGCAATCTCGCCCTTGAAGGTCTGCTTGTAGCCGGCAACATTGTCGCGACCGGCCTGGTAGTTCGGCACCATCATGACGACCTTCTTGAAGCCTTCCTCGTTGGCGATCATGCCGCTGACTTCGGCGTTCTGGTTGTTCTGGTAGGAGGTGACGAAGAAATAGGGATTGCAGTTCTTTCCGGCGAAGGTCGACGGGCCCGCATTGGGGCTGATCAGGAAGGTGTCGGACTGGATCACCGGCTTGAAGATCGCCTGCAGCATGTTCGAAAACACGGTCCCGACCACGATGTCGACCTTGTCGCGCTCGACCAGTGACTTGGCCTTGAGCAGCGCCACGTCGGGCTTGAGTTCATCGTCTTCCACGATCAGGTTGACGGACTGGCCGCCCAACTTGCCGCCGTTCTGTTCCAGCGCGAGATTGAAACCGTCGACGATCTGCTGGCCGAGGGCTGCCGGCGGGCCGGACAGGGTGACAACCATCCCGATCTTGACGTCCTCCGCCATAGCCGCCGTACAAAGTGCGGTATTCATTGCCAGCACCGCTGCCAGGCTCGCAAAAGTGGTTTTCGACGTTGCTTTCATGATTATTCGTCCTCTTGTACCCCCCTCCGGGGCTGGTTGAATTGCAGTTTCAAATTTATTCGGGACCGGTTTTTGAAGTTTTTGTCTTTCCCGGGTCCCGGGCCGACGCCCGTCCTTTTCGGTCAGGCGTCTTCCTTCGTGGCGAAGCCGGCCATCTTTGCGTAGCCTTTGACGATCGCCTTGCGGTCCTCGTATCCAAGCACATCGTCGACGTTCTCGAAACGGCGCGGACTGAGTTTCTCGACCTCGTCGATCACGCGCTCGGGTCCGCCGATCCGATTGGTGCGCACGACCTCGGCGGTCTTGGGCAGCCGGTCCTGCTCGTAGCGGTAGAGCGCTTCGCGCGGATGTTCCGCTGCTGCCAGTTCGTCGGCAAGGCAGCGCGCATCCAGAATGGCCTGGGCCGCGCCGTTGGAGCCCACCGGATACATCGGATGCGCCGCGTCCCCCAACAACGTGACCCGCCCATGGGTCCAGCGCGGCAGGGGATCCCGGTCGGCCATCGGATATTCGTAGATCGCGCTGCTGGCGCGCACCAGTGCCTCGATGTCCATGCCCGGCACGTGGAACCGTTTGGCATAGGGCAGCACCTTGGACAGCGGCGCCTGTTTCGACCAGCTTTCAGGCGGCGGCGGCGAAACCGAGGCATCGGCCACGCGGACGTTCACAACCCAGTTCATCAGCTGCCGGCCGTCCTTGGCGGGCGCGATCGGGTAAAGCACCAGCTTCGCGCCTAGGCCACCTGCGATGGCCATGGTCTCGCCGTCTTCCCAGACCGGCCATTCCGCAGCACCGCGCCACATGACGACACCGGTCCAGCTCGGTCCGCCCTCGTTCGGATAGAACCGGCGCCGGCCGACGCTGTGAATGCCGTCGGCGCAGACCAGCACTTCGGCGCGCATGGTTGTCGAGCTGAGGCCGTCGATCGTGTTGGTGAAATGACCCGTCACCCCGGCCTCGTCCTGAACGAAGCCGGACAGGCGCTGGCCGGTCAGAACGGCGTCCGGCCCCATGCGCTCGACCACGGCATCGTAGAGCAGCTTTTGCAGCCGGCCGCGATGGATGGAAAACTGCGGGTGGTCGTGGCCGGCGTGCATGCCGCGCGGCTCCCGCCAGACTTCCTGGCCGATGCGTGTGAGGTACCGCAGCTCGCGGGTGCGCAGTCCCACCTCGTCCAGCTTCGGCAGAAGCCCCAGTTCGGCAAGTTCGGCGATGGAATGGGGCAGGGTGTTGATGCCGACCCCGACCTCGCGCACTTCTGATGCCTGTTCCACGACCCGCGCCTTGATGCCGCGCTTGTGCAGCATCAGGGCAGCGGTCAGCCCGCCGATGCCTGCGCCTGCGATCAGGATCGTCATTGCGCGGCCTCTTCTTCCGGCGGCAGGAAGTCGATGGCATGGGCGGCGGAGACGGCGACGATCTCCGCCGGATCCGCGTCGGGACCCATGTTGTGAAGCGCCCAGAACAGATCGTAGAGCTGCGCGGTCGGGGTGACCCAGAACAGCGTCTTGATGGTACTGTCGGACTTGTTGAAGATGCCGTGGGGAATGCCGCGCGGCAGCTTCACCAGATCGCCCGGCTCGCCGACGGTCGGCTTTCCGTCGAGCAGGAAATCGAAGCGGCCTTCCAGGATATAGAGAAACTCGTCCTGATCGGGGTGAATATGCGGCGGCACGAAGGTTCCCGGCGGCAGGGTGGCGTGCCAGGTGAAGCACTCCTCGGTCATCTGCTTGGGCACATAGGTCTGGCCCAGAATGTTCCAGCAAATCTCGTCGAGACCTTCGCGGGACTTGACGATCCCGGGAGCCATGGCGGTCATTTTTGTCCCCTTACTCTGTGTGATGCCTGAAGCTTGGGTTGCCTGCGCCCGGACCGGCGCGACGGTGCCGGCCTCTGGCTGGAACGGGCCGACAAAGGCGGCGGTAATCGGCGATGCCGGATCCTTCAGGCCTTCGATGATGGTGAAATGGTTGTGGTCGCCTTCGACTTCGCAGCGGACCGGTACGTCGAGCCCCGCCCACATGTCTGCCAGAAGACGGTTCTGGCGGATGAATTCGGGCCGTTCGCCGCCTCCGACCCAGCAGGTCAGCGGCGTGGCGGCCGCAGGTTGCGCCAGAACCGCGCTTTCCGCGCGGGCCTCGTCGAGGTCCAGCTTGAGCGTCTGGTTCATCTCGGTGTTCATCAGCGGGCGCAGGTCATGCAGGCCGCTGATCGAGAGGACATGGGTGATGCGTTCGCGAACGCTGTCGGGCAGCGGGCTGTCGGAACAGAGCATGCGCGTTGCCAGATGTCCGCCCGCGGAATGTCCGGACAGGCGGATTGGACCGTCCACCAGCCGGGCGGCGGTCGCGATGGCACGGCCGATCTGGGCGGTGATCTCGTGGATTCGCGCGTCCGGCGTCAGGGTGTAACTGGGCAGGCACACTGCCCACCCTTCAGCCCGGGCGCCTTCGGCGAAATCCGTCCAGTGCCCCTTTTCCAGCCGCATCCAGAAGCCGCCGTGAATGAAGACGGCAAGTCCCTTCGGCGTGTCCTCCGGCCAGACGATGTCGAACTTTTCCCTCGGGTGGCTGCCGTAGGAAATATCCAGGTCGAGCCGGTGTCCGCCCGCCTGCAGCTCCGCCCTGTAGGCCGCGGCCCGCTCGGCCCAGAAACCGGGGAGCTCGGCGGAGTTCTCAACGTGTTTCATGTTCGCGAAGGCGTCGTCCCAGTCGCGCAGCGGTGGCAGTTTCATTTGGACCGTCCTGTTGGATACTCGATACTGTTGGAGGCTGTCGGTCACGTGACCTTTTGAAGGGCGCAGAAGGCGGTTTAAGGCTCCGCGCAGGGTTCGAAGGGCCTTTCCCGGTTCAAGCCGCATCGGGTGGCGGCAGGAAGTTCACTTCGCGCAACGCGGACAGGCGCACCAGTTCTGCCGGATCGGTCACCCCGTCCAGCTCGGTGAACAACTCGTAGAGCTTGCGCGCCGGCGACACGCCGAAGATGCAGACCGCCGTCTTGCCGGAGCGGTTGAAGATGCCGTGGGCGATGCCGCGCGGCATTCTGATCGTGTCGCCGGGCCCGGCCTTGCCGTGCTCGTCGGGAAACTCGATCTCCAGTTCGCCGTCCAGCATGTAGACCCACTCGTCCTGGGTCGGGTGGATATGCGGCGGCACGAAGGTGCCATCGGGAATGGTCGCGTGCCAGACGAAGGCGTCGTCGGTCAGCAGCTTGGGGACATAGGTGTGTCCCACGACGTTCCATGCGAGGCCGTCCATGCCGCCTTCGGCCTTCAACACGCCTTTTTCCATCATCCGGGCTCCTGTCATAGCGGATCGGGAACAAAACTCCCCTTACCTTGCAATGGTTTCTCCGCAACCCGTTATCCAAAAAACGAACTCCTCATTCCGACGTAAATTTTAACCTTGAAGCACATCGGAACTCGTGCGCTAAATTGATCCGTGAAAACCCCTATGTGTTGCGTAAGGGAATAAATGGCCGCACCAGAGGCTTTGCCGACGACTGAATATTTTGCGCAGTACCCGGTGGTTCGTACGCGCGACATGGATGAGGCACGGCACATCGTTGCCCGCAAGCTGTGTGACCACAAGCTGGAGGTGACCGGGCGCCGGTCCAGCCTTTTCGTCCGCCACAATGCGGTGAGCGGGCGCTCCGTTTCCGTCAATTACCTGCATTACGGCGCCGACGTGACGGTGGATCCGGGGCGGCTGGGCTCGTTCTACCTGTTTCAGGTGCCTCTGTCGGGAAGTGCGAATATCCGCCATCGCGGCGAGGAAATGACCGCGACCACGAACATGGGAACCATCCTGAACCCGGATCGCGGCGCGCTCCTGCATTGGGGGCGGGACTGCAGCAAGCTGTTGCTCCAGGTCGACCGGACCCAGTTGGAAACGGTTGCCCGTTCGATCACCGGGGCGCCGCTGCCGGGGCCGATCAGGTTTGAAATGAAGGTCGATCTGACCAACGGGCCGGGACGGCAGCTGAAACGTCTCGTGATGGGCTGCGCCCAGGCGGTCGAAAACGGTGACCTGTTCCGGGGACCGCTGGTGGCGCGGGATCTGCGGGCGGAAGAAGACCTCGCTCATGCGCTGCTGACCCTGCAGCCGAGCAACATCTCGCACATCATCGAGCGCTCGGACCGTCGGGCCAACCCACGCGAAATCCGGATCGCGCTTGAATATATGCACGCCAATCTGGGGGAACCGATCACGCTCGCCGACATTGCCCAGGCGGCGCGCATGAATGTCCGGACGCTTCAAAAGGGCTTCCAGCGCATTTATGGCCAGAGCCCGATGCAGGCCCTGCGCAACGCGCGGCTGGACACGGCCCATTACATGCTGGCGGCGCGCAGCAATCCGCCCAGCGTGAGCGAGGCGGCCTTCCTGTGCGGGTTTTCCCATCTCGGCCGCTTTTCCTACTACTACAGGGAACGCTTCGGGCATTTGCCGAGCGAAAAGCGCTGAAGGTTTCCGTCGAACCGACCTTCGGCATACCGGCATCCATCCCAGCCACTTGGTCGCGTCTTGGCCCCTGGATTTTTACCGGTCGATCGCGGCTTCCGTCGGGATTTCGTCCTACCTACCGGATCATGGTCAACCGGTCCCAGTCGGCATAGTCCGGCGATCCTTCACGGCGGATCTGACCCGCGTAGCCGAACTCGACCATGTGAACCATGGTGCTTTTTTCGTCCGCCAGAATGACCGCATAGGATTCCGGCAGATCGGAACTGCTCAGGTTGGCAACGGCGCCGAAATCCGGCCAGCCGGCATGGTTGGTTCCGCGCGGCGCACTGAAGGGGACGCCGTGCAGGGAGCCCGAAAGCGGCAGGTGGCAATGGCCGTGGAAGATATGGGCGATCTTGCCCGCGTGTCTGGCGATGATGTCGCCGAAAGCCTCGGCGTCCAGCAGCATGATCCGGTCCATGGGGGCAATCCCGATCGGGACCGGGTTGTGATGCATGAACAGCCAGACCTTGCCGTCGCATGCCATCAGCTGGCGGTCGAGCCAAGCCAACCGGGTTTCGCAGTAGAAGCCGGCGTGGCTTTCAGGGCCCCAGGTGTCGAGCGTCAGCCCGGTGCCGACAGGGAGGTCGAAGGCGGATTGGACATAACCGTTTTCATCCGCAAGCTCGGGGAAGACCGACAGGAACACATCCCGCTCGTCGTGATTGCCGATGCACAGGTGAACCGGCATCGGCACCCGTGAAAGCACGTCCTTCAGGCGCTTGTAGTCGTCCGCGTCGCCCCAGTCGGACAGATCGCCGGTGATGATCAGCGCGGCCGCATCCGGATGATGGGTGATGGCATGATCGAGCGCTTTTTTCAGATTTTCGTTCGGTTCGCGGCCCGCGATGGTCTGTCCGGGCGCGGTCAGATGGATGTCGGTGAGTTGCAGGAGCTTCACGCTTTCCCCCTTATCTGTGTCGTTGAGAAAAAAGCGCCGCCCGGAGGTGTCCGGGCGGCGCGGATCCGCAAATCAGTTGCCGGAGGGCAGCAGATCCTGGGTTTCCTCGGCAAGCTGTTCCTGCAACTCTTTCATGTCGTCATATTCGCCGGTCACGATGCCTTCCATGCCGTCATAGATGACCTGCGTGATCGCCAGGCCGTTGTCGCCCGGATAGGCCTGCCAGTCGCGCAGAAGCGGCAACTGGCGGACGGCGGTCTCCTTGTTGGGGTTGTTCTTGTAGAAGTCGGCGAGGATCACCTCGTTGGCGGCCTTGTTCGGCGGCATGTAGCCGGTGGTGCGTGCAACCTCGGCGGCCCCCTGTCCGGAGGTGATGAACTTCAGCCACTTCCAGGCGGCGTCGAGGACTTTCGGATCCTTCGAGGTGGAGACCAGCATGGCCGCGTTGCCGCCGGCTGGCAGGCCCTTCGGTCCGGACGCATCGATCCCCGGGAACTCGTTGGTCTTCATCACGAAATCGCCCTTGGCGCGTTCGACGGCGCCGAGCGCGGAGGTCGACCAGTACATCATGGCGATCTCGCCGGCGGAGAAGGAGGCAAGAGCGGCCTTCCATTCGATGTTCTTCATGTCGCAGCCGCGGAAGATCTTGTGCATGGTCTTCAGGGCGGTCAGGCCTTCCGGGGTGTCGATCTGAATGTCGTTGCCGATCATGGTCGGCTTGTCCTGGGTCCACATGAGGGACTGCAGGAACCAGTTGCCGGTGATATTCCAGCCCCAGAAGACCGGGTTCTTCACACCGGCGTCCTTAAGCTTGCCGCAGGTCTCGACCACCTCGTCCCAGGTCCTGGGCATCTGGTCCGTCGAGGTGATACCGGCCTTGGCCATCAGGTCCATGTTGTAGTAGCCCACCGGCAGGGACACGGAAAACGGCAGACCGTAAACCTGGCCGTCAAACGTGCCGAGCTTCAGCATGGCTTCGTGGTAGCCGTCCCTGGCGAAGTCTTCCTCGCGCACGATGAACGGTTCCAGGGACTTGGCGATACCCTTGTCGACCAGGATCGCCTGACGGTTCAGGCCCTGCATGGTCACGTCCGGCAGTTCGCCGGCAACGGCCTCGCGCAGGATGGTGTTGGACGCGTCTTCGTAGGATTCGTAGGCCGCGCGCATCTTCACTTCGATATTCGGGTACTTTTCGTGGAACAGCGGCAGGATCTTTTCGTAAGTCACGTCGAACAGATGGCTGTAGGGATATGCGAATTCGATCGTGACCGTGTCTTCCGCCTGGGCCGTTCCGGCCGCCAGAAGAAACGCTATTGCAGTCAGGCACTTTTTCATGGAAGTCTCCGTCGTGTTGCCGTGGGAGCGGTCAGGTCGCCAAACGCGCCCGTTCCCTGTTGATCCCCTTTCGGGATTTCGGTAATGGGGCCGCCGTTCCGGCGGCCCTTTTTGCCTCTACTTCATGCCGCTCAGGGTGATGCCTTCGATGAAGCGCCGCTGCGCGATCAGGAAGGCCACGATCAGCGGCGCCACGATGATGGTTGCCGTTGCCATCATCGGCCCGAAGTTGTCGCCGTCCGCGTCGCCCTTGAATTCGCGCAGGCCCAGTGGCGGCGTGAACAGCGAACGGTCGCCGGTGATGACGATCCGCGGCCAGAAATAGTCGTTCCAGTGCGCCACCACGGAAAAGATCGCGAAGGCCAGCAGCGCCGGGACCGCCGTCGGCAGCATCACGTTCCAGATGATCGAGAACTCGCTCATTCCGTCCATGCGGGCCGCATCGATCAGGTCGTCGGGAACCGTCATGAAGAACTGGCGCATGAGAAAGATGCCGAAGACGGATATGGACCAGGGAATGACCAGGGCCGCGTAGGTGTTCGTCAGTCCGAGCTTGGCCAGCATGATGTAGAGCGGCAGGGCGATCGCATGGACCGGGATCAGTAGGCAGAAGAGAACGAGACCGAAGACCGCCTCCCGTCCCCAGAACCGCAGCTTGGCCAGGGCGTAGGCGCAGGGCAGGGCGACCAGCACCTGGATGAAGAAGATCGATGCGGTGACGATCACGCCGTTGAGCAGGTAGCGCAGCAGCGGGGCCTTCTGGAACGCGGTGGTGTAGTTGTAGATCACGGGCGTGACCATGCAGTCGGCCACGTCCTTGCCGAGCTTCACGCAATACTCGTCGCGAAAGGCTTCCTGGGCGCCGAAGAAGCCGCCGGTGTTCTGCATGATCTCCGCGGGGCTCTTCAGGCTGTAGCTGACCATCACGTAGAACGGCAGCAGCACGACGAGCGCGCCCAGGATCAGCACCGCATGCTTGAGGGTCTCGCCAACGGAGAACCGGTAGCCGTCCGCGCGCGCGGTGGACGAAGGTGCGGAGGAGGACAGGGTCATGTCGGTCATGCGTAGTGCACCCTTCTTTCGACCAGCCATCTCTGGATGACGGTCAGCAGCATCACGAAGGCGAGAAAGACGACGGTGATCGCCGCGCCGATGCCCATCAGGTTCTGCTGGATGGCCTTTTCGTAAATGGCGAACATCATCACGTAGACGGATTTCGACGGCCCGCCTCCCTGGGGATAGAAGGCCTCCACCGTGTCGAACACCTGGAACGAGCGGATGAAGGAGATGGTCACCACGAACACAGTCGTCGGTCCGAGCATCGGCCATGTCACCAGCCGGAAGCGGTCCCAGGCGGATCTGGCGCCGTCCATCTCGGCGGCGTGATAGAGCTCTCTCGGCACCGAGGTGAGTCCGGCGAGGTAGAGGACCATGTTGAAGCCGAAGCCCTGCCAGACGCCGATGAAGGCTACCGTCCAGATGGCGTAATGACGGTCGGTCAGCCATGTGGGAAAGCCGTTCGCACAGCCTTCGGCGTACCAGCCCCAGGTCTCCAGAAACGTTCCGCAGCCCTGTTCCAGCGTGCGGTTGACGATGCCGATGGTCGGATGCAGCGCGAACTCCCAGACGATCGCCATGGCGATCAGGGCCGCCATCACGGGCAGAAAGTAGATCGTCTTGTAAAGGTCGGAAAACCGCCTGGTGGAATGGATCAGCAGTGCGGCGCCGAGCCCGAGGCCGACCGACAGGGGCACGACGACGAACACATAGCGGAAGGTGGCGCCGAACATTTTCTCATAGGTCGAGCGGGTCAGGATCTTGCTGTAGTTGTCCAGCCCGACCCAGTGGGCATCGGGATTGCCGAGACTGTATTCGGTGAAGCTGAGCAGCCCCGCGATGCCGATCGGCATGAGCAGGATGACGACCATCAGAAACAGGGCCGGGCCGACGAACCACCAGTGGGCCTGGGTTCGGGCCATCATGCCACCTCCGGCACGGCGGCCGCCGGCGTTTCGGACAGGCGGATCCTTTTGCCGTCCGCTCCGAACACCATCGCCTCGCCGCGCTTGCGAACGAAGCGGACATCGTCGCCAATGGAAACACGGCCGATTTCATGGGGCGCGGTGCGGACCACCATCCGGTGTGCGCCGTCCTGCACTGACAGGTGGAGATAAAGATCGGCGCCGAGATTTTCCCGGTGCACAAGCCGTCCCGTCAGGCTGCCTTTCTCATCGCCGCCGGCAAGCTCCAGATGTTCGGGGCGCAGACCGATGGTCACCTTCTCGGAGGCAGCGCCCACGCCGACCCGGGACAGGACGACGTCGCCGCAGCGCGCCTGTCCGGCACTGTCGATGACACCCGGCAGGAGATTGATCTTCGGTGCACCGACGAATTCCGCCACCCGTATGTCCTGCGGATTGTTGTAGATCTCGTCCGGCGCGCCGAGCTGGAGGATATCCCCGTCCATCATCACCGCCATCCGGTCGGACATGGTCAGGGCTTCCGCCTGATCGTGGGTGACATAGACGAAGGTGGTTTTCAGCGACCGGTGAAGCTCGGCGAGTTCGGAGCGCATGTGGATGCGCAGTGCCGCATCCAGGTTGGACAGCGGCTCGTCCATGAGAAAGGCGACGGGCTTGCGCACCATCGCCCGGCCGAGCGCGGCACGCTGCCGCTGACCGCCGGAAAGCTGGCCGGGTTTGCGCTGAAGCAGGGGTTCTATGCGCAGGACCCGGGCGGTCTCCTCCACCTGCCGGCGCATCTCCCGGTATTTCTCCCGGGCAAGCAGCGGGCCGATCCACGGCAGGCGCCCGGCGGTGGACAGATCCCGCAGCCGCAGCGGCGTCATCATGTTGTCCTCGATGCTCAGGTGCGGGTAAAGCGCGTAGGACTGGAACACCATGGCCAGGTTCCGGTTGGCCGGGCGTACGCCGTTGACCACCCTGTCGCCGATCGACACCGATCCGGCGCTGGGCGCCTCGAGGCCGGCCAGAATCCGGAGCAATGTCGATTTTCCGCAGCCGGAAGGTCCGACAAGCGTCAGAAATTCACCGGCCCTGATCGACAGGTCGATGTTTTTCAGAACCGGCGTCTCGCCGAACGACTTCCGGATCGAATCCAAATGAATTGCAGACATGGCACCGCCTTTTCTGGTCGCTGGAGGCACCCTAGGCAGGCTGATTGAAATGTCTGTGACGTAATATTAGCGTTGCTAATGACGGCTAGAGTCTGCGGCGGAATCCAACATGGAACTGTCATGAACGACCGCCCGAGCCCCTATCAGATCACCGCCTTCACCTATGTCGCCCGCGAGAAAAGCTTCTCGCGCGCCGCGTCGCGGCTGGACGTGACGCAATCCTCGGTCACGCAGCATGTGGCCAAGCTGGAACGGAAAATGGGAACCCAGCTGTTCGTCCGCCGCCGTGACGGGGTGGAGTTGACGCGGGCAGGAGCCGAACTCTTCCGGATCACCGACCGGCTCGCGACACTCGATCAACTGGTCACGGAAAAGGTCAATGACTACAGCTCTTTGACCGACGGCCACATTCGCTTGATCGCGAATGCGCCGCGTCCCGCCATGCCGATCATCGCGCGCTACGGAGAACTGTTCCCGAAGGTTCAGATCGATTTCACGCTTTTTGACTGGACCAGCGCCATGACGCTCCTGTCAGAGCGGCAGGTCGATGTCGCCATCATTACGGAGCCGGAGAGAAGTGATGCGCTCTTTACCCACGAACTGCGCCGGACGGTCTATATGGCTCATGTGCGAAAGGACCATCCATTGGGCGCGCGCAAAAGGATATCCTTGAGCGACTTGCAGCAGGAAACCCTTATTCTTCCGGAAGACGGCTCCCTGACCGAGAAGGTCGCCAAGCGCAAGATCCGCGAACACGGACTGGAGTTCCCGCGTATCATCCGCACCACCACATTTCCGATGGTCAAGGAGGCGATCCTGCATGGTCTCGGCATCGGTCTGCTGCTGAAAAACAGCCTCTATCCTTCCGAGGAACTGGCTGCCATTCCCATCGACGAAATGCCGGAAGAATACAGCGATTGCATCGCCATCCCGGCGGATAAACGGGAACTGAAACTGATCTGCAGCTTCCTGGATGTCGCTGTCGAGACAAAGGCAGACCGGCATTTTTGAACGCCGGAGTGTCTTTGATCCTTGCCCTAGACCACAACCTCCAACGCTTCCTGCTCGCCGACCCCGAACACCCGTTTGTAGCGGGCGATCTCGTCGGCCGGCCCCATGGCCTTGTTCGGGTTGTCGCTGAGTTTCACGGTGGGGTGGCCGTTGGCGGAGATCGCCTTGCAGACCAGGGAGAAGGGGGCAAGGGCATCGCCGGCGGTGAGGCCGCGGAAGTCGTTGGTCAGAAGCGTGCCCCAGCCGAAGGAGGTGCGCACGCGGCCGGCGAACTGCTGGTGCAGTTCGATGATCTTGTCCGTGTCCAGTCCATCGGAGAAGATGACGAGCTTTTTCGTCGGGTCTTCGCCTCTGGATTTCCACCAGTCGATGGCGGTTTCCGCGCCAACGGCCGGATCGCCTGAATCGATGCGGATGCCGGTCCAGCTTGCGAGCCAGTCGGGCGCGCGGTCGAGAAAACCCTTGGAGCCGTAGGTATCGGGCAGGATGATGCGCAGGTTGCCGTCGTGTTCCTCGTGCCAGTCGCGCAGGACGTCATACGGCGCCTCGGCCAGCTCCTCATCCGTCTCCGCCAGGGCGGAATAGATCATCGACAGTTCATGGGCGTTGGTGCCGACGGCCTCCAGATCGCGCTGCATGGCGATGTGACAGTTGGAGGTGCCGGTGAACTTGGCGCCCAGGCCTTCCGTCATCGCCTGGACGCACCAGTCCTGCCAGAGATAGGAGTGGCGGCGGCGGGTGCCGAAGTCGGCGATCCGGAGCCCCTCCAACGGCTGCAGGCGCTCGATCTTTTCCCAGAGCTTGGTCATGGCCCGGGCATAGAGGATCTGCAGCTCGAACTTCTTCATGGAATTGAGCACGGCGCGCGAGCGCAGTTCCATGAGGATCGCCAACGCCGGGATTTCCCACAGCATGACCTCGTGCCATTTGCCCTCGAAAGTAAGCTCGTACTGGCCGTCGTGTTTTTCGAGCGTATAGGGCGGCAGATGCAGGTTCTCGAACCATTCCATGAAGTCGGAGCGGAACATCTGGCGCTTGCCGTAGAACATGTTGCCGCGCATCCACGTGCTTTCGCCGCGTTTGAGAGACAGGGAGCGGACATGGTCGAGCTGTTCGCGCAGCTCCCCCTCATCGATCATCTCCGCCAGGCGGATGTCCTTTGCGCGGTTGATCAGCGAGAAGGTGACGGTCGTGTCCGGCTTGTTGCGGAACACAGACTGGCACATCAGCAGCTTGTAGAAATCCGTGTCGATGAGGGAACGGACGATCGGATCGATCTTCCATTTGTGGTTATAGACACGGGTTGCGATATCGACCATGTGTTTGGTCTCTTTCCAGTAACGGCTTAAGTCAGGTGACGGCGGATCCGCGACCCGTCAGACGAGGGTGACGCCTGCGGCCTTCATGCCGGCAAGTGCAGCTGCGAGCGAACCGTCCATGTCGATGGCACGGCACAAATCGGTGCGCACGGTTACGTTGAAGCCGAGCTTCGCAGCATCGACGGCGGAGTAGTTCACGCAGAAATCGGTTGCAAGGCCGGCGATGGTCAGGTTGCCGACCCCGCGGGTGCGCAGGTAACCGTCCAGTCCGGTGGGCGTGGTCCGGTCGTTTTCGAAAAACGCCGAATAACTGTCGATGGCGGGATTGCAGCCCTTGCGAATGATCAGGTCGCCTTCGGTGCGCAGGCCTTCGTGAAAGGCGGCGCCGACACTGCCCTGAACGCAGTGATCGGGCCAGAGCACCTGGGGTCCGTAAGGCATTTCGATGAACGTGAAGGGGTCTGCCCCATGGGTGCTCGCGAAGGAACCATGCCCCGCCGGATGCCAGTCCTGGGTCAGGACCACGGTGTCGAAATCTTCCATAAGGGCGTTGATGCCCGGCACGACTTCATCGCCGCCTGCGACCGCCAATGCGCCGCCGGGGCAGAAATCGTTTTGAACATCAACAACAATAAGCGCGCTTTCCGACATGGAAACCTCCCAGGCCAGATTGGTAGCGCGGCCCGCCGGGGAGGGCAAGATTGACGATGAGTCCTGGCCTTAGGTTCCGGCCGGAGCCAAGACCTCCGGGAAACCCATTTCCCCAAGCCTCATGTGCCGCAGGACATCCGTACTCCGGCGACGGGTTCAAAGGCGCTTCAATCGATGTCCATCGCGTGGGCCGCCTCATCGACGATGTTGCACAGTTCCCGAGAGGTCTGCGCATGCAGGCCGACCAGCATCCAGGTCTGGGTCCGAACGTTCAGACCCTGCGCGGCAAAGGGGCCGATGACGCCGGCCTTGTCGAAGCGGGCGAGCGCCGCTTCCCGCCGTCCGAGACAGGCGTTGATCCGCTCGCGCCAGTCGGCATAGGCGCCGCCGATCAGATCGAGGTAGTGATTGGCCGTATCGCGCGCCATCGCCTGATACTCGATCCGCGTACGCGAATAGCAGGCCGGGTATCCGGGGCTCATTTCGCTGCCGCACGCATCCAGCGCGCCGATCCGGCGTGCCTCCAGGTCGGTCATGGCAGCCGACACCTGTTCCCTTGCGGACTGCACGATCTGCCAGACTTCCGTTTCGGCATTGAAAGCGCATTCCTGCAGCGAGTAGTCCATCAGTTGTTCGATCGCCTTGCCCTGTTCGTCGGTGACGGCTGCCGGCGTTACCTTGGCGAGCGCCAGTTGAGCATCCGTGAGGGCCCGGGCCGCGGCGTTTTCAATCTTGACGGAAATGCTGTCGCTTTCCCCACATTTCGCCGTTTCGGCGGAATTGGGCAGCGGAGGGATTGAGTTCCAGAGCGTTTGCGGTGTCTCGGCATGAGAACCGGCGGCAAAGGTCATGAAGAGCGCGCACAGCGCGAAAGGTCTAAGCATCGAAAATAGCCTTGATTGTCTGAACGTGTTGCCAGAACGGGTTGTCTGAAGGTCGGAAGAATGTCCGGCCTGCCGGCGAAATATTTTCGGCCGGCAGGTCTGCTTCATTCGCCTATTGAGGCAGGGTCACGCGAAAGAACGGGCCTTGTGCATCTTCGCCATCTTTCGCCGGGGGGAAGGCCGTGGTTCGTGCTGCGGGCATCGCCTGCAGGAAGGTGGCCAGCGTTTCGGCATCTTCGTCCGTAAGGGCGGCATAGGCCGGCCAGGGCATGGCCGGCGACAGCATGCGGCCATCCGGGCGGACGCCGGTCCGGACGGCGTCGACGATCTGTTTTTTGGTCCAGCCCTTCAGACCGGTGTCGTCCGGCGTCAGATTGGCCGGCCAGAAAATGCCCAGGCCCGGGATCTCGAACCCGATGGATCCGCCCGACAGGCCGGCGCCTTCGATCGGAGCGCCGTCAGCGCCGCGCGGCACATGGCAACCGCCGCAATCCATGACGGTGGCAAGATAGGCACCGCGGCTGATTTCCGCTTCGTTTTCTTTTGCGACAGCCATATCCGCTGTGGCCAGGGCAGCAATGCTTGTGAGGGCAAAAAGGGTTGGTTTGAGCATTTCCTGAAGTCTCCAGAACGCGGCCATTCCCGCCGAAGCGGGGCGTGCCGCGATGAACGGCAGTTGGGTATGATGAGAGAGGTGTCGCGTCCGTTGATCGGTTGCCGATTGAAAAGACGGAGGCGCGGTTCTCGGCCGCCGGAGATACAGCGGGCCCGGGCAAATTGCTTGCTAAGTTTTCCTGATCGAAATGCTAAATATTTGCTACAGGGATGCCCGCGCCGCCGGAGCCGGCGAATTCCTCAAGGGTCACAGGGCTTTCGACAACGAGCCGGAATCTGCCGCGGGCAATTTTTTCAATTCTGATGCCGGCCTGCCGTTCCTCGAGCCGCTTGCGCAGCAGGATCAGTCTCGCCTCGAGGTTTTCCGAATGAACCGGCAGCCGCAGGCCCGGATCCAGGCGGAGTTCGCGGTTGGAGAAATCGGTCCGCCCGGTGGAAACGTATTCCCGCAAGAGCTTCCACAAAATGGCACCGGCGACGCCCTTGATGAGATAGTTGTGATCCAGGAAGACGCTCTGGTCGGCCTGATGCAATTGCGCGGCGATAGACGTGCCCGATTGTGTGTCGGCCGGCTGCGCATCCTCGGAAGCGTCGTCTTCGTCCTCCCGCAGCAACTCGATCATGGCGCCGAGATATCCGGCGAGCACCGCCAGCGCGTCCTCGTCGTCGTAACCGAACCGCATCACCTCTTCGGCCTCGGCGAACAGGATGCCGGAAACGGTCTTGCCTATGGCGATCGGCAGGGCAATCTGGCTGCCGGGAGACGCAAGGCCGGGAAAGGCGATCTCGGCCGGGCGCGCGCTCAACAGTCCGGCGCGCTGGGCGGTGTCGGCCAGAGCCGCGCCATAGCGGTAGTCCGACGTCATGTGGCCGATGCGGATCGGTGTGTTTTCCAAGGCGGCGACGCCAATCACGCCTTCCCCGAAAGCCGCTTCGAAACCGACGCCGGACTTTGCATATCCGCGGGAGGCGACGGTGTAGAGCCGGCGCTCTTTCGCATCGACCATCAGGATCATCGAATGGCTGACGCCGAAATGCCGTTCAAGGCATTCCAGGGACAGATCGAGCAACTCGTCCAGGTCGGTGCAGGTGTCCAGTTCGCATATGGACTTGCGAACGGCCGGCAGCAAAGGCGGCTCAAGCGGCGGGGGCTGCAATGCGAGAAAGGGGACTTCCGCTATCGACCGGATCCGGAAGATGTCGGCGCCGAGCAGACGGAACACGCCCTCCATGCCGTGATGGGACGCGATGCCGGCCAGCTTGGCCTTCATCGATTCAAACAGCGGCCCGCTTGTCCGGGTTTCCACGAACTCCAGTTCCAGACGATGCGATGCCATGGTCGCCGGGTCGGAAATCAGGACAGAGGCCGCCTTGGTGAGGAGCAGGTTGCGCCGTGTCTTGTTGAAGAACTGGTAGGACAGCGCCACGTGATCGGCATCCACGTAATGGACCTGCGAAATCATGGAAACGTTCGGCATGCCGTCGCCGTCACACGTTGCCAGGACCGACGCGACGACCCCTTCCAGCGATCGCCGCAGATTTTCGATGCGGATGCCGCTCATGGGGAAAGCGGGCTCCCGGCGCCCGGACCGGGTGTCTGAACAAAGGCCGCTTCGGGTGTGAACTCGATTGCCAGCAGATCGCCCGGATCGTAGGTCGTAAAGCCTTCGGCCACGTGTTTCGGCAGGTTGATCCCGATCAGCTCGTCGCGAAACACCGCGCTTTGCCGGGCAATTTCGGGCGTATCGTCCGGACAGGCCTGCAGGATCGAAGCGCCGTTCGCCTTCACCTGAAAGGAAACGTGATCCCGCGCCCTGCTGAACGTGACGGCGATCGCACGGCCGTCTTCCAGGGCCTTCAGGAGAGGAAGGTTCGCCTGCCGGGTCAGGAAAACCCGGATGGTACCGGCCTCGTCGACCCGCGCGCCGACGCCGATGCCGGCGATCGGTTTTCCCTCTGCGCCGCAACTCGCCAGGATGACGCTGACCCCGCCTTGTGCCAGCGCCACGAGGTCGGCCGTCAGCAGCCCCTGCCGCGGCGGTAAAGCCGGTGATTTACGATCCGCGAGATCCTCCTGCGGAGTCCCGGGGCGTGGAAGGTTGTCCATTGCCGATCCCGATAAAAAGTCAGGCAGCCGATTATTTGATTTACGTCTTTGAAAATGTCTATCCACATTCTGTCTTTGCCGATGTTATCGCGCGGGATTCGCAAGAATTCAGGCCGGCGGGACATCCTGTTGAACAGTTGCTGCCCTTTCGCGCCGCCTTTGTTTGCCGGGAACGATTGCCTATAAACATCTTACTGCAGGGCAGGGGGAACGATGGAAAAAGAGCAGCCGTCCGACGAGATCCCGGTGAAACCGGGTTCGCTCGTCACGCTCGCGTTCCTCGCCATTTTGACCGGCATCGGCGCCGGCGCAGTCGGGGCGGTCTTCCGTCTCGCGCTCCACTACGGAGCGGAGCTGCGGAACTATGCTCTGGAGCAGACCCGGGGATACGAAATCGGCGGACTGGTGCTGGCCATGGTCGTGGCGGCGATGGCCACGGCGCTCGCGGCCACCCTGGTGCGGCGGATCGCACCGGCGGCTTCGGGCAGTGGCATCCCCCACGTGGAGGCCGTGCTCGACGGGGAACTCCGGCCGGCGCCCGTATGGCTGATCCCGATCAAGTTTGTCGGCGGCTGGCTTGCGATTACCGCGGGCCTTGCGCTTGGCCGTGAGGGGCCGAGCGTTCAGATGGGCGCAAGCCTTGCCCATCTTGTGGGGCGTGTCTTCCGGCGGGACAAGGCGGACCAGCGGTCGCTGATTGCCGGCGGCGCGGGCGCGGGGCTGGCCACCGCGTTCAATGCGCCGGCGGCCGGATCGATCTTCGTGCTGGAAGAGCTAGTGGGCCGGTTCGAGCCACGTATGGCGGTGGTCGCGCTAGGGGCCTCGGCGGGTGCGATAGCCGTTTCGCGCCACATCTCCGGAGACGCGCCGGACTTTACCGTCGGCACGTTCGCCGCCGGCGGGCTTGGCGCGTTGCCGCTGTACCTGGCGCTTGGACTGTTCGCGGGGCTGCTGGCGATCCTTTATAATCGCAGCCTCTTGGGGACGCTGGTCGTTGCCGACTGGATCGGCGGACCGGTGGAACTGCGGGCCGCTGTGATCGGAGCGGCAGTCGGTGGGCTTGCCTGGTCCGCGCCGAACCTCGTCGGCGGCGGCGACAACCTTACCCAGATAACGCTGAACGGCCAGTTGCCGCTGACGCTGTTGCCCATGATCTTCCTGATCCGTTTCGTCCTTGGCGCGGTCTCCTATGCGGCTGCCACGCCGGGCGGGCTGTTCGCACCGCTGCTTCTGCTCGGTGCGCTTGCCGGGCTTGCCTTCGGGGTCGGCTGCAACTTCACCTTTCCCGGCATGGAGCTTCAGCTTCAGTCCTTCGCCTTCGTCGGCATGGCCGCCCTTTTCGCCGGTGTGGTGCGTGCGCCGCTGACCGGGATCGTCCTCGTCGTGGAAATGACCGGCAGCTCGGCGCTGCTGCTGCCGCTGCTTTGTGCCTGCTTTGGCGCAATGCTGGTGCCGTCGGTGCTGCGGGACGAGCCGATCTACGAGGCGCTGCGCTTCCGGGCTGCAAGGCGCGTGCGCTAAGGCACACTTCAGGTTTTCAGCTGCGACGTCGTTCATATGGGGGATCGACCCCATGGGATGGGGGCCGTCTGGCAAGCATCATCCTTTCATCGAAACCGCGGTGACACACCGCCCAGAGATGAAGGGAATATCCAATGTTTGCACTCACCGTTTTCAAGAAAGCAGCCAAGGTCTTCACCATGGTCATGGTCGCCGCCACCGTCTCCTACGGCGCCGTCTCGATCGCCCACCCGTCGGTCGCAGAAGCAGGGACCAAGAAGAAGGTTCAGTTCGTCGCCAAGGGCCTCAACAAGTTCGGCCACGCGCTGGAAAAGGCCGGCCGCAGGGCCCAGGCCAAGCGCGGCATCCTGAAGCCGATCGGCGGTATCCTGAAGAACACCGGCAAGGGCGCCAGCAAGGCCGGCAAGGGCGTCAACAAGGGCTTGCGGGCCGTGTCCCGGGGCACCAACAAGGTGCTGGGCAAGTCGAAGGCCGGCAGGGCCGTGCAGAAAGGCTGGCGCAATGCGAAAGGCCGGCAGGATCAGCTGATCAACCGGGCGTTCGCCAACTGTGGCGGCCGGGTCTGCGCGGGAGCCCGCGACGGTGTCCGCCTCTTCGCTCCGTTCTGATCGACCTCTGCCAGGAACCGAAAAAAGCCGGATGTTTCATCCGGCTTTTTTCATGGTTCGGCGGCGGATGGAAGCTGCAAAATGTGATCTAAAGCACTGTGAAAATTTGCCATATGCCGGATTTTATGGATGTTTAAGTGCATTTGAAGCCTAACGGGAAACGTCGGACATTTAATGACAGCCGAAACCGAAAAAGCGTCTGACGATCAGCCGAAGATCTTTCTTTCCTATTCCAGACGAGACAGGGAGCGCGCGCAGATCATCGCGGATGTGCTTCGGCAGCGGGAAATCAGTGTCCTGAAGGACACCGACGATATTCTGCCGACGGAGGAATGGAGGGAGCGGCTGGAGCAGCTCATCGAGGAGGCCGACACCATCGTGTTCCTCCTGAGCCCGCAGTCGGCAATGTCCGAAGTCTGTGCATGGGAGGTCGAATACGCGACTTCGCTGAACAAGCGGATTGCGCCGATCATCATCGAGGATGTCGATCCGAACAATATTCCGCCGCTGATCACGCGGCTCAATTTCATTTTCGCCACCGAGCGCGATCCGTTCGAGGACGCGGTGGATACGCTGATTGCGGCGCTCAACACCGATATCGACTGGATCCGGGAACATACCCGGCTGAATGTCCTGGCACGGCGATGGGATAACGCCGGTCGTCCTTCCCGCCTCCTGCTGCGCGGGGCCGATATTTCCGACGCCGAAGCCTGGCGCGACGGCCGTCCGCCGGAAGCTCCCGAGGTGACCGGGCTTCAGGCCGCGTTCGTAAGCGGCAGCCGCGAGGCCGCGACCCGGCGGCAGCGGATGACGGTTCTCGGGTCGCTGGTCGGGCTGGCAATTGCAATCGGGCTCGCCGGTGCCGCCTACTGGCAGCGCGGGATCGCGCTTGAAAACGAACACCGTGCCACGGTCAATGAAAAGCGGGCCAACGACACCCGCGACGACGCGTGGCGTACGCAAAGCGAAATCCTGACCGACTGGGCGACGAAAGCCGCAGACGAAGGCGACCGGATGACGGCCACGCTCCTGTCGCTTGCGGCATTGCCGGACGAACACGCCGGGCCCGATCGCATTGATGCGGCGAGGCCCCTTCTTCCGGAAGCCGAGCAGCAGCTGTTCCGGGACCACTTTCTGGCGCAGGAGGCGGCGAACCTGGAACTTCCCGGCGAACAGGGCGGCGACAAGCCGGAGATCGCCGAGGCATCCTTCAATCCGGACGGCACCCTTGTTCTGGCGCGGACATCGGACGGCAGCGCCCATCTGTGGAATGCGATGACGGGCCGGACAGTCATGACATTCGACACGCAGGGCGAGGCCGTCACGTCGTTGGCGTTCAGTCCGGACGGAAGCCGTATCGTCACCGCGTTCCAGGGCCATCGCGGCATGGTCTGGGATACGAAGTCCGGGCGGAAACTATCTGAATTGTCCGGCTGTCAGGACAAGGTGAAGGACAGATGGTCGAACATTATCGCCGTCTTCAGTCCGAGCGGAAAGCTGATCGTCACGGCAGGCGCATCCCTGTGTGCCTGGGATGCGGAGACGGGCCGGCTCTCCCAGGCTATTAAGTCCCAGGATGTTGCCTACCGAAATGAAGTCCGCTTCGTGGGGGCTGGCGACCGGCTTGTTTTTTCCAACAAGTTCGATCGCCGCATGATCATCTTGGACGATCTGGAAACGGGGAAGGAGTTCCCCATTTATCGCGGTATCGGCGGTCTCTACCCCCGGATCAGCCCGGACGGATTTCGCGTGGTCATCGGCGATGTGGGCACGTCACTGGACAAGGACGGCAAGCCCTCCACCACATCCCTGTGGGATCTGAGGACCGGAAAACAACTGGCCGTCCTGAGCGCAAACGAGTGTTTCACGGATGTCGCTTTCAGTCCGGACGGAAAGATCCTGGTTGCATCTGCGGACAAAGGCATCCGGATGTGGAACGGTCTTACGGGTGCCCTTCTGCCGAAGGACAATGGACTGATCGGCGATCGGGAATTCCTGGCCCAGAACGATGCCACGATGGGCGAGGTTCAGTTCACGTCCGACGGACGTTTTGTCGTGGGCCACGATTTGAACGACACCATCAAGGTCTGGGACCTTCAGGGCGGCCTCGTTGACAGATTGCGCAAGCCGGAAACACCGGACACCCAATATACAAAATTTGTCCTGGGTCCCGGCCTGGGGCGCATGCTCACCTTCAAGAAAGGACAGGATCCGGCAAAACGGCAGGGTCCGACACTCTGGTCCGTCGGTGCGCCGAAAAACCTGAAACCTCTGAAAGACTACCTCAATCCGGACGGGACCGCGTTTTTCAGTCCGGATGTCCTTGAACGGCTGGCCGGGTATTTTCGAACGCGGGCGGAGCACATTCTCGATGGCGGCGAGTGGCCGTCACGATCAGACGTCTCGAAGACAACGATTGACCATCCGGACCCGGCGGGAGAACTGCGCAAGGAAGGCGTGCGTGCAAGCTGGACAAAGAACCAGGACACGGACGTCCGGATCCAGACAGGAGATGGCAACCGGGAAATTGCCGTCCTGAAGGGACATGAAAATCCGGTCAGGTCCGTGGCGTTCAAGCCGGGGTCGAATGTGGTTGCGACCGTATCGGGAAAGTCCTTACGCGTGTGGCAGGCCGATACTGGAAAACAGATTGCGCTGATCGGTCCGGATGACCTGTCGGGCGCGGACTACCGGGTAAGAACCGTGTTCTTCAGTGGCGACGGGAAACGGCTCCTCGTCGTCAGCGAGGATTTTATCGACGTGTTCGATGGCGAGGATTTCACCAAAATCCTGTCGCTTGTCTCCGAAGACGCCATTCCCAACGCCAACCCGCCGCCGGAGTATTTTGATGTTTCGGAGGGAAAGTTCCTCTCCTATCTTGAAACCTCATGGACCGGGGACAGGTGGTCCTACGGCAAGGACGCCTACCGGCCGAGGTTCTGGCAACTTGCCGAAACCAGGCAGGACCTTGTCGACCTCGAAAAGGCGAATGCCACCCGCTGCCTCAGTCCGCGGCAGATGAAGCAATACTTTCTGGGAGACAGGCCGCCGCGCTGGTGCATCACCGGGCCCGGTCTGGAAACAGAACCGGACCCCGCCAAATGGCGCCCGAAAACACCCTATAACACAAAGGCATGGCGGGACTGGCTGATCTCCCGGAACAAGGGCCAGAATCCGCCGGTTCCTGTCCTCGCGGAAGAAGAGCTCGACTAATCTGAGGGGGGCGTCATTGCGGGCCCGGGGGGCGGCATGCGCAAACCCGCAGAACCCCGCCCAGGTCCGCCCGCAGAGCGCCGGCCTGTCAGTTGGCCGGCAGTTTGATGCAGGGATAGCCGGACTCTTTCGAGTCCGTCATGAAAATCATCCAGTAGTCCTTTCCCGCACCCTGCGCGTGAGCGAATTTCGCGAGGCAGTACTTTTCAATCATTCCAGGAAGGGCATTCGGATCTGCAGTCTCATGAGTCTCGATTATTGCCTCGGCCGCGGCACGCGACTCCTGTATGGTGAAGGAATAGCCGAAATAGGCCTGGTCGCCGAAGACCGCATTGAACTCGGGCTTGTTGCCTTTCATTCTCACGCTGAAGCGGATCGGAGGGCGGAAGTCGTTCATGAATTTCGCGGTAATCCGGTCAAAATCTTTCCTGGATTGCCAGCCGGTCGACTTGGCGAGCACGGGGGAGGCGGACAGTGTCAGGGCGAGGGCAATAATGATTGTCCTGAAACCTGATCGGGCTGTCTGTCTCTCCTTCCGGAGGAATGAGGCAGTCGTGAAAATAGCCGGCGGTTGTTTGTCGTCGGTCGAAAACGGCATTATCGATCACCTTGCTTTAAAAAAATAATTGCCGAGGATAGGCTCGGAAAGGGGCGGGTTCAACCGGCGTGGCGTTGCCGGTGTCCTGCCACATCCCGAACTGCGATCCGCGGAAAAAACGCAGGCCCCTCAACTGGATGGCATTTTCTTGCAGCGATATCCGGACTGTTTGGGATCCACGAGGTAAATGATCCAGTATTCCTTTCCGGCACCCTGCGCCCGGGCGAAATTCGCGAGGCAGAGCTTGTCGATCATTCCGGGACCGGGGTCGCGATGCAGCTCGATTTCGGCTTCGGCCGAGTCGCGCGAGTCGTGGACGGTGAAGGAGTAGGAGAAGAAGGACTTGTTGCTGAACACCGCGTTGAACTCGGGCTTGCTGCCTTTCATCCGCACGCTGAAGCGGGTCGGCGCATAGCCGGTGCTGATCAGTTTTTCGACGCTCTTGCGAAACTCTTTCATCGACTGCCAGCCGGTCGACTTGGCGAATGCCGGGGAGGCCGTCAGCATCAGGGCGATCGCAACACAGATTGTCTTGATCCGCATTCGGGCTGTGAGCCACCCGTTCGAGATCCGTGAGGCAGGCGCGAAAACTGCCTGCGGCTGCTTGTTTTCGGTCGAAAACGGCATGTTCTTTCCCCCCATTTTTCAGTTTTTTGGCAAGGATAGGCTCAGAAAACGGCGGGTTCAACCGACGCACACTTGCGGGCGCCCCTTCCGCACCCGGTGTCTGACGAGACTGTTCCAAACATCCACCGAATGGGGTGTCGCCCCCATGGGACCTGAGCGCATCTTCCGCGATCCTCCTTCCATCGACACAGGAAAGGATCGGATCGATGACAACCAGGACCTTGAAAGCCATTGCCTGCGCCGCCCTGATGGGGGCAGCGTTCATGACCAACGCTTTTGCCGCAGATGCGGCGGACGGCGGTTACAGAAAAATCCGTTCGAATATGGATTTCCGCTGGACGGCCGAAGACCAGACGGTTCGCGTCACCTTTTTTACCGGATGCCGGTCGGGCCACTCAGGTGGAAAGCTGACGGAGTATTTTTCGGTATCCTTCGACAAGGCCGCGCGACGGATCGAGATCAGCGGGAGCTTTCTTTTCAAGCCGCTGAAGAAGACAAGCAAGATCGGTCCCGCCGATTGCATGGGATCCAGAACGCGGACACTCGAGATCAAAAACGTCCCGGAAGGCACTTACGAGGTGACCCGCGACGGCCGGAAGCCGAGGGTCGTGGAGCTTGTCGGTGAGAGCGTCGAATATCGTGTGAGGCTGTTCAGGAACAAGGCCAAGTCCATACGGCTTCAGCCCAATTGACAGCCTGGCAGTAGGGGTAGCCACCAGCGGTCAGGCGGATCCGTTATTTCCCCTTCCGGAAATCGTCGTCCGCCGACCGCATTTCCTGCGGTGTGACGATGCCGTCCTTGTTCTTGTCGACGATGGAAAAGGCATAGCCATAGACCCCGAAGAAGCGGATCTTTTTCGCCGTCGACTGGCCGAAATCCGCCAACGCGCGAATGAAGGTCCTGAATTCGCTTTTCGACAGCACCCTGTCCTTGTTGATATCGGCTTTCAGGAAGGCAGCGACCTCGGAATTGGAAGCTCTCAGGTTCTTCGCAGAGGCTTCGAGAACGGCAAGGCCGGCAAACAGGATCAGGAAAAAATTCAGAACAACAAACCGAGCCAGCATGGTCTTCGCCTCACGTCGTTTTGCGAACTTTAGCTCAAGGATGACGTTGAGGAAACTCGGTTGTCGGCAGGCCCGAACGGTCCCGGGAACGGCCTCGTTCATGCCGCGCGCGGGATGGTCAGGGTGAAGCTGGTTCCCTTTCCCTTTTCGGAGTGGCAGGTGAGGTCCATGCCGTTGTCTTTCGATAGCTCGTAACAGACGGACAGGCCCAGGCCGTGGCCGGTCGAGGTCTCGCCCTTGTTGTAGGCGTGCGAGAAGTCCTCGATCTCGTCGGCGTCCATGCCGGTTCCCGTGTCCAGGACGCAGAGATCGATTGTCTTGCCCCGGTCGCGAACGCCGATAAGGACGCTGCCGGCCCGGGTATATTTCACCGCGTTGGAGACCAGGTTGCTGACGATGCGCATGAGGATGAGCGGCGGCACGGCAATTGTCTTGCTCGACGGAACCCTGCGCAGCCGGAGGCCCTTTGAAATGGCCTCCTCGTTGAACATCTGGTGCACGGTGTCGAGCACGAGGGAGACCTCGTAGACTTCCTGCTCCTCTGCCGGTGTTTCTTCGATCCCGCTTGCTTCCTCCTGACCGTCTTCCGGCTGCTCTGGCGTCGTTTCCCGCAAGTAGTCGTTGGAGAGCGCCTCCATGTAGTCGAAGGCTTCCTTCAGCCTCTGTCTCACCTCCGGCGCGACATGTTCGGCGAGGCTGTCGAAATTCATCCTGAGAGACATGATCGGCTGTTTCAGGTCGTGGGAGGCGGTCGCCAGTTGCCGCTGGCGCAGGCTCGCCAGTTCCCGGGCGCGGGTGTAGTTGCGTTCGGCGACGAGGAGTTCCTGGCTGCGCCTGGCTTCCGCTTCGAGAGCTACCAGTTGGGCCTCCACGGCCTTGGCGTGGTTCCGGCGCAGGTTGATGATATGGGCGGTCAGGCCGGTCATGGTGGACACCATGAGGATGGAGAAGATGCCTTTGACCGCGATGGCCGCCGGAATGAGTTCCGCGCGGCTGCCGATCACAATCGCCGCGATCATCGCAATGATCAGGACCATGCCGAGGGCCGAAATCAGCACCCCCGTCAGATGGATCGGTCCTTCGTGTTTTCGCCAGTCCATGCTGGTGACGAAAACCGCGACGAACATCAGCGCGAGAAGCACGTAGCCGAAGAAGGCGGTGTAGGTGCCCGGCGAATAGAACGAGAGGGCGAACCCGGCGACCGGCAGGATGGCAAGGGCTGCCAGAACCTTTGAAAGCGTCGGTCTCTTGCCGTCGCGGACGAGGGACTGGGCGGAGATCAGGAAGCCGTTGGCGGACAGGGAAAACAGCAGGAAGAAACCCACCGGCGACTGTAGATCCGGATTGTCGGGAAAGAAGAACCGGAACCACAGGCCGTCGATATAGGCGAGGATGCCGAGTCCGACGGCGAACTGAATGGCGTAGAGCAGACCGATCCAGTTCTTCATCGCCAAGTGGAAGCCGAGGAAAAAGATCAGGCAGGAAATTGTGAAGGCGTAAAAGGCCGTCTCGCCGATGCCGGCGGCAAAGGCGGAAGCTTCGAGTTCGACCGGGGTTTCCAGGGCCATGTTGAAGGACTGGAACGGACCGAACTTGAAATTGACCATGAGCGTCACGCGTTCCTGCGGCGCGATGGTGAAAACAGGCGTCCTTAGCCGGGTAACGGAATGCGCCTCGGGAACGAAGGGTTCGAAAATCGAGTAGTCGATCAGGTTCTCGGTCAGGCCGCTGTCCCGGACGACATAGGCATCGACTTCGCTGACCAGCGGCAGGTCGATGGTCAGGACGAACGGATCCGGGTCGCGGCCATCGTCAATGGTCGCATTGTAGATCTCGACCGCGGCCCAGGCTTCCGGCGCGTAGTTCGTCGCCAGCAGGGAGGCTTCCATGTCCGGACCGAATTGGCCGTCCCGGAACCGTTTCAGGATTTCGCCCAGCGATGCCTTGGGATCACTTGTGTAGGTCAGGTGCGGCTTCAGATCGGCGACGCCGTGTCCCGGCTGCAGGTTCACCGTCTCCGCATGCGACATGCCGGACAGGAACAGGCTCACGAAGAGAAACAGGCTCAGGCGCAGAATTCTGGTCATTTCCCCAAAGGCATGTCAGATTTGACGGGACAGCATCGAATGGATCGTGAGCCGTGAACGAACAAAGATACAATGCAATTATTGCCGACGATCATGCAATTGTACGCGCAGGGCTCAAGGATGCACTGGAAAAGCCGGGCCTGATCGAACCGGAAGGAATCAAGGTGCTTGCGGAAGCCGGCGACGGCCTCAGCGCGATTGCCGAAATCAGGAAGCACCGACCCAGCCTCTTGCTGCTCGATGTGTCCATGCCCATGGCCGGCGGGGTCGAGGTACTGGTCGAGGCAAGGCGCTGGTCGAAGGAAACGAAGGTGGTTGTGCTGACCGGCATCTCGGCGGTCGGTCTTGTCTCCGATCTCATCGAAGCCGGTGTCGACGGGCTTTTCTCCAAAGCCTCCGACAACACGGAATTCTATCGGAAACTGCCCGGCATCCTGCGCGGCCAGCGGCATATCTCGGAGTACTTCCTGAAGATCCTGGAGGAAACGCCGCGCCCGCCGGTCCTGACCGACCGGGAGCGGCAGACGCTGAACATGATCCTGGCCGGGCGCTCCAACAAGGAAATCGCCGAGGGGCTCGGAATCAGCATCAAGACGGTCGACAAGCACCGCACCAGCCTGATGCAGAAACTGAACGTTCATTCCGTTCCCCAGCTCATGGCGCGCGCCCTCAAGGAAGGCATGATCGATCCGTCCAAGGAACTCTGATCCTTCTTTCTGATAGGTCGTGACTGATTTACGGAAAACGGCGCACCGGGGGAACGGTGCGCCGTTTTCCGTCGAATGTGCGCTTAGCGGAAGACGATGCGGTAGCTCTGGCCGCGCGAACAGATGGACGTGCCGGAGTCCGCGTACCAGTACTTGGAATGGTCCCACTTGCCGTTGGACTTCAGCTTGCGGAACTGGACCCGGACATAGGTCTTGGCGTTGTTCACGCCTTCCAGGTTGCGGGTCACGCTGAAGGAGCCGCCGTTGCGGATCACCCGGTTCGGGGTGTTCTCAGAACGCCAGCGATTGGAACCGAAATCGCGGTAGTCGAGGTCGAAAAGCTGGATCGGTCCGCCGGTGTTGTTCTGCACCGTGATGTGGACCTTCTTGCAGATGTCGAAGCCGGCGGAAGCCTGGCCCGTCAGGGACAGGGAAGCGGCGCCTGCGACGGCAAGCATGGCGGCGGCGGTTGCGGTTTTTGCAAAGAATTTCATGGGTCTGTTCCTTTCCTGTGTGCTCTCTCGGAGCGGGCGTCATCGGTTTGTCGATGACGGAAAGGTGCCAGACCGGTCGGGCACGCTGTATGGGGCGAACGCCCCAATCGCATCCAGATATCCTTGCAGTAGTGGCATTTGGCTGACCGCAGGTCAGACCTGCTCCGGTCCCTCGGTCGCGATCAGAAGGCAGCGGGCATCCGGACCGGGCTGCATGTTTTTCAACGCGGCAAGCGGCGCCGCTCCGCTGGGCGTGGTGGAAATGCCCTGGGCTGCGTAGAGGCGGGCTGCTTGTTCGGCTTCCGCGTCCGAAACGGTCACGAACATGTCCGCGTCCCGGCGCAGGGCGTCGAAGGCGATCAGGGACGCATCCTTGCAGTCGAGGCGGCCCATGTTCGATGCGGGACCGTCGGCCCGGGTCAGCTTCCCGGCCTCGACGCTTTTCAGGAGGCAGGGGGCTGCCTCCGGTTCGACGACGACGATTTTCGGCTGGACCGCCCAATGGTCGCGAATATGTGCGGCAACGGCACCGGCCAGACCACCGACCCCGGCCTGCAGAAAGACATGGGTCGGCCAGGTGCCGGTTTTTTCGAACTCCTGTCGGCATTCCTCGGCCAGAACCGTATAGCCTTCCATGATCAGTGCCGGGCGTTCGGTGTAGCCCTCCCAGGAGCCGTCGGCCAGGAGCAGCCAGCCGTTTTTCTCCGCCGAGTCGATCGCGTATTGGACGCTGTCCTCGTAGGAGCCGTTGACGCGGATGATGTAGCTTCCGGTGTTTCGTATTCTTTCGGCGAAGCCCTCAGGCACACTGCTGCTGAGCACGATAAACCCGCGGGCGCCGAAGATGCGGGCTCCGGCGGCTACCGACAGTCCGTGATTGCCGGCACTGGCGGTGATGAATGTCATCTCGCCCGCGACCTTGCGCGCCTGTGCGCTCGTCAGATCCGTGGTGCCGCAGGCATCTTCCAGCATCTGGGCGATCGCGAAGACACCGCCAAGGGCCTTGAAGCTGCCGAGGCGCATGCGCTGCGTCTCGTCCTTGACGGTGAGCGCGCCAACTCCGAATTCCTCCGCCAGCGCAGGCAATTGCCGGAGCGGCGTTACCTGGTAGGCGGGGCACTGCCGTAGCATCGCCATCGGACGGTCCGGTTCGGACCGGAACATGCGGAGGGCGGGGGCGGTATCTGTTCGTGCGTTTTCGAGTTTCATAGGTAGCACGATAGGGCAGGTGTTAGATGCCAAGACATCAAATTTCCTAGGTAGATGAAAAAATATCGCAACTTTGATGGCTTTTGCTATCTGTTCAATTCAGTTGAAGACGGCAAACTGGCGAAGCTGTCATTCGCACAAACGGCAAGGCACGTTTATTCATGGGATCTGGAGTTGAACCGGCGCCGTCCGGCAAGAGCGGTCTTGCAGACGACCTGTGCTCCCGGATGCGGGACTGGCGCCAGGACCTTCATCAGCACCCCGAGCTGGGCTTTACCGAAAAGCGCACAGCGCGGCTTGTCGCCGACGAGTTGCGGGCCGCCGGGGTCGAGGTTCACGAAGGCATCGGCGGGACGGGCGTCGTCGGGGTTCTCCGGCGCGGCATCGGTAATCGGGGGATCGGCATTCGGGCGGATATGGATGCCTTGCCGATCACAGAGCAGAATGAATTCGCCTATCGGTCCGTCGAGCCCGGCAAGATGCACGCCTGCGGTCATGACGGCCACACCACGATGCTTCTGGGGGCGGCGGCGCACTTGGCCGCACATGGAAATTTCAACGGGACCGCCGTCTTCATTTTTCAGCCGGACGAGGAAAACGGGCGCGGCGCGCGCGCCATGATCGACGACGGTCTGTTCGACCGCTTCCCCGTGGACGCTGTCTACGGGCTCCACAATCTGCCGGGTCTGGAAGCCGGCCGGATTGCTGTCCGGTCCGGACCGGTCATGGCGTGCGAGGACACGTTCCGGATCGATATCACCGGCAAGGGAACCCATGCGGCCATGCCCCACAAGGGCATCGATCCGATCGTTGCCGGCGCGCAGGTCGTCATGGCCTTGCAGACGATCGTGTCGCGGCAGCTGAATCCGCTCGACGACGCGGTGGTGTCGGTGACCGATTTTGCGACCAACGGCGCCCGCAATGTCATTCCGGGCGAGGTGACGATCACCGGGGATGCACGCTCCTTCACCCCCGAGGTCAGCCGCATGATCGAGGCGACCATGAAGCGCATCGTTGCCGGTCTTTGCGACGCCGGCGGCTGCTTGTCCAAGGTCAGCTACAATCGGGAATTCACCTCCACGATCAACACCGCGCGCGAGGCGGAGATCGTGGCGGGTGTGGCCGCCGATGTCGCCGGTGCCGCGAGCGTCGATGCAGAGTGCGCGCCGCTGATGGCGTCCGACGACTTCGGCGCCATGCTGGAACACAGGCCCGGAGCCTATTTCTTTCTCGGCAATGGAACTAACGGGTCCCATGGCCGCGCGCTGCACAACCCGGCTTACGATTTCAACGATGATATCCTGGCACGGGGAGCCGAAGTCTGGGTGCGGCTGGTGGAAACACAGCTTTCCGCCTGAAGGCTCAGCCCAGGGGGATATTCATCCCGACCTTGGTCCGGTCCATGACCACGGATGTGCGGAACCGCTTCACGTTGGAATCCTCGAAGAACAGCCGGTGGGTCAGCTGTTCGTAGTCCTCCATGTCCTTTGCCAGGACGATGAGGGCGAAATCCGCCTCGCCGGTGATGTAGTAGCACTGCTGCACCTGCGGCTCGCCCTTCGCCTTTCTCCGGAAGGCGTCGATCTGGTCGATCCGCTCGCGCTCCAGCTCCACCATGACGAGGAAGGTCATCGTGTAGCCGACCGCCTTGGGCGAGATCAGCGCCTCCTCGGCGAGGATCACGCCTTCGGCCTTCAGGTTTCGGATGCGCCTTTGGACAGTGGCAACGGAAAGCCCGGTTTCGGCCGCAATGGTCTCGAGACGTTCGCGTGCGTTGTTCTGCAGCAGCCGGAGGATCGTCAGGTCGGAAGCGGACATTTCCATGATGATATTATCCGGTCATTTCTCCGGGCAATTTTGTTTTTGTTTTTCAAATGCCGGAATTCAAACGGGTTTTGAGATCAATTTTCCCTGCTAATCTTAGTGCAAGTACCAAGGGGATGAAAAGCTCAAGCGCCAATGGGACACTCTCCGGCGTCTTTCTGTCCGGGCCGGCGGACCATGGAAAGGATCGGTTGCCGTGGTGCGAATTCCTTATGACGTCGAGAAACGCGACGAGCCGCGTCTGGGGCTGGTCGTCCTGCAGTCGGACGAGACGATCGAGAACGATTTCCGTCGGCTTCTCCCGTCCGAGGCGACCTTGCATGTGTCCCGCGTGCCGAGCGGCGAGGAAGTCACGGCAAGTACCCTGTCGGAAATGGAGCATCATATCGGGCAAAGTGCCGGCCTGCTGCCGCGGCCGGCGCGGTTCGATGCGGTCGGTTACGGCTGCACGTCGGGAACCTCGGTTATCGGGGTGAAGAAGATCGCCGACCTCGTTCATGGCGGAGCCAACACGCGAGCCGTCACGGAACCCGTGTCGGCGCTTATTGCAGCCTGCGGGCACCTGGGCATCAGCCGGCTGGCGTTCCTGTCGCCTTATGTGGCGGAAGTGTCTTCGCGGATGCGCAACGTTCTGGCCGAAAACGGTATCGAAACGCCCGCTTTCGGCTCATTCGAAACTGCCGAGGAGGCGGTTGTCGCGCGGATTACCGGAGCCTCGGCGGCAAAGGCGGCGCAGGACCTCGCCCTGGGCTCCGCCGTGGAAGCCGTCTTCGTTTCCTGCACCAACCTGCGCACGCTGGACGTCATCCCGGACATCGAGGCCCGAACCGGAAAGCCGGTCCTGTCGAGCAATCAGGTGCTGGCCTGGCACATGTGCCGGCTGTGCGGCCTGGAAACCAGGGCGAACGGCGTCGGGACGTTGTTCTCTGCCCGCGGCCGCGCCGTGGCCTAAACGTCCATCGATCAGGCGACTTTTTCCAGGAACCGCTGCAGGACCGCGCGCGTGCCGTCTTTCCAGACCGTTTCCAATTGCCGGGAAAAGGCGGATCTGAACCTTTCGTCCCGGCCGAGATCTCCGAACACCTCCCCGATTTCAAGGAAGACGGCAGGATCGTCACGGGCCGCCAGTGCCGCGGACTGAAGGAGTTCCCGGCGTTCGTCCTCCAGCGGGATATCGTTCGCGACAACCGCGGTTTCGGCGCAATAGCGGCACCAGAAGGCCACTTCCAGCGCCAGGCCCTCGATGGACCGGCCGGAGCGAAGGGCGTCGGCGATGGTCGGCAGGATGAATTTCGGCTGGCGGTTCGACCCGTCCAGGCACAGGCGGGCGACGGTGTCGCCGACGGCCGGATTGGCGAACCGCTCCGCGCAGGTTTGCAGATAGGTCTCAAAAGAGATACCCGGGATCTTCGGCACCACCGGGATGACCTCGCTGCGGATCAGCCGATCCAGCCAGCCGGCGATTTCGGGATCGGCCATGGCCTCGTGGACATAGGTATGGCCGAGCAGTGCCGACGGATAGGCAATGGCCGCATGGCCGCCGTTCAGGATGCGCAGCTTCATCAGTTCGTAAGGCGCCACATCGGCAACGAATTCGACGCCGACTTCCTCCAGGCGCGGCCGCCCGGTCGGGAAGCGGTCTTCCATCACCCATTGGCGGAACGGTTCGCAGGCGACGGGGGCGGCATCCTCGATGCCGAACTTATTCCGGACCAGAGTGCGTTCCCGGTCGGAGGTCGCCGGCGTGATGCAGTCGACCATGCTGTTGGGGAAGGCAACATCCGCCTCGATCCAGCCGGCGAGATCCGGCGCCATGAGCCGGGCAAGGCCGACCAGTGCCTGTCGGGCCACGTAGCCGTTTTCGGGGAGGTTGTCGCACGATAGCACAGTGAAAGGGGCAATACCGTTGTCCTTGCGCAGTCCAAGGGCGGCAATCAGGATGCCGAAGACCGTCTGCGGATCGCCCGGGTTTTCCGCATCATGGGCGATATCCGGATGCGTGCCGTCGAAGCCGCCGGTCTTGGCGTCGACGTAATAACCACCTTCGGTGATGGTCAGCGACACGATCCGGATCTCCGGCCTTATCAGGGTCGCGATCAGGCTGGTCGGGTCGGTTTCCGTGAAGTCGATCATCGCGCCGGTGATGCGGGCATTCAGTCCGCCCGGGTCCAGTTCGACAACGGTCGTGAGCCAGTCCTGGGGCGCCAGACGGTCGCGCATGGCCGCATCATAGGGTTTGATGCCGGCGCCGATCAGGGCCCAGTCATGGTCCAGCCCCTTGTTGAACAGCCGGTCGAGATAGACCGCCTGATGGGCCCGGTGAAAGTTGCCGACACCGATGTGCACGATGCCCGGAGTGAGATCTTCACGAGCATAGGCCGGCTTTTCGACCTTCGCGTCGATTTCCGGCAGGGTGGACAGAGACAAGTTCCTTGCCACGTTCGCCTCTTATGTCTTGGTCCATGCCCCGGCAGCGGTTTGCCGTCGGGACATGGACAGGGAATGCGGGGCCGGAGGGAGGGCCGGACACCCGCTTGTCAACTCATCCAGTTGCCGCCGTCGACGTTGTAGGTCTGGGCGACGATGTAATCGCTTTCCGGGCCGGCCAGGAAAACCGCCATGCCGGTCAGGTCTTCCGCGGTTCCCATGCGCCCAAAGGGCACGGCCTCGCCGACGAGACGTTTCTTCTCGCCGGGTGCTCGGTGTTCGTATTTCGCAAACAGTGCGTCGACGCCGTCCCAATGTTCGCCGTCGACGACGCCGGGCGCGATCGCGTTCACGTTGATGCCGTGTTTGATCAGGTCGAGGCCAGCGGACTGGGTCAGGCTGATGACGGCGGCCTTGGTGGCGCAGTAGACGGCAACCAGGGGCTCGCCGCGGCGTCCGGCCTGGCTCGCCATGTTGATGATCTTGCCGCCCCTGCCGCGCGCGATCATGGTCTTGGCGACCGCCTGCAATGTGAACAGGCAGCCGGCCAGGTTGATCGAAAACAGCCGGTCGTAGCTGTCACGGGTGATCTCGACGATGGGGGCAAGGTCGAACAGGGCGGCATTGTTGATCAGAATGTCGATGCCGCCGAAGTCGCGGACGGTGGCGGCAACCGCGTCGTCGATGGAGGCCTGGCTGGTGACATCCAGCGCACAGGCATGGGCCTTGGGCCCGATATCCGCCGCGGTCTGCTTCGCCCGGCCCAGATCGATATCAGCAATGACGACGGTGGCGCCTTCACGCACGTAAGCTTCCGCGAAAGCCCTGCCGATGCCGCGCGCGGCGCCGGTGATGAGGGCCGTCTTGTCCGCCAGACGCTGCATCAGATCGTCTTTCCGCTCGCATCGAAGCGGTGCAGGTGCTCTGCGTCCGGAGAGATATAGACCGTATCGCCGTGATGGATGCCGGCTTCGCCCTGTGTGCGAACCGTCAGCGGGTCCATGCCGTTGACGTTGACATAAAGGAATGTGTCGGAACCCAGGTGCTCGGCAACAGCGACCTTGCCCTGCCATGCGCCTTCGGTCGTCGACAGGGCCAGGTGCTCGGGGCGGATACCGATGGTGTGGGCGCCGTGCTTGCCTGCTTCCGCGCCGGAGATGAAGTTCATCTTGGGCGAACCGATGAAGCCGGCGACGAACCTGTTCGCCGGCGACCGGTAGAGGTCCAGCGGCGATCCGACCTGTTCGATCCGGCCCGCATGCAACACGACGATCTTGTCGGCCATGGTCATGGCCTCCACCTGGTCGTGGGTCACGTAGATCATGGTGGTCGCAAGCGACTGGTGCAGTTCGGAGATTTCCAGGCGCATGTTGACCCGGAGTGCGGCGTCCAGGTTCGACAGGGGTTCGTCGAACAGGAAGGCGGCCGGTTCGCGCACGATGGCCCGGCCGATGGCGACGCGCTGGCGCTGGCCGCCCGAAAGCTGGCCCGGACGGCGGTCCAGATAGTCGGTCAGGTTCAGGATCTTTGCCGCGGAGGTGACCCGCCGTTCCTGTTCGGCCGCATCCATCTTCGCCATCTTCAGCGGGAAGGCGATGTTCTTGCGCACCGACATGTGCGGATAAAGCGCATAGGACTGGAACACCATGGCGAGACCACGCCTGGCCGGCGGGACCTCGGTGGCGTCGCGGCCGTCGATCTCGATCACGCCCGAGGTGACGTCCTCAAGCCCTGCGATCAGGCGCAGGAGCGTGGACTTGCCGCAGCCGGAGGGGCCGACGAAGACGACGAATTCCCCGTCTTCGATCTCCAGATCCAGCGATGGAATCACCATGGCCTCGCCAAAGGCCTTGGTGACGTTCTTGAGTGAAATCTTTCCCATCGTTCGGCTCCTACTTCACAGCGCCAAAGGTCAGGCCGCGCACCAGCTGTTTCTGGCTGAACCAGCCGAGAACAAGGATCGGAGCGATGGCGAGGGTCGAGGCGGCTGAGAGTTTTGCGTAGAACAGGCCTTCCGGGCTGGAATAGCTGGCGATGAAGGCCGTGAGTGGCGCCGCCTTGGCCGCTGTCAGGTTGAGGGTCCAGAAGGCCTCGTTCCAGGCGAGGATGATGTTGAGCAGAAGGGTCGAGGCAATGCCTGGCACCGCCATGGGGGTGAGCACGTGGACCACTTCCTCCCACAGGCCGGCGCCGTCCATGCGGGCCGCCTCCAGGATCTCGCCCGGGATTTCCTTGAAGTAGGTGAACAGCATCCAGACGATGATCGGCAGGTTGATCAGGGTCAGGACGATCACCAGTCCGAGCCGGGTGTCCAGAAGGCCGCTGTCCCGGAACAGAAGGTAGATCGGGATCAGAACGCCGACCGGCGGCAGCATCTTCGTGGACAGCATCCACATCAGCACGTCCTTCGTCCGCTTGCCGGGCACGAAGGCCATCGACCAGGCGGCGGGGATGGCGATTGCCAGTCCGAGCAGGGTCGAGCCCACGGAGATAATCACCGAGTTCATGAAGTGCAGGAAGTAGTTCGACCTGGAATTTACCTCGGCATAGTTCTCCAGCGTCCAGTCGAAGAACAGGAACTTCGGAGGCGAAGCGATCGCCTCGGCCTCGGTCTTGAAGCTGGTCAGGATTGTCCAGAGAATCGGAAAGAAGATCGCGATGCCGACGGCCCAGGCGACAATCGTCACCAGGGTCTTGCGCCGGTTTGAAACACGCCGTGCCATGCTCAGGCCTCCAGGTTCTTGCCGATCATCCGCATCAGGAAGACAGCAACGATGTTGGCCAGGATGACGGCAACGATGCCGCCGGCGGAACCGCCGCCCACGTCGAACTGAAGGAGCGACTGGGCGTAGACGAGGTAGGTGATGTTGGTGGACGCATAGCCCGGGCCGCCGTTGGTGGTGACCAGGATCTCGGCGAAGACCGACAGCAGGAAAATGGTCTGGATCAGGACCACGACCGTGATGGCGCGGGCCATGTGCGGCAGGACGATATAGATGAACCGGTTGCCGAAATTGGCGCCGTCCATCTCCGATGCTTCCAGTTGCTCCTGGTCGAGTGACTGCAGGGCGGTCAGCAGGATCAGGGTGGCGAACGGGAGCCACTGCCAGGCGACGATCAGGATGATCGATGCGAGCGGGGCATGGGCGAGGAAGTCGAACGGCTCAAGCCCAATCGCCTTGGCCAGATGGGCGAACAGGCCGTTGACCGGGTTCATGAACATGTTCTTCCACACCAGCGCGGAAACCGTCGGCATGACGAAGAACGGGGCAATGACAAGGATCCGGACGATGCCCTGGCCCCAGAACGGCTGATCGAGCAGCAGAGCGAGTGCGGTTCCGCCGACGATGGTGATGACGAGCACGCCGCCGACCAGCAGAAGGGTGTTGGCAAGTGCTGCGAAAAACGCGGGATCGGTCAGGAAGAACCTGTAGTTGGTGAAGCCGATGAACTCTTCCATTCCCGGCATCAGCAGGTTGTAGCTGAGGAACGAGAAATAGATGGTCATGGAGAGCGGAACGATCATCCAGCCAAGCAGTAATAGCACGGCAGGTGAGATCATGAACCGCGCCGCAACGCGGGAATGAGCGGTTGCCATTGGTTCAGCCAATCGAAAAAGATGCGTGAAAAGAACGGGCCGGCTCCGGCTGGAACCGGCCCGAGTTTAGGCATCGCTTATTTGATGTAACCGGCCTTCATCATGGTGCGCTCGGTTATCATCTGTGCGTTCTTCAGCGCCTGGTCCGCGGTCACGGTGCCCGCGAGGGCGGCTGAGAACTGCTGGCCGACGGCCGTGCCGATCCCCTGGAATTCAGGAATGGCGACGAACTGGACGCCGACGTAAGGGACTTCGTCCACGGTCGGGTGCTGCGGGTCGGCCGCATTGATGCTTTCCAGCGTCATCTTGGCGAAAGGCGCAGCCTCCTGGTATTTCGGGTTCTCGTAGAGCGAGGTGCGGGTTCCGGGAGGAACGTTCGCCCAGCCTTCCTTGTCGGCGACCAGTTTAAGGTAGTCCTTGGAGGTCGCCCAGGCGATGAACTTCTTGGCGGCATCCACTTTCTGAGAGCCGGCAGGGATGCCCAGGCTCCAGGCCCACAGCCAGTTGCCGCGCTTGCCGAGCCCCTTGTCCGGCGCCAGGGCGAAGCCGACCTTGTCGGCAACCGTGGAATCCTTCGGGTTGGTCACGAAGGATGCGGCCACCGTGGCGTCGATCCACATGCCGCACTTGCCGGTCTGGAACAGGGACAGGTTCTCGTTGAAGCCGTTGTTGGAGGCGCCTGGAGGACCGTAGTTGTTCATCAGGTCGAGGTAGTCGGTGAGCGTCGCCTTCCAGGCCTCGCTGTCGAACTGGGGCTTCCAGTCCATGTCGAACCAGCGGGCGCCGTAGGAATTGGACATGGCGGTCAGGAACGCCATGTTCTCGCCCCAGCCGGCCTTGCCGCGCAGGCAGATGCCGTAGACCTCGTTGTTCTTGTCGGTCATGGCTGCCGCAGCCTGTTTGATGAAGTCCCAGGTCGGCGCGTCCGGCATTTCCAGGTTGGCCTTCTTCATCAGGTCGGTGCGGTACATGACCATGGAGCTTTCGCCGTAGAACGGGGCCGCATAGAGCTTGCCGTCGACGGTCAGGCCGCCGCGGATCGCCGGCAGCAGGTCATCGATATCGTAGGAAGCGGGCAGGTCATTCAGGTCGACCAGCCAGCCCTGCTTGGCCCAAATCGGAACCTCGTAGGTGCCGATGGTCATGATGTCGTACTGGCCGCCGTTGGTGGCGATATCCGTGGTCACGCGCTGGCGCAGGACGTTTTCCTCAAGCGTCACCCATTCCAGTTCGATGTCCGGGTTCTTCGCGGTGAAATCGTCCGTCAGCTTCTGCATGCGGATCATGTCGCCGTTGTTGACGGTCGCGATGGTGAGTTTTTCGGCGAGCGCGGGCGAAACAGCCAGCGTCAATGCGGTCGCCCCCAAGAGGGCGCGTACGAAAACGGTCATGATTTCCTCCCAAAGCTCATGAGTGAGCATTTGCTAATACAACGGGCAAATTCTCACAAATGTGCGCCGTTACGTCAAGATGGTCCCGACGCAAGCTGGCGGACTTTCGTTGTTGCGGCGCAAAATTCTGTTTTATTTCTGAGGGTTAGTGAACAGGAAAATTGGCTGTCCACCGAAGCGACCGTCTCGGATGCCGGTTTTCCCGCACAAACTGGAAGGTGCCGGGAGCGGTGTCTTTGCAATCTAACCGACGTATCGGGTCGTTTTCACAACCGATTTCGGGCGTGTTCAGCCCGCCAGCAGGCTTTCGGCCGTCGCTTCGTTGGTGATCAGGCCGCTTAGGAGGCGGCCGCGCAGGGCGCCGCCGATGGCCCCGACCTTCCCTTCGCCGGCGGCGATGCCGATCACGGTCCGGGAGGTAGCCGGTTCCAGAGGCGCGCTGGCCACCCGGCTGTTGGTCAGCCCTTCGATGAGCTGGCCGTTGCGGTCATAGACCCAGCTGGTGATTTCGCCGACCGCACCGGCGGCGGTGAGATCGTTCAGCTCGGAAAGATTGATAAAACCGTCGACGTAAAGCGGCGCGGTTTCGTCCATGTTGCCGACGCCGACGAAGGTCACATCGGCCTTAGCGGAGAGTTCCAGGATGTTGTGCACCGGTTCCAGGCCGTGGAGCAGGGTGCGTTCTTCCGTCGAGCGGGCAAAGACCGGGAGCGGCATCGGGTAATGGGTCGCGTTGACCCGGTCCGCCATGCGGATGATGACGTTATAGGCGGAAGCCGAGCCGTCGAAGTTCATGTTGCCGAGCAGGGAGACGATCTTGTGCTGCGGGCAGTCCATCAGCGGCAATTGTTCGACCGAAGCCCGGAGCGTCCGACCGGTGCCGAAGGCGATGATCTTCGGATCGGGGCATTTGAGATGCCGCTCCATTTCCGCCGCCGCCGCCTGGGCCAGACCGACAATGGAATAGGGGTCGGCAGGGTCGCTCGGGACGATCTCGCACATTTCCAGCCCGAAATGCTCCTTCATGCGGGCGGCGAGTTCCATGCAACGGGCGATCGGATGGTCGAGGCGGACCTTGATCAGCCGTTCGCTGACGGCAAGCGAGACGAGACGCTGTGCGGACTGGCGGGAGACGCCCAGCTTGCGGGCGATTTCGTCCTGGGTGTTGCCGGCCACGTAATACAGCCAGCCCGCGCGGGCCGCGTCATCCAGGCGCGTAGCGTCGATGTCCGTCTTGGCTGCCATACTCGGTTCCGTCAGCGATCAGCGTTTTTTCAATTGAGGGGCCATATCAAAAAAAGACGGCCAAGTGTCAAAAAACGGAACCGGGGGTGTCAATGCCTGGCCGAGAATGTCGGTCTGATCCAGGTGGCTGCCGCCGACGAAATGCCAGACCTTCATGCCGGCGGCGCTGGCCGCCTCGATGCCCGGGCCGCTATCCTCGATGACAAGACAGGCCTCGGGCCGGGCGCCGCTGGTGGCGGCCGCGTGGAGGAAAAGATCGGGCGCCGGCTTGCCGCGTTCGACCTGGGAGGCGGTGAAGACCGCGTCGCCGAAATACCGGTCAAGCCCGGTCAGGTGCAGCGAGCGGGACGCCCGCTCCGGGCTGCTGCTGGTGGCGACGCAGGCGCGGACGGCGAGATCGTCGAGAATGTCGAAGATGCCCTCGACCGGCTTCAGATCGGTCTCGAAGGCTGCCAGCAGTTTGCGCCGGTAATCGGCCTCGAACGTCTCCGGCAGGTTCACATTGAAGGTGGTTCGAATGTTTGCAGCGACTTTCGGAAAGCTCCGCCCCAGGAAGTTCGCCTTGAAATAGGGAAAGTCGGTTTCCACACCGAATTCCTCGAGTGCTGCCATCAGGGTCCTGGCGCTGATGATCTCACTGTCGATCAGAACGCCGTCGCAGTCGAAGATCACGAGGTCTATATCGCCGGTTTCCACGGGAGCGGCAGCATCCATTATCGGTGAGAAATCGGGCATGGGTCTCGACAATCAGGGTTGCGAAGCGGGGCAGGGCCGTTCCCGGCGGCGGGAAATCTACAGAGGTTCCGTGTCACCGCCAAGACAGCTTGATTGCTTTGAGGTCTGATCTCAAGTTGCGGCTGACGCCTTTGCCGCAAGGGCCTGCCGGTCAAGCCGGTCCCTGACATGAGCGGCGATGCCGTCGATCCGCGCCATGGCCGCCGTCTCTGCCCGGTCGACCGCATCCGGCCCCCGGCGCAGGCTGTCCAGGCAGATCGTGCTCAGATCTCTCAGGCCGATGGTGGCGAGGACATAGCGCAGGTAAGGGGTCAGGAAATCGGTCTGGGCCGGCGGTGCCTCACCGACGGGGCCGCCGCTTGCCATGACGAGCACGACCGGGCGATCCGCCAGCAATCCGACCTTGCCGGCCGGCGTTCCGCGAAATGTCCGGTTCGGGCGCACCACCAGGTCGATCCATGCCTTGAAGGTGGCGGGCACGGTGAAATTGTGCATGGGGCTGTCGATGACCAGCGCGTCGGCGGCTTCCAGCTCCGCGATCAGGGATTCGGAGATTTCCAGATCCCGTCTGTGTCGCTTCGTGCGTTGATCATCCGGACAAAGGCTGGCTTCGGCAAAGCGTCCATCCGGCCAGGGCGGCGGCGTCTGTGCCAGATCCCGCCGTGTCACTTCCAACCCGGTTTCCGCGCACAGGCGGTCGACCAACATCTGGCCGATTTTCCGGCTGTGGGAGAGCGCTTCGCGGGGACTGGCGCTGATGTGGAGCAGGGTCATCGGGCCGTTCCCGCTTCGGTTGTGAGGGAGACATGGAAACGCAGGGCACGGGCGAGCAATCCCTCGCGGTAGTAGAACCGGTGCCCGAGCGCATTGGTAAGCGGCGTGTCGAGGATCAGTTTTTCCAGACCGAGCGCGCGGCCTTCCTCCTTCAGGCGATCCATCAGAATATGGCCGAAGCCGCTGCCCCGCGCGGCCTCGTCAGTGACGAGATCGTCGACGTAGAGATGGACGCCGTGGACCAGGTTTTCCTGGACGCGGAAGCCTGCGAGTGCGACGGGAGTCTGGTTCTGCCACAGGGCGATCAACCGGTAGCCAGCCGCGGTTTGTCTGCGCCAGCGGTCGACGAATTCTCCTTCAGTGGCAAGATGGGGCCGAAGCTGTCGCATCAGTTCAAAGCAGCGGATCACGTCTGATTCCTCGTCCGCATAGCGCAGGTCGAGCGTTTCGGCGGCCGCCATCAGACGGCGACCTTTGCGGGAACCAGCGGCGTGAAACGGAACGGGCCCGCGATCCGGTTCCACGTGTTGATGGTGCCGATGGCGATGGTCAGGAGTTCGGCTTCCTCTTCTGAGAAGTGTTCGCGCAGAGCCGACCATGCGGCATCGGAAACGCCGGTGCCGTCCAGCCGTGTCAGGGCTTCAGCCCAGGCCAGCGCGGCGGCTTCCCGTTCGGAAAAGACGCCGGCGTCGTGCCACGTCGCCAGGAGATCGAGCTTCGCCCGGTCGATGCCGAGCTTGCGGGCGATGTTCAGGTGCAATTGAAGACAGAAGGCGCAGCCGTTGATCTGGGAAACCCGCAGCTTGACCAGTTCCGCCAGCGCCTTGTCGAGGCCGCCCTCGGTGGCGCTGTTTCCAAGGGCGACCAGCGCCGCATAGGCGGCAGGTTGCCGGTTCTTGAAGGTCTCATAGCCGATACGCGCATCACCTGAAGACATGACTGGTCCTTTCCGTCTAACCGGTTTAATATCAGAGTTCGAACAATATATAAGAGCTCTGATATTATGCGCAAGGACAAATCGGACGGGCAGACCGGCGTGCCGGAGGCGGGGGAAGGCAAACGCGGCGAAGAGGGCTATCTCGGCTATCTGCTGCGCCAGGCCGCCAATGCCTCCCATAACCGGGTGGCCCATGTGCTTGCCGATCTCGACATGACGCCGCCTCAGTTTTCCGTCCTGACCATGATTGCCGCCTATCCGGGCATTTCCAACGCGGATATCGCCCGCCTGGCGCTGCTGACGCCACAGACGGTCAGCGTGATCATCGCCAATCTGGAAAAGGGCGGATCGATCTCGCGCCGGCCCCACGCGGTCCACGGCCGGATCAAGCAACTCGACCTGACCGAGCACGGCCGGAAACTGCTGAGTGAAGCGCGAGAGCGGGTGCACACGGTCGAGCAGGAATTGCTTGGGTGTGTGCCGGAAAAGGACGTTCCCGCTGTCCGGCGCTGGCTGGCAGCTGTTGCGAAAACGATGGCGGAATCCTGACCGCTCCGGAGGGAGCCGAGGGCAGAACTCGCTGCCGAACTACGCCGCCAGATCGTGCGCGCCGGTGAAATCGCGGATGAAGGTGCGCAGGGTTTCCGTGCGCCGGTAGCCCTTGCGCAGGATCAGGCTGAAGGTGCAGGTGTAGGTGATTTCCTCCGGCAGGATGGCGATGAGTTCGCCGGCCTCGACCCACCTTTGGGCAAGATGTTCCGGCAGGAAACCGAGATAGTGTCCTGAGCGGATCAGCATCAGTTGCGGTTCGATCTGGTGAACCGTCGCCTCGACCGGACCCAGCAAAAGCCGGCGTTCATCGGCGGCGCGCCAGTAGCCCCGGCGGATGAAGCGGTGTTTGCGCAGTTGCTCGGTCGTGATCGGGTTACTGTCTTCGACCAGCGGATGGCTGCTCGCGGCATAGAGATAATGCTGTTCGTCATAAAGCGGGATCGCTTCCAGGCCCGAGATCAGGTGCGGGAAGCTGCCGATGCCGCAATGGTAGACGCCGTCATAGACCTTCTGCTGCAGTTCCTGCGGCCGGTCCTGCATCAGGGTCAGGGAGACGGAGCCTTCCCGCTTGCCGAAGGCGGCGATCGCCTCGGAGATCCGGGAGTTTGGATCCGTCACCATGCTGTCGACCAGTCCGATCCGCAATTCGCCTGTCAGGGTGCCGCGCAGCGCGCCGATTTCCGCGTCGAAATCGCCGATCGCCTTGAACAGGCGCCGGGCGGAATCCAGCACGAGCTGTCCCTTTTCCGTCAGGCGGAAGCCGGTTCGGCCGCGCTGGCATAGCTTGACGCCGAGCCGTTCCTCCAGGGCGGTCATGTGATTGGAGATGGTCGAGGCGCTGATGTTGAGTTCGGCTTCGGCGGCCGAGAAGGCGCCGTGACGGGCGACCGCCTCGAACACCTGGAGAAGACGAAGGTCACTGCCCGAGAATCTCATGACTTCACTTTGAGTATTACAAAACTGGAGTTTGATAATTGCTCATTTTATCCATGTTTGCCACCGGCTAGGCTGCATATTCGATTGGCGTGATTAATTTGCAGTCAGATTGAGGGTGGGATGACATTCAATCAGCCGCTTGGCGGCAACGACATGCCGCGTTTCGCCGGCCCGTCAACCATGATGCGGCTGCCGGCGCGGGAAACGGCGGAAGGCCTGGATGCCTGTTTCATCGGGGTGCCGCTCGATATCGGCACCTCCAACCGCTCCGGCACCCGCCAGGGACCGCGTCATATCCGCATGGAATCGTGCATGCTGCGGCCCTACAACATGGGCACCGGGGCCGCACCCTTCGACAGCCTGCAGGTCGCCGACGTCGGCGATGTGGCGCTCAACACCTTCGACCTGAAGAAGTCGGTCGAGATCATCGAACAGGCCTTCAGCGACATTGTCGTGCATGACTGCAAGCCGCTGGCGCTCGGCGGCGATCACACGATGACCTATCCGATCCTGCGCGCCATGGCGAAGAAGCACGGGCCGGTGGCGCTCATTCACGTCGATGCCCATGCGGATATCAACGACGACATGTTCGGCGAGAAGATCGCCCACGGCACGCCGTTCCGCCGCGCGCTTGAGGACGGCTGCCTCCAGGCCGACAAGGTGTTCCAGATCGGCCTGCGCGGCACCGGCTATTCGCCGGAGGACTTCAACTGGTCGCGCAAGCAGGGCTTCACCGTCGTTCCGGCGGAAGACTGCTGGCACAAGTCGCTGGTGCCGCTGATGGCGGAAGTCCGGGAAAAGATCGGCGATCATCCGGTCTATCTCTCCTACGACATCGACAGCCTGGATCCGGCGTTTGCGCCCGGAACCGGAACCGTGGAGATCGGCGGCCTGACTATCTGGCAGGCGCTGGAAATCATCCGCGGTTGCCGGGGGCTCAACGTGGTCGGCGGCGATCTGGTGGAAGTGTCGCCGCCCTACGATCCGTCCGGTAACACTGCGCTGGTCGGCGCGAATCTTCTCTACGAAATGCTCTGCATTCTGCCCGGCGTCCGCTATTCCGCGGATGACTAGGGACCTGTCCTTTTGGGGCCAACAACAAACAAAGATCACCTTTCAGCCAGAGATGGAGCAGTCATGACAAAACAGGTCAGAAAAACGAAACTGAAGAACGCCGTCCTCGGCGTGCTTCTGTCCTCCGTGGTGCTGGCGCCGCTGTCGGCGCAGGCGACGGAAGAACTCAATGCGCTCGTTTGGTGCGATCACACCGACCCGGCGCTGATCGAGCCGTTCGAGAAGAAGTTCGACGTCAAGGTCAACCTCAAGGAATACGAAGGCACCGGCGCGGCCCTTGCCATCGTCGAACAGTCGCAGCCGGGCGACTGGGACGTGTTCGTGATCGACGGGGTCGACGTGCCGCGCGCGATCGATGCCGATCTGCTGGCGCCGCTGCCGGCGGACGCCCTGCCCATGGACGATATCTTCCCGGCCCTGCGCATGGAAGCCAACCACGTGCGCGACGGCAAGACCTACGCCGTTTCGGAGAAGTTCGGCTACAACACGATCTCCTTCAACAAGGCGAAGGTCGATCCGGTCGACATGGAGGACATGACCGTCCTGTGGTCATCGGACAAGTACAAGGGCAAGATTGCCGTTTACGACTACTATCTCCCGGTCATGGGCATGGTCGCGGTCGGCCTCGGCAAGAAGACGGCGGACCTCTCCGGCGCCGATCTTCCCGAAATCAAGGACACGCTGTTCAAGATCAAGGACAACGCCAAGCTCGTCGGCGAAGTGGTCGCCAGCCAGACCGCGCTCGCGACCGGCGAAGTGGATATCCTGGTCGGCGGCGGCGAATGGGTGACCGCGGGCCTGAGCGCCGACAATCCGGACCTGGACTGGATCCTGCCGAAGCAGGGCGGCATGCGCTGGTCCCAGTCGATCGGTGTCTTCAAGGACAGCAAGCGCAAGGAACTGGCGACCGAGTTCGTCAAGTACATCCTGTCGCCGGAAGGCCAGGCAAAGCTGGCGACCTCGTCCTGCTACTGGGCGATGCCGGCAAATTCCAAGGCCGAGGCCCAGCTGACCGACCAGCAGAAGACCGCACTGCGCTGGTCCGACCAGGAAAGCTACATCGCCAATTCGCAGCTTTATCCGGCGCCCGACGCCAAGCTGGACGCGGAAATGCAGGACGTCTGGACGGAATTCCTGCAACACTGATCCTTCACCGGATCGAAACTTGAACGGAGACGCGATTATGGCGGCGACATGGAAGCGCAAGCGGATCGACCTGGGGCCCTGGGCCTTCGTCGCTCCCGCCCTTCTTTGGACTGCCGCCTTTTTCGTGGCTCCGTTCATCGTCATGGCGGTGGTCAGCCTCTGGGAGCGGGTCGGAACCGACCTCATCGCCAGCTGGACCTTTGCCAATTACCTGAAATTCTTCGAGCGCGGGCACTTCCTGCAGGCGATGGTGAATTCGCTGGAGGTCACCGCTATCGTGACCGTGACCTCCATCGTGCTCGCCTATCCGTTTGCCTGGATCATCGCCGAAAAGGTACCGGCCCGGTGGCAGCGGCTGGCGCTGGTGCTCGCCATCCTGCCGTTCTGGACCTCCTACGTGGTGCGCTCCTATTCCTGGCTCCTGGTGCTTGCCAACAACGGCATCATCAACCAGGCGCTGCTCGGCATCGGACTTGTCGACGAACCGCTCGATCTCGCCAACAGCCGCACGGCGACGGTGATCGGCTTTGTCCATTTCTTTGTCATGCTGTTGACGCTGACGATCTACGCCAACCTGGTGCAGCTTTCGCCGAATTACCGCAAGGCCGCCGCGGATCTGGGCGCGGGGCCGCTCAGGACCTTCTGGCATGTGGTGCTGCCGCTGACGCTGCCGGGCATCATGGTCGGCGCCTTCCTGACGTTCGTCCTGTGCATCGGCGACTACATCACGCCCCAGGTGCTCGGCGGCAACAACGAGCTGCTGATGCCGCAGGTGATCATGCTGCAGATCGGCCGGCGGGCGGACTTCCCGACCGCCTCGGCGCTGGCAATCTTGCTGATGATAGTGGTGACCATCGCCTATCTCGGCTTCGCCCGCTGGATCCGTCTGGAAAGGGCCTGAGCATGATACGCAAACCCTGGCGCCAGCTGCCCTCCGTTCTCTACGCGCTGGCGATCTACGGCTTCATTTTCCTGCCGGTCGTCGTGCTGGTCTTGTTTTCCTTCCAGGACGGCCGGTTTCCGATCCCGCCGCTGAAGGGGTTGAGCCTGCGCTGGTACGAGGCGGTGTGGAATGACGGGCGGCTGATGGAAGCGCTGGCGAATTCCATTGCGGTCGCCGTCGGTTCGTCGCTCACCGCCGTTCTGCTCGGCTTCCTGTCGGCCTATGGCCTGGCGCGGTTCAAACTGCCGGCGAAGGGGTTGCAGCGGGCGCTTCTCACCGCGCCGCTCACGGTCAGCTACCTGATCATCGGCATGGGCCTGCTGATCACCTTCAACGCAGTCGGCATCCCGAAGTCGCTCGTTGCCGCCGGTATCGGCCATGTGGTGATCAACATGCCGCTCTGCTTTGCCATCATCTACAGCCAGATGGGCGATCATCAGGCCAATATCGAGCGCGCCGCCCGGGACCTGGGCGCCAGGGAGTGGCAGGTGATCACGCTGGTGACGGCGCCGATGCTCTGGCCCGCACTCTTTGCCAGTTTCTTCCTGTCGATGACGTTTTCCTGGGACGAGTTCATCATCTCGTTCCTGCTGACGCGCTTCGACGTCACCCTGCCGGTGGAAATCTGGAGCCTGCTGCGCTCGGGCCTCAATCCGAAGACCAACGCGGTCGGTAGCGTCGTCTTCGGTATTTCCGTCGTTCTCGTCATTGTTCTCGAACTGGTCGTTTTCCGGAAAGGGAGGCGTTCTTGACCGATCTTGCCGTCGACGTGCGCAACGTCACGCATCGCTACGACAGCTTCACCGCGCTCGACGGCGTGTCGCTGACGGTTCCGGCCGGCGCCTATACCGTGTTCCTCGGCCCCTCCGGCTCGGGCAAGACGACGCTGCTTTCCGTCATCGGCGGCTTTCTGGTGCCGCAATCCGGTGAGGTGCTGATCAACAGTCAGGACATGACGGATGTCGCGCCCGCAAAACGTCCGACGACGACCGTGTTCCAGGACTATGCCCTGTTTCCGCACATGACCATCGGCGCGAATGTGGGCTTCGGCCTGCGCATGCGCGGCATTGGCTCGAAGGAGCGCAGCAATCGCGCGCACCGGATGCTGGAACTGGTCGGGCTCGGCGGGGCTGAGGACAAGAAACCCCATGAGCTTTCCGGCGGCCAGCGCCAGCGCGTCGCGCTCGCCCGGGCGTTGGCCGTCGAACCCTCCGTTCTTCTGCTCGACGAACCGCTCGGAGCGCTGGACCTGAAGCTGCGCCGGCAGATGCAGGCCGAACTGAAGGCGATCCAGCGGGAAGTGGGAACCTCCTTCATCCACGTGACCCATGACCAGGAAGAGGCCATGGCCATCGGCGACACCGTCGTTGTGATGAGCCAAGGCCGGATCGAGGACATGGGCACGCCGGAACGGGTCTACCTGCAACCGGCGACACTGTTTACCGCGGGCTTCATGGGGCAGAGTTCTTTCCTGAAAGGCAAGGTGCTGGAGAAAAAGGGCAGCGTGATCGACGTCGATACCCCGTGCGGTCAGCTCAGGCTTTCCGCCCCGGAGAAGCGGTTCGAGGCGGGCGAGGCGGTCGTGCTGTCGATCCGGCCGGAACATTTCGTGGTGGACCGCGCAGGCGATGATATCCTGCCGCTCGGGTCCGCGACCGTGGAGGACCTGACCTTTGCCGGTGCCCATCATCTGGCGGTTTTGAAGCATGCCGCCAATGACGATTTCCGGCCCGTCGCCCAGATGCCGCAGAGTGGAGGAGCGCTGGTGGGATCGACCGTCACGCTCGGAGTGCGGCGGGGCGATGTGGTGGTCCTGAAAGATCAAGGGTGAGGGCGGACATGGAACGCGCCACGGCGGATATCTGGTACGAGACCCGCAAGGTCGGCGACGACGTCACCTATATCTGCGAGCCCTTCATCCAGGAGTTCTACCGCTGCAACATCTGGCACGTGCGCGGGCGGGACAAGGACATGCTGGTCGACAGCGGCATGGGCGTGGTCAGCCTGCGCGAACAGGTGCCGATCGTGACCGAGAGGCCGCTCGAGGCGGTTGCAAGCCACACCCATTTCGACCACATCGGCTGCCATCACGAGGTCGAGCACCGTACTGTGCACGCGCACGAGGCGGAACTTCTGGCGGAACCGACCCGGGAGAATACGCTGGCCGATCCTTACGTGACCGACGAGATCTTCACCCGGCTGCCGCCGCTGCCCTACAGCTCCACCGAATACGCGGTGAAGAAGGCGCCGGCCACGCGTATCGTCGAGGACGGCGATGTCGTCGATCTCGGCGACCGGCATTTCACGGTGATCCATACGCCCGGTCATTCACCGGGTGGCATCGCGCTCTATGAAAAGGCGACCGGGATTCTGTTTTCCGGAGACATCATCTATGACGGGCCGCTGATCGAGGACACCTATCACTCGGACATAGGCGATTATATCGCCAGCATGACCCGGCTCCTCGATCTGCCGGTGCGGCTGGTGCACGGCGGCCATTTCCCGAGCTTTTCCGGTGAGCGTTACCAGAATCTCATTCGCGACTGGCTGACAGCCCACGACGTTTGAAAGCGGATTAGCTCGCCGGCCCTGCCTACTTATCGGCAAAAGACCTGATTAAGGAGAGAGGGCGACTGAAGAGGTGCTGTTTTCTCCTACTGGTCTCGCCGATTACTGGAAAAACCAATCCCCATTTCACCGGTTATTGGGCAAGCGGCGAGGTGCGACATTCTCATCAATATTGTGAAGAAAATAGGTGCTAATAGGCGCTTGGAATTATCTTCATTCTAAATATTCAGGTTGTTGTGATATATAGATAATAACTTGCGATTTAGATGGTGTTGTATCTCTGCTTATGTCATTGCAGTCAATATTACAGAATGTGATGCACTTCGATACCTTCCAGCCTAAGGAGTGGATGGGCGGGTATCAAGAACATTTTAGAATTCTTAATGAAGCAGTATGTTGTCATACTGGGTTAAAAACCCGTTTGAGAGTTCCGAATACATCTGATGCGCTTGATTTAATTCGATTTTCCGTTTTCATGAATGATTTAACGCAGCTTTCTTATGCCTCTACTGAGGTCATGGCCATGTCTATGTTGGCTTCAGAAGAAGGCTTCGATAAATTTATGAAGGAAAATGAAATATCATTTTATGCTGATAATGTCGAAGATCTACCAATTCAGAACGGAGTGCTGAAGGCCGTCCCAGTATTTATAATTCCGGATGATGATGAGACAAAAATGTTATTTGAAACGATTGAGCCACTAGTCCAAAGCGGTCGCCTTATTCCGGAGCCGAGTAGAGGGTTAATTGCAATGACCAAGGATGCTCCGGAGGGTAAGCCTAGGCATTGGGAGATTATTAACGTTGATGAAAATAGTCCTTTTGATCGATGGTCGTTAAATCGAACGCAAGTGACTAATAATTCGTTTCCAATGATGGCGGGTGATGCAGTCTCTTCGCGAGAAAAAAATATTTTTGAAACGTATGGCCCGCCCCGTCTGCAAGGGGTAATTTGAAGATTGCTCTGTTCAGTCTGCGTCAACGTATCCGGTCTCGGGGTCGAGCCCCGGCCAAGATGGAGATCCGCGCAGTCTGGTCCTCATAAT